>NZ_CP159402.1:1177500-1825000 GCF_040500525.1 Azospirillum formosense | reverse complement strand
ATTTTGGGGTGCCGGTGGCGCAGTCGCGTCACCGAAACGAGGTGCAAGGGACGTTTGGACATGGACAGCCAGAACATCCGCATCCGCTTGAAGGCGTTCGATCATCGCGTGCTCGACCAGTCGACCAGCGAGATCGTCAACACCGCCAAGCGGACCGGTGCTCGGGTGCGGGGCCCGATCCCGCTGCCGACGCAGATCGAGAAGTTTACGGTGAACCGCTCGCCGCACGTCGACAAGAAGTCGCGCGAGCAGTTCGAAATCCGCACCCACAAGCGTCTGCTCGACATCGTCGATCCGACGCCGCAGACGGTGGACGCGCTGATGAAGCTCGACCTCGCTGCCGGTGTGGACGTCGAGATCAAGCTCTAATTCGTTGCTGTTGAGGGACCTCTCCCTCTGAGGATGTCCCTGGTCAGGAGATAAAGAACAATGCGATCCGGTTTGATCGCGCAGAAAGTCGGCATGACCCGCGTCTTCACGGACGACGGGCAGCACGTGCCGGTGACTGTGCTGAAAGTCGACAGCTGCCAGGTCGTCGCCGTTCGCACCGAGGACAAGGATGGCTACACCGCCGTCCAGCTCGGCGCAGGCGCCATCAAGGTGAAGAACGTCACGAAGCCGCAGCGCGGCCACTTCGCCAAGGCGAAGGTGGAGCCGAAGCGCAAGCTGGTCGAGTTCCGCGTCGACGCCGACGCGCTGATCGAGGTTGGCGCCGAGCTGTCGGCCGCGCACTTCGTTCCGGGCCAGTTCGTCGACGTCACCGGCACTTCCATCGGTAAGGGCTTCGCCGGCCCGATGAAGCGCTGGAACTTCGGTGGTCTGCGCGCGACGCACGGCGTGTCGGTGTCGCACCGCTCGCACGGTTCGACGGGTAACCGCCAGGACCCCGGCAAGGTCTTCAAGAACAAGAAGATGGCCGGTCATCTCGGCGACGAGAAGGTCACGGTTCTGAACCTGAAGGTCGTGTCGGTCGATGAGGACCGCGGTCTGATCTTCCTCAAGGGTGCCGTTCCGGGCGCCGAGGGGGCTTGGCTCCGCATCCGCGACGCGGTGAAGAAGAAGGCTCCGGAAGGTCTGCCGTTCCCCGCCGGGATCAAGGCTGCGCCGGCCGCTGAAGCCGCCGCCGAGCCGCAGGAGTGATGGCCATGAAGACGACCATTAAGAACCTGAACAACGAGACCGTCGGCGAGATCGAGCTGGCCGACGAGGTCTTCGGCCTCCCGTCCCGCACGGACATCCTGGCCCGCATGGTCAACTGGCAGCTGGCCAAGCGCCGCGCCGGCACGCACAAGACCAAGACGGTCAGCGAGATCTCCGGCACCGGCAAGAAGCCGTACCGCCAGAAGGGGACCGGCCGCGCCCGTCAGGGTTCCATGCGTTCCGCGCAGTTCCGCGGCGGCGCGACCATCTTCGGTCCGGTCGTCCGCTCGCACGAGCATGACCTGACCAAGAAGGTCCGCAAGCTCGCGCTGAAGACCGCGCTGTCCACCAAGGCCGCGGAAGGCAAGCTCCTGGTCCTCGACGCCGCTTCGGCCGAGACCCACAAGACCAAGGAACTGGCTGTCCGTCTCGCTTCGCTCGGCCTGACCTCGGCTCTGATCATCGATGGCGCCAACCTGAACGAGAACTTCGCTCGGGCCTCGCGCAACATCCCGCTGATCGACGTGCTGCCGGAGCAGGGCGCCAACGTCTACGACATTCTTCGCCGCGATACGCTGGTCCTGACCCGCAACGCGGTCGAGCAGCTGGAGGCTCGCCTGAAATGAGCAAGCAGTCGAAACCTGCGGTGAGCCAGGAGCGGATGTACGACCTCATCCTGGCTCCGGTGATCACCGAGAAGTCGACGATGGCGTCGGAGCACAACCAGGTGACGTTCCGCGTGCCGCTGTCGGCGTCGAAGCCGGAGATCAAGGCGGCGGTCGAAGGGCTGTTCAACGTGAAGGTGACGGCGGTCAACACCCTGGTTTCCAAGGGCAAGACCAAGCGCTTCCGCGGCACCATCGGCCGTCGCTCGGACTTCAAGAAGGCCGTCGTGACCCTCGCCGAGGGGAACAAGATCGACGTGACCACGGGCATCTGAGCGGGAGTGTGATCCGATGGCTCTGAAGCAATATCGCCCAATTACGCCGTCGCTCCGCCAGCTGGTCATCGTCGACCGCTCGGAGCTGTGGAAGGGCAAGCCGGTCAAGACCCTCACCGAGGGCCTGACCAAGTCCGGCGGCCGCAACAACACCGGCCGCATCACCGCGCGCCGGATGGGTGGCGGTCACAAGCGCGTCTACCGTCTGGTGGACTTCAAGCGTCGCAAGTTCGACGTCCCGGCGACCGTTGAGCGCCTGGAGTACGATCCGAACCGCACGGCCTTCATCGCCCTCATCAAGTATGAGGACGGCACCCTGTCCTACATCCTGGCGCCGCAGCGCCTGAAGGTGGGCGACACGGTGATCGCCGGCGAGAAGGTGGATGTGAAGCCCGGCAACGCCATGCCGCTGAAGAACATCCCGGTCGGCTCCGTGCTGCACAACGTCGAGCTGAAGCCCGGCAAGGGTGGTCAGCTGGCCCGTTCGGCCGGCACCTACCTGCAGCTGGTCGGTCGCGACGGCGGGTACGCCCAGCTGAAGCTGCCCTCGGGCGAGCTTCGCGTGGTCCGCGGCGACTGCATGGCCACCCTCGGTGCCGTGTCGAACCCGGACAACATGAACACCAACAAGGGCAAGGCCGGTCGCAGCCGTTGGCTGGGCATCCGTCCGTCCGTCCGTGGTGTCGCCATGAACCCGATCGACCACCCGCACGGTGGTGGTGAAGGCCGCACCTCGGGTGGCCGTCATCCGGTCACGCCGTGGGGCAAGCCGACCAAGGGCAAGAAGACTCGTCACAACAAGAAGACGGATGGCCTGATCCTGCGCCGCCGTCATTCGAAGTAAGGAGGGCGGACGATGGCACGCTCCGTTTGGAAGGGCCCGTTCGTCGACGGCTACCTGCTCAAGAAGGCGGACAAGTCGCGGGCCTCGGGCCGCAACGAGATCATCAAGATCTGGTCGCGCCGCTCGACGATCCTGCCGCAGTTCGTGGGTCTCACGTTCGGCGTGTACAATGGCCACAAGTTCCTGCCGGTTCTGGTGACCGAGAACATGATCGGCCACAAGTTCGGTGAGTTCGCTCCGACGCGCACCTTCTACGGGCACGCGGCGGACAAGAAGGCGAAGAGGAAGTAAGCCATGGGCAAGCCCTCCAACCCCAGCCGTATCGCGGAGAACGAGGCGATCGCCTCCAATCCGATGATCCGCACCAGCCCGCGCAAGCTGAACCTCGTCGCCCAGCTCATCCGGAACAAGGATGCCAGCAGCGCCGTGGCCGAGCTGACCTTCTCCAAGCGCCGCATCGCCGGCGAGGTGAAGAAGGTTCTGCAGGCCGCGATCGCCAACGCCGAGAACAACCATCAGCTCGATGTGGACCGCCTGTACGTCTCCTCGGCGACGGTCGGCCGCGCCCTGGTGATGAAGCGCTTCCACGCCCGTGCCCGTGGCCGCGGCGCGCGGGTCGAGAAGCTGTTCTCCAACCTGACGATCATCGTGCGTGAGCGCGAAGCCGCCGCTGCCGAAGGGGCCGAGTAAGATGGGTCAGAAAGTCAATCCGATCGGGCTGCGCCTCGGCATCAACCGGACCTGGGACAGCCGTTGGTTCGCCAAGCGCGACTACGCCAACCTGCTGCACCAGGACCTGAAGCTGCGCGGCTATCTGCAGGGCCGCCTGCAGCAGGCCGGCTGCTCGCGCGTCGTCATCGAGCGTCCGGCCAAGAAGGCCCGCGTCACCATCCACTCGGCCCGTCCGGGCGTGGTGATCGGCAAGAAGGGCGCGGACATCGAGAAGCTGCGTTCCGAGCTGTCGAAGATGGCCGGCGGCGAGGTGAGCCTGAACATCATCGAGATCCGCAAGCCGGAGATCGACGCCAAGCTCATCGCCGAGAACATCGCCAGCCAGCTGGAGCGCCGCGTGGCCTTCCGCCGCGCCATGAAGCGCGCCGTGCAGTCGGCCATGCGTCTGGGCGCCCAGGGCATCCGGATCAACTGCTCCGGCCGTCTCGGCGGCGCTGAGATCGCCCGTCTGGAGTGGTACCGCGAGGGCCGCGTTCCGCTGCACACCCTGCGTGCGGACATCGACTACGGCACCGCGACCGCGAAGACCACCTACGGCACCTGCGGTGTCAAGGTGTGGGTCTTCAAGGGCGAGATCATGGCGCACGACCCGATGGCGCAGGACAAGCGCATGGGCACCGAGCCGGTGTCGACCGATGGCGAGCCGCGGCGCGAGCGTCGCGAGCGTGGTGACCGTGAGGAGCGTGGGGGCCGTGGTCGCGGCGACCGTGACCGCTCCGAGCGGGCTGACCGCTAGTAAGGGGCACGAGCGATGCTTTCTCCGAAGCGTACCAAGTACCGCAAGGCCCACAAGGGCCGCATCCACGGCAACGCGAAGGGCGGCACCCAGCTGAACTTCGGCTCCTTCGGCCTCAAGGCCCTGGAGCCGGAGCGCATCACGGCCCGTCAGATCGAGGCGGCCCGCCGCGCGATCACCCGCGCCATGAAGCGTCAGGGCCGCGTGTGGATCCGCGTGTTCCCGGACCTGCCGGTCTCCACCAAGCCCGCCGAAGTCCGCATGGGTTCCGGTAAGGGCACGCCCGAGTACTGGGCGGCCCGCGTTCATCTCGGCCGCATCCTGTTTGAGCTGGACGGCGTGCCCGCGGATGTGGCAAAGCAGGCGTTCGCCCTGGCGGCCGCCAAGCTGCCGATCAAGACCAAGCTGGTGACCCGCCTCGGCGGCGGTGAGGAGGTGGCGGCATGAAGCCCGTCGACGTTCGTGCGAAGAGCACCGAGGAGCTGAACGATCAGCTCCTCCAGCTCAAGAAGGAACAGTTCAACCTGCGTTTCCAGCGGGCCTCCGGCCAGCTGGAGAACACCGCGCGGGTGCAGGTGGTGCGTCGCGACATCGCGCGCATCAAGACGATCCTCGGCGAGCGTTCGCGCTCGGCCGAAGCCGGCAAGTAAGGAGGGCTACCTATGCCTCGCCGCGTTCTGCAGGGCACGGTGGTCAGCGACAAGGGCGACAAGACGGTTATCGTCCTGGTCGAGCGCCGCGTCATGCACCCCGTGTACAAGAAGTTCATTCGTCAGTCGAAGAAGTACGCCGCCCACGACGAGGGCAACCAGTTCAAGGTCGGCGATACCGTTTCGATCATCGAATGCCGCCCGATCTCCAAGCGCAAGCGCTGGACGGTCGTGCTTGAGTCCGCCGCCGTTAGCGGCGCCGCGTAAACGGAAGGGTACAAACCATGATCCAGATGCAAACCAACCTGGAAGTCGCCGACAATAGCGGGGCGCGCCGGGTGCAGTGCATCAAGGTGCTTGGCGGGTCCAAGCGGAAGGTGGCCACCGTCGGCGACGTCATCGTCGTCTCCGTCAAGGAGGCCATTCCGAAGGGTCGCGTCAAGAAGGGCGACGTGCATCGCGCCGTCATCGTCCGCACCGCGAAGGAACTGCGCCGGGAGGACGGGTCCGCGATCCGTTTCGACCGCAATGCCGCCGTGCTGATCAACAAGCAGGGCGAGCCGATCGGCACGCGTATCTTCGGGCCGGTCACTCGTGAGCTTCGTGGCAAGAAGTTCATGAAGATCATCTCGCTGGCGCCGGAGGTGCTGTGATGGCCGCGAAGATCAAGACCAAGGACAAGGTCGTCGTCCTGGCCGGCAAGGACAAGGGCAAGACCGGTGAGGTCCTCAAGGTCATCCCGGCGGAAAACCGTGTCGTCGTGCAGGGCGTGAACGTGGTGAAGAAGCACCAGCGTCCGAGCGCCACCTCGCAGGGCGGCATCGTTGAGTTCGAGGCGCCGATCAACGTCTCGAACGTTGCTCATGTCGACCCCAAGGACGGCAAGCCGACCCGCGTCGGTTTCAAGATCCTTGAGGATGGCCGCAAGGTGCGTGTCGCCAAGCGGTCCGGCGAAGTCATCGACGTGTGAGGACCGGACCAATGGCTGCACGTTTGAAGGAAGTGTACGACTCCAAGATCCGCGCCGCGCTCAAGGCTGAGTTCGGCTACGCGAACGACATGGAAGTTCCGCGGATCGAGAAGATCGTCATCAACATGGGTGTCGGCGAAGCTGTCGGCGACTCCAAGAAGATCCAGAATGCGGTGAGCGAACTGACGGCGATCAGCGGCCAGAAGCCGATCGTCACGAAGTCCCGCAAGTCGATCGCGCAGTTCAAGCTGCGTGAGGGCATGGCGATCGGGTGCAAGGTCACGCTCCGCCGTGACCGCATGTACGAGTTCCTGGATCGCCTGGTCACGATCGCGTTGCCGCGTGTCCGCGACTTCCGCGGCATCCCCGGCAACAGCTTCGACGGCCGTGGCAACTATGCCATGGGCGTGAAGGAGCAGATCATTTTCCCGGAGATCGACTACGACAAGATCGATCAGATCCGCGGCATGGACATCATTTTCGTCACCTCGGCGAAGACCGACAAGGAGGCCAAGGCTCTCCTGAAGGCCTTCGACATGCCGTTTGTGGCCTGATTGGCTGGAGCACGACCCCATGGCTAAGACCAGTGCCATCGAGAAGAACAAGCGTCGCACCAAGCTGGTGAAGCAGTTCGCCAACAAGCGTGCCCGCCTGAAGGCCATCGCCTCCGATCGCTCCCTCCCGCCGGAAGAGCAGTTCGCCGCCCGCCTCAAGCTGGCCGAACTGCCGCGCAACTCGTCGAAGGTGCGCATCCGCAACCGCTGCGAAATGACCGGCCGTCCGCGGGCGTTCTATCGCAAGTTCAAGCTGTCCCGCGTCACCCTCCGCGAACTGGCCTCGACCGGCCAGATCCCGGGGATGGTGAAGTCGAGCTGGTAAGGAGGGTCGGAGAATGTCTTTGAGCGATCCGCTCGGCGATATGCTGACCCGCATCCGCAACGGTCAGCACGCCCGTATGTCTGTTGTGCAGAGCCCGGCGTCGAAGCTGCGCAGCAACGTGCTTGAGGTTCTCAAGCGCGAGGGTTACATCCGCGGCTACTCCGAGGAGGAGCTGCGCCCCGGCATCAAGAACCTGAAGATCGAGCTGAAGTATCACGAAGGCGAGCCTGTCATTAAGCAGATCGCCCGCGTGTCGAAGCCCGGCCGCCGCGTTTATTCGAAGATCACCGATCTGCCCCGCGTCTTCAACGGCCTCGGCATCGCGATCCTCTCCACGCCGCGCGGCGTGATGTCGGACAATGAGGCCCGCGCCGCCAACGTCGGCGGTGAAGTCCTCTGCCGCGTGTTCTAAGGGGGACCCTTCGATGTCGCGCATTGGAAAACATCCCGTGCCGGTTCCCGCTGGTGTTGACGTCGCCGTCAACGGCCAGCTGGTGACGGCCAAGGGCAAGCTGGGTTCGCTCAGCCTGACCCTCATCGACGACATCACGGCCAAGCTGGAAGACGGCAAGGTCGTGGTCGCCCCGGCGAACGACAGCAAGCGCGCCCGCGTCATGTGGGCGACCTCGCGCACCCTGATCAACAACATGGTCACGGGCGTCAACCAGGGCTTCACCATCAACCTCGAGATCAACGGTGTCGGTTACCGTGCCGCCGTGCAGGGCAAGGAGCTGGTCATGCAGCTCGGCTACTCGCACGACGTCAAGTACCCGATCCCGGAGGGCATCACCATCAAGTGTGACAAGCCCACCGCGATCTCGGTGTCGGGCTTCGACAAGCAGAAGGTCGGTCAGGTGGCTGCGGAGATCCGCGGTTGGAAGAAGCCGGAGCCCTACAAGGGCAAGGGCATCAAGTACGACACCGAGACGATCATCCGCAAGGAAGGCAAGAAGAAGTAAGGTCCGCCATGCTCAAGCCAAAGCAACTCCACGAGCGCCGCAAGCAGCGCGTGCGCGCGCAGATTGCCAAGAAGGCCGGCGGGCGGGCTCGCCTCTCGGTTTTCCGGTCCAATCTGCACATCTACGCCCAGATCATCGACGACGAGAACGGCCGCACGGTCGCCTCGGCCTCGTCCGTGGAAAAGGAGCTGCGCGAGCAGCTCAAGCACGGTGGGAACGTCGAAGCCGCCCAGAAGATCGGTGCGCTCATCGCCGAGCGCGCCAAGGCGGCGGGCGTCACCGAGGTCGTGTTCGACCGTGGTGGCTACATTTACCACGGCCGGGTCAAGGCCCTGGCTGACGCCGCCCGCGAGGGCGGGCTGACGTTCTAAGGAGGCTCCGAAATGGCACGTGAAAGAGGCGAGCGGAGCGACCGTGATCGGCAGCCGCGCGATCGCGACCGGGAAGAGAGCGAGCTGATCGAAAAGCTCGTCGGCATCAACCGCGTCGCCAAGGTTGTGAAGGGTGGCCGTCGCTTCGGCTTCGCCGCCCTGGTGGTGGTCGGTGACGGCAAGGGCCGCGTCGGCGTCGGATCGGGCAAGGCCCGTGAGGTGCCGGAGGCGATCCGCAAGGCGACCGACCAGGCGAAGCGCGGCATGATCCGCGTTCCGCTCCGCGAAGGCCGCACGCTGCACCACGACTCCAACGGTCACTTCGGTGCCGGCAAGGTCGTGCTGCGCACCGCCCCGGCCGGTACCGGCATCATCGCCGGCGGTCCGATGCGCGCGATCTTCGAGGCGCTGGGTGTGCAGGACGTGGTGACGAAGTCCATCGGCACCTCGAACCCGCACAACATGATCAAGGCGACCTTCGACGCCCTGTCGCAGGTTTCCAGCCCGCGCAGCGTCGCCGCCCGTCGCGGCCGTCGCGTCAGCGACATCCTCGGCAAGCGTGAAACCGGCGCCGCCGGTGCGCAGGAGGCTTGATCATGGCCGACAAGAAGACCGTCATCGTCACCCAGACCGGCAGCCCGATCGGCCGCAAGCACGACCAGCGCGAAACGCTGGTCGGTCTGGGTCTCAACAAGCTGCACCGGACCCGCGAGCTGGAGGACACTCCGGCCGTGCGGGGCATGATCGCCAAGGTCGCGCACCTGGTCCGCGTCGAGAACGAGGGCTGAACCCATGACGAAGCTGAACGATCTCCGGGACAACCCCGGTGCCCGTAAGGAGCGCATGCGCGTCGGCCGCGGTATCGGTTCGGGCAAGGGCAAGACCGGCGGCCGTGGCGTCAAGGGTCAGACCTCGCGCACCGGCGTGGCCATCAACGGCTTTGAAGGCGGCCAGATGCCCCTTCACCGCCGCCTTCCGAAGCGCGGTTTCCGCAACATCTTCGCGAAGGAATACTCGGTCGTGAACCTGGGCCTGATCCAGAAGTTCATCGACGCCGGCAAGCTCGACGCCAGCCAGACCATCGACGCGGTGGCCCTGGAAGCGGCGGGCGTCACCGGCAAGGTGAAGAAGGACGGCATCCGTCTGCTGGGCAAGGGCGCCCTGACGACGAAGGCCAGCTTCACCGTGGCCGGCGCCTCCAAGTCGGCTGTGGAAGCGGTCGAGAAGGCGGGTGGCAGCGTCACGCTGACCGCGTCCGCCGCCGAAGCCGCCGAGTGATCGGAAGCCCGCGCTTGCGCGCGGGCATCTTCCGGCACTAAATGAAGCGAAGTTGCGAGGGGCGGCCTGCATCCTGCAGGACCGCCCCGTTCGTGCATTAGGGACAGGGATACGACCCATGGCATCAGCGGCCGAGCAGCTTGCCGCGAACATTAATTTCGGTGCCTTCTCCAAGGCGACCGAGCTGAAGAAGCGGATCTGGTTCACCCTTGGTGCCTTGATCATCTACCGCCTGGGCACCTACATCCCGATTCCGGGCGTCAACCCGCAGATCCTGGCCGATATTTTCCGGCAGCAGGGCGGGGGCATCCTGGGCATGTTCGACATGCTGGCCGGCGGCGCGCTGCACCGCATGACGATCTTCGCGCTCAACATCATGCCGTACATTTCGGCCTCCATCATCGTGCAGCTTCTGACCGCGGTGTCGCCGCAGATGGAAGCGCTGAAGAAGGAGGGCGAGTCGGGCCGCAAGAAGCTGAACCAGTACACCCGCTACGGCACCGTCCTTCTGGCGACCGTGCAGGCCTGGGGCTTGGCGGTGGGGCTTGAGGCGATGACCGGCGCGTCCGGCGCCGCGGTTCCGGAACCGGGGCTGTTCTTCAAGATCGCCACGGTCATCACGCTGGTCGGCGGCACGATGTTCCTGATGTGGCTGGGCGAGCAGATCACCGCCCGCGGCATCGGCAACGGCATCTCCCTCATCATCTTCGCCGGCATCGTCGCCGAGCTGCCGCGCGCTCTGGTCAGCACGCTGGAGTTGGGCCGCACCGGCGCGCTGTCCACGTTGTTCATCGTCTTCCTGCTGCTGATGGCGGTGGGCGTCGTGTTCTTCATCGTGTTCATGGAGCGCGCGCAGCGCCGTCTGCTGATCCAGTACCCGAAGCGGCAGATGGGCAACCGCGTGTTCGGCGGCGAAGCGTCGCACCTGCCGCTGAAGCTGAACACCGCGGGCGTCATCCCGCCGATCTTCGCGTCGTCGCTGCTGCTGCTGCCGCTGACCGCGGTCGGCTTCGCGGGCGGCGAGGGTCCGGAGTGGCTGCAGACCGTCACGCGCTATCTGGCGCATGGCACGCCGCTCTACATGATCCTGTATTCGGCGCTGATCATCTTCTTCTGCTTCTTCTACACGGCCATCGTCTTCAACCCCGCGGACACGGCCGAGAACCTGCGTAAGTATGGCGGCTTCATTCCCGGCATCCGTCCGGGCAAGAACACCGCGGACTACATCGACTACGTGCTGACCCGCCTGACGGTGATCGGTTCCGCCTACCTTGTGGCGGTTTGTCTCCTCCCCGAAATCCTGATTTCCCAGCATTCGGTTCCGTTCTATTTTGGCGGCACCAGCCTGCTGATCGTGGTCACGGTGACGATGGACACGGTCGCGCAGATTCATTCCCATCTGCTGGCCCACCAGTATGAGGGGCTGATTAAAAAAGCGAAGCTTCGGGGGAGAAAGTAATGAATCTCATTCTGCTCGGACCGCCGGGCGCCGGGAAGGGGACCCAGGCGCGGCGTCTCGAAGACACGCGCGGACTCGTCCAGCTTTCCACGGGCGATATGCTCCGCGCGATGGTCGCCGAGGGTGGTCCGCTTGGGCAGCAGGCGAAGGACATCATGTCCGCCGGCAAATTGATGCCGGACGCGCTGATGGTCGAAATCATCGCTGAGCGCATTTCCAAGCCGGATGTGGCCAACGGCTTCATCCTCGACGGTTTCCCGCGCACGGTCGCCCAGGCCGAAGCGCTGGACAGCATGTTGTCGGACAAGGGCCTGAAGCTCGATCATGTCATCGAGATGAAAGTCGTCGACGACATCCTGGTCGAGCGCATCACCGGTCGTTACACCTGCGCCAAGTGCGGCAAGGGCTATCACGACGTCTTCGAGAAGCCGAAGGTCGAGGGCGTCTGCGACGTCTGCGGCAGCACGGAGTTCAAGCGCCGGGCCGACGACAACGCCGACACGGTGAAGACCCGCCTCGCCCAGTATCACGAGCAGACCGCGCCGATCCTCCCGTATTACCAGAGCCGCGGCGTTCTGAAGACGGTGGACGGCATGGCCGAGATCGACGACGTGACGAAGCAGATCGAGGGCATCCTGGCCTCCTGACTGGGATCGCCATGATCGGCTGAAAGAAAAAGCCGCGAGGATCTTCGGATCCTCGCGGCTTTTTTCATGCCGTGACGCGTTTTTCAGCCTGTGACGCCGAGGCGGGGAGGGCGGTCCTCCCCAAAAGGCGCCGCCCGCGGTTATGGAGCGGCGTCGGTGTCGGGGCGGGAAAGGTCTTCCGCCTTCCGGCTCAGGTCGTTGTAACGGTCGAGCACCCAGCCGAGGTGATCGGTCGCCGCGGCGGCCGCGGCGTCGGCGTCGCGGCGCCGGATGGCGTCGTAGATGGCGCGGTGATGGTCGATCATCAGCGCCTCGCGGCCCAGCGCGAAGGGCTCGGTGTGATGGTACTCCATCATCTGGCCGAGGATGTCGCGGATGGTCGCCAGCAGATGCAGGTAGACCGGGCTTCCCGCCGCCTGGGCGACGGCGAGGTGGAAGTCCATGTCGTCGGCCGCCTGCTTGCCGTCGCGGCCCGTCTCGCCCATCGCGGCGAGGACCCGCCCGATGTGGTCGATCTGCTCCTGCGTCGCGCGCTCCGTGGCGCGCCGCGCCGCCCAGCTTTCCAGGGCCTGCCTGATCTCCACGAGGTCGCAAAGGTTGGCGTGCTTCACCCGGACCATCTCGGTCAGGGCGCCGTCCATGGCGCCGGCGGAGGACACCACCCTCGTCCCGCCGCCCTGCACGGCGGTCAGGAAGCCCTGCGTCTTCAGCTTCTGCAAGGCCGCGCGCACCGACACCCGACTGACATGGAGCTGCTCGGCCAGTTGGCGCTCGCCGGGCAGACGCTCTCCCGGAACCAGTTCGCCGCGGGCGATCCGCTCGAGAATCCGCTCCGCCACCCATTCGGAGATGCGCTGGGAGGAGGGCGGTACGTGGTGGGGTTCTTCGGTGTCGGACACGGTGTCATGCCCTTTCATCAGCAATCGGTCATAGGTCGTACCCGAGTCGGGCAAATCACGTCAACTCGCATCCGGACGGCGGCGTATGGTCGGCGCCAGCGGCGGCCCCTTCATCGGCTCCCGCGGCGGGCCACCAGGATGCCGGCCAGCACGACGGCGCCGCCGACCGCCTGGAACGCGCCGAGCGGCTCGGCGAGCAGCGCCCAGGCCAGCACCGCCGCCGCCGCCGGCTGGAGCAGCAGGCTGACGGAGGAGAAGGCGGCAGGCAGGTGGGCCAGCGCGTAGGCGATCAGGCTCTGGCCGCCGGCATGGCTGACCAGGGCGAGCCCGAGCAGCACGCCCCAACCGCCGAGCGTTCCGGCGATCAGGCTTTCCCCCGACAGCAAGGCGATGGGCAGCAAGGCGAGGCCGGTGACGATGCCGCTCCAGGTCATGATGGTCGCGGTGGAGAATTCCGACCGCAGACGGCCGACCATCAGGAAGTAGCCGCTGTAGAAGACGGCGGTCAGCAGCCCCAGCGCGTCGCCGAACAGATGGTCGGGGCTGAGCTGCAGGCTTTGCCCCATCAGGATGATGGCACCGCACAGGGACAGGGCGAGCCCGGTGAGGAAGGTCCGGCTGAACCGCTCCTTGAACACGAGCCAGGACACCAGCGTCACGAAGATCGGCGCGAAGTTGGCGAGCAGCGTGGAGTTGGCGACGGAGGTGTAGCGGATCGACCAGTGCCAGATGGCGAGGTCGCCCGCGAAGAACAGGCCGGCGGCGGTCAGCCGCGCGTAGTCGCGCATCGACGATGGCTTGCGCGAGCGGGCGCCGCCCTTCGGCTCCATGGCCATCCAGACCCACAGGGCGGGGATGGCGAAGGCCAGCCGCCAGAAGGCGGTGGCGCTCGGTCCCAGCTCGGACAGGCGCACGAAGATCGGGGCGAAGGCGATGCCCAACGCTCCGATGAGAAGGGCTATCAGCGCGATCCGCTGCGCGGAGTCGACGCGCGCGACGGGGGCGAGGGTGCTGGCGTCCGGCATGGCGCCCGTTATAACGGACGCAACCTGCGGGCGCCATGTCCCCCCGCCGCATGGCACGTCTGCGGAAGACCCGGATTGTGGGACATTGCCGCGGCGCCGGGATCATCCACGCGTCCCGACCGTTGCCATGGGAACCTTCCGGCGGGAACTTCCGCTGCGACCGAGACCCTGCAATACTGTGCCACCATGACGCAGCGATCCCCCTGCAAGCCCGCCGAGCATCCCCGACCGGTGCCCCTGCCGTCGCCGCCCCGCGCCGCGCCGCCGGTGCCGCTGCTGGGCCCCGACGATCCGCCGCCGGTCACCGTTCTGCGTCCGGAGTCGGAGAGTCCCGTTCTGCTGCTGTGCGACCATGCCTCGCGCGCCATTCCGAAAGCGCTGGGGACCCTGGGGCTGGACGAGACCAACCTGTGCCGGCACATCGCCTACGACATCGGCGCGGCGGAGGTGACGCGCCGGTTGTCGGACCGTTTCGGCGCCACGGCGGTGCTGTCCGGCTATTCCCGGCTGGTGATCGATCCCAACCGCGCGCTGGATGACCCGACGGCGATCCCGGTGGTCAGCGACGACGTGGTGATCCCCGGCAACCGGGCCCTGGACCGGTCCGAGGAGGAGCGGCGGATCGACGCCATCTTCCGGCCCTATCACGAGGCGGTCGCCGCCGAGGTGGCGCGGCGGCGGGAGCGCGGGCAGGTGCCGGTGCTGCTGTCGATCCACAGCTTCACGCCGGCCATGCGCGGGGTCGCCCGGCCCTGGCACGTCGGCATCCTGTGGGACCACGACCCGCGCATCCCGATCCCGATGATCGCGCGGCTGCGCGCCGACGGGCGCTGGTGCGTCGGCGACAACGAGCCCTATTCGGGCCGGACGACCCTGGGCGGCACGGTGGAAAGCCACGCCACCCCCGCCGGGCTGCCCAACGTCCTGGTCGAGGTGCGCCAGGACCTGATCGCCACGCCGGAGGGGGCCGGGCTGTGGGCGACGGTGCTGGCCGACGCGCTGGAGCCGATCCTGGCCGACCCCGATCTCTACCAGATCAAACTGTTCCCGCGGGAGTGAGCGTTCATGGAGCCGGCCTTCACGCTGGGGCTTGAGGAAGAGTATCTGCTGGTCGACCGCAACTCGCGGGACATCGCGCGCAACCCGCCGGACGAAATGCTGGCGGCCTGCCAGGAGCAGGCGCCGGGCCAGATCCATCCGGAATTCCTGCGCTGCCAGATCGAGGTCGGCACGCCGGTCTGCTCCACCCTGGCGGAGGCGCGGGCGGAACTGGCGCGGCTGCGCGCCACGGTGGCCGGGGTGGCGCACGCCCACAATCTGGCGCCCATCGCGGCCTCCACCCATCCCTTCGCCGCGTGGGAACCGCAGAAGCACACCAACCGCGACCGCTACAACATGCTGGCCCGCGACCTTGGCGCTCCGGCGCGGCGCCTGATGATCTGCGGCATGCACGTCCATGTCGGGATCGAGGACGACGACCTGCGCATCGACCTGATGAACCAGGTCCGCTATTTCCTGCCGCATCTGCTGGCGCTGTCGACCTCGTCGCCCTTCTGGCGGGGGCAGGACATGCAGCGCCGATCCTACCGGCTGGCGGTGTGGAACGAGCTGCCGCGCACCGGCATGCCCGACAGCTTCCAGAGCTTCGGCGAGTACCAGCAGCAGGTGAATGTCCTGGTCAACGCCGGCATCATCGAGGACGCGAGCAAGCTGTGGTGGGACATCCGCCCGTCCCAGCGTTTCCCGACGCTGGAGATGCGGATCACCGACGTCTGCACCCGGCTGGACGACGCGGTGACGGTGGCGGCGCTGTTCCGTTGCCTGCTGCGCATGCTGTGGCGGCTGCGTCTGCGGAACGTGACGTGGCGGCCCTACAAGAACCTGCTGATCGGCGAGAACCGCTGGCGCGCCCAGCGCTATGGGCTCGACGAGGGGCTGGTCGATTTCGGGCGCGGCACCATCGTTCCCTACGCCGACCTGATGGAGGAGCTGATCGAGCTGACCCGCGAGGACGCGGAGCGATTCGACTGCGTGGCGGAGGTGGCCAACGCCCGCGACATCATCCGCCGCGGCACCAGCGCCCACCGGCAGGTGGCCATCTATCGCGAAGCGCTGGAACAGGGCGCTACCGGATGGGAAGCCCTGGCCCAGGTGGTCGATTGGCTGGCCGACGAGACGATGGTCGGGGTGGAGTGATTTGCCTCGAAGAGTTGCTTCGAAAACCATCGCAACTTTCGGAAAGCCACTACTTGACCTTTGCGTCATCCAGCCATACCCTCGCCGCAAATCAGCTCACCGAGTTGAGCAGGGCAGGCAAAAAATAACGAAGCAGCAGAGGGCCGCTCGCACCACGGGCGGCCCTTACCTTTTCAGGGGGATGGGAATGGCCGACGCCAAGTTCCTGAAGTTCGACACGCTGAGCCTGCACGCCGGCCAGCGGCCCGACCCGGCGACCGGGGCGCGGGCGGTGCCGATCTACCAGTCCACGTCCTACGTCTTCGACGACACCGACCACGCCGCCTCGCTGTTCAACCTGGAACGGCCGGGGCACATCTATTCCCGCATCTCCAACCCCACGGTGGCGGTGCTGGAGGAGCGGCTGGCGGCCCTGGACGGCGGTGTCGGCGCGGTCTGCACGGCCAGCGGCCAGGCGGCCCTGACGCTCGCCATCATGACGCTGATGGACGCCGGCGGGCACATCGTCGCCTCCTCCTCGATCTACGGCGGCAGCCGCAACCTGCTGGCCTACACGCTGCCGCGATTCGGCATCACCACGACCTTCGTGAATCCGCGCGACCTCGAGGGCTTCCGTGCGGCCATCCGGCCGGAGACGCGGCTGCTGTTCGGCGAGGTGCTGGGCAATCCGGGGCTGGAGGTGCTCGACATCCCCCGCCTGTCGGCCATCGCGCATGAGGCCGGCCTGCCGCTGATGGTCGATGCGACCTTCGTCACGCCCTATCTGTGCAAGCCGCTGAGTTTCGGCGCCGATCTGGTCATGCACTCCTGCACCAAGTGGCTGGCCGGCCACGGCGTCGCCATCGGCGGGGTGGTGATCGACGGCGGCACCTTCGATTGGGAAGCGTCCGGCAAGTTCCCCACGCTGACCGAGCCCTACGCCGGCTACCACGGCATCGACTTCGCGGAAGAGTACGGGCCGGCGGCCTTCGTCATGCGCGCGCGGGCCGAGGGCCTGCGCGACTTCGGCGCCTGCATGAGCCCGATGAACGCCTTCCAGATCCTCCAGGGCGTGGAGACCCTGCCGCTGCGCATGAAGGGCCACATTCACAACACCCGCAAGGTGCTGGGCTTCCTCGAATCGGAGGCCTATGCGGAGAACGGCAGCGTCGCCTGGGTCACCCATCCGGAGCTGCCCGACCATCCCGACCACCGGCTGCGCGCCCAGCTCCTGCCGCACGGTGCCGGCTCGATCATCTCCTTCGGGATCAAGGGCGGGCGCGCGGCCGGGCGGCGCTTCATCGAGAAGCTGGCGCTGTTCTCCCACCTCGCCAACGTCGGCGACGCCAAGTCGCTGGTCATCCACCCGGCCAGCACCACCCACGCCCAGCTCGACGCCGAGGCGCTCGCCGCCGCCGGGGTGGGGGAGGACATGATCCGCCTGTCCATCGGGCTGGAGGATTGCGACGACCTGATCGACGATCTGCGCCAGGCGCTGCGCGCCGCCACCAAGGTGTGAGGAGCCAGCCATGGACCTGACCGTCAACGGCCAAACCGTCTACGCCCACACCGGCGGGCGGCCCTTCGACCCGGCGTTGCCAGCGATCGTGCTGATCCACGGCGCCGGCATGGACCACACGGTGTGGAGCCTGCAAAGCCGCTACCTCGCCCATCACGGGCGCTCCGTCCTGGCGGTCGATCTGCCCGGCCATGGCCGGTCCGCCGGGGCGCCGCTCGCCGCCATCGAGGATCTGGCCGACTGGATCGTGGCGCTGCTGGACGCGGCGGGGGTGGCCAAGGCAGCGCTCGCCGGCCATTCCATGGGCGCCCTGGTGGCTCTGGAAACCGCGGCGCGGCATGGCGGCCGCGTCGAATCGCTGGCCCTGCTGGGGGTGGCGGAGACGATGCCGGTCCATCCCGACCTGCTGGCCGCCGCGGCGCTGAACGATCCGTCCGCCATCGAACTGGTGGTCGGCTGGGGGCACGGGCCTTGCGGCCACGTCGGCGGTGCCGCGGCGCCCGGATTGTCGCTGGTGCCCGGCGGGCGGCGGTTGATGCAGCGGGCGCGGCCCGGCGTCCTGGGAGTCGATCTCGGCGCCTGCAACGCCTATGTCCGCGGCGGCGAGGCGGCTGCGGCGGTGTCCTGCCCGGCGCTGTTCCTGCTGGGCGGCGTCGACCGCATGACTCCGGCAAAATCCGGCAAGGCGCTTGCCGCCAAGGTCAGTGGTTCCGAAGTCGTTCTGCTGTCCGGCATAGGCCATATGGTTATGACGGAAGCTCCAAACGCAACCACAGATGCACTGGCGGCCCGGTTTTCTGCGCGCTAGGCCCGCTGTTTCTTCGTTGATTACAGTCTCATCATGAATCGTTAACAGATTCACGTCTTACTGTTCTGCATGGAAGCGGTGATGCGGAATGGTGAGCTGTGCGGAGTCTTGAGCGGTCTGTTCATGCCTTGATGGCGGTTGCCGGCGATGTCGTCGCGCTGGTGGCGCCGGACGGGCGGTTCGCCGAAGTGGGAGCCGGGTCGCTCCGCGCGCTCGGCACTCCGCCGGAGGCGCTGCTGGGGACCGCCATGCTGGACTGCGTTCACCCGGACGACCGGGAGAAGGTCGTCCGCTGCCTCGCCCGCCGGGACGACGAACCGTCCGGAGACGTTATCGGCCCGTTCGCCTGCCGGCTGCGCCACGCGGCGGGCGGATGGCGGCACACCGAGATGACGGCCTTGAGGATGACGGCCTTGAGTCGGCTGGACGATGCCGGCGTCCGGGAAACCCTCATCCACGCCCGCGACGTGACCGACCGGGTGGAGGGCGAGCAGCGCCTGCGGGCGAGCGAAGCACGGTACCAGACGCTGGCCCGCTCCGCCCCGGTCGGCCTGTTCGAGACGGATCGCGACGGCGGCATCGTGTCCGCCAACCCGCGCTTCGCCGCCATCGTCGGGCTGCCGCCGGATGCCCTGCATGGCCATGCCTGGCGCGCGGCGCTGCACCCGGATGACCGCCCGCGGCTGGAGGCGGACTGGGCGGAGGCCGTGGCCTCGGGCCAACCCATTCTCCTGAACGTCCGCTTCCGTGGGGCCGACGGCACGGTCACCTTCGCCCTGTGCCAGGGCTCGCCGCTGGCCGACGCCGACGGGCGGGCGCGGGGCTGGGTCGGCACGCTGACCGACATGACCGAATATGTGCGGACGGTCGATGCGCTGCTGATGGCGGAAGCCCGCACCAACGCCATCGTGGACGCCGCGGCCGACGCCATCGTCACCATGGACGGGGAGGGCATCGTCCACAGTTTCAATCCGGCGGCGGAGGCGATGTTCGGCATTCCGGCCGCCGACATGCTGTGGAATCGCGTCGACCGGCTGATTCCGGGCATCGGCGCGCTGCTCCAGGGGGGCGGGCTGGCCGTCTACCAGCCGGGCGGCGAGGCCCACGGCGCCGGGGCCGTGCAGGAGGCCGTCGCGGTGCGGCGCGGCGGCGACCGCTTTCCCATCGAGCTGTCGGTGAGCGCGGTGGAGACGGGGGGGCGCCGGGTCTTCACCGGCATCATCCGCGACATCACCGCGCGCAAGCGGAGCGAAAGCGACCTGATCGCCGCGAAGGAAGCCGCCGAATCGGCGGACCGCGCCAAGTCGACCTTCCTCCAGGTCATGAGCCACGAGTTGCGGACCCCGCTGAACGCGGTCATCGGCTTCGCCCAGGTGATCGAGATGCGGCTGCTCGGCGCGGCGGAGGTGGACCGCTACATCGACTATGCCGGCTCGATCCGCCAGTCGGGCGAGCATCTTCTGGCGATCATCGACGACATCCTGGACATCACGACCATCGAGGCCGGCGGGCTGCGCTTGAACGAAACCCCCGTCGATCCGTCCGCCCTGGTGGGGGAGGCGCTGAATCTCGTCGCCATCCAGTCGGGCAAGCGCGGCGTGCCGATCCACATCGATCTGGAGGACGGCTTGCCGATGCTGACCGGCGACGCGCTGCGCCTCCGTCAGGTGCTGGTGAACCTGCTGTCGAACGCGGTCAAGTTCTCCAATCCCGGAGAGCCCGCCCTCATCCGTGCGTATCGCGGAGGCGATGGCGGGCTGGAACTGTCGGTGACGGACACCGGGATCGGCATTGCGGCGGACGATCTTCCGAAGGCGATGACCCCCTTCGTCCAGGTCGACCAGTCGATGGCGCGGCGCTACGAGGGGATGGGGCTCGGCCTGTCCATCTCGAAGCGGCTGGTCGAGGCCCACGGCGGCACGCTGCGCATCGCCAGCGCCCCGGGACAGGGAACCACCGTGACCGTGGCCCTGCCGCCCGGCCGGATCGTGGCCGACGCATGAGGGGCGACTCGTGAGGGGCACGGCAAAGGCGCCCCGCGGACGCAAAAACGGCGCCCCGGTTTTCCGGGGCGCCGTGCGGACGCGTGGTGCGCCGACGCGCAAGGCCTTCCGGTTACGCGGCCTGCTGGGTCAGAGCCGGCTTCGCCGTGCCGCTGGTGCCGATCTGGATGGTCCGCGGCTTCATCGTCTCCGGCACCTCGCGCACCAGATCGATGTGGAGCAGACCGTTCAGCAGATTGGCGTTGCCCACCTTGATGAAGTCGGCAAGCTGAAAGCGGCGCTCGAAAGCGCGGCCGGCAATACCCCGGTAGAGGAATTGGCCGGTCTCCTGTTCCTTCTTAGCTTTCCCTGTGACCACCAGAGAGTTCTGCTGAGCGGTGATCTCCAGGTCCTCCGGGCCAAAGCCGGCGACGGCCATGGTGATCCGGTAAGCGTCGTCGCCCGTCTTCTCGATGTTGTAGGGCGGGTAGGACGCGGCGGCCTCGTCGCCGGTCATCGCGTTCTCCAGGAGACGCGAGAGGCGGTCGAACCCGACGGTCGAACGGAACAGGGGCGAAAGGTCGTAGGAGCGCATGACATATCCTCCAAATGAGCGATACAGCGATCGGAGACCACGATCATCGTCGGTCCCCCGGTTTGCGGTGTCGGCGAACCCCAACTGGGCGTCCGCCGACACCGCGACAGATAGGCGAGCGCTTCCGCCGTTCAAGAGCGCGCTTTCTGAAATTCGCCGGGCCGCGCCGTCTCCGTCCAGCGGACGGGTTGCGGGTGTCCATAACCACTCATCGATTGTTAATCAGTTGCGCCGAGGCTCGGAATCGGGCCATTCGGCCGCAGGAGGGGTACGGCCGTGATGGAAACACCGACCTTCTTCAACGGAACTTACGACGAGACGATGGCGCTGCTGATCGAGGCGCGGAACTACATCGCCTATCACGACGCCGTCAGCCACCGGGCGCTGCCGCCCCAGGTCCGGCTTCAGATCTCGTATGAATCCATGCGGGTGACCAGCCGACTGACCCAGGTGATGGCTTGGCTGCTGGCGCAGAAGGCCGTCCACGCCGGGGAGATGACCCGCGAGCAGGCGGCGAGCGACGATTTCGCCCTGTCGGGCGGGGACATCTGCACCGATCCCTCCGGTCCCGACAACGAGCAGCTGCCGGAAGGCCTGCGCAGTCTTCTGGAGCGCAGCCACCGGCTCTACATGCGCGTCGCCCGCCTGGACGAGCGCGCCCGCGACGCGGTGGCGCTGGCCGGCTGACGGCCGGCTTCGCGGCAAACCGAAAACAGAAGCCGCAAACGCGAAAAGGGCGCCCGGCGGACCGGACGCCCCTTTTCGTTTTGCGGGCGAAGAAGCTTACTTCTTCAGGCCGAAGCTCGCGAAGCGCTTGTTGAACTTGGCGATCTGGCCGCCCGTGTCCAGCAGCTTCTGCACGCCGGTCCAGGCCGGGTGCGACTTCGGGTCGATGTCGAGGCGCAGCGTATCGCCCGGCTTGCCCATCGTGGAGCGGGTCTTGAACGTGCTGCCGTCGGTCATCACCACGTTGATCTCGTGGTAGTCGGGATGGATATCAGTCTTCATGGCCGGGGTTCCTGCAAAGCGAGCGCGGTCTATAGCAAAGCAGGCGGCATGATGCAACCGCGTTCCTGCGCTGGAAAGACGGGTGGTTCCGTCCGCTCGCCAAACCATACCTTGTTCATAGTTCCCCCCCTTGCTATATGCCGGGCTTGCCCCCGTGCACCGTCTGCACATCGTCCCGCCGCCCGTCCTGCCGCTGGGGAGCCCCGGTGTCCCGTCCTTCGTCGAAGTCCGATCCGGTGTCCGAAGCGACGCCTTCCGCCGCGCCGCGCCGCCGCAACCTGTCGCCGCTGCGCCGGCTCTTTCCCTTCCTGTGGCCGTACCGGCTGCAGATCCTGGGGGCGATGCTGGCCCTGACCGTGGCCGCCGGGACCGTTCTGGGGCTGGGGCAGGGGATGCGCGTCCTGGTGGACCAGGGCTTCGTTGCGGGCGATTCGGCGCTGCTCGACCGGGCGCTCCTGGTGCTGCTGGTGGTCATCGTGCTGATGGCCGCCTCGACCTTCGGGCGCTTCTATCTGGTGAGCTGGATCGGCGAGCGGGTGGTGGCCGACATCCGCCGGGCCGTCTACAGCCACGTGGTGAAGCTGTCCCCCGGCTTCTTCGAGACGACCAAGACCGGCGAGATCCTGACGCGCCTGACCACCGACACCGAGGTGCTGCAGACCGTGGTCGGCTCCTCCGTCTCGATCGCGCTGCGCAACACGCTGATGTTCGTCGGCGGCACGGTGATGCTGCTGGTGACCTCGCCGAAGCTGGCCGGGCTGGTGTTCCTGGGCGTTCCGGTGGTCATCCTGCCGATCATCATCCTGGGCCGGCGGGTGCGCGCCCTGTCGCGGGCCAGCCAGGACAAGATCGCCGATCTCGGCTCCTTCGTGGAGGAGACGCTGGGCGCCATCCGCACCATGCAGGCCTACACGCACGAGGCCATCGACCGCAGCCTGTTCGGCGGGCGGGTCGAGGACGCCTTCGCCACAGCCCGGCGGCGGGTGACGGTGCGCGCCATCATGACGATGATCGTCATCGTGCTGGTCTTCGGTTCGGTCGGCCTCATCCTGTGGATCGGCGGGCACGACGTGCTGGCCGGGCGGCTGACGGTGGGGCAGCTCTCGGCCTTCGTCATCTATTCGGTGGTCGTCGCCGGTTCGGTCGGCGCGATCAGCGAGGTGGCCGGCGACCTTCAGCGCGCCGCCGGCGCCACGGAGCGTCTGTTCGACCTGCTCGACACCGAGCCGGAGATCCGCGCCCCGGCCAACCCGCGCGCCCTGCCGGAACCGGCGCAGGGCGCGCTGTCCTTCCGCGACGTGCGCTTCCACTACCCGTCGCGGCCGGACTGGGCGGCGCTCAAGGACTTCTCGCTGGAGATCGAGCCGGGCGAGACGGTGGCGCTGGTCGGCCCGTCGGGCTCCGGCAAATCCACCGTGTTCCAGCTTCTGCTGCGCTTCTACGACCCGCAGGCCGGCGCGGTCACCCTGGACGGGGTGGACGTCCGCGACGCCGACCCGGTGGAGGTGCGGCGGCGGCTCGGCCTCGTCGCGCAGGACCCCGTGGTCTTCTCCGCCAACGCCTGGGAGAACATCCGCTACGGGCGCCCGGACGCCACCGATGCCGAGGTGCTCGCCGCCGCCGAGGCGGCCCACGCGCTGGAATTCCTGCAGGCCTTGCCGGAAGGGCTGGACACCTTCCTGGGCGAGAAGGGCGTGCGCCTGTCCGGCGGCCAGCGCCAGCGCCTGTCCATCGCGCGGGCCATCCTGCGCGACCCGCCGGTGCTGCTGCTCGACGAGGCGACCAGCGCGCTCGACGCGGAGAGCGAGCGCATGGTGCAGGATGCGTTGGACAAGCTGATGACCCGGCGCACCACGATCATCATTGCCCACCGCCTGGCCACCGTCCTCAACGCCGACCGGATCGTGGTGATGGAGCAGGGGCGAGTCGTCGCCACCGGGCGCCACGCCGATCTCGTCCGCGAGGGCGGCCTCTACGCCCGCCTCGCCGCGCTCCAGTTCGACCGCGCGGCGGACGAGGCCGGGCTGGTCGGCGGATAACGAGCCTGCGGCCGTTCGGGCGCCGGGTGCGGAACCCGTCCGCGCCCGCAACGGTTGTCGGGCCATGCCCACAGACACGACACATCGTTCTTCACCGGCGCCGGCCACGGCAAGGAATCCCAGGGCGGGGCTTCCCTGGGCGGGATACCTGCTGGGCTTCGCGCTGGGCGGCTTCTTCGACGGAATTCTGCTGCATCAGGTGCTGCAGTGGCATCACCTGCTGTCGGCGGTCGACTCCGCCGCCG
Organism: Azospirillum formosense; assembly: GCF_040500525.1. NCBI lineage: Bacteria > Pseudomonadati > Pseudomonadota > Alphaproteobacteria > Rhodospirillales > Azospirillaceae > Azospirillum > Azospirillum formosense. The sequence goes on along the minus strand of NZ_CP159402.1, from coordinate 1,801,100 downwards.
TGCGGGACATCCGCGTCCAGATCCTGGCGGACGGCCTGTTCCACGCCGCGATGTACGTCGTCGCGGCGGGCGGCCTGTGGCTGCTCTGGCGGAACCGGCGCCGTTTCGCCGAAGCGGGGGCGGATCGTCTCCTGGCCGCCAACGCGCTGATCGGCTTCGGCGTCTGGCACATCCTCGACGGCGTCCTGTCGCACTGGATTCTCGGCATCCACCGCATCCGCATGGATTCGGCGAACCCGCTGCTGTGGGACCTGCTGTGGTTCGTCGTCTTCGGAGTCGCCGTCGCCGCGGCGGGCTGGCGGCTGCGGCGCGGTGGGGGAGCGGGCGGCGGTGGCCGCGTCGCGCCGGTTGCCCTGACCGTGGCGGTGCTGGTCGCCGGGCCGGTCGCCGCCTTGCCGCCGCCCGGCGTGACCACAGTGATGGTGCTGTTCCAGCCCGGCACGACGGCGACGGACGTCTTTGCCGCGGTGGCGGCGGTGGACGGGCGGACGGTCTGGCAGGACCCCTCCGGCCAGCTCTGGGCCATCGACCTGGGCGCGGGCGGCAACCCGACCGCGCTCTACCGGCACGGCGCCCTGCTGGTCAGCAACACGTTGCTGCCGACCGGTTGCCTCGACTGGTTCCGGACCTGATGGTCCGCTTGCCCGTCACGCCACGCCGAGGCGGCGGAGAGTCGGCAGCCGCAGGCGGGTGAAGCGGTCGAACCGGGCGCGCAGCTCCGCCATGTTCGCCTCCTCCCCGTCGAGCCGCGCGCCGTCCCGCGACAGCGTCAGCCCGTCCGCCGCCAGCGCCTCCCAGGCGGTCGCCGCCGGGTCGGTGCCGTTGCGCCGGGCCAGCAGGAACAGCGCCTCCAGCCGCGAGACCGCGACGCCGGAGCCGAGGACCGGCGACGCCAGCGTGTCCAGCGTGTCGTCGCGGCGGTTGCGTTCCAGGATGGCGGCGTTGAACCGGTCGGCCTGCACCGCGCGCGCCGCCTGACCGGACTCGGGCAGCGCGGGCGCCGCCAGCGCGAGGCTGGTCAGGATCATCAGGGCGCGCAGCACCGCCTCCTCGCCGTGGCGGGCCAGGGCGGGGAGGGCGGACAGCTCGGCCAGAGTCGGTGTGCCGGCGGCCAGCGCCCCGGCCAGCGGGCCGTGCAGGTCCTGGGGCAGGGGCACGCGCCCGACCGGGGCCAGAACCACCTCCGGCAGGTCGTCGGGCGGCACCAGGAGGGTGAAGCGGGTGGCGCGCAGCCGCTCCCGCCGCTCCGCCGCGGTCAGCCGTTCCGCCCCCTTCACGAACAGGTCGCGGCGGAAGGCGCGGTTGGTCAGCAGGTCGCGCAAGGTCTCGCGGTAGGCCGGGTCGCGCGCCTCGGCCAGCAGGGGCAGGGCGTCCGGCGGCAGGGACAGCTCGTCCATCTGCTCCATCGGGACGGCGGGGCCGGCGAAGTCCAGCTTGGCCGCCGCCAGTTCCCCCGCCACGTCGGCGTGGTAGAAGGCGGTCCAGTCGCGGTTCAGATATTCATGGGCGATGTAGTTGGGCGACTTGCGCTTCAGCGAGTCCAGCCGCGCCGGCACCGCGTCGGCCTGGGCGAACCAGCCGGCGTTCAGGGCGGTCAAGCGACTGGCGAAGGCCACGGCCTCCTCGATCCGCTCCGGCAGTGGCCCGGTGCGGTCGGCGCAATGCTCGACCAGCACGCGGCGCAGCGGCATGTAGGCGAGCGTGCCGGGCAGGGCGTTGTAGCTGACGAAGACCAGCCCGCCGGGCTTCAACCGCCGCTTCAGCAGGTCCACCAAGATCGCCCGGTTCTCCGCGCTGACCCAGGACCAGACGCCGTGCAGGGTCACGATGTCCAGGTCCTTGGTCCCGCCTTGGGCGTAATTGGCGAAGCTCTCTTCCAGGAAGGCGGCGTTGCCCAGCCCGGCCTCGGCGGCGAGGCGCTGGGCGCCGGCGATGTGGCCGGGGTTGAAGTCCACCGCCTCGAACCGGGCGTCGGGGTGGCAGCCGGCCAGGACGGCGCTGCTCACCCCATGGCCGCAGCCGATCTCCGCGCAGGCGAAGGGCCCGGCGAGGTCCATCGGGGGCCGCCAGCCGCGCAGGGTCAGCGCGAAGGACAGCAGCGCCGGCGACAGTTCCCGGTAGAAGGCGTGGATGTAGCCGATCCCGCCCACATAGCCCTCGGTCCAGCCCTGCATCGTCTCCACTCCTTCGGTCCGCTGGGGAAGGGTGATAGCGCCGGGCTTGGCCGGCTGTCAAAGAAGGCGGCCGAAGAGGGCGGTTTTGATCGGTGTGTGCGGAGCCGGAACGAGCCCCGCAAAAAAATGCGATCCTATCCATTTTGGTATCGACAAGCCCCGGACCCTTCGTTATAAACCGCGCCACACCGGCCGGGACGACGGCTTGGCCGGACAGGAACCCTAGTCGATACGGTCAGGCATTCCCTGACGTGGAGACGAAGGCTCCGGTGCCGGTGTGAACGAGAAGTGATGGGCGCATAGCTCAGTTGGTAGAGCAGCTGACTCTTAATCAGCGGGTCCAAGGTTCGAGTCCTTGTGCGCCCACCATCACTTTCCGGATCGAAAGGGATCGCTTCCCAAGGCCCCTTTCACGCCGCCGGGTGTCTTGATGCCCGGATGGGAATGGGCGCATAGCTCAGTTGGTAGAGCAGCTGACTCTTAATCAGCGGGTCCAAGGTTCGAGTCCTTGTGCGCCCACCATTCCCGCCGAACGGCACGACAGCGATGCACACAAAAGGGCTGCCCTCGGGCGGCCCTTTGTGCGTTTGGGGATCCGCGCGCCGTCACCCCGGATCGGCGGCGGGGCGGCGGAGGACAAGCAGGTTCGCGGTCATCTGCTGCACGATCGCGCCATCCTGGTTGAGGGTGGTGGTGCGCACGCGGGCGATGCCGCGGTCGGCGCGCTTGGCCGACACGCGGACCTCCAGGATCTCGCTCTCGATCCGCAGCGCGTCGCCGGGGCGGGTGGGCTTGGGCCAGCGGATGTCCTCCACCCCCATTCCGACGAAGCCGCCGGCCAGCGCGCCGTCTCCCGTGACGATCATCCGCATGGTCAGCCCGGCGGTGTGCCAGCCGCTGGCCGCCAGCCCACCAAAGAGACTGTCCCGCGCCGCCTCGGGGTCGAGGTGGAAGGGTTGCGGGTCGAACTGCCGCGCGAAGGCGACGATGTCCTCCTCCGTCACGGTCACCGGGCCGCCAGTGAAGCGGTCGCCGGGGGTCAGATCGTCGAGATAGCGCATGGGGCGGTGAACTCCCGTCGCGGGTTGCATTGCCGCTCTGCGTTAATCTTTGCGGCGCGGGAACGAAAGCGATATCTGCCACGCAAAAATTGCAAAGCTGTCCGGACGCAAAGTGTCCGGGCGTCAGACGCTCGCCGTTCCTGCGCCGGCGCAGAAAACAACGACGCCGCAGGGTGGGCCTGCGGCGGTCTGGTCCGGACGGACGGTGCGCGGGAGCAGCTTATTCGGCGGCGGTGCTGGCCATGCGGCCGCGCACGGACGGCGGCGGCTGGTTTCCGCGATAATCCTGCAGCCGCGTGGCCCGCAGGCCCCGCATGCCGTGGCTGTCGATCAGCCGCTGCCAGGACAGGAACTCCTCCACGGACAGGGTGTAGCGGCGGCACGCTTCCTCAAGGCTGATCAGCCCCGAACGCACGCCGGCCACAACCTCCGCCTTGCGCCGCATCACCCAGCGCTTGGTGTCCGGAGGGGGAAGATCATTTTCTGTCATCGGCCGTCCTGCTGGACCGATGACCGACGCTCCACTGGAGCCATCGTCGCTCATTTCAAGCTCGCGAGATGACATGCGCGGACGCTCCACCATCAGCAGTGTATTCCACGATTTGGTGGTAACCTACCCCTTCTCCGCTTAACAAAAGCCTAAACGATAGGGTTAATGTTTTAAGCATAAAAGGCATGGCGCATAGGCCCCTGCGGACCTCTGCCCATGCCTTTGACCATGCAGCGTGACGACGCTTGAGCGCGAGGGCGGGGTGCCCTCAGAACACCTTGCTGAGTTTGGACAGCGGCACCTCGACGCTGCCCACGGACACCACCGTCTCGCCGTCCTTGTTGGACCCGATGCCGCTGACCGTGCCGAAGGTGAAGGGGGTCGCCTTGATGATGTCGTCCTTCTTCTCGGACACCGGCGCGATGTTCAGGCGGTACTGGCCCGGCTGGACGGCGTTGCCGCCGTCGTCCTTGAAGTCCCAGTTCACGACATGCTTGATGCCGGCGGCGGTCTCGCCGGTCATCGACCGGACGACGCGGTTCTTGCTGTCCAGGATGTCGACGCGCACCGACTTGGCCGACTTCTCCAACTCATAGGCCAGCGGGGCCGCCGTCATGCCCTGGGTGTAGTCGAAGCTGTCGCCCTCGAAGGTGACGGTGCGGCCCAGATAGGCGAGGTTGGTCGAGTTGGTCGAGGCGTTCTGCAGCTTCAGCAGCTTGTCCAGCCGGCTGTTGGTGCCGATGTTCTGCTCCACGTTCGCGAAATCGACCAGCTGCTTGGTCATGTCGTTCGTGTCCATGGGCTTCAGCGGGTCCTGGTTCTGCATCTGCGTGGTCAGCAGCTTCAGGAAATGCTCGAAGTTGTCGCCCAACCCCTTCACCGCGGTGTCGAGCTTCTGCTCGTCGGCGGTCTTCGTGGTCTTGGTGGTGTCCGTCTTCGTCTTGGTCTGGTTCAGGTTCCAGCTGCTGCCGTAATCGGTGTTGGTGGTGGCCATGGTCGTCGTCCTTCGCTGGAATGGCTGCGGCTGGTCTGAACGTTCTGGGTCAGGCTTGGATGTCGACGCGGCCCGGGGCCACGGTCAGTGTGTAGGCGGTCTGCGCGTCCTCCACCTCGCCCGGACCGCCGCCGAAGCCGCGACCCCGCCGGCCCGAGCCGCCCTGCCGTCCCGATTCCTGGAACGACTGGCCGCCTTCGCCGCGCAGGCTGAAGTTGAGGCTGTTGCTGTCCGCCTTCAGCCCGGCGTCTTGCAAGGCGCGTTCCAGATTGCGGCTGTCGCGCTGCAGAAGTTCCAGGGTCTGGGCCTTTTCCACGGCGACGGATGCGGTGACCCGCCCGTCCTGGCCGATCTCCAGCTTGATGTCGATGCGGCCCAGCTCGGCGGGACGCAGGTTGATGGTGAACTGGTCGTTGCCGTCCGACACGTTCCGGCTGATGTGGACCGCCACCTGCTCCTGCACGCCCATCGGCAGGCCGGCGGACCCGCGGGACGGGCGGAGCTGGGCGGTGGTCAGCCCCGTCTCCACGCCGCTCGCCGTGTGCGCGCCGTCGATTCCGGCGAAAACCGCGTGAGTCGGGGTGGTGGCTTGCGGGGCGCCGTCGGCGGGCGGCGGCGCGTCCGCGGCGGCCGCGGCGGCGGCGTTCAGGAACGCGCTTTGCCCGGCAGGCTTTGCCGGGTCGGCAAGCGGTGCCTGCGGCGCCGGCGGCTGGGCCAGGGACGCGGGGTTGCCGTTCGGGTCCGGGTTGCCGCGGTTGCCGGCGTTGGCGCCGGCATCGCCGTCCGCCCCGGTCCGGGTCGCAGCCTTGGCCTTCGCCCCGGCGAGATCGGTCAGGGATTGCGGCAGCGGCGCGTCGTCGTCGTTCGGCAGGTCGGCGATGGGCAGGGCGCCGGCGGACAGCGCGTCGGCGGCCGCCGCCGGCTTGTCCTTGGCGGCGTCCTTCGCCTCGGCGTGGGGCGCCGGCGTCTCGGCCTGCGGGCCGCCCGGCGGGACAGCCGGGGCCGCTGCCGCGTCCGCCAGCGTTGCAGGCGCCTCAGCAACCGGCTTGGCCGCGGCAGCGGCCTTCACGGACTCGTCGGGGGCGGCCTTGGCCTTGCCGTCGGGATGAGGGGTGGCGGCGGCCAGGGCGGCGGCCAAAGCGGCCTCGGCGGCGGGGTCACCGGCCAGAGGGGCCTTCTCGCCATCCGGAACCGGAGCGTCGGAGGGAGCCGTCTCGGCCACGGCCCCGAGCGTGCCGTCGTCCGTCGTCTCCTCGGCTTCGCCGTCCGGCCGCCCGATGGCCACCGGGGCGACGGCCAGCGCCAGGGCGGCCTCGCGGTCGGTCAGGACGGTGGACCGGTCGGCGGTGACCAGCTCCACGGTGGTTTCGGTCACCGTGACGGTCAGGTCGAGGATCACGGCCTCGCCGGTCCCGTCTTCGGCGGCCTGATCGCCGGTTCCGTCCTGCGCGCCGCCCTCGCCCGTCCCGTCGTTGGTCTCGTCCGGCAGGAGCTTCGCGGCCGTGTCGGCGGGAGGGGTGCCGCCGGAGCCGACGCTGGTGGGCGCCGGCTTGGCGGAATCATCGAGCGCCGCCTTGGCGTTCGCGGCCTTCGCGTCCTTGGCTGCGGCGTGAGCCGCGGCGCCGGCGTCCCTCCGTTCGGTGCGAGTCGCGTGGGCGGCCTCGCCGGCCTTGGCCGCGTCGGACGCCCGGGACTCCGTGCGCTCGGCGGTGCGCTGGGCCTCGTCCTTGCGGGCGGCCCGGGCGTCGGCCTGGGTGGCGGCCTGGGTGGCGGCGTCGGAGGTCTGGCGCGGCTTGGCGGGTTCCGCGCGGATCGGGTCGGGGCGGGGAGGGGGGCTGCGCTCCGCGGCCTTTTGATCGGCGGCCCGGTTGGCGGCGGCCCGATTGGCGGCGGTCCGATCGGCGGCGGCCTGGTCGGCGGCGCTCGCCGCGGCGCTGCGGCGCTCCTGGGCCATCGTCTCCGCCTGGACCTGATCGCGCTTGCGGGTCGCGGCCTCGCTGATCAGCCGGTCCATCATGGTGGCGAACTTGTCGCTTCGCGGGGCCGTGTTCTGGCCGGAAGGGGTCTGGCCCCGGACCAGGCTTTCGAACGCGGAGGGCGCGACGGTCGTTTGGATGGCCATGGAAGCGATTCCCGGAAGCGGACAGGTGCACCCCATCCAGAAGCAACTAGCGGGCCAGTTTCAGGCCGGCGCCGGCGCGTCCCCCCGCGACCGCGCGCCCGGCAGTTCCGTCCGCAAGGCGGCAAATTCCGCCGGGTGGCCGGCGCTTCTTGCCGGACCCGGCAACGCCGAAGGGCCGCCCGGTCGGACGGCCCTTCCTGTGGATGCTGGGGGGCTGACGCGAGTCAGAGCCGGGTGTTCAGCGTGGCCGAGGTGGACGGCCCGTGGCTCGGCGTGACGTAGGTCGCGCGGGGCGGAACCGGGGCGGTGCCGTAGGCGGGGGTGGTGGTCTGGCGGGCGCGGTTGATGGCGCCGACCACGGTGTCCACCAGGATCTTCTGCGCCGCGCTGTTGCGGCGGAGCGCGTCGGCGTTGGCGGCGGACGCCTCGTACAGCCCGCGCGTCGCCTCGCGCAGCGCGGCCTTGGTCTCGTCGGGCAGGGCGGCCATGCCCTCGCGGTCCACGCGCAGCAGGCGCGACACCTCTTCATAGACCAGCATCATCGGCTGCTTCTCACGTCCCAGCCGGGCCAGTTCGGCGCTCGTGCAGTGGCGCATCACCGCCTCGGTCTCGCGCGCCAGATGCGCGCTCAGCCGGTTCATCAGCTCGACCAGGGCGACGGCGCGCTCCTCGGCGTTCTTGGGCAGATTGGCGGCGGGCGCCTTGGACGGCTGCGGGAAACGGACGTCGACCTTATCCATGGTTGCCCTCCTGTGCGCGCAGAAGCTCGCGGTAAACCTGATCGGCGATGCCGAACCCGCCGCTGCGGGACACCTGCTTGCCGTACTCGTTGGTCAGCATGGAGCGGAACATCTCCTCGGCATGGCCGCCGCCGAAGGTCTGGTCCACCTCGATCCCGTCGAACATGTGGCCCAGCATCTGGGAGACGAAGACGCTCTCGAACTCGTTCGCGGATTGGCGGAGCTTGGCGCGGATCGCCGGGTCCACCTTGCTCTCCGCGCTTTTGGGATCGACCAGATCGGTCCGCACCGCCGTCCGGACGCCCGCCTGGGCGCCGGACGCCGCGCCGTTCTGGGCGCGCTCGGCGGCCGCGGGCAGGCGCGGGGGCGGGAGGCCGGGAAGGGAAAGCGTCGTATCCATCAGATCACCTCGATCTCCGCCTGCAGGGCTCCGGCGGCCTTGATCGACTGAAGGATGGCGATCATGTCCCGGGGACCCACGCCAAGCGCATTCAAGGATTGTACCAACTCCTGGAGCGTCACCCCGGAATTCATCACGGCCAGCCGGTTGTTGGACTGGTCGTCCACCTGGATGTCGGTGCGCGGCACCACGGCGGTCTGGCCCTGGCTGAAGGGGCCGGGCTGGCTGACCTGCGGCGTCTCGGTGACGCGGATCGTCAGGTTGCCCTGGGCGATGGCGACGGTGGAGATGCGGACGTTCTCGCCCATCACGATCACGCCGGACTTCTCGTCGACCACCACGCGGGCGACCTGGTCGGGGGTGACCCGGAGCTGCTCGATCTCGGTGATCAGCCCGACGATGTCGCCGCGCCGGGCCTCCGGCACGCTCAGCAGCACCGAGGAGGGGTCGGTGGCCTGCGCCCGGTTGCCGCGGAGCTGGATGTTGATGGCGGTGGCCACGCGCTGGGCCGTGGTGAAGTCCGGGTTGCGCAGCGACAGGCGCAGCACCGGCAGCTCGGCCAGCGAGAACTGGATCTCGCGCTCGACGATGGCGCCCGAGGAGATGCGGCCGGATGTGGGGACGCCGCGCGTCACGCTGGCCCCCTGGCCCTGGGCGGAGAAGCCCGACACCGCGATCGGCCCCTGGGCCACGGCGTAGACCTCGCCGTCGGCGCCCAGCAGCGGGGTGACCAGAAGCGTGCCGCCGAGCAGGCTCTTCGAATCGCCCATCGCCGACACGGTGGCGTCGATGCGCGTGCCCTGGGCGGAGTAGGGGGGCAGGGTCGCCGTCACCATCACCGCCGCCACGTTCTTGGTGCGCAGGTTGGTGCCGCGGGTGTTGACGCCCATCCGTTCCAGCATGCCCACCAGGCTCTGCTCGGTGAAGGGCGAGTTGTTGAGGCTGTCGCCCGTGCCGTTCAGGCCGACCACCAGCCCATAGCCGATCAGCATGTTGTCGCGCACGCCCTCGACGTCCACCACGTCCTTGATGCGCGCCGAGGAAGCCGAGGCGGGTGCCGACAGCGCCAGCAGCGCCGCGGCGAGCGCGGCCAGCATCGCGACCGCGCGCAGCACGGTGGCGGCACGCAGCGTCATGGCGCGGGGCATCATGGCACGGGGCTGGGCGGTGGCGGTCATGGCGGGGACACTCCTCAACGGCTGTCCCTTCCTATACAAACGGCGTGCCAGAGCCGTGGACGGCAGGCAAAGGGCAGGATCGGCAAGGGGAAGCGGCGGCGGCGGATGAAATGGCCGGAAATTGGCACCGCGTCCGACCGCTTTATGTCACGGAAGAGGGGCAATTTTTGCCCGATTGCGGCAAACCTTGACCGGATGTTAAGGTGCTTCCATCTAGAGTATCGCGCTTTTCCGAAACCGGTTGCACGGAACATGAAAGTCGAAGGCCCCGGAAAACTTCGCGGCAGCAGCTCGGTCCGGCGCACGGGGAAAGCCGAAGGCTCGTCCGGTGCGTCCTTTTCCAAGCAGCTCGTCGGCGAGACCAACACCGCGCAGGGCGTCCACGCCGCGGCGCCGCTGGCCGGCATCGCCAGCGTGCTGGCGTTGCAGGAGGTGGATGACGCCACGGCCCGCGCGTCGCGCGGCAAGATGCGCGCCGAGGAGATGCTCGACAAGCTGGAGGAGATCCAGCACGGGCTTCTGGCCGGCACGCTTCCGGCGCAGAAGCTGATGGACCTCGTGAAGGTGGTGCAGTCGCGCCGCGTCCATGTGGACGATCCGCGTCTGGCCGACATTCTTGACCAGATCGACCTGCGCGCCCAGGTCGAGCTGGCGAAGCTCACCCCCTGAGCGCCTTTCCCAGCGCCGCCGTCCGGGGCGCCACTGGGCGGCCGGGCGCCGCCGGCCTGAACGGCCATAGGACCGGCTTTTCGGCATCGGCCGTACGGCCATCGCCCGAGATTTCACAAAACTTTGCTTCTCCAAGGGCTTGTTCGCGCTTCGATAGGCGAAGCGCGGGGTTGCGGTTGCCGATGCGCCTACCTATACTCCGCGCCGCCCGGATCACCCTTTTGCGTTGGATGCTCTCGGATGTCGTCTCCGCTTCTGCCTAAGAACTACACCCCGTCGGAAGACGAGGAGTTCATGAATCCCGTGATGCGGGAATATTTCCGTCAGAAGCTGCTGCGCTGGCGCGCGGAGCTGCTGGCTGAATCCAGCGAGACCCTGAGCAGCCTTCAGGAAGGCGGCATCCAGGAACCGGACATCGCCGACCGCGCGTCGGCCGAAACCGACCGGGCGCTGGAACTCCGCACCCGCGACCGCGAGCGCAAGCTGATCTCCAAAATCGACGCGGCGCTGGAGCGGTTGCAGGATGGGTCCTACGGCTATTGCGAGGAAACGGGGGAGCCCATCTCCGTCCGCCGCCTCGACGCCCGCCCCATCGCGACGCTGAGCCTGGAAGCCCAGGAGCGGCACGAGCGGATGGAGCGCACACAGCGCGACGACTGACGCGGCGGTTCTCCTCCGCGCCAACGGCCGTGTCTTGGACAAGCCCCCTCCGATCCCGGCGGGGGCTTTTGTCCGTTCGGGAACGGCGTCACGTCGAACGTCTGCGCGGCGATGGCGCCCATCCGAAAATGGGGCCCGTCCAGCGATGGGAAAGGTGCGGCCCGCCCCTCTGTCGGAGCTTGGTTCGCTCGGGCCGGCCGCGGGCCCGCTGCAATGAGCCGTCACGCTACCGGTTCCGACCGGTTCCGGCCAGCCTGGGAAACGGCTTGCCCCTCCCCGCCGACCCACCACCAAACGACGACCGTCTTCCGATGGCGCCCCACCTTTCGATGTGGCGCATTCGCACGTCCGGCCTCCCGTTCGGGCCGGTCGTTTACAACCCAATGGTGCGGGTTGCCATAATGGGCTGTTGACGGTGAAATGGATGTCCTGAAGCGGATCGAGACATTGCAGGCCATGGTCCGTGAGGCGCAGACACGCAGGATGCGCCTCCTGGAGCAATCCCATGAGCGCCTGCGCTCCGCCGAGAAGGCGCTGAGAGGGTCTCACCGCCTGCTGAAAGGGAAGTCCTATGACCCAGACGCATCTTCCGGCGGGCCGCCCCGAGGCGCAGGACAGTGACGCGGAGGATTGGCGTCGGCGCAGCGAGGCCGGGCGCAGGAAGGCCGAGGAGGCCCGCGCCGGGGCCGAGCGCCGACGCGAAGCCGCCGAGGTGGAGCGGGCCGCGGGCTTCCAGCGCCAGGTCGAGGCGGAAGGCGCGCGGCTCATTGCGGAAGAGGGGCGGATCACCGGCGAGGTGCAGCGGCAGGACGCCGAGGAAACGCGCGGCCTCAACGAGGAGGCGCGCCGATGCGCCGAGACGGCCAGGCTTGCGGCGGAAGAGGCGCGGTTCGCCGAGGAACAGGCGCGGCGGATTCACGAGTCCACCCGTCGCTTCGCCGAGGAGGCCCGCCTTCACGCCGAGCAGGCGCGCGCCGATGCGGAGCGCTGCCGGGCGGTGAACGAGGAGCAGCGCCAGATCCTCGACGAGATGCGGGAGACCATCCGGCGGTACGAGGCGCTTCTGGCCGGGAGCGGGTGACGGGCCGCCGGGGGGCGGCAGGAAGGGGCGCGGCAGATCCGGCCGGGCGGCAGAAACTTCCCGCCCGGGCGCGTGAAGGACGGCGGGAAGAGGGCGGATGCCCCGTCCGGTGTGATGACGGGAGCTGTCCGGCCCTGGCTTCCCGGATCGTGCTCAGAAGGGCATGATGATGTCGAAGAGCTGCTGGCCGTAGCGCGGCTGCTGCACGTCGGTGATCTGGCCGCGTCCGCCGTAGGAGATGCGGGCCTCGGCGACCTTCTCGTAGCTGATGGTGTTCTGCGCGGTGATGTCCTCGGGCCGGATCACGCCGGTGATGATCAGGTCGCGCACCTCGTAGTTCACCCGGACCTCCTGGCGGCCCTGGATCACCATGTTGCCGTTGGGCAGGGTCTGGGTGACCAGCGCGGCCACCTTGAGGGTGATCTGCTCCTTGCGGTTGATGGCGCCCTTGCCGTCGTTGGAGGTCGAGCTGTTGAGGTCCAGCAGGCTGCCGGCGTTCACCCCGTCGGGCAGCGCGCGCTGCAGCGCCTTTCCTTCGAAGCCGAAGAGGCTCGGCATGCCGGCCTTCTCGGTGTTGCCGCGGGTGCGCGTCGTCTGGTTGTTCATCTGCGCCTGATCGTTGATCTGGATGTCAACGGTCAGCAGGTCGCCGACCTTGGCGGCGCGCTGGTCCTTGAAGAAGGCCTTGGCGCCGGTCCGCCACAGGGAGTTCGGGTTGCGCTCCGTCGGCAGCGGCGTGGGCATCGGCAGGCTGACCGGCTGGTAGCCGGGCTGCGCCTGCGGGTCCTTGATCTTGGTGAGTTCCGGGGCGGATCCGATGTCCGCCACGCGCGACATGGCGTTGCAGGCGGGGAGGCCGGCGGCGACGGCGGCGAGCAGAGCGAAGCGGAACGCCATGCGGACCGTGTGCCCGGGGGCGGTCGTCTTGAGGGCGGGCATGGGAGCTTTCTCCTTACTTCGCGAGGACGCCGGGCTTTGCCACGGCGACGATGTTGGGGCCGGCGACGGTCGCTTCGAGGATGCGGTTCGACTGGGTGTTGACGACGCGGATCACGTCGCCCCGGCCGCCGTCCTGCAGGGCCTTGCCCTGGACCGACAGGGTCAGGTTCTCGGTGGCCAGCGTGATGGTGACCAGCGCGCCCTTGTCGACGACCCGCGGCGACTGCAGGTCGCGCAGCCGCACCGGCTGATTCACGGGGACGCCGCGCCGGGGTGTCAGGCCGATGAGCTGGGCGTCGGTGGCGGCGATGTCGCTGCCGGCGAGGTCGGCGCGCACGTCCTGCCAATCCACGTCGCCGGGGCCGATCACGTCGCCGGGCGCGATGCGCCGCGACAGCACCGGCACCTGCACCACGCCATAGGCGCGGCCCGACACCGGGAGGCGGACGACCGGGCGGGTGTCGGCCACGATCACCTCCGCGGCGAAGCGGCCCTGCACCGGGTTGTAGTAGAGGTTCTCCACCGTCAGGCTGCCGGCGCCCGCCGGGGCGCGCAGCTCCACCGCCCGGTTGTCCAGCTCCATCTGCAGGCGGCCGGTGGTGATCTGGCGGGACAGCGCGTCGGACAGCGCCGCCTCGACATGGGCCGGGCTGTAGACCACCGCCTGTGCCGCCGCGGAAGCGGCGCCGTCCACAGTCTGGGCGAGGGCCGACCGGGCGAAGACCGCCGGGCCGCCGGCGAGGGCGGCGGCGACGAGGGCGGTGCCGAGGATGCGGAGGGCGGGGCGGGGCATGGCGGGACTTCCTTGCAAAGACGAGCCTTACGGCGGTGCCGGGATCAGCGGAGCTGCGAGGCCTGCTGCATCATCTCGTCGGTGGTCTTGATGACCTTGGAGTTCATCTCGTAGGCGCGCTGGGCGGAGATCAGGGTGGTGATCTCCTGCACGATGTTGACGTTGGAGGTCTCCAGCGCGCCCTGCACCACGCGGCCGAAGCCGGGGGCGCCGGGGTTGCCGCCGACCGCCTCGCCCGACGCGCCGGTCTGCAGGAACAGGTTGTCGCCGACCGCTTCCAGGCCGGCCGCGTTGGCGAAGGTGGCCAGCTGGATCTGGCCGACATTCTGCTGGGCCACCTGGCCGTCCAGCTTCACCATCACCTCGCCCGAGGCGTTGATGGCGACGTCCACGGCTTCCGCCGGGATGGTGATGGCCGGCTGCACCGGATAGCCGTCGGCGGTGACGATGATGCCCTCCGGCGACAGCTTGAAATTGCCGGCGCGGGTGTAGGCCGTGTCGCCGCTGGGAAGCTGCACCTGGAAGTAGCCGGAGCCGTTGATGGCGACGTCGAGCTTGTTGTCGGTGACGGTCAGGTTGCCCTGCTCCAGCACGCGGGCCACCGCGGCGACGCGCACGCCGGCGCCCACCTGCACGCCGGTCGGCACGATGGTGCCGGCGTCCGACGAGGTGGAGCCGATGCGGCGGAAGTTCTGGTACAGCAGGTCCTGGAACTCGGCCCGCTGCTTCTTGAAGCCGGTCGTCGTCGCGTTGGCGATGTTGTTCGAGATGGTTTCGACGTTCAGCTGCTGGGCGATCATGCCGGTGGCGCCGATGGCGAGGCTGCGCATGGTTCTTGCTCCTTTACGCGGTCGATCAGGCTGTGCGGCCCAGCTTCTGGATGGCGCTGCGGATGCGCTCGTGCTCGTTCTCGATCAGCTTCTGGTTCGACTGGTACTGGCGCTGGATCTCGATCAGCGCCGTCATCTCGACCACCGGCTTCACGTTCGAATTCTCTAGCATTCCCTGTGCCACCTTCGTGTCGGCCGGGGCCGCCTGCGGCTCCTCGTCGCTGACGTAGAGGCCGGCCCCCACCTCGGTCATCAGCTGCTCGTTGCGGAAGGTGACGATGTTCAGCCGGCCGACCGGACCCAGCTCGGTGGAGACGGTGCCGTCGCCGGACACCATGATGTCCCGGGTGCCGTTCGGGATGGCGAGCGGCTGGCCGTTGTCGCCCAGGACCGGCAGGCCGCCGCCGTCGACGATCTGGCGCTGGTCGTTCAGCCGGAAATTGCCGGCGCGGGTGTAGCGCGGGCCGCTCGCCGTATCGACCGTGAAGTAGCCGTGGCCGGTCAGCGCCAGATCCAGCGGGTTGCCGGTCTGCATCATGCCGCCCGCCGAGAGGTCGCGCACCACGGCGCGGTCCTGCACGAAGCTGATCTGCTCGTGCATGCCCGGACGCTCCAGGAACTCCGTGAACAGCATGCGCTGCTGCTTGAAGCCCGTGGTGTTCATGTTCGCGATGTTGTTCGAGATCACGTCCAACTGGCGGCGCAGGGTCATCTGACGCGACAGGGACACGTAGATCGGGTTTTCCATCGGCGGCCTCTCGTCCATTCGGGCCGGGGGAGCGTCCCGACCGGCGCAAATGGCAATGCACGACGCGTGCCAGCGGCGGAAAGGGCCGGGAAGACGGCGATGGCGGGCGTTGCCGCCGTCGGGGAAGCGGCTGCCGGGCAAGAACTGCCGGTGGGCTGGCAAGGGCTGCCGCCCGGCGCCGGGCAAAAGCGTCCCGTTGCCGCGGCGCGGGCGGCGCGCGGATCGCAAGGCCGCCGCGTCCGCCGAACGTGGGCGGACGGGCGGCGGGGCAGGCGGGGCAGGGCGGTCTGGGTGGCGTGGGCTGCGGGCGTGGCTCGGGCGTTCGCTCCTCGGTTGACGGGGATCTCCGGCGATGCCCCAATCAAGAACCGTGCCGCCGCCTGTGGTTGCGCTTCTGTCACAGCCCCGGACCATGCCTGAAAGGCTTTGTTAACTATCCGAAAGATAGGGTTGCTGGGCTGGTAAGGCCACGCTCCGCCACCGCTCGCGCTTAGGATTCCATGACCGCGCACGCTGAAGACGACGTTCCGACCGATGGCCTGCCGCGCAAGAAATTCAGCGGCAAGAAGCTGGTCCTGTTCGTCATCCTGCCCCTGGTGCTGCTGATCGGCGCCGGTGCGGGCGTCTATTTCAGCGGCCTGCTCGACTCGCTGCTCGGCAAGAAGGAGGAGCACGCGGAGGCGCCGGCGGAACCGGCGCAGCCCGATCCCCACGCGGCGCCGGTCTTCTACGACCTGCCGGACATGCTGGTGAACCTGAACAGCAGCGGCAAGCGTCCGGCCTTCCTGAAGATCAAGATCTCGATCCAGCTCTCGAAGGGCGAGGACATACCGGCCATCGAGCATGTGCTGCCGCGCATCATCGACAACTTCCAGGTCTATCTGCGCGAACTGCGGCTGGAGGACCTGAAGGGGTCGGCGGGCATGTACCGCCTGCGCCAGGAGCTGCTGATGCGGATCACCGCGTCCGCCCATCCGGTGAAGGTCAAGGACGTTCTGTTCAAGGAAATGCTGGTCCAGTAGGGGCGGCGGAAACGGGCCATGAGCAACACCGAGGAACTGAGCGAAGAAGAACGCCTTGCCGCCGAATGGGCCGCCCTCGCCGAAGACGGCGGCGACATGGGCGACATGGCGGACATGGGCGGCGGCGGGTCGACCCGCGTCCTGAACCAGGACGAGATCGACAGCCTGCTCGGCTTCGACCAGGGCGGCGCCGGCGACGGCGACAACTCCGGCATCATGGCGCTGGTCAATTCGGCGCTGGTCAACTACGAACGCCTGCCCATGCTGGAGGTGGTCTTCGACCGCCTCGTCCGCATGATGTCCACGTCCCTGCGCAACTTCACCTCCGACAACGTCGAGGTCAGCCTCGACCAGATCTCCTCGGTGCGCTTCGGCGACTACCTGAACTCGATTCCGCTGCCGGCGATGCTGTCCGTCTTCAAGGCGGAGGAGTGGGACAACTACGGCCTGATGGTCGTGGACTCGGCGCTGATCTACTCCATCGTGGACGTGCTGCTGGGCGGGCGGCGCGGCACCGCGGCGATGCGCATCGAGGGCCGCCCCTACACGACCATCGAGCGCAACCTCGTGGAGCGCATGGTCCATGTGGTGCTGTCCGACCTGTCCGCCGCCTTCGACCCGCTGTCGCCCGTCACCTTCCGCTTCGACCGGCTGGAGACCAACCCGCGCTTCGCGACCATCGCGCGCCCGGCCAACGCGGCGGTGCTGGTCAAGCTGCGCATCGACATGGAGGATCGCGGCGGCCGCCTGGAACTGATGATCCCCTACGCGACTCTGGAGCCGGTGCGCGAGCTTCTGCTCCAGATGTTCATGGGTGAGAAGTTCGGCCGCGACTCGATCTGGGAAACCCACCTCGCCTCGGAACTGCTGGTCACCGACGTGGACATCTCCGCGGTGCTGGACGAGGTGACGATGACCCTTCACGACGTGCTGAACTGGCGCGTCGGCACGCGAATCCTTCTGAACGCCACGCCGGACGGCACCATCGAGCTGCGCTGCGGCGACGTTTCCATGTTCCAAGGCCGCATGGGCCGCAAGGGCGGGCACATCGCCGTGCGGATCGAGCGGGAGCTGCCCAAGCAGGAGGTCATGCGGCTATGAGCCCGACCCTCACGCTCGTCCTCGATCTGGTGATGGTGGGGCTGCTCGCCGCGACCATCGCCTATGCGATCATCCTCAACCGGCAGATCATCAAGCTGCGCGAGAGCCGCGGCGAGATGGCCGAGCTGGTGCGCGGCCTGAACGAGGCCATGTCGCGCGCCGAAACCGGCGTGCGCGGTCTGAAGAAGACGGCCCACGAGACCGGCGACGACCTGCAGCGCACGGTCGCCAAGGCGCAGACCCTGCGCGACGAGCTGGAATTCATGATCGAGGCCGCCGACGCCATGGCGAACCGGCTGGGCAACGTCGGCGGGGAGCGCCCGAAGCCGGGCCCCGCGGCGCGTCCGGCGGCGCGCCCCGGCCTGTCCGCCCGACCGCCCGTCGCGCCCCGTCCGGCCGTCGCCCCGCGTCCGATCCTCGAGGACGATCACGGTCACGACGACCACGACCACGACGACCACGATCTCCACGACGACGGCCACGCCGACCACGACGATCACGACGACCTGCCGCCGCTGCGCTCCGCCGCCTTCCGGAACGAGCCGCTGCGCGCCGATCCACTGCGCGCCGATCCGCTGCGGGTCGATGCTCTGTCGCGGCGCCCGGCGCCGGCGTCCGATCCCATCGTGCGCGAGGGCGAGAGCCTGTCCCGCGCCGAACGTGAACTTCTGCAAGCCATCGAGAACGCCGGCAAGGGGGTCGGATGAGCGACGCCACCAGCACGAAGGGCGCGACCGCCGCTGCCGGCGGGGAGCCCAAGGTCGTGATCCGGCCGGCCGGGGCCACCCCGACCGGCGTCCGCACCAGCCCGAGCGTGGCCGGCCAGCCGCCGGCTCCGGGGGCCGCGCAGGCCGCCGCGCAAGCGGCCGCCCAAGCCGCCGCCAGGGCGAAGCCGAAGGCCAAGCTGAAGGCGAAGGCCAAGCGCAAGCCCGCCGTCCCGCGCCGCCCGCTGTCGGAGCGGATGCGCGAGAAGATGAAGGCCTGGCGGTTCCGCATCCTGCCCCTGACCATCTTCGTCGCCGTCCTGATGCTGGGGGTGCGCGTCGGCGACCTGTGGCGGATCACCACGCGCGACGCCCGCCTGCCGGAGTTCCCGGCGACCCTGGCCCAAGGGCAGAGCGGCCTTCCGGCCCCGCCGATGCAGCTTGCCGCGAACGGCGCCAAGCCCTCGCCCGAACCGGCCCCGGCCCAGGGCGGGTCGAGCAACGGCGCGCCGCCCAACCCGACGCCGCCGGACAACGCCGCCCTCGGCCCGGTGAAGAACGAGGAGCTTCTCCAGCATTTCGCCGAGCGCCGCGCCGAGATCGAGCGCCGCACCAAGGAGCTGGAACAGCGCGAGGCCCTGCTGACCGCCGCCGAGAAGCGCATCGATCAGAAGGTGCAGGAGATGGACAAGGTCCGCGCCGACATCCAGAAGCTGATGCGGCAGGGCGACGAGAAGCAGGCGGCCCAACTCGAAAGCCTCGTGAAGATCTACGAGACGATGAAGCCCAAGGAAGCCGCCCGCATCTTCGAGGAGCTGGACATGCCCGTCCTGCTGGGTGTGGTGGAGAAGATGAAGGAAACCAAGACGGCGCCGATCCTGGCCGCGATGGACCCGCTGAAGGCCAAGGAGTTGACGTCCGCGCTCATCGAGCGCCGTGGCGTGCCCGCCACACCGAGGAATTGAGTACGCCCTTTGGTTGAGATGCGGGGTCGGGTGGGTATGACCGTGCGGTTGGTCATACCCCGCGCCCGCGGGCATCTACTGAATATACGTACACGTACTGTCAGGATGGTAGAAGGCCCGCAACGGTCGGCTTCGTTTCATGTTGGCTCCGGCGTGTTCGGGCAACGCAAGTTTGCCCAACAGCAAGAAGGAAGGAGACAAGATGAACGACCAGAACCAGGGCCGTAGCTCGGGCGGTCAGCACTCCGGCGGCAACTTCAAGAACGATCCGGAACGTGCGGCGGAAGCCGGTCACAAGGGCGGCCAGGTTTCCGGCGGCAACTTCAAGAACGACCCGGAGCGTGCCTCCGAAGCCGGCCATAAGGGTGGCCAGGCGTCCGGCGGCAACTTCAAGAACGACCCGGAGCGTGCTTCGGAAGCCGGCCACAAGGGTGGCCAGGCGTCCGGCGGCAACTTCAAGAACGACCCGGAACGCGCATCGGAAGCGGGCCGCAAGGGCGGCGAACACAGCCATGGTGGCGGGCGGAGCAGCGGCAGCTGACCGTCGGGACTGATTTACCGAACCTGTTTCACAGCTGACTGTTTCATTGACGCACCAGCCTGACCGAACAATCGCATGGTGCAACGGTGAAGAAGGGCCGCCTCCAAGGCGGCCCTTTGTCTGTTTGCGGACTCCGATTGAAACAAATTGCCGCAGCTCTCTTTAAAGTTCGACAGTGGCGGGCGTTGGTTGAAAGCGCGTGGGCGCAGGACAACGCTTCCGCTTTCTTTCCCGGCGCGCGATTTCGTTTCCGTCTTTGCGTTGCGACGATTCAGGCGCTTAACGGCGTGTTAACCGAGCGAATTTAGGGTTGGAAAGGCTGACGAGGCTCCGAGTCGGCGGCGGCCGTGCGAGGACGCGAAGTTGGGTCGAACCCGCTTCGGGCGTCTGCGTCCGGGCCGGCCGACGCACCCGATCGCACGCAGGCCGGACAAGACCACGGAACGCTCACATCGGATCGCACATGGCCCCGCCCGTTTCCTCCTCGCTCGCCGACCAGAAGCTCCTGCGCCAGCAGCTCGACGCCGCCCATGCCGAAGCGGCCCAGCCGCTGAGCCGCGAGGAGGTGACGGACATCGTCCGCTCCATCCTCGGCAGCATGGACGGCGACATCTCCGCCACCGACCTGCGCCTCTACAAGGAGGTGGTCGACCTCGCCCGCTTCATCGAAAGCGCCAAGCAGGAGCTGGCGGCGCTGCAGCCCGCGGAAATCCGCGACCAGCACATTCCCAACGCCACCGATGAGCTGGACGCCGTCGTCGGCGCGACGGAACAGGCCACCTTCGCCATCTTCGACGCCTGCGACGTCATCACCGGCATTTCCGGCCGGATCGATCCGGAGAATTCCGCGAAGCTGACCGAGCAGGTGACCAAGATCTTCGAGGCCTGCAATTTCCAGGACATCACCGGCCAGCGCATTTCCAAGGTCGTGCGCACGCTCAAGCACATCGAATCGAAGGTCGACATGATCGTCGCGGCCTTCGGCGACGAGGTGCGGCAGAACCACACCCGCCCGGCGGCGGCCGCCGCGGCGGCCGCGACCGCCGTCCACACCGATCCGGCGCCGAACTTCGCCACCGACCGCCCGGCCGACGACCCGGAGGCCGGGCTGCTGCACGGGCCGCAGATGACCAGCGCCGCCATGGACCAGGACGAGATCGACCGCCTGCTGGCGAGCTTCGATTAATCCCATGGCTGCGCCCGGCCACAGGAAGCCGGACCTGTCGGGCAGCCGGCCGAACCCGAACAACGGAAGCATCGTGCTTCTGCTGTCGCTGTTCCTGCTGCTGCTCGTCTTCTTCATCGTGCTGAACGCCCAGTCCGTGCAGACCGCCCAGCGGGTGCGCACGGTGCTGGTGTCGCTGGAGCGCAGCTTCCCCGCCTTCTACATCGACCCCCGCCTGCGCGAGCCGGCCGACCCGCTGGCCTCGCGCGCCGGCACCGTCTTCGCCGTGCAGCGGCTGGACGGTCTGGGCAACCTGTTCGCCACCGCCGTCGCCGTGGCGAAGGTGGACAGCGTCACGCCGGGCCGCCTGCTGGAGGTGCGCCTGCCCGCCGACGAGCTGTTCCGGCCCGGCACGGCGGACCTGCGCCCCGACCGCATCGGCCTGATCGACCGGGTGGCCGACGCGCTGCTGCAGAACCGGCCCGGCGAGCGGATCGAGCTGGACGCGCTGCTGTCCATCGGCCCGGCGGGCGGCCCCAGCCAGCCGCCCGGCCCGGTGGTGCGGGCGGGCGCGCTGGCCCGGCTGCTGATCGCCGACGGGGCGCCGGCCGACGCGGTGACGGTGGGCATCGA
Organism: Azospirillum formosense; assembly: GCF_040500525.1. Taxonomy (NCBI): domain Bacteria; kingdom Pseudomonadati; phylum Pseudomonadota; class Alphaproteobacteria; order Rhodospirillales; family Azospirillaceae; genus Azospirillum; species Azospirillum formosense. The sequence goes on along the minus strand of NZ_CP159402.1, from coordinate 1,780,090 downwards.
GCGCGGCGCGCCGGGCGCCGTCCGCCTGCTGTTCAGCCTGCGCGCCATGGATGATCCGCCGGGGGGAGGGCGCCGATGATCCGCCTGCCCAAACTGCCCAGGGCCGAGGACAAGAGCGGCGGCCACAACCGGACGATCTGGCTGATCAGCTTCACCGACCTGATGTCGCTGCTGCTCGCCTTCTTCGTGCTGATGTATTCGATGAGCGAGCCGGAGGCCCAGCGCTGGACCGGTCTGGTCAAGTCGCTGTCGTCGGCCCGGTCCACCGCGGTCACGCCCTCCGCGACGCCGCCCGAGCCGAAGGCCGCCTTCAACGCCGCCACGGTGGAGTCATATTCCGCGATCAATCTGGATTATCTCAGCGCCCTGCTTCGTACCCAGACCGCGGCCAACGAGGATCTGGCGGCGGTGGATGTGCGGCGGGAGGACGACCGCGTGGTGATCGGCCTGCCGGCCCACGTGATGTTCGACCCGACCGGCGGCAGCTTTACCGACCAGGGGCGGAGGGTGCTGTATCTGTTGGGCGCGGCGGTGGGACGGATCGGCAACCGGATCGAGGTGGTCGGCCACGCCGAGCGCGAGGACCAGTCCGCGGGGCTGGCCTGGGAACGCGCCCTGACGCGCGCGGTTGCCGTTGCGGCGCTGCTGCGCGAGACGGGTTACAAACGCGACCTCGTGGCGCGCAGCCTGATGAGCGAACCGCCCGGCATCGATCCGGTGCCCGGCGGGGCGCGGGTGGATGTGGTGGTGCGTGAGGAGACGGCGGGACCGCCGGTCTCCGGGGCGGCCAGCGACGCGGAGCCGGAGGAGTGAAACGGATGGGGCGGGGCGGGGCATACCGGCGCTGGCTGAGCGGCTTCGTGGCCGCCACGGCTTTGCTCGCCGCCCAGGTCGCCGTCCCGCCGGCCGCCTGGGCCGTCGACGTCCCGGTGCGCGCCGCCACCCACAAGACCTTCGGGCGCATGGTCTTCGACTGGCCGCGCCAGACCGGCTACAGCGCGTCGGTGGAAGGCAACACGCTGGTCGTCCGCTTCGACGAGCCGATCAACGCCGCGCTGGACCGCGCGGTGGCGGCCTTGCCCGGCTATCTGTCGGGCGTGCGGATCGGCAGCGACGGCAAGACGGTGACCTTCGACCTGAAGCGGCCGGTGACGCTGAAGAGCTTCCGCAACGGCAACGCCGTGGCGATCGACCTGACCCCCGCCGCCGAGGCGCCGGCCCAGACCCAAGCCCAAATACAAGCACAAGCCCAGGCCCAAGCCCCGGCTCCCGCGGCCAAGAGCGAGACACCGGCCGCACCCGCTCCGGCGCGCTCGGCGGGGCGGGTGACGGTCAGCGCGGCCGACACGCCGGAGCAGAGCCGCCTGTCCTTCACCTGGCCGGAGGGCGCCAACTACACGCTGCGCCGCGACGGGGCGTCGGCCACGCTGCTGTTCGACCGCAACGGCAATGCCGATCTGGCGCCGGTGGCCCGGACGGCGCTGCGCAACATCCAGAACGTGGAGCAGTTCCGGCAGGCCAACGGCGCGCTGGCCATCACCTTCGCCGTGCCGCAGGACGCCGAGATCAAGGACAGCAAGTCCGGCCGGTCCGTGGTGATCGACGTGCAGAATCCGGGCACGCGCGCCGGACTGCCGACGGGCGACGCCGCGAACGCCGCTCCGCCGTCCGGCGCCACCACGACCACCGTGCGTCCACCCGCGGCCGAGGCCGCGGCCCCGCAACCGGCGACCCCCCCGGCCGCCGCGCCCGCCGCAAGGCCGGCGGCAGCGCCTCCCCCGGCGAAGGAGGTCGCGGCGGTCCCCGCGCCCGCGAAGCCCGAGGCGGCCAAAGCCGAAGCGGCCAAGGCGGAATTGGCCAAACCCGAGCCGGCCAAAGCCGAACCGCAGGGACCGACGCTGGTGTTCGACGCGGGTGGCCCGGCGTCCATCGCCGTCTACCCGCGCGCCGGGCATCTCTACATCGTGTTCGACAAGCCGCTGCCCATCGGCGCCGGCAAGGCCATCGGCGGGGCCGGGACGGTCGGCGCGATCGAGCCGGTGCCGGCGACCGGCGGCAGCGCCTTCCGCACCAAGATCGGCTCGCTGGTCTGGCCGAAGATCGAGCGGCAGGGGACGAGCTGGAAGATCACGCCGACCAGCCGCCTGACCGGCACGCCGCCCTTCGAGCTGAAGATCGACCCGGAGCCGGACTTCCTGCTGGGCGCCCGTCTGCTGGTGCGCGCCGCGGACGCAGCGACCGTGGTGACGCTGTCCGATCCCGATGTCGGCGACCGCCTCCAGGTCGTGCCGCTGCCGGTTCCGGGCAACGCCATCCCCGAATCGCACCGCTACGCGGACCTGGAGCTGCTGCCCAGCTACCAGGGCGTCGTCGTGCGGCCCATCGCCGACGCCATCACCGTGCGCCCGGTCAAGGAAGGGGTGGAGGTGACCGCGGCGGGCGGCCTGCACCTGTCGCCCATGGCCGACGCCGGGAACCGTCCGGCGGCGCCCGCGCAGACGGCGTCGCTGCCGCCGAAGCCGTCCCCCGGCGGCGCGTCCAACACGCTGACGCCGCCCACCGATCCGAAGCCGGTGCCCTCCGGGCGCCGCCTGTTCGACCTGCCGGCCTGGAAGAAGGGCGACCTCGACCATTACACCGAGGCGCGGCAGAACCTTCAGCTCAACATCGTCAACGCGCCGGATTCCGAACGGCCCCGCGCCCAGCTCGACCTCGCCCGCTTCTATCTGGCGAACGGTTTCGGGCAGGAGGCCATCGGCATGATGGATGTGCTTCAGGAGGCCCAGCCCGATCTGGAGGGCTGGCCGGAGTTCCGCGCCCTGCGCGGCGCCGCGCGTTTCTTGGCGGGCAACACCGACGCCGCGGCGGAGGATTTCGCCCACCCCAACCTCGCCAACAACGGCGAGGCCGCGCTGTGGCGCGCCGCCATCGCGGCGGACCGCAACGACTGGCCGGCGGCCCAGGCCGGCTTCAAGGCGGCGGCGCCGATCCTGAATTCCTACCCCGACCCGATCCTGACCAAGCTGGCGACCCGCGCCGCCGAGGCCGCGCTGAAGACCGGCGACGCGCCCTTCGCCAAGCGGCTGCTCGACCGCATCGTCGAGCGCGGCGGCACGGACGCGGAGGAGCGGCCGGACGTCCAGTATCTCCGCGGCCTCTACTACGCCCAGACCAACGAGCCGGAGCGGGCGCTGGAGCAGCTGACCGCCTCCTACAACAGCCTCGACCGCTATTACCGCGCCAAGGCCGGGCTGGCGTTGGTGAACCTGCAACTGGCGGAAGGCCGCATGTCGCCGCCCGCCGCGGCGGAGCGGCTGGCCGGGCTGACCTTCACCTGGCGCGGCGACGAGCTGGAGATGCAGATCCGCCAGCGCATGGGCGAGGTGCTGATCGCCGCCGGCCAGTACGCCGACGGCTTCAACGCCATGAAGGAGACCGCCGCGCTGGTCGCCGACACGCCGCGGGCGGAGGAGATCACCCGCGAGATGTCGCGCATCTTCGCCGACCTCTACAAGGATGGGGCGCAGAAGCTGCCGACCATCGAGGCGCTCCAGCTCTACGACCAGTTCCGCGAGCTGACCCCGGTGGGCGAGGCGGGGGACGAGGTGATCCGGCAGCTCGCCGAGCGGCTGATCTCCGTGGACCTGCTGAACCGCGCCGCCGACCTGCTGCAGCATCAGGTGGAATACCGCCTGTCGGGCGAGGACAAGGCGCGGGTCGGCACCCGGCTCGCCTCCGTCCGGCTGCTCGACAACAAGCCGGAGGACGCCCTGCGCGCGCTGGAGCTGTCCAACGTGCCGAACCTGCCGGCGGATCTGGTGGGGGAGCGCCGCCTGATGCAGGCCAAGGCGCTGGCCGAGCTGGGCCGCGGCGACGAGGCGCTGCTGCTGCTCGCCGAGGACGACGGCAAGCCGGCCAACTCGCTGCGGGTGGACATCGCGTGGCGCGCCCAGAAGTGGGAGGCCGCGGCCTTCGCCCTGAACAAGCTGATCGGTCCGCCGCCGCCGCCGACCCAGCCGATCAACCCGGCGACCTCGCAGCTCGTCCTGAACCGCGCGGTGGCGCTGGCGCTGGCCGGGGACGGCACGAACCTGAACCTGCTGCGCAAGGAGTTCGGCTCGGTGATGACCAACGGTCCCGACGCCGACGCCTTCCGCGTCCTGACCCGGCCGGAGCAGGCGCTGGGCCTGATCGACGTCAACACCGTGCGCTCCCGCGTCGCCGAGGTGGACGTGTTCCAGAAGTTCCTGAAGAACTACCGCGGCAAGCAGAGCGCCGCGATCAACTGACGGCGGCGTCGCACGCGTCTTCGCTCAATGAAAAAGCCCCCTTCCATCGGAAGGGGGCTTTTTCATTGGCAGGGCGGCAAAGCGTCAGAGCTGAACCTGGGTGCCCAGCTCAACCACGCGGTTCGGCGGGATCTTGAAGAAGTCGGTGGCGCTGACCGCGGTGCGCGACATCACCACGAAAAGCTTTTCCCGCCACTGGGCCATCTGCGGGTTGATGCGGGGGATCAGCGTCTCGCGGCCGAGGAAGAAGGAGGTCGTCATCACGTCGAACTCCAGCCCGAACGCCTTGCACAGCCGCAGCGCCTTGGGAATGTTCGGCTCCTGCGAGAAGCCGTAGCGCACCGTCAGCCGGTAGAAGCCGTCGGCCAGTCCCTCCAGGACGACGCGCTCCTTGGCCGGAACGCGGGGCACGTCCTCGACCAGCACCGTCAGGAAGACGATGCGCTCGTGCATCACCTGATTGTGCTTCAGGTTGTGCAGCAGGGCGATGGGCACCGTGTCGGCGCTGGAGGTCAGGAAGATCGCCGTTCCCTTCACCCGCTGGATGTCGGAGGACTTGGCGTGTCGCTTGACGAAGCCATCCAGCGGCAGGGAATCCTCGGCCAGACGGCGGTTCAGCACGGCGCGGCCGCGGCGCCAGGTGGACATCAGGCCGAGAGTCACCGCGGCGATGACCAGCGGCACCCAGCCGCCGTGCGGGATCTTCACCGCGTTGGCGAGGAACAGCGCCAGATCGACGCTGAGGAACAGCGCGCCCAGCGCCAGACAGACGGGCAGGCTCCAGTTCCAGCGGCGGTGCGCCACGACCAGCGCCAGGATGGTGGTGATGACCATGTCGCCGGTCACCGCGATTCCGTAGGCGGTCGCCAGCCGGCTGGAGGATTCGAACCACAGGACCAGTCCGATGACCGCGAACAGCAGCCCCCAGTTGGCGCGCGGGATGTAGATCTGCCCACCCTCCTCCTGCGAGGTGTGGCGGATGTCCAGCCGCGGGCAAAGGCCGAGCTGCACCGCCTGCCGGGTCAGCGAGAAGACGCCGGAGATCACCGCCTGGCTGGCGATCACCGCCGCGCAGGTCGACAGCAGGATCATCGGGTAGAGGCCCCACTCCGGCACCAGCAGGTAGAAGGGGCTGCGCACCGCCGAGGGGTCGCTCAGCAGAAGGGCGCACTGGCCGAGATAGTTCAGCAGCAGGGCGGGCAGCACCACCGCCAGCCACGCCACCTTGATGGGGCGGCGGCCGAAATGGCCCATGTCGGCGTAGAGCGCCTCGCCCCCGGTGACGGCCAGCACGACGGCGCCCAGCACCAGGAAGCCGATCCAGCCGTTCGAGGCGAAGAAGCGCACGGCGTGGCGTGGGTCGAGCGCGGCCAGGACCTGCGGTTCCTTGACCAGCTCGATCAGGCCGAGCAGGCCCAGCGTGGCGAACCAGGCGACCATGATCGGGCCGAACAGCCGGCCGACCCGCTCGGTGCCGCGGCTCTGGATCCCGAACAGGGCGATCAGGATGCCCACGGTCACCGGCACCACGACCCGCTCCAGCGCCGGCTGCGCCACCTCCAGCCCCTCCACCGCGGAAAGGACGGAGATGGCCGGGGTGATCATGCCGTCGCCGTAGAACAGGGCGGCGCCGAACAGGCCCATCGCCATCAGGCCGGACAGCCGTCCGGTGGAATCGGGCCGGCTGTTGGTCGCCAGCGCCAGCAGGGCCAGGATGCCGCCCTCGCCCTTGTTGTCGGCGCGCATGACGAACAGCACGTACTTCACCGTGACCACCAGCACCAGCGCCCAGAAGACCATGGACATGATGCCGAGGATGTTCTGCGGCGTCAGGGCGAGCCCGTGCTCCGGCGAGAAGCATTCGCGCAGCGTGTAGAGCGGGCTGGTGCCGATGTCGCCGTAAACGACGCCAAGCGCACCGAGGGTGAGCGCGGCCAGCCTGCCCTTGTCGGGTGCCGCGGCTTTCAGGGTCGTGTCTGACATGTGGGACGTCGAGGGGGGTCCGTTGGGAGTCCGAGCGGGGGACGAGAAAGCCACAAGCTGCGGGTACGGCGGCGGTCGGTGCGCTCGCGCGGGCCGATCCTCTTACGCTCTTCCCTGGCCCAATACTAGCGCAAGCCGATGCGCCCGTCCGCTGGCCGTTTCGCCTGCGACGATCTGTGCCGGGACCGGCCGGCGCCCCCGAGGGACGCGCCTACAGCGTGCCGAAGCTGCGGGCCAGCGACCCGGCGATCAGGTACCAGCCGTCGACCAAAACGAAGAAGATGATCTTGAACGGAATCGCCACCATGGTCGGCGGCAGCATCATCATGCCCATCGACATCAGGATGGACGACACCACCATGTCGATGATCAGGAAGGGCAGGAACAGCAGGAAGCCGATCTCGAAGGCCCGCTTGATCTCCGAGATCATGAAGGCGGGGACCAGGACGTGCAGCGGGGTCTGCTCGGCGTCCGCCACGTTCTCGATGCGCGCCATGTCCATGAACAGGCGCAGGTCCTTCTCGCTGGTGTGCTTCAGCATGAACTCGCGCAGCGGGGCGACCGTGCGGCGGAACGCCTCCGTCTCGTCGATGTCCTGGTTGATCAGCGGCTGGATGCCCTGGTTGTAGGACCGCTCGAACACCGGGGCCATGACGAAGAAGGTCAGGAAGACCGCCAGGGACATCAGCACCGTGTTCGGCGGCACCTGCTGGATGCCCAGCGCCGAGCGCAGGAAGGACAGCACGATCACGATGCGCGTGAAGGCCGTCATCATGATCAGGATCGACGGCGCCAGCGACAGCACGGTGATCAGCGCGACCATCTGGACGATGCGTCCGGTGGTCGATCCCCCGGCGTCGCCCAGGTCGAAGGTCATGCTCTGCGCCAGCGCCGGCCCGGCGGCCAGCGCGCCGGCGATGCCGATCGCCAGCGCCAGCAGGCCGGCGAACGCCAGCCGCTTCGACGCGCCGGTGCCGGTCGTCATGACCGGTCTCCCGCGGACGGCAGGGGAGCGGGCCCCGTCGGGCGGGCCGGGGCGGATGGCGGGGCGGAAGCCTCGGCCAGCGCGCCCTGAAAGCCGCCGCGCGGCGTCTGGTCGACCACCTGGTCGCCGAAGGCGCTCAGCAGCAGCAGATGCTCGCGGTCGTCGCGGCGGACCAGCACCAGCCGGCGCTTGCCGTCGAGCGGCAACACCTCGACGACGCCCAGACGGCGCTGGCGTCCCGACGAGGCCGTCATGCCCCCGAAGCCGATGCGGCGCATCACCCAGGCCACCAGCACGATCAGCGCGATGACGAAGGCGAGGGCGAGAACGAATTGGATGTACTGGTCGAGGCCCATGGATCAGGTCAGCTCTGTCGGGACGGCGTGGCCGGCGGTTCGGGCGGAAGGTCGCCGGGCGCAGCGGCTGCGCCGCGGCCATAGGCGGCGCTGGCGCGCTGGCGCGCGGTGTGGGGGTCGTGGCGCCCTTCGGCGGCGGCGGCCAGCGTTTCCCTCTGGCGGGTCAGCGCGGACGCGACGGCGTCCAGCGTCGGCAGCAGGCGTTCCAGGGCGGCGGCCAGCTCGGCGTCGCCGCGGGCGGACTGCGCCTCGGCGCACAGGGCGGCGACGCGGGTGTCGAGCCCGGTGAGGTCCGCCGCCAAGCCGGCCTCCATCTGGTCGCGGGTCTCCTCCAGCGCGGCGGCCAGCGCCTGGATGTCGAGGAGGAGGGTGGCGGTGCCGGTCACGGAACCTCTCCGGCGGCCGGTTCCGCCGAGGGCGGCAGCGTGCCGTTGGCGCGGTAGACGTAGGCTAGGATCTCGGCGACGGCGGCGATGGCCTCGATGGGAATCTCCGAGTCGATGTCCACCGCCGACAGGATCTGCACGAGGTCGGCGTCCTCGCGCACCTTGACGCCGTTGGCGAAGGCCAGCTCCAGGATCTGTTCGGCCACATGCCCCTTGCCGGTGGCGACCACGCGGGGCAGGGATTGGTCGCCCAGCTCATACTTCAGCGCGACCGCGACGGGCCGGTTGGGGAGAGGGCGGCGGTTGGGAGTCGGCTCGGACAAGGGGCTCCTGCCGGATGGCCTGTGTCGATGGGCGTATCCTGGCGGAACATGCTTAACGAAGCATGAAGCTGAAGCGCGGCGGCGGAGGGGGAGCGGCGTGGTGGGTGGGATTCATCTTTGATTAACTGAAACGGCGGAAGATCGGAATGCTGTGATGCATCCCGCCCGTCCCGCTGCGCCTTCGCGCGTCCGGGCGGCAGGCCCCCAGACCGGAACCCGGCGATGAATCTCGAAAACCTCGGCCTCTTCAAGCTGATGTCGCGCAAGATGGGCTGGCTGACCGAACGCCAGAACGTGATCGCGGCGAACATCGCGAACGCCGACACGCCGGATTACAAGGGCCGCGACCTGAAGCCCTTCACCTTCCGCGACGCCCTGTCCGACAGCCGCCGCCTCCAGCCCACCGCGACCAACGCCTCGCATCTCCAGGGGACGCGCGGCGCGGGCGGGCTGAACCAGGAGCAGCGCCAGCGCGATCCTTACGAGACGGCGCCGGACGGCAACAACGTGGTCCTGGAAGAGCAGATGCTGAAACAGGGACAGACCGGGATGGACTACCAGACCATCACGAACCTCTACAAGAAGCAGGTCAACCTGATCCGCTCCTCCATCCGCAGCGGCGGTTGAGGGTTAGTCGGCGTTCGGATGGGGTTCGGGGCTAAGGAGGCGGAAAGATGGATCTCTACACGTCGATGGCGGTGTCCGCGTCCGGCATGAAGGCGCAGGGCACCCGTCTGAAGACCATCGCGGAAAATCTGGCCAACGCCAACACGACGGCGGAAACGCCGGGCGATTTGCCCTACCGGCGCAAGGTCGTGATGTTCCAGAACGCCTTGGACCGCCAGATGGGGGTCGATCTGGTCCGCGTCGCCAAGATCGACGTCGACAAGAAGGACTTCGAGCGGCGCTACGACCCCTCGCACCCCTCCGCGGACGCGGACGGCTACGTGCTGCTGCCCAACGTCAATTCGGTGGTCGAGGCGATGGACATGCGCGAGGCGCAGCGCTCCTACGAGGCGAACCTGTCGGCCGTCGACAGCGCCCGCCAGATGCTGACGCGCACCATCGACATCCTCCGCGCCTGAGCGCGGCGACGCTTTTCTGAAGGAAGGACGCACGTCCCATGGTCAACCCGATCAACGCCGCCGCGGCCTATGCGAACACCGCCGCCTCCACGACCGGGCCGGGCATGGCCCCGCGCAACGGCGTCAGCTTCGGCGACGTGCTGGAGCAGACCGCCAAGGAGGTCATCGGCGACCTGAAGCAGGGCGAGACGATGACCGCCAAGGCCGCCGTCGGGCAGGCCGACCTGACCGACGTGGTCCAGGCCGTGACCAACGCCGAGGTGACGCTGCAGACCGTCACCGCCGTGCGCGACAAGGTGCTGTCGGCGTACCAGGAAATCCTGCGCATGCCGATCTGACGGCGGCCCCTGAGCAGCCGACCCTGACGCCCGTGCCCTGAGCGAAGCATCATGAGCGAAACCGACGTCATCGAGATCTGCCGCACCTCCATCGTCACGCTGGTGTTCGTGGTGGCGCCGGTTCTGGTCGCCATGATGGTGGTCGGCACGGTGATCTCGGTCTTCCAGGCGGTCACCCAGATCAGCGAGCAGACCCTGGCCATGGTGCCGAAGGTTCTGCTGGTCTTCGGCCTGTCGATCCTGCTGATGCCCTTCATGCTGGGCGAGCTGCGGTCGTTCTTCGAGCATGAGGTCGCCGACCGCATCGTCGCCATCGGCACCGGCGTCAACAGCGTGCCCAACGCCGGAAACCTGCCCGGCGGCGGCGGATGAACCTGCTCCAGCAGTTTCTGGGCGACCAGATCTTCGTCTGGCTGCTGGTGTTCGCGCGCGTCGGGACGGCCTTCAGCATCATGCCGACCATCGGCGACGCCTTCGTCTCCGCCCGCACGCGCCTTCTCTTTTCCGTGGCGGTCAGCGTTCTGGTGGCGCCGGTGCTGGGCGACCGCATGCCGCCGATGCCCGACAACATCTTCCGGCTGTTCGTCCTGATCGCCGGCGAGGTGACCGTCGGCATCTTCATGGGCACCGTCGCGCGTCTGCTGATGGGCGCCTTGGAGGTGGCCGGGACGATCATCGCGCTCCAGTCCGGCCTGTCGAACGCCCAGATGTTCAACCCGGCCATGGCGTCGCAGGGGTCGCTGCCCGGCGCCCTTTTGGGGTGGCTGGGGCTGCTGCTGATCTTCATCACCAACCTGCACCACCTGCTGATCATGGCGGTGGTGGACAGCTATTCGACCTTCGCGCCCGGGGCGGCGATCCCCATCGACGACATGGCGAACGTGGTCGGACAGCTGGTCGGCAAGTCCTTCGTGCTGGGCGTGCAGATGGCGGCGCCGTTCCTGATCTCGGGCATGCTGTTCGCCCTGGCGCTGGGGCTGCTGAACAAGCTGGCGCCGCAGATCCAGGTGTTCTTCCTGTTCACCTCGCTCCAGGTCGCGCTTGGGCTGTTCATGTTCGCCCTGACGCTGGCCGCGATGATGATGTTCTGGCTGACCCATTTCGAGGCCGCCTTCGTCGATTTCCTGAGACCGGGCTGAGCGGGGAGAGATCCGGTGTCCGAAGACGCGGATGAATCATCCAAAACAGAAGAGCCGACGCAAAAGAAGCTCGACGAGGCCCACAAGCAGGGCCAGTACGCGATGACCCAGGAAATCGGCAACTGGCTGATGATCGCGGCGGCGCTGGTGATCCTGGTCACGACCCTGCCCGGGACGCTGAAGGGCATGGTGCCCCGCCTGAACTTCTTCTTCGAGAATCTGGACCAGATCCCCATGGACCAGGGCGGGGTCGGCGCGGTGCTGATGCAGGTGATGAAGGACATCCTGTGGGCGCTGTGGCTTCCGATCCTGTTCCTGCTGTTCGCCGGGGTGATCGGCACCATCGGGCAGAAGGGCTTCAACGTCTCCTGGGAGCTGATCGCGCCGAAATTCAACAAGCTGAATCCGATCTCCGGCATCGCCAATCTGTTCAGCGCCCAGAAGGGCGTCGATCTGCTGAAGAGCTTGGCCAAGGTCGCGGTGGTCGGCATCGTCGCCTACATCGCGCTCCAGCCGATGATGCTCACCATCGAGCATTTCATCGGGATCGACATGATGATGCTGCTCCGCGAGATGGACGGGCTGACCTTCCGGCTGCTGGCCGGCGTGCTGGCCATCCTGACCCTGATCGCCGGGGCCGACCTGTTCTGGCAGCGCCACAGCTTCGACAAGAGGATGCGCATGACCAAGCAGGAGGTGAAGGACGAGCACAAGCAGGCCGAAGGCGACCCGCATGTGAAGGGCCGCATCCGCCAGTTGCGCTTCGAGCGGGCGCGCAAGCGCATGATGGCGGCGGTGCCCGGCGCCGACGTGGTGGTGACCAACCCGACCCACTTCGCCGTCGCGCTGAAATACGACTCCACAACCATGGGCGCTCCGATGGTGGTGGCGAAGGGCGCCGACGCCGTCGCCTTCAAGATCCGCGAGATCGCCGAGGAGAACGGCGTGCCGGTGATGGAGAATCCGCCCCTCGCCCGAGCGCTCTATGCCGCATGCGATATCGACGAGGAGGTTCCGTCCGAGCACTATCGCGCCGTGGCGGAAGTCATTACCTATGTCTTCAAGCTGAAAGGACGCGCGGTGCGGAACTGAGGACCGTTCCCGGACCTTTCCTTGCGGCGAACGGCTGACCTGGAGTTCCGGTGGACGACACGACCTCTTCCTTTGCCGACAGCGCTCCCGCCGGACGGCGCACCGATGGTGCCGCAGGGGTGGCGGAACGGCCCGGCGGCGGCTTCGCCACCGGGATTCTGGCGGTCCTTCTTCTGGCCGGTCTGGTCGCGGCGGGGGCCGGGGTGCTTCTGGACCACGACCCGCTGGCCTGGGCCGGCCTGACCACCGCCGGGGCGGGGGCTCTGGCCCTGGCGCTCCGCATGGTCCGCGCGCGGCGGCGGGTGGCCCGCGTCGGCTCGCTGCTGGGCAGCGCGCTGGAGGGGCTTCCGTCCGGCCAGCTCGTCTGCGACGGGGCCGGGCATGTGGTGTTCGTCAACAGCACCTTCCGCTCGCTGATTGGCTGGAGCGAGGGGGAGCCGCCGTTGCGCGCGCTCGAACGCCAGTTCGCCGACGATCCCGACAGCGCCGACGCCTTCCGCCGCCTGTGCGAGCGGGTGAAGGGCGGCTATTCCGGCTCCATCGAACTGGCGGTCCGCCAGCAGGGGCGCGCCGCCGAGTGGCGCCGCATCCAGGGCCAGCCCATCGACGGCCACGCCGGCGCGGTGATGTGGCGCGTCGAGGACATCACCGCCCGGCGCGAGCTGGAGCAGGTGACGCGGCGCGAGCAGACCCAGCTCGTCGATTTCATGGACCACGCGCCGATCGGCTTCTTCTCGGTGGACCAGGACGGGCACTTCCAGTTCGTCAACGCGACCCTGGCGAAGTGGTTGGGCTGCGCGCCCGAGGATCTGGTCGAAGGCGGACGCCGCCTTCACGACGTGCTGGCCCATCCGCCCGCCGGCTGCGCGCCCTACGACCTGCTGGACGGCGGCGGGCTGGAGCAGCGCGGCGAGATCGCCATGAACGGGCTCCAGGGCCGCCGCTTCCAGGCCTATGTCGCGCAGAGCGTGGTGAGGGGCGAGGACGGGCGGATCTCCCACACCCGCTCCGTCGTGCGCGACCTGACGCCGGAGCGCGAATGGCAGGAGGCCCTGCGGCTGTCCGAGCAGCGCTTCCAGCGCTTCTTCGAGGACGCGCCCATCGGCATCGCCCTGGTGGACGAGGGCGGGCGTCTGGCCGAGTGCAACCAGGCCTTCCTGGCGCTGATCGGCAGCGAGGCCGGCAACATCCTCGGCCGGGCCATGGCCGACCTGATCGTCCCGGCGGAGCGCGCCATGGTGACCGAGCGGCTGACCGCCGTTCAGGGCGGTTCCGACCCCGCCGCCCCGCTGGAGGTGCGGCTGACCGGCGGGCGCGAGCTGGTGGCCCAGCTCTACGCGCGGCGGCTCGGCGGGGTGGGGCCGGAAGGGGCCGCGGGGCTGATCCTGCATTTCATCGACATGACCGAGCGCAAGGGTCTGGAGGCCCAGTTCGCCCAGTCGCAGAAGATGCAGGCGGTCGGTCAGCTGGCCGGCGGCGTCGCCCACGACTTCAACAACCTTCTGACCGCGATGATCGGCTTCTGCGACCTGCTGCTGCTGCGCCACAAGCCGGGCGACCAGTCCTTCAGCGACATCATGCAGATCAAGCAGAACGCCAACCGCGCCGCCAACCTCGTGCGGCAGCTCCTGGCCTTCTCGCGCCAGCAGACGCTCCAGCCGCGCATCCTCAGCGTGACCGACGTGCTGGCCGAACTCGGCAATCTGATGCGCCGGCTGATCGGCGAGAACATCGAGCTGAAGATGCTCCACGGCCGGGACATCGGCTACGTCAAGGTGGACCAGAACCAGCTGGAGCAGGTCATCATCAACCTCGTGGTCAACGCGCGCGACGCCATGGCCGGGGGCGGGCGCCTGACCATCGTCACCTCCAACCATGTGGTGGATCAGGCGCAGCGCCGCGAGCACGAGACCATCCCGCCCGGCGAGTATGTGTCCATCGAGGTGATCGACACCGGCTGCGGCATTCCCAGGGAGAATCTCCAGCGCATCTTCGAGCCCTTCTTCACGACCAAGGGCGTGGGATCGGGAACCGGGCTGGGGCTGTCCACCGTCTACGGCATCGTCCGCCAGACCGGCGGCTTCGTCCTGGTCGAGTCGGAGAAGGGGGAGGGCACGACCTTCACCATCCTGCTGCCCCGCCACAAGGGCGAGGCCCGTCCCGACCAGGGCGAGCCGCGCGAGCGGCGCGGCAGCGACCTGACCGGCTCCGGCACCATCATGCTGGTCGAGGACGAGGACGCCGTCCGCGTCTTCTCCGCGCGCGCGCTGCGCAACAAGGGCTATCAGGTGCTGGAGGCCAAGAACGGCGAGGCGGCGCTGCAGCAGATCGGCACGGACGGCAGCCGCATCGACCTGCTGATCACCGACGTGGTGATGCCGCAGATGGACGGCCCGACGCTGGCCCGCCATGTCCGGCAGATGCGGCCCGACATGCGGGTGATCTTCATCTCCGGCTACGCCGAGGATCGTCTGGGCGAGATCGACGGGGTCGAGGTCGCCCACTTCCTGCCGAAGCCCTTCTCGCTGAAGCAGCTCGCCTCCAAGGTGAAGGAGGTCATCCGGGACGGGAAGTGACCGGCCGGGGCCTTATCCGACCCGCCAGCCGTGATAGGCCCAGCGGTCCGTTCCCGGAACGTCGAGGGATTCCCACCCGCGCCGCCCGGCGCCGATCGGACGGTCCGACAGGACGAGCGCGCCCGGCGCCAGGAACGGGTCGATCAGCTCGCCGATCCAATGGCGGATGCCCTCTTCCTCGTCCTCCCGCGCGCTGCCGATGTCGGCGTGGGCCAGCCTCACCGCACCGCGGAAGCGCCCCGTCGCGGCGGGCAGCGTGTCGCGGAAATCGCCCAGGAACAGCCGGTCCTCGTCCGGGCGCAGGGAGGCGGGAACCCGCGCCCACATGTCGAAGACCAGGATGTCGCGCGGCGGGAACAGGCCGCGCAGATGGTCGTAGGTGCGGCCCTTGCCCAAGCCGATCTCCATCACCAGACCGGGCGTTCCCGCGACGCAGCCGGCGGCCCAGCCGAGCGCGACGCGCTGGGTGGTGAGTCGGTCGATCATGCGGTCGAGCGTGGAGTGGGCTGTCGTCATGCGTGGCGTTTCGGCGTGTCGTTGGCGGTGCATCCCCTCCTGAACGCCGCAGTCGGCACTTCGTTGCACCGGCAGCGAACGAAGCTCGCGAACGGAGCCGACGAATGGAGCCGACGAATGGAGCCGACGAATGGAGATTGCGCAACGGCGGATCGTTCCTAACTTTGCATGAGAACATTCGCGGAACTTAGGGCTTTGCGTAGGGGAACAAAGCTGGTACATTCCCTCTCACCGAATGACCGTTGGTGAGATCGTTGGCCCTGGGGCCGCGGATGTGATCTAACAAGGGGAGACGGGCATGTCGTCCGCACAGCTTCGTTTGGTCGAGAAGGATTCCATGGATAAGCAGAAGGCCCTGGATGCCGCTCTGGCGCAGATCGAGCGCGCCTTTGGCAAGGGCTCGATCATGAAGCTCGGTGCCCGCGAGAACACGGTCGAGACGGAGGTCGTTTCCACCGGCTCGCTCGGCCTCGACATCGCGCTGGGCATCGGCGGCCTGCCGCGCGGCCGCATCATCGAGATCTACGGGCCGGAAAGCTCGGGCAAGACGACGCTGGCGCTGCATGCCATCGCCCAGGCCCAGAAGGGCGGCGGCACCTGCGCCTTCGTGGACGCGGAGCACGCCCTGGACCCGTCCTACGCCCGCAAGCTGGGCGTGAACGTGGACGAGCTGCTGATCTCCCAGCCCGATGCCGGCGAGCAGGCGCTGGAGATCGCCGACACGCTGGTGCGCTCCGGCGCCGTCGACGTGCTGGTGGTCGACTCGGTGGCGGCCCTGGTGCCGCGCGCCGAGCTGGAAGGCGAGATGGGCGACAGCCACGTCGGCCTGCACGCCCGCCTGATGAGCCAGGCGCTGCGCAAGCTGACCGGCTCCATCGCCAAGTCGAACTGCCTGGTGATCTTCATCAACCAGATCCGCCTGAAGATCGGCGTGATGTTCGGCAACCCGGAGACGACGACGGGCGGCAACGCGCTGAAATTCTACGCCTCCGTCCGCCTGGACATCCGCCGCATCGGCGCGATCAAGGACCGCGAGACGGTGGTGGGCAACCAGACCCGCGTGAAGGTGGTGAAGAACAAGATGGCCCCGCCGTTCCGCGTGGTCGAGTTCGACATCATGTACGGCGAGGGCGTGTCGAAGGTGGGCGAGCTTCTCGACCTCGGCATCCAGGCCGGCGTGGTGGAGAAGTCGGGCGCGTGGTTCAGCTACGACGGCACCCGCATCGGCCAGGGCCGCGAGAACGCCAAGACCTACCTGCGCAACAACCCGGCGGTGGCCGACGCCATCGAGGCGAAGATCCGCGGCAACGCCGGCCTCGTCGCCGACGCCATGATGGGCACCCCGGAAGCCGACGCGGACGCCGCCACACCGGAGTGATTCCAAGGCGTCAGGTTGGTTTCTCTACGTGAAAGCCCCTCTCCGGTCCGCCGGGGAGGGGCTTTTCGCCGTCTTGCCGGACGGCTGGAAAGACCTTACATTCAGGCTGGGCGTACGGGTGTTCCAGCACCCGTCCGCCGGCCCGGTCCTAGCGGTTCAGGATCTCAAGCGGCAGCTTGAGCGCCCGCAACAGCAGGATCAGGAATTCGAGGATTTTCCGCATCCTCTCATCTCCTTCTGAGCGGCGGGGCGGTGGTCATCCATCGCCCGTCCGCGCCGACGATCATGCAAATGTGTGGCGCTCCGTCCACGCGGCCTGTCGCCGCGCAGGGGAGTGGCGGGCACTCGGTGGACAGCCACCGCAAGTCACGTTAAAAGCACGGTTCGGCCGCGAACAAGGCCGCGCCGCCGATTGTAGCCGACCGTAGCCGGAGCCTGGACAGCTTATGAAGACCGCCAACGACATCCGCCGCACGTTCCTGGACTTTTTCGCGAAGAACGGTCACCAGATCGTGGAGTCGTCGCCGCTGGTTCCGCGCAACGACCCGACGCTGATGTTCACGAACGCCGGCATGGTGCAGTTCAAGAACGTCTTCACCGGGGCGGAGCAGCGACCCTATTCGCGCGCCACCACCTCGCAGAAATGCGTGCGCGCGGGCGGCAAGCACAACGACCTGGACAACGTCGGCTACACGGCGCGGCACCACACCTTCTTCGAGATGCTGGGCAACTTCTCGTTCGGCGACTACTTCAAGGACGACGCGATCGCCTTCGCCTGGAACCTCGTGACGAAGGAGTTCGGGCTGCCGGCGGACAAGCTGCTGGTCACCGTCCACAGCTCCGACGAGGACGCGGCGGGCATCTGGCGCAAGGTCGCCGGCCTGTCGGACGACCGCATCATCCGCATCCCGACCGACGACAATTTCTGGCGCATGGGCGACACCGGCCCCTGCGGTCCCTGCTCGGAGATCTTCTTCGACCACGGCCCGCACATCGCCGGCGGCCCTCCGGGCTCGCCCGACCAGGACGGCGACCGCTTCATCGAGATCTGGAACCTCGTGTTCATGCAGTATGAGCAGCGCGGTCCCGACGACCTGATCGCCCTGCCGAAGCCGTCCATCGACACCGGCATGGGGCTGGAGCGTCTGGCCGCCGTGCTTCAGGGCAAGCACGACAACTACGACATCGACCTGATGCGGGCGCTGATCGTGGCTTCCGCCGAGGCGACGAAGACCGCGCCGGACGGCGCGCACGCCGTCTCGCACCGCGTCATCGCCGACCATCTGCGCTCCTGCTCCTTCCTGATCGCCGACGGCGTTCTGCCGTCGAACGAAGGCCGCGGCTATGTGCTGCGCCGCATCATGCGCCGCGCCATGCGCCACGCCCACATGATCGGGGCTGCCGAGCCGCTGATGCACCGCCTCGTCCCGGCGCTGATCCAGCAGATGGGCGACGCCTATCCGGAGCTGAACCGCGCCCGCGCCCTGATCGTCGAGACGCTGAAGCTGGAGGAGACCCGCTTCAAGCAGACGCTGGAGCGCGGCCTGCGCCTGCTGGAGGACGAGGTCGGCCGCCTGGGCGAGGGGCAGCCGCTGCCCGGCGACGTCGCCTTCAAGCTGTACGACACCTACGGCTTCCCGCTCGACCTGACGCAGGACGTGCTGCGCACCCAGGGCCGCCCGGTCGATGAGGCCGGCTTCAAGACGGCGATGGACGAGCAGCGCCGCAAGGCCCGCGAATCCTGGGCCGGTTCCGGCGAGGCCGCGACCGAGAAGCTGTGGTACGAGCTGAAGGACGAACTGGGCGCCACGGAGTTCTTCGGCTACGACACCGAGGTCGCCGAGGGCAAGGTGACCGCCATCGTCAAGGGCGACGCCCGCGTCGAGCAGGCCGCCGCCGGCGACGAGGTGCTGGTCATCGTGAACCAGACGCCCTTCTACGGCGAGTCGGGCGGTCAGGTCGGCGACGCCGGCGTGATCTTCTCCGCCGAGGGCACCGAGGTCGTCGTCTCCGACACCCAGAAGAAGCTGGGCGCCGTCTGGGCCCATGTCGGCACGGTCACCAAGGGCACGCTGAAGGTCGGCGACGTGGTGGAACTGCGCGTCGACACGGAGCGCCGGTCGGCCATCCGCGCCAACCACTCGGCCACCCACCTGCTGCACGAGGCGCTGCGCCGCCGCCTGGGCGAGCACGTCACCCAGAAGGGCTCGCTGGTCGCGCAGGAGCGCCTGCGCTTCGACATCAGCCAGCCGACCGGCCTGACCCCGGCGGACATCGCCGCGGTCGAGGACGAGGTGAACCGCCGCATCCTCGGCAACAGCGAGGTCGTGACCCGCCTGATGTCCCCGGACGAGGCCCGCGCGTCCGGCGCCATGGCCCTGTTCGGCGAGAAGTACGGCGACGAGGTGCGCGTCGTTTCCATGGGCGGCCCGCACGGCGAGCTGGACCGCGACTACTCGATCGAGCTGTGCGGCGGCACGCACGTCCGCCGCACCGGTGACATCGGCCTGTTCAAGATCGTCGCCGAGGGCGCTGTCGCCGCCGGCGTGCGCCGCATCGAGGCGCTGACCGGCACCGGCGCCAAGGCGTGGCTGTCGGAGCGCGACCATCTGCTGACCGAGGCGGCGTCCGTCCTGAAGGTCCGTCCGGAGGACGTCCCGACGCGCCTCGCCGCGCTGGTCGACGAGCGCAAGAAGATGGAGCGCGAGCTGGCCGAACTCCGCCGTCAGGTGGCGATGGGCGGCGGCGCCAAGGCGGACGGCGGCAACGAGGCCAAGGACGTCGCGGGCATCAAGTACGCCGCCCGCGTTGTCGAGGGCCTGCCCGCCAAGGACCTGAAGCCGATGGCCGACGAGCTGAAGAAGCAGGTCGGTTCCGGCGTCGTCGTTCTGATCGCCTCCAACGAGGGCAAGGCGTCCATTGTGGTCGGCGTCACCGACGACCTGACGGCCAGGATCAGCGCCGTCGATCTGGTGCGCGTGGGCGCCGAGGCTCTGGGCGGCAAGGGCGGCGGTGGCCGTCCGGACATGGCGCAGGCCGGCGGTCCGGACGCCGCGCTGGCGCCCGCCGCGGTCGAGGCCATCGAGAAGGCGCTGGCGGCGAAGGCCGCCTCCTAACTAACGACGCGTTTCGTCCGGCGCCGCCCGCTCCAAATCCGGGGCGGGTGCGCCCGGCGGGTGCCGGCGGATGACGAGACCGCGGCGGTCGGGAATGCCGTAGCGCCGGTATTCCCGCGCCAGCTGGCCGGAGATGGCGAGCCCGGCCATGCGCACGTCCGCGGCCAGCGAGGCCAGCGGCGCGTCCAACGTCTTGGGCCGGTTGCGCTCCACCAGGAAATGGCCCAGCCACGCCGCGCCATAGCCGACCAGCGGGGCGGCCACCAGCGCCCGCCAGTCGCGGCGCGCCAAGCCCACCCCCAGCAGGGCCGCCGCCGACAGCGTGCCGGCGACGTGCAGCGCCCGGTTCGCCGGGTCGCGGTGCTGTTCCAGATAATCGGGCCAGAAATTGGGATCGGTCGCCATAGTGGACTCCTTCCGCGGGGGAACGCCGGGCGGCCTGCGGCGGTTCCGTCTTGCATGACGCCCGCCGTGCTGGAAGGATGCGCGGGTCAACGAACAATACCGCGGAACCGACTGGCATGCGCTTCACCGGCACCGACTCCTACGTCGCCACCGACGACCTGATGGTGGCCGTCAACGCGGCCATCACGCTTGAGCGCCCGTTGCTGGTGAAGGGGGAGCCGGGCACCGGCAAGACCGTGCTGGCCCAGGAGGTCGCGCGCGCCCTGAACAAGCCGCTGCTCGCCTGGCACATCAAGTCCACGACCAAGGCGCAGCAGGGCCTCTACGAATACGACGCGGTCAGCCGCCTGCGCGACAGCCAGCTCGGCGAGGAGCGAGTGCACGACATCGGCAACTACATCGTGCGCGGCAAGCTGTGGGAGGCCTTCGAGGCGCCGGAACCCCCCGTGCTGCTGATCGACGAGATCGACAAGGCCGACATCGAGTTCCCCAACGACCTTCTGCTCGAACTCGACCGCATGGAGTTCCACGTCTACGAGACCCGGCAGACCGTGAAGGCGGCGCGGCGACCCCTCGTCATCATCACGTCGAACAACGAGAAGGAGCTGCCGGACGCCTTCCTGCGCCGCTGCTTCTTCCACTACATCCGCTTCCCCGATCGCGACACCATGGAGCGGATCGTGGACGTTCATTATCCCGGCCTGAAGCAGGACCTGCTGCGCGAGGCGATGACGCTGTTCTACGGCCTGCGCGAGGTGCCGGGTCTCAAGAAGAAGCCCTCCACCTCGGAGCTTCTCGACTGGATCAAGCTGCTGATGGTCGAGGATGTGGACCCCGAGACCCTGCGCGCCAAGGACGCCCGCAGCCTGATCCCGCCGCTGTGCGGCGCGCTTTTGAAGAACGAGCAGGACGTTCATCTGCTGGAACGGCTGGCTTTTCTCGCCAAGCGGGAAGGGCGGTAGGAAGCGCTTGACCGGCGCCGCCCTTCTGGGGCAGCCTGAACCCATGCAAGCGACCCCGCACCTGAACCGAATGCGAATTACCGCCCCGGCGCTCTGACAGAGGGCGCCGGACCGCGAGTGTTCGTTTTCGCAATCTGGTGTGGAGTGTGGCGTGTCCGTGCGCCCTGGGTCTTCCGGAACCCGCAATCCGGTCCATCACGATCCCCTCACCCGGTCCTTCACGCGTGCGTTGCGCCATCCGGCGGAGCGAATGCGGGGCTCCGCGCGAATTATCGTCCCGGTCCGCTGACGCGGGCCGGGTTTCGCGCCTTCCTTTTCCGCCCCCCGTTCGTTCCCTCCGCCCGAGGACTCCCGCGATGCCGTCCGCGCACGCCACCCGTCTGCCGTCCGTTTCCGTTCGTCATGATGCTGAAGACCGTTTGCCGTCCTGGCTCCCCCTCTCCGCCATCGAGGACGCCGCCGAGCGTCTGGATGGGCGGATCGTCCGCACGCCGCTGCTGCCCGCTCCGGTGCTGGGGCGTGACGTCTGGCTGAAGGCCGAGACCTTCCAGGCGACTGGCGCCTTCAAGGAGCGCGGCGCGCTGAACCGCCTGCTGCGCCTGACGGCGCAGGAGCGCGCGGCGGGCGTTGTCGCCATGTCGGCGGGCAATCACGCCGCCGGTCTGGCGCTGCACGCCCAGCGACTGGGGGTGGCGGCGACCATCGTCATGCCGGTCACCGCACCGCGCTGCAAGGTCGAACGGACGGAGGCGCTGGGCGCCGAGGTCGTGCTGTCCGGGGCCAACGTCGGCGAGGCCAAGTCCCGCGCGCTGCAATTGGCGGCGGAGCGTCGGCTGACCTTCGTGCATCCCTACGACGACCCGGACGTGATCGCGGGGCAGGGCACGGTGGGGCTGGAGGTGCTGGCCGACCGCCCGGACCTCGACACGCTGGTGGTGCCGGTGGGCGGCGGCGGTCTGCTGGCCGGGATGGCGGCGGCGGTGAAGGCGCGCAAGCCCTCCGTCACCGTGGTCGGGGTGCGGCTGGCGCGCCGACGGGGGCCGACCCTGGCCGACGGGATCGCGGTGGACGCGCTGGGCAAGCTGCCGCAGGCTCTGCTGGCCGGCTTCGTCGACGCCCTGGTCGAGGTGGAGGAGGAGGAGGTCGCGGCGGCGATGCGCACCTTGCACGGTGCGTTCGGCATGGTGGCGGAAGGGGCCGGAGCCGCCGCGGTGGCGGCCCTGCTGGCCGGGAAGGTTCCGGCGGCCGGCCGGACCGTCGCCGTTCTGTCCGGCCGCAACGTGGACCCTGGCACGCTGGTGCGCACGCTTGGGGTCCAGACGCTGGCGGCCTGACGGTTCGGCGGCTAAAGCGAACTTCCGTTCGCTTTAGACTCATATCAACCTCACTCGCCGGCAGGCTCCGGTCGCATGTGCGACCGGGACCGCCGTCGCGGTCCAAAGCGGATTGCAATCCGCTTTAGGGCGCCATGAAGACGCTGCGGTGCCGGCCGATCTCGCCGCTGGTCAGGTCGCGCGCCAGCACCGTCACGTCGGTGGAGCCCGGCGTCGCGGCGCCCCGCGGCACGCGGACGAAGATGCGGTAGGTCGCCACAGAATCCGCTTCCGCGGCGAGTGTCAGCGCGTTCCCCGACTGGGCGTCCACGCTGGCGACCGACAGGTCGGCGTTCGCCAACCCTTCGACCGACAGGCGGTAGGTCCGCGCCTCGTGCGTCTTGTTGAGGATCTTGACGGTGTACGCGTTCTGCACGTCGCCGTTCGACCGCTGCACATAGAGCGGGGCGCGGTCGCGCAGCACGCTGACGTCCAGCGTCGGGCGCAGCGCCAGCGAGATCGCCATGGCGCCGGCCACCACCAGGATGATGAGCGCGTAGATCACCGTGCGCGGGCGCAGCAGCCGCACCGGGGCGGCCTGACCGTCCGCCTTGGCGACCTGGTTGGAGCGGGTGTCGAACAGGATCAGGTCGCCGGGGCGCCCGACCTGGGCCATCACGTCGTTGCAGGCGTCCACGCACAGGCCGCAGCCGATGCAGGAGATCTGCTGCCCCTTGCGGATGTCGGTGCCGGTCGGGCAGACATGGACGCACAGCTTGCAGTCGATGCAGTCGCCCAGCCCCTCCGCCGTCCGCTCCTCCCAGCTCTGCGACTTGCGCAGCGGGGCGCGCCCTTCGCCGCGCCAGTCCTGGTAGGTGACGACGTAAGTGTCCTCGTCCACCATCGCCGCCTGGAAGCTGCGCCACGGGCAGACGTAGATGCAGATCTGCTCGCGCGCCCAGCCGGCGAAGAAGTAGGTGGTGCCGGTGAACAGCCCGGCAAAGGCCAGCACCTTCCACGACACCGCGCCGGTCGCGATCTCGCGCAGCAGGGTCGGGGCGTCGTTGAAGTAGAAGATCCAGGCGCCGCCGGTGACCAGGGAAATCGCCAGCCAGATGGCGTGCTTCGACGCCTTGAGGCCCAGCTTGCGCGCCGACAGCGGCGCCTTGTCGAGCCGGATGCGCTCGGTGCGCGGGCCTTCCAGCTTGCGCTCCACCCACATGAACAGGTCGGTCCACACCGTCTGCGGGCAGGCGTAGCCGCACCAGACGCGGCCGAGCAGGGTTGTGGCGAAGAAGATGCCGAAGGCGCCGATGATGAGCAGGCCGGTCAGGTAATAGACCTCCTGCGGCCAGATCTCGATCCAGAAGAAGTAGGCGCGCCGGCCCACCATGTCGACCAGCACCGCCTGATCGGGGATGCCCGGCCCGCGCTCCCAGCGCAGCCAGGGCGTGACGTAGTAGACGCCCAGCAGGACCGCCAGGGCCAGCCATTTCAGGCGGCGGAAGCGGCCATGGACGTCGGCGGCGTAGACCTTGGGGCGTTGCACGAACCAGCGCTCGCGCGGCTGGTCGGCATCATGGGCGGCCGGGGTTGGGGCGGCGGGTGCCGGAGAGGTGAGGGACATGGCGTGCGACCTTGCTTTGACGCGGCGGTCAACCTAGCCCCTCCTTTATAAGCCTTCCGTGATGTAGTCACACTGCGGTAAATCAGCCGCCGCGGCGGCGAAATGGATCTAGACCGCCTCGCCGCGCAACTCGGCCAGCCCGTCCTCGTAGGCGCGGTCGAATAGGGATTCCAGCCGCGCGTCGGTGCCGCGCAGGCCGGCGACGACCGCGTGCGCCCATTCGAAATATTCTATCTTGCGCTCCAGCGGCCAGTCGGCGGGCGGGCTGTGCGCCATGGAGCGCAGGTTGGACACCTTGTCGGCCAGCTTCACCAGCTTGGCGCGGGGCGACGCGGTGGGGGCGGCGTCGATCTGGCGCTGCTTGCGCTCCGCCTTGCGCAGGCGCTTGTCGTCGGTGGTCTCGGCGACGACGCCGGCGACCTCCGCCCCGAAATGCTGCTCGATCTCTTCATAGGAGGCGTCGGTGTCCTCCAGCGTGTCGTGCAGCAGGGCGGCGATGACCACCACCGGGTCCTTGCCCGCCGTCGCCTCGGCGCACAGGAACGCCACCTCCGACAGATGGTTGAGGTAGGGCTCGGCGCGCACGCCCTTGCGGCGCTGGTCGATGTGCTTGTGCGCGGCGAACTCCAACGCGCGGGCGAAGTCGAGAAGGGCTGTCATGGCGTTCCTGGCGGGTCGGCGCTACGATGGGGACGGATGGGGACGGAACCCCACGGGGGGAAGCGGCATGTTCACGGGTTTCTTCTTCGAACTGCGCAAGGCGGGCGTGCCGGTCTCGCTGAACGAGTATCTGACGCTCATGGAGGCCATGAAGCGCGGCGTCGCCGACTTCCGCGTCGAAGACTTCTATTACCTCAGCCGGGCCTGTCTGGTGAAGGACGAGCGCAATCTCGACCGCTTCGACCGCGTGTTCGGGCAGGTCTTCAAGGGGCTGGAAGGGGCGGAGGGCGCCGGGGGCGACGAGGTCCCCGTGGTCGACCTGCCGGAGGAATGGCTGCGCAAGCTGGCCGAACGCTTCCTGACCGAGGAGGAGAAGGCGCAGATCCAGGCGCTGGGCGGCTGGGAAAAGCTGATGGAGACGCTGGCGGAGCGGCTGGCGGAGCAGAAGGGGCGGCATCAGGGCGGTTCCAAATGGATCGGCACCGCGGGCACCTCGCCCTTCGGGGCCTACGGCTACAACCCGGAGGGCGTGCGCATCGGCCAGCACGAATCCCGCCACCGCCGCGCCGTGAAGGTGTGGGACAAGCGGGAGTTCCGGAATCTGGACGATCAGGTCGAGATCGGCACCCGCAACATCAAGGTGGCGCTGCGCCGCCTGCGCAAGTTCGCCCGGACCGGGGCGGCCAGCGAGCTGGACCTGCCGGGCACCATCCGCGCCACCGCCAGCAACGCCGGCTGGCTGGACCTGAAGATGGTGCCGGAGCGGCACAACGCGGTGAAGGTGCTGCTGTTCCTCGACATCGGCGGCTCCATGGACGACCACATCCGGCTGGTGGAGGAGCTGTTCTCCGCCGCGAAGGGCGAGTTCAAGCATCTGGAGCACTTCTACTTCCACAATTGCGTCTATGAGAGCGTGTGGCGCGACAACAAGCGCCGCCACGAGGAGCGCACGCCGACCTGGGACGTGCTGCACACCTATCCCGCCGACTATAAGCTGGTCTTCGTCGGCGACGCGGCGATGAGCCCCTACGAGATCGTCTATGCCGGCGGCAGCGTCGAGCATTGGAACGAGGAGCCGGGGCAGGTCTGGCTGCAGCGGCTGCTGTCCGTCTACAGCCGCGCCGTCTGGCTGAACCCCGCACCGGAACGCCTGTGGGGCTACACGGAGAGCACCCGCATCCTGCAACGGCTGCTGAACGGGCGCATGTACCCGCTGACTTTGCAAGGGCTGGACGCCGCGATGCGGGAACTGGTGCGGTAGAACCGTCCGGACGCCGGCTTCACGACATCCCGATCGGACCGAACGGCGTTTGCCGGAGTGCGGCCCCGTTCACGCCGCCGCTTTGGGCCGGGCGGCGTCCGGAGGTGCAACCGGAGGGGGAATTTTCCGATGCGCCGCGCACCATGACCGGCGGCGGCGTTATTATAAATTGTGGAATCCTGTAAACATGCCAATAACCGGAAGCTTGCGCGGGGCCGTTAAGACTTTGGAAGCTTTTCGGACCCGTATTGCTTCCCGATACAAGTCGGGGCGCCTTTATAGAAGTTTTAAACATTGTGGCTCGTTTATGCGGCATCTTCGCAACATTGCCCGGAAAACGATGTGCGCGGATCGTTATCCCTTGATCGCGCGGGCTGGCGATACGAAGCATGCGGCTTCGTGAATACACCGTGCAGCAATGGGGATAAGGGGCAATGGAGGGGGTTCTCGCGCGCATCAGCATCAGCGCCAAGGTCTACAGTGTCGTCGCAATCCTGGGACTGGTGGCTGCCGTGGTTGGAGGGGTTGGCTTCTTCGGAATGCAGACCTACGACGACAGGGTCGACAGCATTCAGAACTGGTCCGAGCGTGCGCTGCTCAGCGAGCGGATCAATGGGGTGATCTATAAGGTCGTCATGGAAAGCCGCGGCGTCTATGCCGCGGACACCACCACGGACGCCACCCCCTACGCGAAGAACATCTTCAGCGCCACCAGAGACCTGGAAACGCTCATGGGGGAACTGGAGGCGCTCCTGCCTCCGCAGGCCATGACCGAATTCCGGGAAGCCGAGCAGGCAGCGCAAGCCTTCGTCATGCACCGCAACGAGCTTGCCCGCCTCGGCGTTGAAACCGGCCCCGCGGAGGCGCGCAAGCACGGCGACACCACTGAGGGGCGCGCGATCCGCAACAAGCTCGGCCAGATCATGGAGGCGGCGTCCGAGCGGAACATGCAGGGCATCGCCAAGGCCAACGAAGAGTTGGGCGCTCTGAACAGCCTGATGACGACCCTGATGCTGGTCGTCGGCATCGGCGGGGGACTCGGTGCGCTGGCGCTGAGCATCCTGGTCGCCCGCAACGGGATCTCCCGCCCGATCTCCGGGATCACCGACACCATGGTGCGTCTGGCGCAGGGCGAGACCTCCGTGGCGGTGCCGGGCCTCGGCCGCGGGGACGAGATCGGCGGCATGGCCAAGGCCGTGGCGGTCTTCAAGGACAACGCCATCGACCGCGAGCGCATGATGGCCGCCGAAGAGGCGGAGCGCCGGGCCAAGGAGCGGCGCACCCACGCCGTCGAGGAGCTGGTCCAGTCCTTCGACCGCAACGTCTCCGGCATCCTGCGCACCGTCGCCTCCGCCGCCACGGAGCTGGAGGCCACGGCGCAGAGCATGCTGACGACCGCCGACCGGACCAAGGGGCAGGCGGCCAACACGGCGGCGGCGGCCGAGCAGGCCTCGGTCAACGTGCAGACCGTCGCCGCGGCGACCAACGAGCTGAGCGCGTCGATCAACGAGATCAGCGGTCAGGTGACCCGCTCCACCAGCATCGCCAGCCACGCGGTGGGCGAGGCGCAGCAGACCAACGAGCGCGTCCAGGGCCTCGTCGCGCAGGCGCAGCGGATCGGCGACGTGGTGAAGCTGATCACCGACATCGCCAGCCAGACCAACCTTCTGGCGCTCAACGCGACGATCGAGGCGGCGCGCGCCGGGGAGGCCGGCAAGGGCTTCGCCGTGGTGGCGTCGGAGGTGAAGAACCTCGCCAACCAGACCGCCAAGGCGACCGAGGAGATCGCCTCCCAGATCGCGTCGATGCAGGAGGCCACCGGCGGGGCGGCGGCGGCCATCAACGGAATCGGCGACACCATCGGCACCATCAGCGAGATCGCCACGATCATCGCCTCGGCGGTGGAGGAGCAGGGCTCGGCGACCGGCGAGATCGCCCGCAACGTGCAGCAGGCCGCGCAGGGCACCCATCTGGTGACCACCAACATCACCGAGGTCAGCGACGGCGCCAGCCAGACCGGCTCCGCCGCCACCCAGGTTCTGGGCGCCGCCGGGGAGCTGTCCCGCCAGTCGGAGGTTCTGCGGACGGAGGTGGAGCGCTTCCTGGCGGGCATCCGCGCCGCGTAAGGGGGCGCGTCCAGGGTCGGCGGGGGGTGTCGGGACACGCCCCCCGCCCATTCTCATCCTGAACGGACCGAACGGCGTTTGCCGGACCGAAATCCCGTTTTTATCGTCACGCCCAATTCGTGTTCGAATGGAGGGGAACCGTGGCGAAATCCTATCTGGCGTCCTGGAAGAAGGCGAAGGACCGCTTCGAGAAAGCGACGGGCAAGAAGAAGCCCGACCCCAAGAGCCGTTTCGGCAAGCTGTTCAGCAAGATCAACTCGACCGGCCTGGAAGGCGCGCTGAAGAGCTACGACGCCGCCACGACCGTGCAGGATGCCCAGAAGCACGCCCGTGCCTTCCAATCCGCGGCAAGCGGCTACATCCCCACGCTCGACGCGGCGGGCAAGGCGGCCAAGCAGGACGGCGACACTGTCTACGCCGAAGCCTGCGCCGACATGGTGGCGTCGCTGAACAAGATCGCCGGCAGCGTCGTGACGGATTTGGAGCGGTTCGACGATCTGCCGAAGACCATCGACGGCTATTTCAAGTCGCCCTACTGGTTCAAGCTTCTGCACAAGATGGCCAAGCAGGAAATGTCGCTCGAGAATGTCGAACTCTACGACAAGATCCTGAAAGGCAAGCTGTCGAAGGCGGACCCGGCGGAGGAGGCATACAAGGAATATGTGGCCGTCCGCTCGCCCAAGGAGGTGAACATCGGGTCGGGAACCCGGAGCGCCTGCAAGAAGTGCGCGGATCAGGGTGCCTGGACCGCCATGCCCTGGGACAAGGTGGCGAAGGATCTGGGCGTCAATCTGGCCGACACCATCGGACGCCTGCAAAGCGCGCTCGCCAAGGGCGAGATCTGACGGCCGATGGCCGGCTGACGCGGTCAGGTTGATTCGGTCAAGGTGATGCGGTCAAGTTGACGGGGCGGGCCTCCGCCGTCACTTTGAAGGCTCGGCTTTCTAAAGGGACGGCATCGGGAGGCACCGCCATGTACATCGCCATGAACCGTTTCCGCGTGCGTCCGGACTCGGAGCAGGACTTCGAGGAGGTCTGGCTGAACCGCGAGGTCCATCTGAACAAGGTCCCCGGCTTCGTGGAGTTCCATATGCTGCGCGGCCCGCGCTACGAGGACCACCGCCTCTATTCCTCGCACACCGTCTGGGAGTCGGAGGCGCATTTCCAGGCCTGGACCCGCTCGGAGGAGTTCCGCGCCGCCCATCGCGGGGCGGGGGACCGCAAGCCGCTGTATCTCGGCCCGCCGCAGTTCGAGGGCTTCGAGGTTATTCAGACCGTGGTGGGGCAGACCGTGGGGCGCGAGGGCTGAGGCGCCGGGTGCGCTCAGCCTTTCAGCGCGTCCTCGTCGCCGATCAGGCGGTGGGCGATGGCGACGGTGATCAGGCCGGCGAGCAGCAGGCCGTACTGCCACAGGCTGGACCAGTCGCCCGTCTGCACGTCGCCCGCCACCGCCTGGACCGGCCGCACGATCAGCTGCCGCAGCAGCGTGATCATCGCCACCTCCAGGAAGACCCGCAGGTGGAAGCGGTTGGTCCGCACGTAATCGACCTCCGCGGAGATCAGCGCGGACAGCGTCCAGACGATGAACAGCACGCCGAGCGCGTGCAGGAAGCCGTGCGCCAGCTGGTCCTTCTGGAAGGCCGCCCAGGCCTCCACGAAGAATTCCCAGACGACCATGGCGCTCGCCGCGACCAGGGCGATCGCCAGGACGACGTGCAGCAGCCCGTTGAAGGACTTCAGGGCGCGGATCAGGCCCTGTTCGAGAAGCGAGTTGGACGGGGCGCGGGGGAGCGATTGCAGCATCGGGGCGGGTCGCAAGGTCGAAGGGTGCGGGAAGATAGAAGCCCAACCCGGCGGACGCCCCCGCCGTTTTGCCATTGCCGCCATGGGGAAAACGCAAGCATTGCAGATCAGCGTCAAGTCGCCGCATCAATGGTCCCGGCTTTGCAGGTGGAGAAAATCACCGGCCATTGAACTCCGGGCCTGATTTCGTCTAGGGTCGCCGCGGTCCCTCCGGCTTCGTTCCTTCGAGGGCTCCCCCAGGAGTGAATGGATGCGCGAAACCACCCCCATCACGGTCGCCCGCGGCGACGGCATCGGTCCGGAGATCACCGACGCGGTGCTTCACGTGATGGAGGCCGCCGGCGCCCGCCTGAAGGTGGAGGAGGTGCCGGCGGGCGAGCAGGTCTACCGCCGCGGCCATCTGGGCGGGCTCGACGCCGCCGGCTGGGGGTCGATCCGCCGCACGCGGGTCTTCCTGAAGGGGCCGATCACCACGCCGCAGGGTTACGGCAACAAGTCGCTGAACGTCACCGCGCGGACCACGCTGGGTCTGTTCGCCAACGTGCGGCCCTGCGTGTCCCACCATCCCTACGTCCGCACGCGGCACCCGCGCATGGACGTGGTCATCATCCGCGAGAACGAGGAGGACCTCTACGCCGGGATCGAGCACCGCCAGACCGACGACGTGATCCAGTCGGTCAAGCTGATCTCCCGGCCGGGGTCGGAGCGCATCGTGCGCTACGCCTTCGACTACGCCCGCGCCAACCACCGGCGCAAGGTGACGGCCTTCGTCAAGGACAACGTCATGAAGATGACGGACGGGCTGTTCCTGAAGATCTTCAACGAGATCGCCGCCGAATATCCGGAGATCAAGGCCGACCACCTGATCGTCGACATCGGCGCCGCCCGTCTGGCCGACCAGCCGGAGCGCTTCGACGTGATCGTGACCCTGAATCTCTACGGCGACATCGTGTCCGACATCGCCGCCCAGATCACCGGGTCGGTCGGGCTGGCCGGCTCCGCCAACATCGGCGACGCCTGCGCCATGTTCGAGGCGATCCACGGCTCGGCGCCGATGATCGCGGGGCAGGGGATCGCCAACCCGTCGGGCCTTCTGATGGCCGGGGTGATGATGCTGGTCCACATCGGGCAGGGCGACGTGGCGGGGCGCGTCCACAACGCCTGGCTCAAGACCATCGAGGACGGCATCCACACCGTGGACATCTTCAACCGCGGGGTCAGCCGCCAGCGCGTCGGCACCCATGCCTTCGCGAACGCGGTGGTGGAGCGGCTGGGCCAGATGCCGGTGACCCTGCCCACCGTCGGCTACGCCGTCACGGCGCGGCCCGCCTACGAGTCCGGGGTGCGGCTGTCGCCGCGCCGCAAGGCGGTGAAGGAGCTGGTCGGGGTGGACGTGTTCCTGCATTGGCCGGGCGGCAACCCGGACGAGCTGGCCGGGCTGGTCCTGCCGGTGGCCACCCCGGCGCTGCGGCTGTCGAGCATCTCCAACCGTTCGCAGAAGGTCTGGCCGGAGGGCAACATCGGCGTCTTCTGCACCGACCACTGGCGCTGCCGCTTCCTGGCGCCGGAGGGCGTGGCGGTCGGCCATCCCGACATCGTCGAGCTTCTGTCGGGTCTTGCCCGCGCCGGGCTGGATTTCACCCAGACCGAGAATCTGTGCAACTTCGACGGCAAATCCGGCTTCTCGGCCACGTAACGCGCGAAGCGGCGGAATAATCCGTCCCCGCCGGGCGTCCAGACGGGCAGGACATCCTTCCAAGGGGAGCGCCGCCGCATGCCTCTGCCAAAGCCGCCTCCCGATCCCCCGCCAGCGGACGGTCCGGTGGACGAGCGGGCCATCGCCGCGCAGGTGCCGCGGCTGCGCCGCTACGCGGCGGCGCTCGCCGGCAACCTGTCCGACGCCGACGACCTCGTGCAGGATTGCGTCGAGAAGGCGCTGGTCAACCGGCACACGCTGCGGGACGTCACCCGTCTCGGCGGCTGGCTGCTCTCGATCCTGCACAACCTGCACGTTTCGGGCCTGCGCTGGCGCCGCCGCCGCGGGCCGGAGGTGCCGGTGGAGGATCTCGCCAACGATCTGGCGCTCAGCGCCGCCCCCGCCGACCGGGCGGAGGTGCGGGATTTCGTGCGCGCCTTCAACCAGCTGTCGGAGGAGCACCGGGCCGTGCTTCTGCTGACCGGACTGGAGGGGCTGTCCTACCGCGAGGCGGCGGAGGTGCTGGGGGTTCCGGTGGGAACCGTCATGTCGCGGCTGGCCCGCGCCCGGGAGCGGCTGCGCGTCCTGCTGGACGGCGGGGCGGAGCAGGCGGTGAGGAGGATCAAGTGATGGACACCGAACCGGGCAGCCCGGTGACCGAGGCCGACCTGCACGCCTGGATGGATGGCGAACTGCCGGAGGAACGGCGCGGCGAGGTCGAGCGCCATCTGGCGGGCAACCCCGATCTGGCCCGCCGCTTCGAGCGCTACCGCGCCCAGCGGGCGATGCTCAAGGACACCTTCGGCCCGCTGATCGACCGTCCCTTGCCGGCGGCTCTGGTGCCGCCCTACACCCGCGCGCCGGGCCGGCCGGCGGTGCGTCCACGCCGATGGCGCCCGGCGCTCGCCGCGGCGGCCGTCCTGCTGGTCTTCGCCGCCGGCGGGGCGGGGGGCTGGTGGGCGCGCGGCTGGTCGGGCGGTGCGGCGGGCGGCGGCGCGGCTTTCGTCGCCGACGCGGTGGCCGCGCACCGGGTCTTCGCGGTGGAGGTCCGCCACCCCGTGGAGGTCGGGGCCGACCAGGAGGCGCATCTCGTGGGCTGGCTGTCCAAGCGCCTGGGCAAGCCCCTGCAGGCGCCGCGGCTGGCTTCGAAGGGCTATGATCTGGTGGGCGGGCGGCTGCTGTCGGACGCGCGGGGGCCGGCGGCCCAGCTCATGTACCAGGATGCGGCCGGTCGCCGCATCACCCTCTACATCCGTCCGGCCTCCGACGCGCCGGACACGTCCTTCCGTTTCGCGCAGGACGGCAACGTCCAGGCTTTCTACTGGCGGGACAACGGTTTGGCATGGGCGGTAACGGGTGACCTCGACCGAGTGACCCTTTCGGCCATAGCCGAGGAGGTGTACGGCGCGTTGAACTCATAACACCCACAGACTTATGCACAGGAATGTTGCTCAAGCCCCCTATCCCTCTATCCGGCCATCTGGTAGCTTGGCCGGCGTTGGGCACAAAATATTGCGCCTTATGGAAAACGGCCGTCTGGTCGGAAGGTATATTGGTTAACCAAGACACCGGTTACCGGACCACGGGAGACAGGGGATGAGTTGGACGGACGAGCGGGTTCAGCAGCTTAAGGACCTCTGGGCCCAGGGGCTGAGCGCGAGTGAAATCGCGGACATCCTGGGCGACATCACCCGCAACGCGGTGATCGGGAAGGCGCACCGCCTCGGCTTGTCGGGACGCCCGTCGCCGATCAAGAAGAAGCCGACCCGCGGTGCGACGATCCTCGCCTTGACCGAGCGCATGTGCAAATGGCCGGTTGGCGATCCGAAGCACCAGGACTTCCATTTCTGCGGCAAGCCCTCGCTGCCCGGCCTGCCGTACTGCGCCGAGCACGCGGCGGTGGCCTACCAGCCGGCGTCCTCCGGCAAGAAGCGCGACGAGGACCGCAACACCGGCGACCGCAACGTCGGCGCCGCCTAGACTCCGCCGGATTTCTCCGCCGGATTTCCGGATTTCGGGCGCTCTTCACGCGGGCGCCCGCCCGACACGGCGACTGGATCGGCAGCCGTAAAAGGAGCGCCGGTCAGATGGGCGCCGCGGTGATCGCCCACCAGCTTCCGGCGACCAGCATCGCCGAGACACCCGCCGCCGCCACGCCCAGGCCGAGACCGGCGGCGACCGCCAGACCGTCCTTCACGATCAGCCCCAGCGCGATCACCAGCACCGCCAGACCGGGCAGGGTGTTGCCGAACGGGATGGGCAGGGCGATCAGGATTCCCATCATCAGCACGAAAAGGCCCAGCGGCCGCAGCACCCCCTGATGGGTCAGCGACGGCCAGCGCGTGCGCAGCCGGGCCTCCAACCGCTCCACCAGCGGCGTCCCCTTCTCCACGATCGTTTCAAGCGTGCCGCGGGCGACGCGGCGGCGCCCGATCCAGCCCGGCAGTTCCAGCCGGTCGCGGCCGACGATCATCTGGATCGCCACCAGCACCAGCACCGTGCCGAAAACCAGGCCCGCCGGCAATCCCGGCGTCGGAACCACGGCGGGGATCGCCAGCGCCAGCAGCAGAAAGCCCGGCGCGCGGTCGCCCAGATGGCCCAGCACCTCGCCCAGCGACGGCTTGTCGCCGGTCATGCGTCCGTGCAGCCGTTTGAGCAGCGCGGACGCCCGAGCCGGCTCCTTCGTGTCCATGACCGGTCCCAACTCCCTGTTCCATCGTCGTCGCGTGGATGTGGTGGCGCGGCGGCTCACAGGAAAGGGGGGCGGGGCAAAGGCGGGGGTCAGTACTCCTCGACCTCGTGCTTCAACCGCACCAGACGGCCGCTCAGCAGCGACAGCATGAGCTGCACCACCATCTCGTGGACGATCAGTGTGTGGGTGTTGCCGCTGTCCTGCATGTGCTGGCGCAGCGCCTCGCGCACCTTCGGCACGCCGGTCACGTCGATCAGCACATCCACCGCCGCGCCGAGCCGGGCGAGGTCCATGAAGTCGGTCGTGGTGGCGACGCCGCGCGCGCGGGCGAGCCGCATGCCGGGCGCCTCGGCGTCGAGGTCGGCGACGCCCAGGATCTCGACGAAGGGCGCGTCCAGAAGCTGCGTCAGCAGGGGCGTTCCGGTTTCGCCGGCGCCGATCACGGCGATGCGGAAGATGTCCTTGGCCATGGGGAAAGTCTCGAGTTCCGGTTCGTCAGGTCCGCGCCGGCATCGCGCCGCGCAGGCAAGAAAAAAGCGGGGAGCCGAAACTCCCCGCTGCAACCTTACCTCGATCCGGCGTCCCGTTTGACCGGGACGCGTCGTCGCACCTGACGCGGCCGTCGCGTTACGTCCAGGCCGCGTTACGCCCAGGCGGCCATCTTCTTCTGCAGGTTCTCGTCCAGCTTGTCGAGGAACTGCTTGGTGGTCAGCCACGGCTGCTCCGGACCGATGAGGATCGCGAGATCCTTGGTCATGAAGCCCGACTCGACGGTCTCGACGCAGACGCGCTCCAGCGTCTCGGCGAACTTCACGACGTCCGGCGTGTTGTCGAACTTGCCGCGGTAGGCCAGACCCTGCGTCCAGGCGTAGATCGAGGCGATCGGGTTGGTGGAGGTTTCCTTGCCCTTCTGGTGCTCGCGGTAGTGGCGGGTCACCGTGCCGTGGGCGGCCTCCGCCTCGACGGTCTTGCCGTCCGGCGTGATCAGCACCGAGGTCATCAGGCCCAGCGAGCCGAAGCCCTGCGCCACGACGTCCGACTCCACGTCGCCGTCGTAGTTCTTGCACGCCCACACGAAGCCACCTTCCCACTTCAGGGCCGAGGCGACCATGTCGTCGATCAGGCGGTGCTCGTAGACGAGGCCCTTGGCCTTGAACTGGGCGGCGTAATGCTCCTCGAACACCTTCTGGAAGATGTCCTTGAAGCGCCCGTCATAGGCCTTGAGAATCGTGTTCTTGGTGGACAGGTAGACTGGGTAGCCGCGCTCCAGGCCGTACATGAAGCTGGAGTGGGCGAAGCCCTCGATCGACTCGTCCAGGTTGTACATGCCCATGGCGACGCCGCCGCCGGGGAAATCGAACACCTCGTGCTCGATCGGCTCGCCGCCGCCCTCCGGCACCCACTTGATGGTCAGCTTGCCCTTGCCGGGAACGACGAAGTCGGTGGCCTTGTACTGGTCGCCGAAGGCGTGGCGGCCGATGATGATCGGCTTGGTCCAGCCGGGGACGTAGCGCGGAACGTTGGAGCAGACGATCGGCTCGCGGAAGACGGTGCCGCCCAGGATGTTGCGGATCGTGCCGTTCGGCGACTTCCACATCTTCTTGAGGCTGAACTCCTTCACCCGCGCCTCGTCCGGGGTGATGGTCGCGCACTTGACGCCGACGCCGTACTGCTTGATCGCGTTGGCCGACTCGACCGTCACCCGGTCGTCGGTCTTGTCGCGGTTCTCGATGCCCAGATCGTAGTACTTCAGCTCGACGTCGAGGTACGGCAGGATCAGCTTGTCCTTGATGAACTGCCAGATGATGCGCGTCATCTCGTCGCCGTCGAGTTCGACGACCGGATTGGCTACCTTGATCTTCGTCATGGGTGCGAGTTCTCCCCGAACGGGTAGGGGTTGTCTTATGCTTGGACGCCGGGCGCGCTGTGCGAGGGCACGGGCCGGGGCGTCCATCCGAAGACGGGCCCCGGTTCCCCGGACGGAAACGGATGGCGGTTATATAGCACCGGGGCACCGCCGAAAGAAAGGACCGCGGGGCATCAAAACAGACGATATCGCGCTGAAAACGGCGCAATTTGCGCGATCTGGTCCTACCACTTGGCCTTTTCAGAGCTTTTGTGTGGGAATCTTGAGCGCGGGCTCCGGTTCATAGGCCAGCGCGGCAAAGACGTCGTCCACGTCATCGACGACGGTGTACAGCGCGCGGTGCGCCGGCTGGGTGAAACCCTGCGCCACCGTATGGTCGATCAGGCCGAGCAACGGGCGCCAGTAGCCGTCCACGTCCGCGATCACCACCGGCTTGTCGTGCAGGCCCAGCTGCTTCCAGGTCAGGATCTCGAACGCCTCGTCCAGCGTGCCGAGGCCGCCCGGCAGCACCACGAAGGCGTCGGCGCGGTCCACCATCATCCGCTTGCGGGTGTGCATGCTGTCGACGACGTGCAGCTCGGTCAGGCCGGTGTGCTCGATCTCGGCGGACTGGATGTGCTCCGGGATGATGCCGACGACCTGGC
The DNA here is from genome assembly GCF_040500525.1 of Azospirillum formosense. Taxonomy (NCBI): domain Bacteria; kingdom Pseudomonadati; phylum Pseudomonadota; class Alphaproteobacteria; order Rhodospirillales; family Azospirillaceae; genus Azospirillum; species Azospirillum formosense. Next base: position 1,743,472 of record NZ_CP159402.1, on the reverse strand, counting down.
CCCCGGCGGCGAGCGCCGCGTCCGCGGCGATGCCCATCAGCCCGACGCGCCCGCCGCCGTAGACGAGCTGGATGCCCCGCCGGGCGAGTCCGTCGCCCAACATATGGGCGGCCTCCTTGTGGACAGCGGCGACGCGGCTGGATGAGCCGCAATAGACGCAGACGGAATTCGGGGCTTTCATCGCTCACCCTTTCTCGCCGAATGGGTACACGTTCCGGTGACTGTTCCGGCGCGCCCGGCGGGGTCACCTAAAGCAAGGGAATAGCAAAGCCGGGGCGGCGTCTACCCGGACATCGGACTTCAGCCCATCGGGAGGAAACATTATGGATTCGCGCGTCGTCAACGCCCTGGCCGCCATTTCGGTGGCCACGTTCCTGTTCCTCGGCTTCGGCGGCGGGATCGGCTTCCTGACCGGCGGGGGCAAGGCGAACGCGGGCGGCGCCACGGCGGTTCGGGCCACGGAAACCAGCGTCTCCGCGGCCGAGATGTCTTCGGGCGACCTGTCCTCCGGCCGCCATTCCGAGACGGTCGCCAAGCTGGACAAGTGAGCCCGCCGACGCGGGCGGGGGGACCGTGCCGCCCGGCGGCGCGAAGGCGGTGGACCGGTCCCGATGCGGCTATGCGTCTGCTCCATCGGCGGTGTTCAGTTCCGCCGCCGCAATCTGCTATCCTGCCGCCAGCCGGCGTGTCCGCCGGCAACGATGCGGCGGTGCTCCGGTGAAGCAAGCTCTCCTGTTCGGCGGTGCGGCGGCGGTGATCGCCGCTGCCGCGGTCGCGTATGTGGCCATCGATCCGGCGTCCGCGCCGGGCACCCGCGCCGGAACGGCCGGGTCCGGAACAACCGTCGCGCTGGGCAGCGTGACACCGGCCAAGCCGCCGGCCAACGCGCCCGCCCCGGCGAAAGCCGCGGAGGAGACCGCCGGTCCGCGCTTCGACATCGTGCGCGTCGCGCCGGACGGCGCCACCGTGATGGCCGGCCGCGCCACCCCGGGCTCGTCGGTGACCGTCCATGACGGGGAGCGCCCGCTCGGCTCCGTCAACGCCGACGCGCGCGGCGAATGGGTCCTGCTTCCCGACCAGCCCCTGGCCCCCGGCGCCCGTGAATTGAGCCTGTCGGAAAGAACGACGCCCGCCGCCGAGCCGACCCCGTCGGAGCGCGTCGTGGTGGTCGTGGTGCCCGACCCGCCGCCCGCCACCGGCGGGGCGTCCTCGGACGCGCCCACAGGTCCGCTGGCCGTCGCCATGCCGCGCGATGGGCTGGGCAGCACGATCCTGCAGGCTCCGAAGGGGCCGGCCGCCCCCGCCACCCGCGGCGTGGCGGCCCCGCCGCCGCCGGGCGGGGTGTCGCTGGAAAGCATGGATTACGATGCCTCGGGGCAGGTCGCCATGGGCGGCCGGGCGCAGCCGGGCAGCGCCGTGCAGCTCTATCTCGACAATCTGCTGGTCGGGAGCGCCCACGCCGACCCGAACGGCCAGTGGCGGCTGCGCCCGGAGCGCGCCGTGCCGCCGGGCGTCTACACGCTGCGCGCCGATCAGGTCACCGATTCGGGCAAGGTCACCGCCCGCGTCGAGCTGCCGGTGCAGGTGTCGGAGGTTCCGGCCAACCTGCCGGACGGCCGGTCGATGGTCGTCCAGCCCGGCAACAGCCTGTGGCGGATCGCCCGCTCCACCTACGGGCGCGGCGTGCAGTACACGCTGATCTACGAGGCCAACCGCGGCCAGATCCGCGACCCCGACCTGATCTATCCCGGACAGATCTTCGCGTTGCCGGTCTCAAACTGAAACCGGCTCGGCCCGGATCCTACAGATAGGGGGCGAGCAGGCGCAGGAAGGGCCGCGCCTGCTGGAGCGCGACCACGGTCTGGTGGATGAGATCCTCCGGCGTCGCCTGACCCTCGAACTCCGCCTCGGAGAACAGCAGGATCTTCTGGCCCTCCTGGACGAGGAAGCGGGTGCCCCGCCGGTCCTGGATGCCGCGCAGGATCGCCAGGAGCTGGCGCCGCCGTTCCGGCGACTGGGCGGTGTAGGGGATGTGGCCGATTTCCGCCCACACCTGCGAGCGCGAGGTCTCCCCGTCGAAGCTGACGGCGATGCTGAAGGGCAGCCCGTCGGCCATGAAGTGCAGCCGCGCCGGGCGCGGCGGCTGGGCGACGCCCAGCACGCCCTCGGGAGTCATCACGAAGGTGTCGGGGCTGAAGGGCAGGGCGGTCTGCGAGACCTGCGCGAGCGACGGCATGGCCTGAAGGCGGGCGGCGGGAACGGACACGGGGGCTCGCTCATTCCTGTGGTGTCGGTGGCGTTACTCTCCACCCTCCCTGCTAAAATTCTGTAAAGGGAGGGGGATGCTGTCTAGAATGCGCCGCTCCAACGATCCGAGGCTGAAGTAACCGGCGATGTCCGCCCTCAACACCGTAGTCGTTCCGATCCACCGCGCCGGCTGGCCCTTCATCGCCGCTTTCGCCGTGGTCTCCCTGATTCTCGGGCTTGCCGTGGCGAAACCGCTGGGCTGGCTGGGTCTCGTCCTCACCCTGTGGTGCGTGTATTTCTTCCGCGATCCCGATCGCGTGACGCCGACGCGCCCCGGCCTGCTGGTCAGCCCCGCCGACGGGCGCGTGACCATGATCGTTCCCGCGGTTCCGCCGCCGGAGCTGGGCATGGGCGACACGCCGCTGACCCGCGTCAGCATCTTCCTCAACGTCTTCAACGTGCACGTCAACCGCGTGCCGGCGGACGGCACGGTGATCGCGGCGGAGTACCATAAGGGCACCTTCGTGAACGCCGCGCTGGACAAGGCCAGCGAGGAGAACGAGCGCGCCGCCTTCCGCCACCGCCTTCCCGACGGGCGTGAGATTGCCTATGTGCAGATCGCCGGCCTCGTCGCCCGCCGCATCCTCTACTGGCTGAAGGCCGGCCAGGAGGTCAAGGCGGGCGAGCGGTTCGGCCTGATCCGATTCGGCAGCCGCACCGACGTCTATCTGCCGGACGGCGTGGTTCCGCTGGTCTGCGTCGGGCAGACGGCGATCGGCGGCGAGACCGTGCTGGCCGACCTGACCGCCACCGAACCGCAACGGCAGGGGGATGTCCGCCGATGAAGCGTCCGGTCTTCAAGCCGGCAGTGTTCCGCAAGCGCCGGGCGCGCCGCCCGCATCCGCGGCTGAAGGGGTTGTCGATCAACCATCTTCTGCCCAACGTGCTGACGGTGCTGGCGCTGTGCTCCGGCCTGACGGCCATCCGCTTCGCCATGCACGAGCGGTGGGAGCAGGCGGTCGTCTGCATCGTCATCGCGGCGATCTTCGACGCGCTGGACGGGCGGATCGCCCGCCTGCTGAACGGGCAGAGCAAGTTCGGCGCGGAGCTGGACAGCCTGTCCGACGTCATCAGCTTCGGCGTGGCTCCCGCCTTCATGATGTATCTGTGGGCGCTGAACGGCGCCGGCAGCCTGGGCTGGATCGCCGCCATGGCCTACGCGGTCTGCGCGGCGCTGCGGCTGGCCCGCTTCAACTCCCGCCTGGACGTCGACCTGCCGCCCTGGGCCTTCAACTACTTCACCGGCGTTCCCGCCCCGGCGGGCGCCGGTCTGGCCATCCTTCCCATGGTCATCGGCTTCGAGGCCGGTCCGGACATCGCCGGCCACCCGGCCGTCGTCGTGCCCTGGACGCTGGCGATGGGCGGGCTGATGGTCAGCACGCTGCCGACCTTCTCCTTCAAGGGCATGCGGGTGCCGACCCAATATGTGGTGCCGGGTCTGGTCGGCGTCGGCCTGCTCGCCGCCTCGCTGGTCAGCCAGCCCTGGTGGACGCTGGCCTTCCTCGGGCTGGCCTATCTGGCGAGCCTGCCCTTCTCGGTGGCGCAGTTCCGCAAGCTGCAGCACGCCGCCCAGCTGATGAAGGAGACCGAGGAGACGCCGGCGGAGGAGCCCGCGGCGGCCGCTCCGGACGCGCCGCCCCCGTCGCCTGAAATGTTGCCCGAAAAGACCAGGACGCCCTCGTCCGACTGACCAAGGACGCCCGCCGTCGCCGTCACTCGGCGGCGGCGGGCAGGTCCAGCGGCACGGTCCGTTCGGTCACGGCGACCGCGAGGACCATGGGGATCTGGCGCAGGCAATTGCCGACATGGTTTGACTCCGCGGCCACCATGCCGGTCATTTCGACCTCCACCGTCAGCTCGCCGCCCAGCAGGCGGCTGTTCAGCGACAGCGGGACGAGGCCGCGCTTGGCGAACAGCTCCAGCACGCGGGGCAGGGTGCCGGGATCGGCATCGGCCTGCACGGCGAAGCGGACGAGGCGGTTCGGATCGGTCGGACGGGATTCGGCGGCGGGCGCCGCCAGCGTGACAGTGGGCATGGATCGTTCTTACCTTGGTCTTGAGTCGATGAGTGCAGGATCAGACCTGCAGACGCGCGAAAACCCCGGCTCTCACAGGAGAACCGGGCTGCTAATTCGCAGACCCAGGGTAAGGTGACGGTCGATCATGGGCGTCAGGATAGGGCGAGGGGCGGCCATGGTCAATGGAGTCGGGACATTCCCTCTCCCGAGACGGGCGCGGGGAAGCACGCTTTCAACAGGACACGCGAAGCCATGAACGACAACGGCATCCACATCCGCCCGGCCGAGCCGGACGACGCGCCGGACCTGGCGCGGCTCATCGACATGGCCGGCGGCGGCGTCTACGAGTTCCTGCTCGACGGGCTGGTGCCCGGCCAGACGGCGGCGGAGATGCTGGTTCCGGGGCTCGCGGGCACGTCGGGGTCCTTCTCCCACCGCCATTCGGGCGTCGCGGAAGCGGCCGGGCGCATCGTCGGGGTCGCCCACGCCTATCCCGTGGACTGGATCAGGACCCAGGATTACAGCGGCCTGCCCGTCGACCGGCTGGCCCACATGGAGGATTTCAACCGGGTGCACGACTGGGGCAGCTACTTCCTCTCGGCGCTGGCCGTCGAGCCGGCGTGGCGCCGCCGCGGCGTTGCCTCCCGGCTTCTCGCCTGGGTCTACGAGCGGGCGCGCCGCGGACGGTTCGACCGGGTGACGCTGCACGTCTGGGCCGACAACGCCGACGCCCGCCAGCTCTACGCCAAGGAAGGCTTCGCCGAGATCGGCCGCGCCGACATCCCCTGGCACGAACGGCTGCCGCACCAGGGGGGAAGCGTGCTGCTCCGGCGCGCGGTCTAGGTCACTTGCCCGGCTTCAGCTGGTCGCGGGTGAGCCAGAAGACCTCGCCGAAGCTGTTGGCGGTCTCCACCCAGAAAAAGTCGAGGTCCGGATACTCGGCCTCCAGGATTTCGCGGCCGGTGCCGAACTCGCAGAGCAGGCCGCCCTCCGGCGTGAGGTGCTTGGGCGCCTCCTTGAGGATGCGGCGCACGATGTCCAGCCCGTCCTCGCCCGAGGCCAGGGCCATCTGCGGCTCGTGGCGGAACTCCGGCGGCAGGTTGGCCATCGCCTCGGCGTCCACATAGGGCGGGTTGGTGATGATGACGTCGTACTTGCGGTTCTTCAGCGGCGCGAACAGGTCGCCGTGGTGCAGGGCGATGCGGTCCTCGAAGCCGCTGTCGGCGACGTTGCGCCTCGCCACCTCCAGCGCGTCGGCGGACAGGTCCACCGCGTCCACCTGGGCTTCCGGGAAGATCTGCGCGGCCAGGATGGCGAGACAGCCGGAGCCGGTGCAGAGGTCGAGCACCCGCTCGACCTCCGTCGGGTCCTCCACCAGCGTGAAGTCGTCGCCGCCGATCAGGTCGGAGAACAGGATCTCCCCGATGTAGGAGCGCGGGACGATCACCCGCTCGTCCACATAGAAGGGGATGCCCTGGATGTAGGCCTTGTTCAGCAGGTAGGAGGCCGGCTTGCGCGTCTCGACGCGGGCGTGCAGCAGGTCGGCGACCTTGCGGCGCTCCGCCAGGGTCAGCCGGGCGTCCACATAGGGGTCGAGCTGGTCGATGGGCAGGCTCAGCCCCTCCAGCACCATGAACACCGCCTCGTCATGGGCGTTGGTGGTGCCGTGGCCGTAATCCAGGTCGGCCTCGTTGAAGCGGCTGACGCCGTAGCGGATCAGGTCGCGGACGGTGCGCAGCTCGGTCGCCGCGTCGGCGGGGGTGAGGTCCAGGGAGGGCTTGGTCACTTACAGGATCTCCAGAACGCTTTCCGGCGGACGGCCCACGCGGGCCTTGTCGCCCGTGACGACGATGGGCCGCTCGATGGCGGCCGGGTTGGCGGACAATGCGGCGATCAGGGCGTCGCCGTCGAGATCCTTGGCGATCCCGGCCTCCGCCGCCTCCTTGGCGCGCAGGATGTCGCGCGGGCCCTTGCCCAGCTTGTCCAGGATGGCCTTCAGCTCGGCGGGGGTCGGCGGGGTCTTCAGATACTCCACGACGGCGGGCTCGACGCCCCTGGACCGCAGCAGCTCCAGCGTCTGGCGCGACTTGGTGCAGCGCGGGTTGTGGTAGATGGTGACGTCGCTCATCCCGGTGTTTCCCTTGCACTTCCCAGCCATGGCTTTGCCTTCGCCAGGAATACACCCGCCCCGCGTGCGGCGCCAACCCGCCATGCGGAATGGCGGCGGCAACGCAACATCCCTCGCGTGACAAGGCCGGCGCTTGGCATTACCTTGCGCGCTCGCATTATTGGCGGCCCGCCGCGTGCGGGGCCATTCATTTCGACGGATGCCGGCCGTGACGAAGCTTTCGCTCTCCAAGGACAAGATCAACATCCTGCTGCTCGAAGGCGTTCACGACAACGCCATCAACGAGCTGGCGCATGGCGGTTACGCCACCGTGGAGCGCCTGCCGCACGCGCTGGACGAATCGGAGCTGCTGGAGCGCATCGGGTCCGTCCACATGCTGGGCATCCGTTCGCGCACCCATCTGACCGCCAAGGTGCTGGAGGCGGCGACCCGCCTGTTCAGCGTCGGCTGCTTCTGCATCGGCACCAACCAGGTCGATCTGAAGGCCGCGCGCCGACTCGGCATCCCGGTCTTCAACGCGCCCTATTCGAACACCCGGTCGGTGGCGGAGCTGGTGATCGGCGAGATCATCATGCTGATGCGCGGCATCTTCTCGAAGTCGACCCTCGTGCATGGCGGCGGCTGGATGAAGTCGGCCAAGGACTCGTACGAGATCCGCGGCAAGACGCTGGGCATCGTCGGCTACGGCCACATCGGCACCCAGGTGTCGATCATGGCCGAATCGATGGGCATGAAGGTCCGCTACTACGACGTCGTGAACAAGCTGGCGCTCGGCAACGCGCAGCCCTGCCACTCGCTGGAGGAGCTGCTGGCGGTGTCCGACGTGGTGACCCTGCACGTTCCCGACACCCCGCAGACCCGCGACATGATCGGCGAGGCGCAGATCCGCGCCATGAAGAAGGGCGCCCACCTGATCAACGCCGCCCGCGGCAAGGTCGTGGTGATCGAGGCGCTGGCCGCCGCCCTGAAGGACAAGCATCTGCTGGGTGCCGCCATCGACGTGTTCCCCAAGGAGCCGGGCGGCGACAAGGAGGTGTTCGAGAGCGCGCTGCGCGGGCTCGACAACGTCATCCTGACCCCGCACATCGGCGGTTCGACGATGGAGGCCCAGGCCAACATCGGCACCGAGGTGTCGCAGAAGCTGATCGAGTATTCGGACAACGGCTCGACCATGGGCGCCGTGAACTTCCCGCAGGTCGGCCTGCCGGTGGTCCATGCCGGCTGCACCCGCTTCCTGCACGTCCATGAGAACCGTCCGGGCGTGCTGCGCAAGATCAACGAGGTGTTCTCGGGCCGGAACCTGAACATCGCCGCGCAGTATCTCCAGACCGACCCGGAGCTGGGCTACGTCGTGGTGGATGTCGACGGCGACGTGGACGAGAACGAGGTGGCGAGCGACCTGCGCGCCATCGAGGGCACGCTGAAGGCCCGCTTCCTCTACCCGGGCAAGCGCTGAGGTCCGGCGTCGCGGCCCTTGCCCTCGGCGGGGGCCGCACCGACATAGGCGGAATGACCCTCCGCCCGTTTCGACCGCGTCTGCGCGCCGGCCTCCTGACGCTCCTGTGCCTGGGTGGCGGGGGGCTCGGCTTTTCGGCGTCCGCAGCCGCTCAAACCGGGACCGCTCAAACCGGGACCGCTCAAAGCGGAACCGCTCAATTCGGAACCGGGCAATCCGTGATCGCCCAGAGCGGGGTTGCCGCCTGTCCGGACTTCGCGCCGGCCCGCGTGGTCCTCGATCTGCAAATCGCCCCGCTGCGCACCGATTACAGCCAGTCGATCCGCCAGCTGGCCCAGAAGCCGGGGCGGCGGCCCGTCGCCGGGCGGACCGCCAACTCCCACACGCTGGGGCTGGCGGCCATCCAGTACAATCAGCAATGGCAGGCCGGCGTCATGACGGCGTCGCTGGGGCAGGGCCGCTACTGCGGCGCGGCGCAGACCCTGACCGTCACCTTCGGTTATGACGAGCGCACCGTCTATGTGGCCCGCGAGCTGCCGCAGGGCAGTTGCATCCATGGCGAGGTGCTGGCCCACGAGATGCGCCATGTCACGGTGGACGAGCAGCTTCTGCGGGAATATGTCCCGGTCTTGAAGCGCCGGCTGGAGGAGGTGGTGAGCCGCGCCCGTCCGGCCCAGGGCCGCTCCGAGCGGCAGGTCATGGCGGCGATCGAGCAGCCGATCAAGGCGGCGATGCGCCAGCTGATGGAGGAGTTCGGGCGCGAGCGGAACGCGCGCCAGGCCCGCATCGACACCCCCGCCGAATATGAGCGCATCGGCCAGTCCTGCAACGGCGAGATCAACCGCTACCTTGGGCGCGTCTGATCCCTTGGCGGCTGCGTCACCGCCGGCGTCCGCGTCCGGACGCGTGGCGGTCGATGAATTCCGGCGGCTTGCGGGACACCCAGCGCACGAAGGCGGCGATGTCCGGGTGGGCGCGCAGGCTGGCGATGGTGTGGTAATGGTCGCGCAGTTCCGCCTCGCTCAGCACCGCGTGGATCTTGGCGTGGCAGATGCGGTGCATCGTGACGGTGTCCCGCCCCCCGTAGGTGCGCGGGATCAGGTGATGCTCGTTCAGGCTGGGGCCGGGCACCATCGGACGTCCGCAGAGTGGGCAGGGCGGATGGCACGACGGTTGGTGGCGCGACGGCATATGGCGTGACGGCCCATCGAACGAAGGCGGATCGAACGAGGGCGGACGGGTCGGGTCGGGCGGCGGCATGGAGCGTCCGGCTGGGCGGCGGCCGTCAGGCGGGGGGCGCCGGGGGCAGGGCGGCGCGGATGCGCGCGACCAGCTCGTCGGCCTGATAGGGCTTCTGCAGGATGGGCAGCCCGTCCAGCGCCGAGGCCCGCTGGATTTCCGCATAGCCGGTGACCATCAGGACCGGCAGGCCGGGGCGCCGGGCGCGCAACTCCCGCACCAGTTCCAGCCCCGTCATGCCGGGCATCGCGTAATCGGTCAGCACGAGGTCCACCTCCGGGTCTCGGGCGAAGGCGTCCAGCGCGTCGGGGCCGCTCGACGCCTCCATGATGCGGAAACCGGCCTGCTCCAGAACCGTTGCGGTCGCCATGCGGACCAGCGCCTCATCCTCCACCAGCAGGATGGTGGCGGGGCGGGGCGGGGGCTGGTCGGCGGCGGGCGGCTCGGCGTCCCGGCCCGCCTCCTCCTCGGCGTCGGCCCGCGGCAGGTAGAGCGTCACCGTGGTGCCGCTGCCCAGCCGGGTCGTCAGGACCACCGTTCCGCCGGATTGCGCGGCCAGGCCGTGCACCATCGACAGGCCCAGGCCGGTGCCGTGCCCGACGCCCTTCGTCGTGAAGAAGGGTTCGAAGGCGCGGGCCGCCGTCTCCTCGCTCATCCCGCTTCCGGTGTCGGCGACGGCGATGAACACGCAGTCCCCGGCGGCGAGGTCGAGCGGCCGGCCCTCCATGTCGTCCGGGCAATTGCCGGTGCGGATGGTCAGGGTTCCGCCCGCCGTCATCGCGTCCCGCGCGTTGATGGCGAGGTTGAGGATGGCCATTTCGAGCTGGTTCGGGTCGACCCGCGCCGGCCACAGGCTGGGGTCCGTCTCCGTCACGATGCGGGTGGTGCCGCCCAGCGTGCGTTCCAGCAGCCCGCCCATGCCGGTGACCAGGGCGCCGACGTCGACCGTCTTCGGCTCCAGCCGCTGCCGGCGGGAGAAGGCCAGCAGATGCTGGGTCAGGGTGGCGCCCCGCTCCACCGCCTTCTCCGCCATGTCCAGGGCCTGGGGATGGCTGGAACCGCCGCCTTGCCCGGCGGCGCGCAGCAGGTAGAGCGAGGTCCCGATGGCCTGGAGCAGGTTGTTGAAGTCGTGGGCGATGCCGCCGGTGAGCTGGCCGATGGCCTCCATCTTGCGGGCCTGATGCAGCGTCTCCTCGATCTCGCGCAGGGCTTGGCCGGTGCGCTCCCGCTCCTCGACGTCGCGGGCGACGTGGTAGGCGCCGATGCGCCGCCCGCTGGAATCCAGGATGGTGCCGAAGGCCAGCTCGTAGCGCTTGCGCTGCAAGGTGGGGTCGCCCAGCTCCTCCACGATGGTGAAGCGCTCCCCGCCGAGCGCGCGGCCCCACAGCGACTCCATGGTGACCTGCGCGGCGGGCAGGTGCTCCATCATCTCGGGCAGGCGTTGGCCGATGGCCGGGCGATGGCCGTAGAGCGCCTCGACCTCCCGCTGGTAGGCGCCGTTGAAGAGGATGTAGCGAAGCTCCTGGTCCACCGCGACGATCAGGTCGGTGGAGCTTTCGATGATCGCGGCGAACAGGCGGCGGTCGGAGGCGTGGCGGTCCACCAGCTCGCCCAGCTGCATTTCATGGGCGCGCCGCCGCTCCGTCACGTCCTCCAGGATTCCGACGGCGCGGGTGGTGCCGTCCGGGTCGGTCAGGCACGAGCCGCGCATGGCCAGCCAGCGCACCCGCCCGTCGGGCGACCCCACGGGAAACTCCGCCTCCAGCTCGCCCTTCGACGGGTCGTCGCGGAAGAGGGCGGCGCGGATGACGTTGCGATGGTCCGCCGCCACGTTGCGGATCCAGGATTCGACCGAGGCGCCGTCGAGCACCGGGACACCCAGCAGGGCCGCGGTGTGGTCCGAGCCGTGGAAACGGCGGCTGCGCGTGTCGAAGCGCCAGACGCCCAGGCCGACGACCTCCATGACCAGCCGCTGCTGGGCCTCGCTGTCGCGCAGGCGGCGGGCCGCCCGGTTCAGCGCGCCGGCCACCGCGTTGACCTCGCGGATGGGCGCCGGTGCCCTCATCACCAGCGCGGCGTGCGGGCCGTCGCGCCCCAGCGCCAGGGCGGCGCCGGCCAGCGCCGCCACCGGGTCGGCGATGCGCCGCCCGACCACCAGAGCCACCGCCAGGCTGACGAGCAGCAGGATGCCGCCGCCGCATAAGACCATCGTGACCGAGCGGCGCATGGGCTCGGCGATCAGTTCCTGCGGGACGCCGACGGCGACGGTCCAGCCCGACAGCTCCGACCGGGCGAAGGCGTTGAACAGCGGCGTGCCATCCCGCGCCACGTTGCCGAAGGCGCCGGAACTGGCCGAGGCGGTCCGGCGGAACACCTCCGCGGAGATCGGCGTGCCGGTGAAGGTGTCGTGCGAGGCGGTGCGGGTGATGACGACGCCCTGACGGTCCCACAGGGCGGCGACCCAGCCCTCCGGAAGACCCTGCTGGCGCAGCACCTCGATGAACATCTCGGTCGGGATGCTCATGGACAGCACGCGCTCCGACGGCCCGTTCCGCGTGATCGGCAGCGCGACGGCGACCAGGGGGCGCTGGGCGACGGAGCCCATGAAGATTTCCGAGATCTGGGCCTGGCCGCTGTCCGCCGCCCGCCGGACCAGGCCGGTCACCGCGGTGCGGGGAAGCGGCTCGCCGTAGGGGCGGCGCGTGTTGATCAGTTGCTGGCCCTGGGCGTTGCTCAGGACGATGTGGACGCCCTCGCGCCGGGCGCCCTTGTGCTGAAGCACCTCGGTCGCCTGCCGGTGGAAGGCGGCGAGATCGCCCCGCTCCAGATGGGGGGAGGTGGTCAGGACCTGCAGCGCCGTTTCCATCGCCATGAGTTCACGATCCACCGCGACGGCCAGGGTCCGCGCCAGATCCTGGCCGGACCGCTCGATGGCCGCGCTCTGCGTCTCGGCCATGCGGAAGACCGTCCAGCCGGCGAAGCCCAGCATCGGCACAAGCGCCGCCATGACCAGCAGCACCAGCCCGGTGCGCAGCGACAGGCCGCTGACCGGTGTCTGGTCGTCGCCCGCCACGCTGTCGCTGGCGGCGGTGCCGTCGTCATCCTGAGCGTGCACAGGCACGAGTTGTCATGCTCCGGTATGGATAGCGGGGGACGCGTCAGTAACCATCGCAGAGTCCGGCAGCAAAGGACACACCTTTGACGGAGCAGGGTTTTTATCGAAGGGGGTGGAAATTTCGGTTGGGTCACCCCTTCGGGCGATGCCGTCGCCCAGGGGGCGATCCCGGGACGGAATGGGCGGGGGCCTGCGATGCCCCGCGCGTGCGGACAACATAACCGGACAAACAAAAAGGGAGCCGCGAGCGGCTCCCTTTTCCTTATCGGCCGGTGCGTCCTGCGGACGTCAGGCCGGCTGCTTGCCGTCCATCAGCGCCACGAAGCGGTCGAACAGATAATGGCTGTCCTGCGGGCCGGGCGAAGCCTCGGGGTGGTACTGCACCGAGAAGACCGGCTTGTTCTTCAGCCGGATGCCTTCGTTGGTGCCGTCGAACAGGCTGACGTGGGTCACCTCGGCGTCGGCGGGCAGGGTCTCCTCCATCACCACAAAACCGTGGTTCTGGCTGGTGATCTCCACCCGGCCGGAGACCAGGTCCTTCACCGGATGGTTGGCGCCGCGGTGGCCGAGCGGCATCTTCTTCGTCTTGGCGCCGAGCGCCAGCGACAGCATCTGGTGGCCCAGGCAAATGCCGAACATCGGCAGGCCGGTGTCCAGCAGGCCCTTGATCGTCGGCACGGCGTATTCGCCGGTGGCCGCGGGGTCGCCGGGGCCGTTCGACAGGAAGACGCCGTCCGGCTTGTGGCGCATCACCTCTTCCACCGTGGCGGTGCCCGGAACCACGGTCACCTTGCAGCCGGCCGCGGCGAGGCAGCGCAGGATGTTGCGCTTGGCGCCGAAATCGATCGCCACGACGTGGAAGCGCGGGCTTTCCTGGGTGCCGTAGCCGGCGCCGAGCGTCCAGGCGCCCTCATCCCAGCCGTAGGTCTGGCGGCAGGAGACGTCCTTGGCGAGGTCCATGCCCTCCAGCCCTGGCCAGCCCTTGGCCTTGGCGACCAGCGCGTCGAGATCGAACTTGCCGTCCGGCGCGTGGGCGACGACGCCGTTCGGCGCGCCCAGGTCGCGGATGCGGCGGGTCAGGCGGCGGGTGTCCACCCCGGCCAGGCCGACCAGCCCGTAGCTCTTCAGCCAGTCGTCGAGATGGCGGGTGGCGCGCCAGTTCGACGGGTCGGTGACGTCGGCGCGCAGGATCAGGCCGCGCGCGGCGGGGGTCACCGTCTCGATGTCCTCCGGGTTGGCGCCGGTGTTGCCGATGTGGGGGAAGGTGAAGGTGATGATCTGCCCGGCGTAGCTGGGGTCGGTCAGGATTTCCTGATAGCCGGTCATCGAGGTGTTGAAGCACACCTCGCCCACCGAATCCCCCACCGCACCGATGCCTCGGCCCTTGAAGACGGTGCCGTCGGCCAGAACCAGGACACCGGTGTAAGCGCCGGCATCGCCCGCCGGGAGAGTCGATTGAGCCATCCTTCAGACCTTATCAAGAGCCGCCGCGGGCCACAAATTCCTGCATCGCGGAACGTCGGCGCCGCGTCCCGTCCCGCTGGGCGCACGCGTCGTCGTCGGTCCGTGCCCCGCCATCCCGGTTCCTTGCGGTTCGGGTGTCTGAGCCTGGATCGATTAGTCGGGACGGGTGAGCCGGTCAACCGTATATGACGATTGGTACCCCGATTTCCAGCGGCGCGTTTGCATAATCGCCGTGCTTCACCGGTGGGGCTTGGCCGTTGGAGGGGCTGCGGAACGCGCCGTCGGGGGGTGGGAGGCGGCCCTTCGGAATTGACGTGGCAATCCGGAGCAAATTTAGGAATATTACCGGTTCGCGCCGCGTCTCCCGCGCCATCCCCGCGCGATCCAGCGGAGGACCGGGGCGGCACGGACGCTGCCGGACGGCCGTTGATCGCTACGACGATCGCTGCGACCCGGCGAACACCACAGACGATACAAGGACACACGCAATGCTGCGCACGCGCCTGAACGAGGCCTTGAAGCAGGCGATGCTCGCCAAGAACCAGCGCGCCGTCTCGACCGTGCGCCTGATCCTGGCCGCGCTGAAGGACCGGGACATCGCGGCGCGCACGCGCGGCGTCACCGACGGCATCGACGAGGCGGAGATCCTTTCCATGCTGCAGACGATGATCAAGCAGCGCGGCGAGTCGATCAAGCTGTACGAGCAGGGCGGCCGCCTGGAGCTGGCCGAGCAGGAGCGCGAGGAGATCACCGTCATCGAGGGCTTCCTGCCCAAGCAGATGTCGGAGGAGGAGGTGGCCGCCGCCGTCAGGACGGTGGTGGAGGAGATCGGCGCCACCTGCATCAAGGACATGGGCAAGGTGATGGCGGAGCTGAAGACCCGCTACGCCGGCCAGATGGACTTCGCCAAGGTCAGCGGCACCGTGAAGCAGCAGCTTTCGGCCTGCTGACGGTGCGGTTTCCGATCTAGAACGGGGGCCGCCCGCCCATGGCCTTCCCGCCTCAATTCCTGGAAGAGCTGCGCACCCGTCTCGCTTTGTCGGACGTGGTGGGCAAGCGCCTGCGCCTGATCCGCGCCGGCCGCGAGTACAAGGCGCCGTGCCCCTTCCACAACGAGAAGTCGCCCTCCTTCTACGTCAACGACCAGAAGGGCTTCTTCCACTGCTTCGGCTGCGGGGCGCACGGCGACATCATTGGCTTCGTCATGCGCCACGACAACCTCGCCTTTCCGGAGGCGGTGGAAGCGCTGGCCGGCGAGGCGGGGATGCCGGTCCCCCGCGCCACCGAGGAGGACAAGCAGCGCTACGAGCGGCGCAAGACGCTGCACGACCTGGTGGAGCAGGCCGCCCGCTGGTTCGAACAGCAGCTCTACGCCCCCGCGGGGCGCGCCGGGCTGGAGTATTTCCAGCGCCGGGGCCTGGACACCGAGGGCATGGCGCGCTTCCGCCTGGGCTTCGCCCCCGGCGATTCCGGCGCGCTGCGCAGCCAGCTTCTGAAGCAGGGCTTCTCGGAAGAGGACATGGTGACCGCCGGCCTGCTGAAGCGGCCGGACGACGGGCGCACGCCCTACAGCTTCTTCCGCAACCGGGTGATCTTTCCGGTGACCGACCGGCGCGGCCGGGTGGTCGCCTTCGGCGGGCGCATCCTGGAGGGCGACGGCCCGAAATACGTCAACACCGCCGACACGCCGCTGTTCCACAAGGGCACTCTGTTGTATGGCCTGTCGCGGGCGCGGCAGGCCGCGGCGGACGGCAAGCCGGTGATCGTCGCCGAAGGCTACATGGACGTCATCGCGCTGGTCCGCGCCGGGTTCGAGGGCGCGGTCGCGCCGCTCGGCACCGCCCTGACCGAGATGCAGGTCCAGGAGTTGTGGAAGCTGATCCCCGACGCGGAGAAAGTGCCCTTCCTCTGCTTCGACGGCGACAACGCCGGGCGGCGGGCGGCGTGGCGGGCGGTGGAGCGCATCCTGCCGCACCTCGCCCCCGGCCATTCCGCCCGCGTCGCCTTCCTGCCCGAGGGGGAGGACCCCGACAGCGTGATCCGCCTGCACGGACCCCGCGCCATGCAGGAGGTGCTGGGCGAGGCCATTCCGCTGTCCGAGGCGGTCTGGCGCATGGAGACCGAGGGCAAGCCCACCGACACGCCCGAATCGAAGGCGGCGGTGAAGGCGGCGCTGGACGCGCGGGTCGCGCAGATCGCCGACCGCGACGTGCAGGTCTTCTACCGCACGGAGATGCGCCGCCGCGTCGACGAGGCCTTCGCGCCGCCGCGCCGGCGCAACGAGCGCGGCCCCTGGGTTCCGGGCGGCTCGTGGCAAGGCGGGGGGCAGGGGGGTGGGCGCTTCGGCCAGCCGACGCGCCGGCACACGCCGGGCCTGCCGGGCCTGCGCACCGCGCCGCCGCCCG
Organism: Azospirillum formosense; assembly: GCF_040500525.1. Taxonomy (NCBI): domain Bacteria; kingdom Pseudomonadati; phylum Pseudomonadota; class Alphaproteobacteria; order Rhodospirillales; family Azospirillaceae; genus Azospirillum; species Azospirillum formosense. Next base: position 1,727,340 of record NZ_CP159402.1, on the reverse strand, counting down.
GCCACCGCCGCCGCAACCCCGGCAATCTCGCCGCCGCGCGGGAGCGCGTTCTGCTGGCGGTGATCATCAACCACCCCGACTTGTTCGACGAGTTGGGGGAATCGCTGGGCATGCTGCCGTTTCCCGACCGGGAACTGGAGGAATTGCGCCAAGCGGTCATTGGATTGCTTGCCGAGCGGCGTGATAACGACTCGGGACTTGACGCCGCATCGCTTTGTCGCCACTTGTCTTCCGCCGGCTATGATACCATTGTCCGCTCTCTGCTCAGCGAGTCGACCTATGTCCATGCCGGCTTTGCACGCCCGGACGCGTCCTCCTTGGACGCGAAACGGGGGTGGTGGCCGACATGGCATCACCTGCATCACAGGCAGGTGATGGCCGATTTGAGAGAAGCGGAGGCGGCTTTGGCCCGTGACAACAGCGAGGCGAACTTCGCGCGGGTCGTGGCCCTTCAACAGGAGGTCATCAGGTCCGGAATGGGTATGACGGATGACGAGGATCTCGACGATGCGTAGCGGCCATCGCCGCCGGGCATGGTGCGGAAGGGAAGGGCCGGAGGGAATGAGACCCGGAGGGGTCTGGCCGGACAAGGTCCGGAACGGTTCACAACCGGTTTAAGCAGGTGCGGATCGACAGCGGGGGGCCGCTGCGGTGCGCGCTATGGTTTTTTATAATGGGGTAATGCGGGGGCATCGATCGCATGGCCACGAAAGCTGCGAACAGCGTTGAAGTTTCCGAAGCCCGGGACGAGGCCGGCGACGGCCCGCTCATGGACGGCATGGGTCTTGCCGTCAAGAAGATGATCGCCCGCGGCAAGGAGCGTGGCTACGTCACCTATGACGAGCTGAACGCTGCCCTGCCGCAGGATACGTCGTCGTCCGAGCAGATCGAAGACACGATGGCGATGCTCTCCGAGATGGGCATCAACATCGTCGAATCGGAAGAGCAGGACTCGGAAGGCAACGCCAACGCCGACGGCGAGGGCGAAGGCCGGTCCGCCGGCAATCTGGACGATGACGACATCGGCCGCACCGACGACCCCGTGCGCATGTATCTGCGCGAGATGGGCTCGGTCGAGCTGCTGTCCCGCGAGGGCGAGATCGCCATCGCCAAGCGCATCGAGGCCGGGCGCGAGATGATGATCGGGGCGATCTGCGAATCGCCGCTGACCATCCGCGCCATCCTCGAGTGGCACGACGCCCTCATGGAAGGGAAGATGCTGCTGCGCGACATCATCGACCTGGACGCCACCTACGGCGGCGGCCCGGACGGTGAGGAGATCCCCGAAGGTCTGGCCGAGACGGTGGAAGCCGCCCCGGAGGAGACCGAGGAGGAGCGTCCGCCGCGCCCCGAGGGCGAAAGCGAGGAGGAGGGCGACGAGGACGGCGAGAACAGCCTGTCCCTGTCGGCCATGGAAGCCGCGCTGAAGCCGCAGGTCATCGAGACCTTCGAGAAGATCAAGGCCACCTACGACAAGCTGCACAAGCTGCACGAGGGCCGCATCGCGGCCATACAGCGCGGCGAGGACGTGGCCAAGCAGTCGGACAAGAAGTACGACAAGCTCAAGACCGAGATGGTCGAGCTGATGAACACGGTGCGCCTGAACAACCAGCGCATCGAGCAGCTCGTCGAGCAGCTCTACGCCCTGAACCGCAAGCTGACCGGCTTCGAGGGCAAGCTGCTGCGCATGGCGACCGACTGTCGCGTGAAGCGCGAGGACTTCCTCAACCACTATTTCGGGCACGAACTCGACCCGAACTGGCTGGAGCGCATCCGCGGCCTGAACCCCAAGACCTGGGGCAAGTTCTACGACAAGTACGAGGCCGACATCCGCAAGACGCGCGACGGCGTGTCGAGCATCTCGGATGAGGCCAAGCTGCCGATCAGCGAGTTCCGCCGCATCGTCTCCACCGTCCAGAAGGGCGAGAAGGAGGCGAGCCGCGCGAAGAAGGAGATGGTCGAGGCCAACCTGCGCCTCGTGATCTCCATCGCGAAGAAGTACACGAACCGCGGCCTGCAGTTCCTGGACCTGATCCAGGAGGGCAACATCGGCCTGATGAAGGCGGTGGACAAGTTCGAGTACCGGCGCGGCTACAAGTTCTCGACCTACGCGACGTGGTGGATCCGTCAGGCGATCACCCGCTCGATCGCCGACCAGGCGCGGACCATCCGCATCCCGGTCCACATGATCGAGACGATCAACAAGCTGGTCCGCACCAGCCGCCAGATGCTGCACGAGATCGGCCGCGAGCCGACCCCGGAGGAGCTGGCGGAGCGTCTGATGATGCCGCTGGAGAAGGTCCGCAAGGTCCTGAAGATCGCCAAGGAGCCGATTTCCCTCGAAACGCCGATCGGCGACGAGGAGGATTCGCATCTCGGCGACTTCATCGAGGACAAGAACGCGGTCCTGCCGCTCGACGCCGCCATCCAGGCGAACCTGCGCGAGACGACGACCCGCGTGCTGGCCTCGCTGACCCCGCGCGAGGAGCGCGTGCTGCGCATGCGCTTCGGCATCGGCATGAACACCGACCACACGCTGGAAGAGGTCGGCCAGCAGTTCAACGTGACGCGCGAGCGCATTCGCCAGATTGAGGCGAAGGCCCTGCGCAAGCTGAAGCACCCGTCGCGGTCGCGCAAGCTGCGCAGCTTCCTGGACACCTGAGGGTTCCAGGGACGAAAGCGCCCGCACGGATTGCGGTCGTATGGAAAGCGGGGGGCCTTCGGGTCCCCCTTTTCATTTTGCGCGCCTTTATTTTGGCTGCGCCCTCCATCGAACGGGGTTGCATAAGCTCCCGGTTCTGGGCACATTCGGCATCCCTTGGTGGGGGCCTGTAGTTCAGCGGTTAGAACGCGCCGCTCATAACGGTGTTGTCGTCGGTTCGAATCCGGCCGGGCCCACCATTTCCTCACATGGTTCGTGTGCTGTCCATTCCCGCCGCAGGCGAGGTGAGGTCGCGACGCAGGCAGACGGCGCTGCCGGAGCACAGACCCGCGAATTGCGCGCTGGCCCGGATGTCCGGCGGCGCGTCGCCGCGTTCCGCGCGCCTGAAGCCGATGCGTTCGAAGAATCCGGCGGCGTCGATGGTCAGCAGCCACAGCCGCTCCAGGCCGAGCGCCAGGGCCTCTCGGGTGAGCGCCTCCACGACGGCATGGCCATCGCCCTTGCGGCGGCGCTCCGGCGGCACGACGACCGAGCGGAGCAGCCCATCGCGCCCATAGACTTCCAAGCCGCCGTAGCCGAGGAGCCCGTCAGGGGCGTCCACGCGCCAGAAGCGCCGCCCTGCGACGGCGATGTCCCGGGTCGGCAAGCCCTCCGCGGCGAGAAGGGCCGCGAGGGCCGGAAGTTCCGCCTCCGCCAGCGGCGTGGCCGTCCCTGGTCGCGTCATGCTTGCGTCCTTCGATCCGGCGCGTCCGCAGCGGCGGGGGCGAGCGACCGCCGGAAACGACAATAACGCCGTCGGATCTGCCGATCCAACCGCGTTTGGTAACCGTCATGCGTGTTTTTGAAGAAGGAGAGTGGCGCGCCCGAAGAGATTCGAACTCCTGACCCCCAGATTCGTAGTCTGGTGCTCTATCCAGCTGAGCTACGGGCGCTTCTCTCTGCCGCGGCGTCGGCGAGGCCGTCGTCTGCGGTGGCGCGGTTTTTAATCGGGCCGTGCCCGGAAGGCAACCAAAATCGTCCGGCTCGTGAAATTTTTCCGGCAAGGGGAGGTCAGCCCTTTGACGGACTACAGAATGGCGGCGGTTGGGCTTACCTTGGCGTGGAGAGCGACCAGCCAGAAGGGCATTTGAGAACAGCTATGGGCATGACGTTTCTGAGCCGCGCCGTCATGGGGCCGGCGGCTTCGCTGATGGCGCTTTCCGCGATCGCGGCGACCGGGGTTGCGGCGGCCGGGATGGCGCAAGCGGCGGACGACCGGGCGGGCGCCGCGGTCCTGGTGTCGGCGGCCATCGGCAACGAGGTCGTCCAGATGGTCGAACTCGGGCCGAAGGTCATCCAGGTGACTGTCAACGACCGCGTCGTCTACGAGGACCGCGAAGGGCGCACCCTGTCCTTCGTGAACGCCTACAACATGGAAGGGCGCTGGCTGGTGCTGCTGCAGGAGAGCGTGGACGGCAAATGCGCCGCGCGCTTCCGCGTGCTCGACCTCGGCGGGGCCAAGCCTTCCGTCTCGCTGCCCTTCGGGACCTGCAGCGACGCGCCGAAGGTGGAGCAGGCCGACCGCACGCTGACCGTTTCGCTGCCCGCGACCGACGGAAAGAGCACGGCGGCCTGGAACTACCGCGACGGAATGCTCGTTCGCATGCGCTGAATGGAAAGGGAGCCGCGAGGACCGTGGGACATCTGAACCTCTGGCACGTCAACAAGGCGATCTCGCTCCTCGGCAGCACGTCCTTCGTGCTGCCGGTGGCGGGCATCCTGATCGTGATGCTGTGGCGCCGCCATTCGGCGGTCTCGGCGGCGCGCTGGCTGGCTGTGCTGGCCATGCTGATGGGCTCGGTGGCGCTTCTGAAGATCCTGGGCCACGCTTGCGGCATCCGCCTGTTCGACGACCGGCTGACCAGCCCCAGCGGCCACGCCGCCCTCGCCGCCGCCGTCTACGGGGCGGTCGGGGTGATGGCGGCGCGTTCGCTGGACGGCTGGCGGCGTGGCGTGGTGGTCCTCGGCGCCCTCGGGCTGGTGGCGGGCGTCGCGGCGTCGCGCATCCTGCTGCGCTACCATTCGGTGACGGAGGTGGTGGTCGGCCTCATCCTCGGCGGGCTGGCGGTGGCGGCCTTCGCGCAAAGCTTCAACCGGCTGACCCCGTCGCGCCTGAACCTCAGCCCGCTGGTGCTGGCCCTGGTCGTGCTGTTCGGCGTCGCCACCTACGCGCTCGGCGACCGCACCAACGCCGAACCGATGCTGAAGCATTTCGCCTATCTGCTTCGTGAGGAATCGCCGGTCTGCGGCCCGATGCCGCCGCTGAACAGTTTCCTGGAACGGCTGTAGCGGGTGTTCTGCTTGGCGGATGCGGCCGTATTTCACGACTGGTCTTCCCTGGTCTTGGCAACCGGAATGTTTGCCTTGCGGTGCGGGTTGAGGGTTGAGAGCGGGCTTGCGACGGGGCATGGTGTGGGCTTATACCGACGCCCCCGTTCCTGACCCGTTCTGCTTTTCGGTATCCCTTCCGGCCCATGTCGCTGTTCGGTTCCCTTCCCCGCGCCGCCGCCACCGCCAGCGCGACGGTCTCCTTTTCACAGGAGGATCTGGCGCGCGTCTTCGATGCGAAGACGCTGCAGCGCGGGCGCACGCTCATCCTGACCGGGGCGGTGACGCTGCTCGAGGCCGAGGGGCGGATCGCCGCCACGGTGACCGACCTCGGACGGAGCCTGTCCGTGACCGTCGTCCCGGTGCGCGGGCGCAGCCGGGTGGTCTTCGACAAGAGCTGCACCTGCGGGCGGAACACCTGCGCCCACATGGCCGCGGCGGCGCTGATGACCTTGGACGCCCGTCCGGAAGGGCGGCAGATGTCCCTGTTCGACGCGCCGCCGGCCGCCCACCCGGCGGCGGAGCCGCCGACGCTCCAGGCGGTCCGGCCGGCTCCCGAACCGGCCCCCGCGCCGCCGCTTCCGGAACCGCCGCCCTCCTCACCAACGCCGCCCGATCCGGTGCTCAGCGTCCGCTGGACCCTGGAGCCGGGAAAGGACGAGGCGGCCATGTTCGTCTCCGCCGTGATCGCGGTCGAGGGGGCGGGGGAGGGCGACGACGTGTCCACCCCGGCCAGCCCGCGCGACGTGCTGGCCCGCGCGCCGCGCAGCCTGGACGGCGACGTGGACCGCGCCATCGCCCGGCTGCTCGGCGGCGGCGGGGTGGTGCGCACGCCGGTCGCCAAGAGCCGCGGCGACGTGGTGGACCGCATCCTGCGCCGTCTGCTCGGCTGCGGGCGGCTGCGCTGGCGCGGCGGCACGATGCTGGCGGAGGGGGCGGGAATGACCATCCGCGCCTTCCGCGATCCGGCGACGCGCAAGCTGCGCCCGACCGGCCTGCCGCCCGGCGCCGCGCTGATCAAGGGGCTGGGGTACTGGTGCGTCGATCCGAAGGCCGGCACCGTCTGCCCCGTCGAGTTGCAGGTCGTCGAGGTGCCGAAGCCCAAGGCCGCGGTCGCTCCGCCCCCTGCGAAGACCGTCTCCGCGAAGGCGGCGCCCCTGAAGGCCGCCGCCCGATCGGCAACGGCCCGGCCAGCCGCTGCCCGGCCCGCGGCGGAGCGCCCGGACTTCCCGGCGGCCTCGGCCTTCGCCGCGGCCATGCCCGGCGGCGTGCGTATGGGCTCGGACCCCGCCGCCACCATCGTCGAGCGCGACCCCCGCGTCGTCGCCCGGCTGGGCCGCGTGGTGTCGCCGGACGGCGGTCTGGTCGACGTGTTGCGGCTGGCCTTCGATTACGGCGAGGAGGATTCGCCCTCGGAGATCGAGCCCGACGACCAGCGCCAGTTCGCCCGCGTCGAGGAGCCCGCCGGGGCCGTCTTCGTCCGCCGCGACAAGGCGCTGGAGCAGGGCGCGCTGGACCGTCTGGCCGCCTTCGGCTTCGCCCAGGCGCGCATCGAGCCGCCCAAGGGCCAGTTGAACGCCCGCGGCACCCGCGTCCACTGGCTGACCGGCAAGGACGCCGAGGAGCGCTGGTCGGCCTTCCTGACGACCGAGGTGCCGGCCCTGCGCAAGGACGGCTGGATCGTCGAGATCGGCGCCGACTTCGGCACCCGCGTCGTCGAGGCCAACGAGGAGGTGGCGGTCGCCGTGCGCGATTCCGGCGACGGCTGGTTCGACCTCGACGTCGGCGTGGAGATCGACGGGGAGCGCCGCGCCCTGCTGCCCATCCTGGCAACGCTGATCGAGCGCGGCGGCATGGAGGCGACGCGCGTCATCGAAGGGCGCGCCCATCTGGTGCTGGACGACGGCAACGTGCTGGCCCTGCCGGCGGAGCGGGTGGAGCGGCTGCTCAGCGTCCTGGAGTCCATGCTGGACAGCGGGCGGCGGCTCGACGACACGCTGAAGGTGCCGCTGACCGAGGCCGACGGGCTGCTGGACATCGACGACCTGATCGCGCGTCGCACCGAGGACACCGGCCAGATCGACCGCTATTTGCGCACCATCCAGGAGCAGGAGCTGCCGGCGGAAATGGACCCGCCGCCGGGCTTCCAGGGGACGCTGCGCGACTACCAGCGCGTCGGCCTCGCCTGGATGCAGGGGCTGCGGGCCAACCGGGTCGCTGGCATCCTGGCCGACGACATGGGCCTCGGCAAGACCGCCCAGACGCTGGCCCACATCGCCATGGAGGAGAAGGAGGGGCGGCTGACCGACCCCTGCCTCGTCGTCGTTCCGACCAGCCTCGTCCCCAACTGGGTGGCCGAGGCGCAGCGCTTCACGCCGCATCTGCGGGTGGTCGTGCTGCACGGTCTGGACCGTCACGAGAAACTGGGCGAGCTCGACCGTGCCCACATCGTGGTGACCACCTACGGGGTGGTCGGCCGCGACGTCGAGGTGCTGAAGCGCCGGGACTGGCACCTGCTGATCCTCGACGAGGCGCAGGCCATCAAGAATCCGGACAGCAAGGCGACCCGCGCCGTCTGCGCGCTGAACGCCCGCAACCGGCTTTGCCTGTCCGGCACGCCGGTGGAGAACAATCTGGGCGAGCTGTGGAGCCAGTTCGCCTTCCTGATGCCCGGCCTGCTCGGCGACCGCAAGGAGTTCGGGCGCCGCTACCGCACGCCCATCGAGAAGCGCGCCGACGGCACCCGCGCCAAGCAGCTGATGCGGCGCATCCGCCCCTTCCTGCTGCGCCGCACCAAGGAGGCGGTGGCCAAGGAGCTGCCGCCGAAGACCGAAGTGGTGGTGCGCATCGACCTGGAGCCGGCGCAGCGCGACCTCTACGAGACCATCCGCCTGTCGGTGAACGAGACGGTGCGGGCGGCGTTGGCGGTCAGCGGCGTGTCTCGCAACGCCATCACCATCATCGACGCGCTCCTGAAGCTGCGTCAGGTCTGCTGCGATCCGCGTCTGGTCAAGATTCCCGCCGCCGGCAAGGTGAAGGAGACCGCCAAGCTCGACGCGCTGACCGACATGGTGCTGGAGATGGTGCCGGAAGGCCGGCGCATCCTGATCTTCTCGCAGTTCACCTCCATGCTCGACCTCATCAAGCTGCGGCTGGAGGACGCGAAGATCGGCTATGTGGAGCTGACCGGGCGCACGCTGGACCGCGCGGAGCCGGTCAACCGCTTCCAGAACCGCGAGGTTCCGGTCTTCCTCATCAGCCTGAAGGCGGGCGGGCGCGGCCTGAACCTCACGGCGGCGGACACGGTGATCCATTACGATCCCTGGTGGAACCCGGCGGCCGAGGACCAGGCGACCGACCGCGCCTACCGAATCGGGCAGGACAAGCCGGTCTTCGTTTACAAGCTGATCGCCGCCGACACGGTGGAGGAGCGCATCCTCGACTTGCAACGGCGCAAAGGAAACCTGTCCGACGCAACCATCGAGGGCACCGGTCTCATCAGTGCACTTGAAGGCGGAGACATCGACTATCTGCTGGGTAGGGCGGCGGACTGACCGCACCCTCGGGATTACCGCCCTTCCCGGTCTGGCCTTTGCGGCGCCATGGCATAGATCCTTGACGACGAAAGCATCGCGTTCGTTTCCCTTGCAACGGGGAGGGCCATGGCATCGACGAAGCGGGACACCGCACCCGATCCGGAACGGCTCATCGGCGCGTGGCGCGACGCCGCCGCGGACGCCCGCCGTTGGCGTGACGATCCGGACCGCGTGGCCGCCCTGAAGGCGGCGCGCACCCGGCTGCATCAGCCGCCACCGCCGCCGCCGCGCCCGCCCCAGCGGGTGCTGGCCGACGAACTGCACGCCGCCCGCGCCGCCTGGGAGGACGGGCAGGGGTTGGACGGCACCGCCCGCGCCCTGGCCTACGCCAACCTGAAGCGCTGGGAGCCCGGCCTGTTCGGCTACAGCGAGACGCAGCGGTCCACTGCCGGCAAGATCGCCGCGTCGGAAGCGGCGGAGTCGCGGCGCGACGCGCAGGAGCGGGCGGAAGCCCAGGCCCTGCTCCGCGCCTTCCGCCGCGTCCAGGAGCGCGCCCGCAGCACCGCCCGCGCCGTGCAGGCCGACCCCCGCGCCCGCGCCATGGCGGCGGACGAGGGGCTGATGCTGCCGGACGGCGGCCGGTCGGGCGGCGTGACGGCCCCGTGAAGCGCCGTCTCAAGGCCGACGACGAGCAGGCGTCCTTCGCGCTGTCGCCCCCGGTTTTGCCCGACGAGAGGCTGCTGGAGATCCACCGCCGGCTCTGCCTGATCTTCGGCTGTCCGATCGCCTATTTCCGCGCGCTCGACCCGCTCAGCGAACTGGTGTCCTCGCTGCTGTCGCACCGCACGCGCAACGCGGCGTCCGGCGCGGCCTTCCGCGCCTTGCGGGCGCGCTGGGGGGAGGATTGGGCGGCCGTCCGCGACGCCGACCCGGCGGAGGTCGAGACGGTCATCGCCGGCGTGACGTGGCCCGAGCAGAAGGCGCCGCGCATCCAGGCGATCCTCCGGCGGATCACCGAACTGCGCGGCGCGCTTTCCCTGGATTTCCTGGCGGAGATGACGGTGCCGGAGGCGCGGGCCTGGCTCCAGGCGCTTCCCGGCGTCGGCCCGAAGACCAGCGCCGCGGTGATGAGCTTCAGCAGCCTGCGCCGTCCCGCCTTGCCGGTGGACAGCCACCATCACCGCGTCGCCGTGCGGACCGGGCTGATCCCGCCCAGCGTGGCGGTCGGCCCGTCGCACACCGTCCTGGAGGCGCGGCTTCCCCCGGAATGGACGGCCCAGCAGATTTACGACCATCACGAGGTGATGATGCTGCACGGGCAGCGGGTCTGCTTCTACCGGAACCCGGCCTGCGAGCGCTGTGTCCTGCTGGAGCTGTGTCCGGAGGGGCAGAAACGGATGGCGGGTGGGGCGTCGGCTGAGCAAAAATCGGTCGAAGGAAAATAGGCGACCTCTGCCCCCTCCCTAACCCTCCCCCTCTGCGAGGGGGAGGGGACTGCCGCCGCGTCGCGGAGGGCCCCCTCTCCCGCAGAGCCGGGGTGGGGCGGGGAGGGGGCCAAAGTTTCCAATGCGTTCAATTCACCAGCGGCGGGCGGCGCATCCCCGGCAGGGGGGAGGGGTTGCTGCGCTGCGACCGTTCCCCACCGGAAGCGGCCTGCTCGGCGGCGTCGAGCATGGCCTCGGCCTGCTTCTGCACGGCGGCGGCGCGGGCCTGGTCCATGGGGTCGCTGCTTTCCTTGCGGACATAGCCGGCGGCCTGCTCGGCGAGGTCGAGGGTTTCGACCACCTCGTCCATCGTTTCCTCCAGCGCGGTCACATCGACCTTTTTGCCGGTCATTTCGTCGTCTCCCGTCGTTGCGGTCGGTGAAGCCAACAGGAGCGGGACGGCGGCCGTTCCCGATTTGGCAATACGGGCACCGACCCGAAAAAAATTCGACGCGGGCACGGGAATAGTTTTTTGCAGCGCACGTTCGTCTGTGTGTCCGGTGGCGCCCGCCACCCATCCTACCCAGGCTTGCGAAATCCCCACATGAGCAACCCGAAGCGTTCGATCCGGTCTGCGGCCTTGGCCGCGGCGATGCTCGCCGTGACTGCCGGCCACGCGTCCTTCTGGTCCTGGCGCAACGCGCCCACTCCTGTGGACGCCGTGCCGGGTCGCATCGAATCCGTCTCCTACTCCCCCTCGGGCCGCAGCTACGACCCGAACCACCAGCCGGTGGTCGATGCGGTGGAGCTGGACCGCGACATGACCGCCATCGCCGGCTTCGCCGACGGTGTGCGCACCTATTCCACGCTGGGCTCCCAGGGCGACGTCCCGGCCATCGCGGCCAAGCATGGCCTGGACGTCACGCTGGGCGTCTGGCTGAGCGACGACAAGGCCCGCAACGAGCGCGAGGTCGCCCGCGCCATCGTGCTGTCGCGCACCGTGCGCGGCATCGAGCGCGTCGTGGTCGGCAACGAGACGCTGCTGCGCGCCGAACTGACCGACGCGGAGCTGGCCTCCTACATCCGCCGCGTCCGCGCCGGCGTGCCGAAGCACATCAAGGTCGGCACCGCCGACGTGTGGTCGGAGATCGTCAAGGCCAAGGAGACCATCGCGGCGTCCGACTACATGGGCGTCCACGTCCTGCCCTACTGGGAAGGCGTGCCGGTGGACAAGGCGCTGACCTGGATCCGCGACCGGCTGGACACCGTGCGCAAGGCGCATCCGGGCAAGCCGCTGTTCGTGGGCGAGGTGGGCTGGCCGTCGGGCGGCGAGAATTTCCACGACGCCTACCCGACGCCGCAGGCCCAGGCCTTCGTCGTCCGCAACTTCGCCGCCGAGGCGGGGATGCTCGGCATCGACTACAACGTGGTCGAGGCGTTCGACGGCGTGTGGAAGTCGAGCATCGAAGGCTCGCCGGGCCCGACCTGGGGCGTGCTCGACGCCGACCGCGCGCCGAAATGGCCGCTGGCCGGCGACGTCCCGGCCCCCTGGGGCGACCGTGCCGGCGCCGCCGTGGCGCTGGCCCTCGGCCTCGCTTTGTCGGCCTTCGCCGCCTTCCGCCGCCGCACCAACATGACCTACGCGCTGGCCGCGTCGGTGGGCGCCAACATCGTCGGCTTCGGCGTCGGCTCGGCCGTCGCCGGCGCCTACGCCGAATACTTCACCTTCGGCGCCGCGACCACCTGGGGCTCCGCCTTCCTGCTGGGCGCCCTGATGATGTCGGTGGCCTTCGCCGACCTGACCGAAGTGGCCCGCCGCCTGTTCACCGGCCGCGCCCCGGCCCTGCTGCCGCGGGTTCCCGCGGTGCCGGAGCACAAGCCGATGGTGTCCGTGCACATCGCCGCCTGCCGCGAGCAGCCGGACGTGCTGGCCGCCACGCTGACCTCGCTGGCCCGCGTCGACTACCCGGACTACGAGGTCGTTGTCCTCATCAACAACACCGAGGACGAGGCGCTGGTCCGCCCGGTCGAGGAGCTGTGCGCCGAGCTGGGCCCGAAGTTCAAGTTCCACTGGTACAAAAAGATTTCCGGCTTCAAGGCCGGCGCGCTGAACGCCGCGCTGCGCCACACCGACCCGCGCGCCGAGATCGTCGCCGTGCTCGACGCCGACTACACGGTGGAGCCGGACTGGCTGAACAAGCTGGCCCCGACCTTCGCCGACCCGCGCGTCGGCATCGTCCAGGCCCCGCAGGAGCACCGCGACGGCCATGAGACGCCGCTGAAGGCCGCCATGACCGCCGAGTACCGCCCCTTCTTCGACGTCGGCATGCAGGAGGGTCTGACCTCCCAGGCCTTCGTCTGCCACGGCACGATGATCATGCTGCGCCGCTCCGCCATGGAGCAGGTCGGCGGCTGGTCGGAAGAGGGCATCTGCGAGGACACGGAGCTGGGCATCCGCATCCTGTCGGCCGGCTACCGCGCCGCCTACACGGACGAGCGTCTCGGCCAGGGCCTCGCCCCCGACAACTTCATGCAGTTCCGCAAGCAGCGCGACCGCTGGGTCTTCGGCTCCACGCAGATCCTGCGCGCCCACTGGCGGAAGTTCCTGCCCGGCGCCAAGGAGCTGACGGTCGGCCAGAAGATCGGCTACCTGACCAACTGGGCGCGCTGGTGGTCCGACGCGGTGGGCGTGCTGGCCGCCGGTGCGGCGGTCACCTGGACCTTCGCCTCGCTGGTCCTGCCGCTGCACCTGCCGCCGGTCCAGGCCACCGCCGCGGTGCTGGGCGCCCTGGTCCTGCGCGCCGGGTCGAGCCTGCTGGCCTCGCGCTACGCCTCCGGCAACTCGTGGAAGGAGAGCTTCGGGGCCTGCGCCGTGGGCATGGCCCTGTCCACCACGGTGGCGCTGGCCGCTCTGCGCGGCGTGGTCCGCAAGCGCGACGCCTTCCGCGTCACCGCCAAGGGCGGCAAGCGGACCCAGGGCGCCTTCTGCGCCAAGCCGGAAGCCTGGCTGTCGGGTGCGCTGCTGGTCTCCGCGGTGACGGCCTGGTACGCCAACCCGCTGGGCACCCTGTCGCTGGAGCTGTGGGCGATCCTGCTGACCGCGATGGCGGTGCCCAACCTGATGGCCGTGGGCCTCGCGATCGGCGACATGCTGCCCGCCGGCGCCCCGCGCCCGGCGCCGCTGCCCGCCCCGCAGGGCGTGGTCCAGCCCGCCGCCACCCCGGCCAAGGCCGCCAACGAGCCGGTCGCCGCCTAACCGCGCGACTCTGAATGGAGACAGCCCCCTTGCCGCCGGCAAGGGGGCTTTTTCGTGCCCGGAGAGAGGGCTCAGCGCTTGCCCTTCTTCCCCTGGATGCTGGTGATCTGCTGGGAGGCGATGTTGCCCTGGCCCATGGCGGCGTTGAAGGCGGTGCCGACGTTGTTGAACTGGATGCCGCCGCTGGCCAGGGCCGCGGGCAGATGCGGCAGCGGGCCGAAGTTGCTCATCATCGGGTCGAAGAAGCCGTCGGGCGGCGGGCTGCCATTGCCGGTGGTCACGCCCGGCTGGGGCTTCGGGGCCGGAGCCTTGACCGGCGCCGGGGACGAAGCCTGCACCGGAGCGGCGGCCTGGACCGGGGAGGGCGTTTGCACCGGGGAGACCGGCGCGGCGGCCTGCTCGGAAACACTGCCGCCAGCGGCACCGCCCCCGGCGGACCCGTCGCCGCCCTGGATGACGTACTGTTCCGTCACGTTGCTGTCGCCGAAGGACAGGGCCAGCGAGCTGTCGAAGTTGTTCACGATGAAGGGCGCGTCGATGAAGGTGAAGTTCGGCACGATGGGCTCCGGCGGCGGCTGGCGGCTGGCGGCCAGCGCCTGACCCTTGTTGAAGCCGCCCAGGAAGCCGGCGTCGCCGCGGATCTTCGCGATGGCCTGCTGGTGCGTGGCCTGCCGGCTGACGGTGGGGTTGGTCACCGTCGCCCCCGGAGGCGCGCCGCGCCGGGCGGCGTTGACGAAGACGGGCTGGCGCGGCAGCAGCGGCGGCATCCCCATTCCCATCCCCATAGACATGCCGACCGCCGCGCCGAGTTGCGGGTTGACGGAGAAGCCGCCGGCATCCTGGGCGGCGGCGGCTCCGCCCAGCAGCGCCAGGGCGGCGAGGCCGGACAGCAGCGGCGCGAAGCGGCGGATGCGGATCATGGCGTGGCTCCTCTGTTCGGCGGTGTGCGCTGATCCTAGGGCGGCCGGGCGGGGAGCCGCTGTGAGGCGGACCACAGCTGGGGCGCTTTACGCCTCTTCCTCAAAAGGGAAATTCTTACCGAAGGGATGGTCAGGCATCGGCGCGGCCTGCGGGGGCATCGGCGGCATCGGCATCGGTTTCAGGTCCGGCTGCGAGGGGCCGCGGCGGCAGGCGGTGTGGCCGTTGACGGTCTCGCAGGTCAGCGCGCCCGGCCCGGTGACGCAGGTTGTCCGGTCGTTGACCGTCTGGCACGACAGCGAGCCCGAACCGCGGCTGCACACCGTCTTCCCGTTGACCGTCTGGCAAGCGAGGTTGTCGGCGGCGGCGGTCTGCGGTGTTCCGGCCAGGGTCAGGATGGCGGCGAGCGCACCGAAGACCGGCAGGGCGAAGCGGAGCATGGCGGCAGTCCTCCCATGAGGAGTCCGGAAAGGGGGCGCCGCCGGGCGGATCGGCGGCGCCGGATGGGGTGGATCACTGAGCCTTGAACCTATTGGGCCTTAAGACCGAACAGGTTCTGCCCGGCGGCGTTGCCGATGCCGGCGGCGACGTTGGTCGTCACCCCGACGTTGGTGTCGAGCAGGCCGCCCTTGCCGAAGCCGAAGGTGACGCCGGTGACGTTCTGCTTCGCCTTGTTGCCGATTCCGGCGGCGACGTTGGTGGCGACGCCGACGTTGGTGTTCACCAGCGACCCGCCCGTGCCCTGCTGCATGGTGAAGACGTTCTGCTTGGCCTTGTTGCCGATCCCCGCCGCGAGGTTCGTCGCGACGCCGACGTTGGTGTTGGAGAGCGACGGCGCGGCGGCGAAGGGGCTGCCGAAGCCCGGCTGCATCATCATCGGGTTGACCGGCATGCCGCCGGTCTTGAGGTCGTTGGCGAAGGCGTGGGGGGCGGCGAGCAGCGTGGTGGCGGCGACGGCGATCAGGGTCAGGCGGCGCATGGGCTGGGTCTCCTCCGGGGTGTGGGGCCGTGTGTGGCTCGATGTCCGTGGAGGAGAGGGTAGGCGGACGCCGCCCCCGCCGCTGTGGCCCGGGCCACAGTCGGGGGGGATTGGTGCGGTTTGTGGGAGGTATTGCCCCCTCCCTAACCCTTCCCCGCTGTCGCAGGGGAGGGGACAAATCTCCCTCTCCCGCGAAGCGGGGGAGGGTCGGGGAGGGGGCAATCCGACGCTCAGCGCGCGTGCTGGTCCAGGAACCGGCGGCAGGAATCGAAGTCCTGGAGCACCGTGTCCGACAGCTCGACGCCCTTGCGGTCGGCGAGGCTGCGGGCGAAGGCGACCATCTTGTCCGTCGGGGCCTTGCGCCGCGCGCCGCTCGACGATGCGGCGGGCGGCGGCGGGGCGGCGTCGGCGACCGGAGCGATCGAGTCCGGGACCTTTGGCGCAGCCTTCGTCTTGCGGCTTCGCCGGGGCGCCTTCGGCGCCTCGCCGTCCGCACCGACGGCAGCGACCGCCGCCTTGCGCGTGCGTGGCCGCGGCGTCGTTCCCGCGGCGCGCGGGCTGGTGGAGCGACGGCGTCCCACTCCCCGTCCGGCACGGATCGGGCCGCCGCGCACCCCGAGATCCACCGCCGGCCCACGGTTGCCGACCAGCACGCCGATCAGCCGCCCGGCCTCGTCGGCGATGCCGTCGATGACGCTGCGGAAATCGGCGCGCCCGACGACCACCTCGTCCAGCCGCATCTCCCACAGGGCGGTGGTGCCGGGATCGACCAGCGTGGGGGCGGCGCCGCGCAGAGTCTCGAACAGCTGCAGCCCGGCGGGGGTGGGCACCAGCCACTTGCCGTCGGCGCCCAGCAGGTTCTGCCGCCGCAGGCCCTTGATGATCTCGGCGCGGGTGGCCGGGGTGCCGATGCCCTTGGCTTCCTTCAGCCGGTCGCGCAGCGCCGGGTCCTCGACGAAGCGCCAGGCGTTCTGCATGGCGTCGACCAGCGTGCCCTCGTTGTAGCGCGGCGGCGCCTGGGTCCGCTTGGCCTCCACACGGGGCTCGGACAGGCGGGCCGGCTCGCCGTTGGCCAGCGGGGGGAGGGCCTGCTCCTCCTCCTTCTCGTCGGGCTTGCCGTCCGTCTCGGCGGAGCCGAAGGCCGCCTTCCAGCCGAGCTTCAGGGGGATGCGCCCGACCGCCCGGAAGACCACCGGCTTGCCCTCGACCGGCACGTCCATCAGGACGGTGGTCTGCCGGTACTCGTAGTCGGGCATGACGGCGGCGAGGTAGGAGCGGCAGATCAGCGCGTAGAGCCGCTTCTCGTCGTCGGTCAGGCGGTTGAGCCGGCTTTCCAGATCGTCGAGCACGTTGACGTTGGGCACGATGGCGTGGTGCGACACGCCCTCCAGCGCCTTGTCGCAGAAATGGCCGGACTTGCCGCGGCGGATCACCGGGCGGGACAGGTCGAGATGGGCGAAGCCGCGCAGCCGGGTCAACGCCCCGGTGATCGCCGGAACGTCGGCGATCTGGTTTTCCGACAGGTAGCGCGCCTCGGCGCGCGGGTAGGTGATGAGCTTCTTGCCCTCGCCGTCGTAAAGCTCCTGGGCGACCTCCAGCGTGCGGTCGGCGGTCCAGCCCCAGCGCTGGCCGCAGGTCTTCTGCAGAGCGGGCAGGTCGTAGAGCTTCGGCGGAGCCTGCCGCCGGTCCTCCACCGTCACCGACAGCGGACCGCCATGCCCGTCGGCGGCGCGGGCGATGGCCTCGGCGCGGGCGCGGTCCTTGATGCGATCCTTCGGCGGCGGGGCGTGGCGCATCAGGAAGGAGCCGCCCGCGGCGGTGGCCGTCGCCACGACCTCGAAGTAGTCCTCCGGCTTGAAGTTGCGGATTTCCAGCTCGCGCAGGCAGACGATGGACAGGGTCGGGGTCTTCACCCGCCCGATGCCGATCACGCCGCGCGTCCCCGGCGCCAGCAGCGTCTTGGTCGCCGTGCGGGTCAGGGACAGGTTGAAGATCTGGTCGGCCTGCTGGCGCGCCACCGCCGCCTCGTAGAGCGGGCGAAGCTCGGTGTTCGGCTTCAGCCTGGCGAAGGCGTCGCGGATCGTCTTGGGGTCCTGGGCGGTGAACAGGGCGCGCTGCACCCGCCCGCGGAAGCCCAGATGCTCCAGGATCTCCTGCCCGATCAGCTGCCCCTCGCGGTCGCAGTCGGTGGCGAGGATGACTTGGTCGCAGCCCTTCAGCGCCGCCTTGATGGCCGCCAGCTTCGCCGTTTTGTTACCGCCGCTGTCCGGTCGCGTCGGGTAGAGTCCGTCCGGCTTCAGCAGGGTGGGCGACCAGCGCTTCCAGTCCGGGTTGACCTCGTCCGGTTCGGCCAGCCGCAGCAGATGCCCCTCGGCCGGCAGGATGCGCCCGTAGCGATCCCCCAGCGCGGCGCGCAGGTCCTTTGCCTGACTGGATTTTTCCGTGATGATGAGCGTGGCCATGGCCGCCATGGTAAGACGAACATGAAAACGTATCAAGAACGCTTGAAGGCCATCCTGAGCGGAATCCTGCTCGCCGCCCCGCTTCTTGTCGCGGCCCTCCCGGCGACGGCGCAAAACCCGCTGCTGCCGGGGATCGGCGCGAAGGACCGGCGGGTGGTGGTGGATGCCACGCACGCGCCGTGGAACAGCCTCGTCAAGGTGCAGAGCAACCTCGGCGCCCGCTGCACCGGCGTGCTGGTGGCGCCGCGCCGGGTGGTCACCGCCGCCCATTGCCTGATCAACCGGGCGCAGCGCTTCCTGCCCGCCTCCTCCCTTCACGTCCTGTTCGGCTATGAACGCGGGGAGTACCGGCAGCACCGCGCCGTCGCCGCGCTGGAGACCGGCGGCCCCTACGACACCGAGCGGCGGCTCGACGGGCTGGTCGGCGACTGGGCGGTGCTGACGCTGGACGGCGACGCGCCGGAGGGGATGCCGCCGCTGCCGCTCGCCCGAGTCCCGCCGGAGGCCGGCACGCCGCTGATGCTCGGCGGCTACAGCCAGGACCGGGCGCACCTCGTCACCGCCGACACCGCCTGCGCGGCGCGGGGCATCAACGACACCGACCGCGGGCCGCTGCTCGTCCACGACTGCGACGGCACGCGCGGGGTGAGCGGGGCGGCGCTGCTGGTGCGCACGCCCGGCGGGGATGGGCGCGCGGACGGGGCGGGGGAGGGCTGGGCGGTGGCCGGCATCGCGGTCGCCGCGGTCAGCGGCCCCAACCCGCGCAACATCGCCGTGCCGAGCGCCGCTTTCGTGGCCGCGGTGGAGGGAAATACGCCTTCTTTGCGGTGATGCACGGGCGCGGGGCAGCTTTGAGCGGTGGCGCCTCATTTTTTGCTAGGCCCTTGGGCGTGAATCGCATAGACGTACGCGCGTTCAAGACCCCGTAACCGGAGCCGTACCGATGTCGATCCAGCGCTTCCATTCCGGACCGCGCATGAGCCAGATGGTCATCCACAAGGACACGGTCTATCTGGCCGGCCAGGTGGCCAACGATCCGACTCCGGACGTGGAGACGCAGACCCGCCAGATCCTGGGCCAGATCGACGCCCTGCTGGCCGAGGGCGGCTCCGACAAGAGCAAGCTGCTGTCCGCCACCATCTATCTGACGGACATGGCTGGCTTCGGCGCGATGAACAAGGCTTGGGAAGCCTGGGTCGACACGGCCAACCCGCCCGCCCGCGCCACCGTGGAAGCGAAGCTCGCCGCGCCGGAGTATCTCGTTGAAATTCAGGTGACCGCGGCCAAATAAGCTGCGTGACGGGGCGACCCGGCTCCCTCGGTTGGGGTTTGCCGGCGTGGCCCACCAGACTGTGAGGGCCGCGTGCTTCGAAAAAATCCGGAAGGCTTGACCTTCCGGATTTACAGAACGTTAATCACGCCTTAACAGATCATCCGTAAAACCCCGACCAACCTCTGCCGCCGGAGCGGACGACCGTCGTTGCGCTTCGATAGCTGCGTTACAGTAATGGATTCGCAACATGCCGCGCCAAACGCCTCTTTCTGACATCCGGAACATCGGCATCATCGCCCACGTCGATGCCGGCAAGACGACGACCACCGAGCGCATCCTCTACTACACCGGTCGTAAGCACACGATCATCGACGTGCACGAGACGAAGGACCTGAAGTCCTCGACCACGACCGACTACATGGAGCAGGAGCAGAAGCGCGGCATCACGATTCAGTCGGCTGCCGTCTCGGCCTTCTGGCGCAACAAGAAGATCAACGTCATCGACACCCCGGGCCACGTGGACTTCACCATCGAGGTGAACCGCTCGCTCCGCGTGCTCGACGGCGCGGTCGTCGTGTTCGACGGCGTGGCCGGCGTTGAGCCGCAGTCCGAGACCAACTGGCGCCTCGCGGACAACTACAACGTTCCGCGCATCTGCTACGTCAACAAGATGGATCGTTCGGGTGCGAACTTCCAGCGTTGCGTCGGCATGATCAAGAGCCGCCTGAACGCCCGCCCGGTCTGCATCCAGGTTCCGCTGGGTTCGGAAGACAACTTCCGCGGCATGGTCGACCTGATCGAGATGAAGGCGTATGTCTGGTTCTCGGACGACAAGGACGCCAAGTGGGAAGTCTGGGAGATCACCGACGATCTCGCCAGCAAGCTCAACCTGACCGTCAAGGAAGACCTCGACAACATCGCCAGCATCCCGGCCCTGCGCGCCGAGCTGGTCGACACCGCGCTCGAGATGGACGACGCGGCGATGGAAGCCTACCTGGAGTCGGGCGAGGAGCCGTCGGCCGAGGTGCTGCGCGCCTGCCTGCGCAAGGGCACCATCACCAGCACCTTCACCCCGGTCCTCTGCGGCTCGTCGTACAAGAACAAGGGCGTCTGCCAGGTTCTGGACGCGGTCGTCGACCTGCTGCCGGCCCCGACCGACGTCGAGGCCATCAAGACGGTGGACGAGGACGGCAACCCGAACGGCGAGCGTCTCAGCTCCGACGATGCGCCCTTCGCCGCGCTGGCCTTCAAGGTGATCAACGACACCTACGGCTCGCTGACCTTCGTCCGCGTCTATTCGGGCGTGCTGACCAAGGGCATGTCGGTCCTGAACACCACCCGCGGCAAGCGCGAGAAGATCGGCCGCATGGTCGAGATGTTCGCCGCCCAGGCCAACCCGATCGAGGAAGCCCGCGCCGGCGACATCATCGCGCTCGTCTCCCTGCAGGAGACGGACACCGGTGACACGCTCTGCGACGCCTCGGCGCCGGTGATCCTGGAGCGCATGCGCTTCCCCGACCCCGTCATCAGCGTGTCGGTCGAGCCGAAGACCAAGGGCGAGCAGGAGAAGTTCTCCATCGCGCTGGGCAAGATGGTTCGCGCGGACCCGTCGCTGCGTCTGGAGACCGATCGTGAAACCGGCCAGACCATCCTGCGCGGCATGGGCGAGCTGCACCTGGAAGTGACGCTGGACCGTCTGCGCACGGAGTTCGGCGTGGAAGGCAACATGGGCAAGCCCCAGGTCGCCTACCGCGAGACGATCACCAAGCCGGTCGAGTACACCTACACCCACAAGAAGCAGACCGGCGGTTCGGGCCAGTTCGCCGAAGTCAAGATCGTCTTCGAGCCGCTGGAGCGTGGCGAGGGCTTCGTGTTCAAGGACGAGACGGTCGGTGGCACGGTGCCGCGCGAATACGTCCCGTCGGTCGCGAAGGGCCTGGAAATGCAGAAGGAAGAGGGCGTGCTCGCCTCCTATCCGACTGTGGACTTCCGCGCCCGCCTGGTGGACGGCAAGTACCACGACGTCGACTCGAACGCCCTGACGTTCGAAATCGCCGCCAAGGCCTGCTTCCGTGAGGCCCTCAAGCAGGCCGGTCCGATCCTGCTCGAGCCGGTCATGAAGGTCGAGGTCGTCACCCCGGACGATTACCTGGGCGACGTCATCGGCGACGTGAACCGCCGTCGCGGCACGGTGCTGGGCCAGCTCGAGCGTGGCACCAACATCGCGGTCGAGGCCCACGTGCCGCTGAACGAGATGTTCGGCTACATCGGCCAGCTCCGCGGCATGACCTCGGGTCGCGCGTCCTACTCGATGGAGTTCAGCCACTACGAGCCGGTGCCGCGCAACGTCACCGACGAGATCGTGGCGGGCCGCAGCAACAAGGCCGCCTGATAACGGGCTGACGCTGTCAGGGGAAGGGGCCGGCGAAGCGATTCGCCGGCCCTTTTTCTTTGTCCGGCGGGAACTTTGCCGGGACCACCCCGGCGGGATGGGGGATTCTTCTTGCGGCGATACCACTTTCGGATCAGTGTTGCTGGCAAGTGACGCATCCCAGTTTTTGGGAATGACCCAGCGAATCTTCTTGCCCGTGGCCTTCCTGGCCCTTCTGCTCCTCGGCGCTTCCGGCCCCGGTTCGCGGGCCTGGGCAGGGCAGGAGGATGCGCGACTCGGTGGCTTGTTCCAGGATCTGCAGACCGCCGGCGACGCGGTCGCGGCGGAGGCGGTCGAGGACCGCATCTGGGACGTCTGGCTGGAGCATCCCAACGACGATCTCATCGTGCTGATGCATCATGGCGTGCAGAGCCTGAACGCCGACCGCTACGGCGACGCGCTGGCCGCCTTCGATCAGGTGGTCGCCGCCGATCCGGCCTACGCCGAGGGTTGGAACAAGCGGGCCAACGCCGAATACATGCTGGGCGATTACGACGCCGCGGTGCGCGACATCCGCCGGGTGCTGGCGCTGGAGCCGCGGCATTTCGGGGCGCTGGCCGGACTGGGCCTCGTCTACCTCGCCATCGACCAGCCGGCGGGCGCCCTGCGCGCCTTCGACGCGGCGCTGGCGATCAACCCGCACCTCGACCGCGTCCGCCAGCAGGCCGCCAACATCCGTCTGCGCATGGCCGGATCGGCCCTGTAGGCGGCGCGCAGTTATATTCCCTCCCTGAAAAACTTTTAATCCGCCTGCAAGCCCCCCGTGACTCGGTGCCCGCTACTTTGTGGGCAACGAACAACGCATGCCAGTCACGGAGAGCAACCGATGTCCACCCCCGCCAACGCCGAACGCGCCCCGCGGTCGAGCCGGGTGCGGCGTACCATCGCCGCCGTCCTCCTCGGCACCACGGTGCTGACCGGTCCGTTCCTGATCGCCAACCACGCCACCGCCGCGTCCACCGCGTCCGCCGAAAGCGTCCTTGCGCAGAACGCGCCGGGCAGCTTCGCCGATCTCGCCGCCAAGGTGTCGCCCGCCGTGGTGAACGTGTCGACCACCCAGCAGGCCAAGGCCGAGCGCGGCAACCCGCGCATGCCGGGCTTCCCGCCGGGATCGCCCTTCGAGGAGTTCTTCCGCCAGTTCCAGGACCAGTTCGGCCAGAACGGCGGACCGGGCGGCGGCTCGGACGACGAGTCCGAGGGCCAGCCGCGCGGCAAGGTCGGCTCGCTCGGCTCCGGCTTCATCATCGACGCGGCCGGCTATGTGGTGACCAACAACCACGTCATCGACGGCGCCGACGAGATCAAGGTCACGCTCCAGGACGGGACGGAGTTGCCCGCCACGCTGGTCGGGCGCGACGCCAAGACCGACATCGCGCTGCTGAAGGTGAAGTCCGACAAGGCGCTGCCCGCTCTGGACTGGGGCGACAGCGACGCCGCCCGCGTCGGCGACTGGGTGATGGCCGTCGGCAACCCCTTCGGGCTGGGCGGAACGGTGACCAAGGGCATCATCTCGGCCCGCGGCCGCGACATCCACAGCGGCCCCTACGACGACTATCTCCAGCTTGACGCCGCCATCAACCGCGGCAATTCGGGCGGCCCGACCTTCACCCTGGACGGCCGGGTGATCGGCATCAACACCGCGATCTACTCGCCCAACGGCGGCTCGGTCGGCATCGGCTTCGCCATCCCGTCCAACATCGCCAAGCAGGTCGTCGCCCAGTTGAAGGAGAACGGCCACGTCGAGCGCGGCTGGCTGGGCGTGAAGATCCAGGAGATCTCGCCGGAGATCGCCGAGTCGGTCGGCCTGTCCCAGACCAAGGGCGCCCTGGTCGCCGAGGTGACCCCGGACAGCCCCGCCGCCAAGGCCGGCGTGCGCCAGGGCGACGTGATCCTGGCCTATGGCGGCAAGCCGGTGAACACGCTGCGCGACCTGACCCGCCGGGTGGCCGACACCAAGGCCGGCGACACGGTGGACATGACCGTGGTCCGCAAGGGCAAGGAGACGACCCTGACCGCCCACATCGCGCCGCTGCCCGCCGAGCAGCGCATGGCCGCCGCGGAGGGGGCCGGCCCCGCCGCCGAGAGCGCGGTGGAGACCGTCAAGGGGCTGAAGCTGGCCCCGCTGGACGGTGCGGCCCGCAGCCGTCTCGGCCTGGGCGAGGGCGTCAAGGGCGTGATCGTCACCGCGGTGTCGCCGCAGGCCGGTGATCTGCCCGTCCGTCCGGGCGACGTGATCGTCAAGGTCGGCGACCACGCCGTGACCTCCCCCGCGGAGGTGACCAAGAGCCTGCACGAGGCCGAGAAGGATGGCCGCAAGGCGGTCCTGCTGCTCGTCAACCGCGGCGGCAACGAGAGCTTCGTCCCGCTGAAGCTCGGCAAAGCGTGACGCCGGAACACACCGGCGATCCTCTGTCCCTCAGATGATCGGGGGCCGGTGTGATGGGGTGGAGGATGTCCGTGGTGCGCGCCCCCGCCGCGCGGATGTCCTCCACCTTCCTGTCGTTTGGCCCTTTCCCCTCCCCGGAGGGGCGAGGGCATTCACCTTTGGACTCGCGGAAGGATGCGGTAGACTCATGCTCATGAAAGTCCTCGTCATCGAAGACGACCAGCAAGCCGCCTCCTATCTGGCCAAGGGGCTGAAGGAGGCCGGGCATGTCGTGGACGCCGCCAACGACGGCAAGGAGGGGCTGTTCCTGGCCGGCTCCGAGCATTACGACGTCATGATCGTGGACCGCATGCTGCCGGGCCGCGACGGGCTGTCGCTGGTCGAGATCCTGCGCGCCACCGGCAACGACACGCCGGTGCTGTTCCTCTCCGCGCTCGGAAGCGTCGACGACCGGGTGAAGGGGCTCAAGGCCGGCGGCGACGACTACCTGACCAAGCCCTTCGCCTTCTCCGAGCTGCTTGCCCGGATCGAGGTGCTGGTGCGCCGCCGCAGCGCCGCCCAGCCGCAGACCCGTCTGGTGGTCGCCGACCTGGAGCTGGACCTGCTGTCGCGCACCGTCCGGCGGGCCGGCAAGTCCATCGACCTGCTGCCGCGGGAATTCGCCCTGCTGGAGTATCTGATGCGCAACGCCGGCAGCGTGGTGACGCGCACCATGATGCTGGAGAATGTGTGGGACTATCACTTCGATCCGCAGACCAACGTCATCGACGTGCACATCGCCCGCCTGCGCCAGAAGATCGACAAGGATTTCCCGACGCCGCTGATCCACACGGTGCGCGGCGCCGGCTACAGCCTGCGGGCGCCGCAATGACGGCGCCGCGATGATGGTGCCGCAATGATGGCGGCGGCCGCAGTGGCGGGCCGGGGCGCGTGAAGGCCGCCATTCCCACCCTGCGCCTTCTGCGCACGACGCCGTTCCGGCTGGCCCTGCTGTATCTGGGCCTGTTCATCATTTCGGTCGGGGTGATCCTGGGGGTCGTCTACCGCTCCACCGCGGGCTTCCTGGAGGAGGAGATCGGCGCCACCATCGCGCTGGAGGTCGCCGGGCTTCAGGACCAGTACCGCAGCGCCGGCCTGCGCGGGCTGGTCGACTCCGTGCGCGAGCGCAGCGGCTATTCGCACACCAACTCCATCTATCTGCTGACCACGCCCGGCGGCGTCATTCTGGCCGGCAACCTGTCGGGCTGGCCCGACGCCACGGCGGGACCGGGCGGCTGGACCCATTTCAAGATTTCCGACTATGGCGGTGTGAACAACCGGCCTTCCACCGCGATGGCGGTCAGCTTCATCCTGCCCGGCCAGTTCCGGCTGCTGGTGGGCCGCGACATGAGCGAGCTGGACCAGCTCCGCGGGCGCATGGTCGTGTCGCTGCGCTGGGTCTTCCTGGTGACGGTGGTGCTGGGGCTGGGCGGCGGGCTGCTGCTGGCGCGCGGCGCCATGCACCGGATCGAGGCGATCAACCGCACCACCCACCGCATCATGGCCGGCGACCTGTCGGGCCGCGTCCCGCGCGGCGGCGGCGGCGACGAGATCGACCGGCTGGCCGGCAACCTGAACGCCATGCTGGACCAGATCGAGCGTCTGATGACCGGCATGCGGCAGGTGACCGAGAGCGTGGCCCACGATCTGCGCACGCCGCTGTCGCGCCTGCGCGCCCGCGTCGAACTGGCGCTGATCCGCGAGACCGACGACCCGGAGGTCTACCGCGCCGTGCTGCAGGACACCATCCTGGAAGCCGACCGGCTGCTCGCCACCTTCACCGCGCTGCTGTCCATCGCCGAGGCCGAATCCGGCGCCAACCGCAAGGCGCTGGAACCGGTGCGGCTGGCCGACGTGGTCCGGCTGGCCGCGGACCTCTACGAGCCGGTGGCGGAGGAGAAGGGCCTGTCCCTGGTCACCGACATCCGGGCGGAGCCGACCGTGCGCGGCAACGAGCAGCTGCTGGCCCAGGCGGTGTCGAACCTGCTCGACAACGCCATCAAGTACACGCCGGAGGGCGGGCGCATCGCCCTGCTGCTGGAGGGCGCCGGGCCGGGCCAGTCCGCCCGCGTCACCGTGGCCGACAACGGCCCCGGCATCCCGCCGGAGATGCGGGAGAAGGTGCTGGAGCGCTTCGTCCGGCTGGACGCCGCGCGGGCCTCGCCGGGGAACGGGCTGGGCCTCAGCCTCGTGGAGGCGGTGGCGCGGCTGCACGACGCGTCGCTGCGGCTGGAGGACAACGAGCCGGGCCTGAAGGTCGGCATCGTCTTCCCGCCGGACGCCGGTTGAGAATCCCCGCAAGAAAAGAGCCCGCCGTTTCCGGCGGGCTTCTGAGGTGACATCAGCGAGAATGACTCCTTGGCGTCAGACATGATATGGGGCGCCAACCGTCCGCGCGCATTCGGATAAGTGTATTAGCACGAAGGTGCTAGCCGGCTGACGGTGCAACACTTTCCTGCGGGCGGCGTTTGTCCATCGGACCGGCATGCCGGTGGCAACACGGCGGGAAGAGACGATGGACGCAACCAGACAGGCCCCCATGCAGGTCGGGGAGCCGGCAACCGCCGGGCGGAACACCGCGACCGAACTGAAGCTGTTCACCTGGAAGATGCTGATCGCCGCCGGCGTGCTGGGGACGCTGTTCCTGGCCTGGCAGGTGGCGGACGCGCTGCTGCTGGTCTTCGCCGGCGTGCTTCTGGCGATCCTGTTCCAGCGCGTCGCCGGCTTGGTGCGCCGCTTCACCGGGCTGCCGCAGGGCTGGGCGCTCGGCGTCGTTCTGCTGCTTCTGGCGGTGCTGCTGATCGGCGGCGGCGTGCTGATGGGCCAGTCGGTGGTGAGCCAGTTCGACCAGCTCTCCCAACAGATTTCCGGCGCGGTCCAGCAGCTTCCCGGCTCCCTGCGCGACCAGATCGCGCAGCAGGGGCAGAACGCCTCCTCCTGGCTGAGCCGGTTGCAGACGGTCGCCTCCAGCGTGATGTTCTTCCTGGGCGATCTGGTGGTGGTGATGTTCACGGCCATCTATCTCGCGGCATCGCCCGGCGTCTATCAGCGCGGCGTCATCCTGCTGGTGCCGCCGCGCGGCCATGAGCGGGCGCGGGAGGTGCTCGACGTCATGGGGGATTCGCTGTGGAAGTGGCTGATCGGGCAACTTTCGGCCATGGCCATCGTCGGCGTTCTGACCACCGCGGGCCTGTTTCTGCTGGGCATCCCGAGCGCCCCCGCGCTGGGCCTGCTGGCGGCCCTCCTGGAGTTCGTGCCGCTGATCGGTCCCTTCCTGGCGGCGGTCCCGGCGATCCTCATCGGCTTCGCCCAATCGCCGCAGGACGCGCTTTGGGTGGCTCTGCTCTACCTGGCGATCCAGCAGGTCGAGGGGAACGTCGTCATGCCGCTGATGCAGAAGAAGGTGGTGGACCTGCCCCCGGTCATCACCATCGCGGCCATCGCGGCGGGGGGCGTGCTGTTCGGGCTGATGGGCATGTTTCTGGCCACGCCCTTCGCGGTGGTGATGCTGGTGCTCGTCAACATGCTCTACATCGAGGACAAGCTCGGGGAGGGGCGGCACTTCCCCAGCGAAGACAAGGCTTAAAGCGGATTGCAATCCACTTTGGACCGCGACGGCGGACCCGGCCGCACATGCGGCCGAAGCCCGCCTCTCGCGGGAACATCGTTCCCGCTGGCGGCAGGCGGATGCCATCGGCATCCGCTGAGAGCCGGCAAATGGGGCCGTGTGCATCGAAAGCGAATGAAAATTCGCTGTGTGGGGCCCGGTCTTAGGCGATTTCCGCCCCGGCCTTGCTGGCGTCGGCGGCGGAGCGCAGGGGAAGCTCCTTCAGGAACAGGGTCAGCGCGAAGGACACCACCGCCAGCCCGGCGGCCAGCAGGAACAGCGTGGAGAAGCCGTGCTCGAACACCGACTGGGCGGTGGAGCGGGCGGCGGGGGCCAGATTGGACAGGGCGGACGGGCCGCGCTCCATCACCTCGCGCCCGCTGATGCCCGGCAGCCCGGCGGCGTTCAGCCGGGCCTCGACGTCGGCGGCGAAGACCGCGCCGAACACCGCCACCCCGATCGACCCGCCGAGCGAGCGGAAGAAGCCGACCGACGCCGTGGCCGCACCCAGGTCGCGGCGGTCCACCGCGTTCTGCACGGCCACCGTCATCACCGGCATGACCAGCCCCAGCCCGATGCCCAGCGGCACCAGGATCAGCGTGGACCACAGCCCGCTCTCCGACACCGTCGGCGACAGGCCGAGCGCCAGATACATCACCGCCGCCAGCGCCAGCCCGGCCAGCGGGAAGACCTTGTAGCGGCCCGACTTGGAGATCAGCCGCCCGCCGCCGCCGGCGCCCAGCACCATGCCCAGCACCATCGGCAGCAGCAGGAAGCCCGACGTCGTGGCGCTGGTCCCGGCGACGAGCTGCGAGCGCAGCGGCAGATAGACGATGCCGGCGAACAGCACCATGGCCGACACCGCGACCACCGGGTTGGCGACCGCCACCACCGGCTCGCGGAACAGATGCAGCGGCAGGATCGGCTCCTCGACCCGCCGCTCGTGCCACAGGAAGACCGCGAGCATGGCGAGGCCCAGGACGCACAGGCCGAGGATCGTCGGGGAGGTCCAGGGCAGGGCGACGCCGGCCCGCGACACCACGAACAGCAGGGAGGTCACCGTGCCCATCAGCAGCGCCGCCCCCAGATAGTCGATGGTCGGCTTCGCCCGGCCCGCCGGCAGACGGTCGAGCGCCCGGCTGGTCATCAGCAGCGCCGCCGCCCCCAGCGGCAGGTTGATGAGGAAGATCCAGTGCCAGCTCAGCCGTTCCGTGAAAATCCCGCCCAGCAGAGGCCCGGCCACGCTGGACAGGGCGAAGATGCCGCCGATGTAGCCCTGGTAGCGTCCGCGCTCGCGCGGGGCCACCACATCGCCGATGATGGTGAAGGCCAGCGCCATCAGGCCGCCGCCGCCCAGACCCTGGATGCCGCGGAACAGGATCAGCTGCGCCATGCTCTGGGCCAGCGCGCACAGCACCGACCCGACCAGGAACAGGAAGATCGCCACCTGCAGCACCCGCTTGCGCCCGTAGAGGTCGCTCAGCTTGCCGTAGATCGGGGTGGTCGAGGTCGAGGCCAGCAGGTAGGCGGTGACCACCCAGGGCAGGTTCTCCAGGCTTCCCAGGTCGTGGGCCATGGTCGGCAGGGCCGTCGCGACGATGGTCTGGTCCATCGCCGCCATCAGCATGGCGAGCGCCACCCCGCTGAACACCCGCATGATCTCGCGGTGGGTGAAGACGGCGTGGTCGTTGGAGGCGTCGGTCATGGTCTCGGTTCAGGCCGGAATGAGCGGTGGGGCGTACCATAGCCCCCAGGACGCGCCGTGCAAGGACTCCGCCGTGAATGGCTGCTAATCTCCCTTTCCACAGTCCGGAATAGTCGCGGTAACCCTTGATGCTGAGCGTCCGCAACCTGTCCACCGCCGTGCTCAAGCCCGCCACCTTCCGGTTGGAAGCCGGGGAGTGCGTCGCCGTTCAGGGGAAGTCCGGATCGGGGAAGTCCGTGCTCCTGCGCGCCCTGGCCGACCTCGACCCGTCGACCGGCGAGGTGCTGCTGAACGGCGATCGTCGGGAGGACATGCCCGCTCCGCTCTGGCGCCGACGGGTGACCTACGTCGCCGCCGAGTCGGGTTGGTGGGAGGATCGGGTGGGCGCCCATTTCGCGCAGCCGGACCGCGCCGCCGCGCTCGCCGCGGCGCTGGGCCTGCCGGGGGAGGTGATGGGCTGGCCGGTCGCCCGCCTGTCCACGGGGGAGCGGCAGCGGCTGGCGCTGGTCCGCGCGCTGGTCCAGGCGCCGGAGGTGCTTCTGCTCGACGAGCCGACCGGCCCGCTGGACGCCGAGGCGACGGAGCGGGTGGAGGCGTTGCTGCGCGCCGAACTGGCCCGCGGGGCCGGGGTGCTGATCGTCACCCACGCGCCGCAGCAGGCCGTTCGCCTGGCCCGGCGGCATCTGCATGTGGCGGACGGTGTGGTGACGGAGGGCTAGGGCGATGCTGGTGACCCTGCATTACACCGATCTCGCCGTGGCCGGGCTGCTTCTGCTGGTCAACGGCGGCCTGTCCATGGCGCTGGAGCTGGGGCTGGCGCGGCCGCTGCTGGTGGCGGCGCTGCGGATGGTCGTGCAGCTGTCGCTGGTCGGGCTGGTGCTGACCCGGCTGTTCGCCCTGGAGTCGCCCTGGCTGACCCTGGGGGCGGCGCTGGTCATGCTGCTGTTCGCCGGCCAGGAGACGATGGCCCGGCAGGAGCGGCGGCTGGCCGGCTGGTGGTCCTACGGCATCGGCACCGGGGCGATGGGAGCGGCGGCGGCGATCGTCCTGCTGCTCGGCCTGACCACCGCGGTGCGGCCCGACCCCTGGTGGGACGCCCGCTACGCCATCCCGATGCTGGGCATGGTGCTGGGCAACGCGATGAGCGGGGTGGGGCTGGCGCTCCACACGCTGACCGCGACGGCGGCGCGGGAGCGGGCCGCGATCGAGGCGCAGCTCGCGCTCGGCCGCACCCGCTGGACGGCGTTGCGGCCCATCCTGCGCCACGCGCTGCGCACCGCGCTGATGCCGACGATCAACAGCATGGCGGCCATGGGGGTGGTGGCCCTGCCCGGCATGATGACCGGCCAGATCCTGTCCGGCGTCGATCCGGCGGAGGCGGTGAAGTACCAGATCCTGATCATGTTCCTGATCTCCGGCGCGACCGGGCTGGGCGTGCTGGCGGCGTCGCTGGCCACGGTGCGGCGGCTCAGCGACCGGCGGCACCGGCTGCGGCTCGACCGGCTGGTGCGGCGCAGGCAGGCCTAAGGAACCCGGGCGGGCGGGGCGCCGTTGAACACCGATTGGATTTCACCAACGGCGGCGGGGGAACGGTCATGGCGCACATCGTGGAAATCCGGAACGGCGCGATCGTCGGCAACGACGAGCCGACCGACGAGTATCTCCCCGTCGGAACCCACATCGCCCAGGCCGACGGTTTCTATGTGAGCTTCGGCATGGATGTGGAGGGCCCCTACGCCCGCACCGAGGCCGAGGAGCGGCTGAACCACCTGAAGCGCGCCACCCAGGCCGATCTGGGGCGTCCGTAAAGGCAGCGTTTTGCCCCCTCCCTGGCCCTCCTCCGCTGACGCAGGGGAGGGTCGGGGTGGGGGCAAGGTTCACCGCTGAAGCGACTTTTCATTCGCTTCAGACTCATAGGGCCTCATGTGCCGGCTCTCAGCGGATGCCGATGGCATCCGCCTGCCGCCAGCGGGAACGATGTTCCCGCGAGAGGCGGGCTTCGGCCGCATGCGCGGCCGGGACCGCCGTCGCGGTCCGGAGCGGAAGGCATTCCGCTTTAGGTTGGCTCCGTCTCCACGTCGCGGTGCTCCAGGCTGGCGCGCACAGTGCGGCGCAGGTCGTCGGGCTGGATGGGCTTGTGCAGCAGGGCGCATTGGGCGCCGGCGGCTTCGCGCAGCCGGTCGGACGAGGTGTCGCCGGTCAGCAGCACCCCCGGCAGGTCGGGGCCGAAGCGGCGGCGCAGCGTGTCCATCAGCATCAGCCCGGTGTCGCCGTCCGGCAGGCGGTAGTCGGTCAGCACGAGGTCGGGCGCCAGCGCGCCGTCCACCAGCTCCAGCGCTTCCGCCACCGAGCCGGCCTCGGTCACGCGGTACCCCCAGCCGTCCAGCATCAGGGCCAGAGCCATGCGGATCACCGCGTCGTCCTCGACCAGCAGGACGGAGGCGTCGCCGTCCGCCTCGCCGCTTCCCGAGGCGGTGTCGTCCGGCGAATCGCCGCAGTGCCGCTGGTCGAGAACCGCCGCCTGCGGCAGGGTGACGGAGAAGCAGGAGCCCTTGCCCGGCGCCGAGGTCACCTCGATGGTGCCGCCCAGCATGTGGATGAGGCGCCGCGCGATGCTGAGCCCCATGCCCAACCCTTCCCGCCGGTCGCGGGCGGCGTTGCCGATCTGGTAGAAGTCCTGGAAGATGCGGTCCAACTGGTTCTCCGGAATGCCGATCCCGGTGTCCCACACCTCGAACCGCAGGGCGCCGCCGCGCCGCCGCGCGCCGAACAGCACGCGGCCCTGCTTCGTGTAGCGGATGGCGTTGGTCAGCAGGTTGCGCAGCACGCGCTCCAGCAGGCCGCCGTCGGTGCAGGCGCCCAGCCGCACCGGCACGGTGCGCAGCGTCAGGCCGGATGATGCGGCGACCGCCCGGAACTCGTTGTGCAGCCGCTCCATGATCGTCCCGACCTCGACCGGGGCGCTGTGGGGGGTGACGAGACCGGCTTCCAGCTTGGAGATGTCCAGCAGGCAATCGAGCAGCCCGCCGAGCGAGGCCACCGTGTCGCGCAGCTGCGTGGCGATGCGCCGCGCGTCCTCCGGGATCGGCTCCTTCAGCAGCAGCCCGGACAGCAGGGTCAGGGCCTGTGCCGGCTGGCGCAGGTCGTGGCTGGCCGCCGCCATGAAGCGCTCCTTGGCGTCCAGCGCCACATTGAGGTCGCGCTCCATCGACTTGATGGCGGAAATGTCGGTGACGCTCGACACCACCGCCTCGGGCCGTCCGTCGGCGCCCGGAACGGGGTGGCTGGAGATGCGCAGCCAGCGGGTCGGGGCTGCCGCCTCGTCGCCCTCGGCGATGCCGACGATCTGCTCGACGACCGGCTTTCCGCTGCCCACCGCCTTGGCGGTGGGCGGCAGGCCGGTCAGGCGGGCGCCGTCGGCGCCGATGAAGCGCCGCCGCGCCGCGCGGCCCGCGCGGTCGCCCGGCTTGCGGCTTTCGAGGGGGCGGGCCAGGGGATCGAGCAGCACGGCCGCCGGCCCGGTCATCAGCCGCTCCGCCATGGCGTTGGCGACCATCACCGTGCCGTCCACCGACCGCATCACCAGCCCTTCGGACAGCGACTGGACCAGCGTGCGGTGCCGCCGCTCGCTCTCCGCCAGCGCCTGTTCCGCGGCACGGCGGGCGGTCACGTCGCGGAAGGCGACCACCGCACCGGTGATCGCGCCGTTCTGGCGGATCGGGGACACGGTCAGCTCCGCCACGAAGTCGTCGGCGCCCTGGCGGCGCAGGCGTCCGTCGGTCACCTGCCGGACCAGCCCATCGGCCAGCGACAGCGTCAGGGCGCGCCGGCCTTCCTCCTCCGCGTCGCCGCCGATCAGCGCGGCGAAGGAGCGGCCGACCAGCTCGCTGGCGCCGAAACCGGTCATCGACTGGGCCGCCGCGTTCACGAAGGTGATGGCGCCGCGCGCGTCCAGGCCGCAGATTCCGTCGGCCACCGCCTGAAGGATGTGGTGATAGGCGGCGCGGGTGCGCTCCGCCTCGTCGCGGGCGTCCTGCAGCTCGCCGACCCAGGCGTTGCGCTCCGTCACGTCGGTGATGGTCAGCAGGACGTCGCCCTTGTCGACGCCGTCCGGCCCAGCCTCCAGCTCGACGACCCGGGCGTCGGTCAACCCGTCGATGGCGCTGTGGGCGCCGACGAAGGCGTATTCCTGCCGCGTCCATTGGCCGGAATCGCGCAGCCGGGCCAGCGCCGTGAACAGCCGTCCATGGTCCAGCGATTCCACCATCAGCGTCAGCGGACGGCCCTTCAGCCGGCGGAGCGGCAGGCCGAACTGCCGCTCCGCGGCGACGTTGGCCTCGCAGATGATGCCCGCCGCGTTGACGGTGAAGCAGGCCAGCGGCACCGACTGGAAAAGCTGCAGATACTGGATGCGCGAGGCCTCCAGCGCCTGCTGGGCGCTGCGCAGCTCCTCGTTCTGGATCTCCAGCTCAGCCTGATGAACGTACAGCTCGTGCAGGACTTCCTTGAGCGTGGTCGCCGAGACCTCCGCTCCTTCGAAGCCGCCTGAGTTGAGGGCCTGTTCCGCGCGCTTGCGAAGCCGTTCGTTGCGGAAGCCGTTCACGCCGCGCCCCCGGACGCCGAATCCTTCGCCCGGTCCTTCACGCCCTGGCCCGCTTGTGTGCGCTGGCTGCTGTGCCGTCCGCTCGCGCGCAGTTCCATCATCTTGCGGTTGGTGATGTCGATGTGGCTGACCACCGCTCCCCCTGACAATCCGGCCAGACGGCAGGCGTGCATCATGAACCAGCGCTCCTCCTTGTCGGAATGACAAGGGTATTCGATGGTGAACTGCTCGATGTCGCCGGACAGGATCCGGCGCAGCCCGTCGTTCACGGCACGGGCGATGTCCTCGCCGTCGGTTCCTTCCTCGGCGTTGCAGACATCAAGATAATTGGTTCCCGGCCCGCAGCGTTCCAGAGCCGGGGCGCCGTTCCTCTCCCCGAAGTTGCGCCACGCGTGGTTGACCATGGTGATGGCGCCATCGGAATCGATGACGGCCACATGCTCCGGCAGGCTGTCCAGCACCGTCTGGAGCCGGTGCTCGGCGGCCTTGGCGGCGGTGACGTCCACGAAGGTGACGACCACCCCGGCCACCTGGTTCTTCTCGGTCAGGTAGGGGAGGATCCGCGTCTGGATCCAGCGGTCGCCGCGCACCGGGACGTGGCGTTCCACCGGGTCGTGGTCGCGGAAGACCCGTTCGATGTCCTTGAGGAAATCCGGGTAGTCGATGTTGGTGGAGAGGTGCGAGATCGACCGCCCGACGTCGCGCGGGATGATGTTGATGAAGCGGGCCGCCGCCGGGGTGAAGCGCCGGATCACCATGCCGCTGTCCAGGAACACCGTGCCGATCTCGGTCGAGCGCAGCAGGTTGTCCAGGTCGTTGGTGACCTCCGTCAGCTCCTCCACCTTCGCCTGATACTCGGCGTTGACCGAATACAGCTCCTCGTTGACGGACTGCAGCTCCTCGTTGGTGCTCTGCAACTCCTCGTTCGAGGCGAGAAGTTCCTCGTTGGTCGCCTGGAGTTCCTCGTTGGCGGTCTCCAGCTCCTCGATGGTGGCTTGGAGATTCTCGCCGCGGGAGACCAGCTCCTGCTCCAGCCCGCGGATGCGCTCCGCGGTGTCGGTGTCGAAGTCGAAGTCGCTGTCCGGCAGGGCCAGCGCCGGCGCGCTGGGGTCGAGCACGATCAGCGCGAAGCGCCGGCCGGTCTTGCGGGCGACGAAGGGCTTCACGCGCAGGCTGACGGCGGGAAGCCCCTCGCGGTCCTTCACCGGGATGTTCGACAGGGCGAATTCCTCACCGGAGCGGAAGGCCCGCGTCAGCGCGGTTCCCACCACCATCGAGACCGAGGAGGGCAGCAGCTTCAGCGCGTTCAGCGTGGCCTCGCCCGGCGGCACCTTCAGGATCGCCGACGCCTCGCCGAACACATGCATGATGTTCATCTGCTCGTTGACCAGCAGGCTGGGCGGCACATAGGCCCGCATCAGGGTCGAGATCGCCTCGTCGATGGCGGCCCCTTCCTCCTGCGCCTGCGACATGGTCTCGTCGCCGTGGCGGTGCACCGGGGCGGCGACGGTGGGGACGAGCAGCCGCGACAGCCGGTGAATTCCGGTGCGCAGGCTCTGGAACAGCTTGTTCCGGCTGTCCAGCACGTGGAACTCCGCCGACAGGTCGCCCAGCGTCTCGCTGGTGCCCAGGAACAGGAAGCCGCTCTGCCGCAGCGCGTACTGGAACAGGCTCAGCACCTTCCGCTGAAGCGGCGAGTCCATGTAGATCAGCAGGTTCCGGCAGCTCACCAGATCGATCTTGGTGAAGGGCGGATCGCGCATGATGTTGTGGGCGGCGAAGACCACCATTCGGCGGATGTCGCGCGACACCAGATAATGGTCGCCGCGCGCGATGAAGTAGCGGGTCAGCCGCTCCTGCGACACGTCCTCGGCGATGGAGCGCGGGTATTCGCCCAGGCTGGCGATCTCGATGCTGTCCTGGTCGATGTCGGTGGCGAAGATCTTGACGTCGAAGGACCGGCCCATCCGCTCCTGCGCCTCGGCGAACAGGATGGCGATGGAATAGGCCTCCTCGCCGGTGGCGCAGCCGCAGACCCACACGCGCACCATGTCGGTGGGGCTGCGCTTGGCCAGCAGGGTGGGGATCACCTTGTCGGCGAGCGAGGCGAACGCGGCCTCGTCGCGGAAGAAGCGCGTGACGCCGATCAGCATTTCCTTGTAGAGGCTGACCGTCTCGGCGCTGTTGCGGCGGAGCAGGGCGGCGTAGTCGCTCATCGAGTCGAGACCGGCGGTGTGCATCCGCCGCTCGATGCGGCGCAGCAGGGTCGCCAGCTTGTAATGCGAGAAATCCACGCCGGTGACCGAGCGGATCGCCGCCACGATCTGCGCCAGCGGGTCGTTGTCGCGGTCCTGCGGCTTGGCCGGAACGGGCAGGTTGCGGGACAGCACCCGGCCGGCGTGCTCGATCAGGCAGGCCGGCAGCTTGTCCGCGGTTTTCACGACGTCCACCTGTCCGGTGGCGATGGCGCTGCGCGGCATGCCGTCGAACTGCGCCGATTCAGGGTCCTGCGCCGCGGCGAAGCCGCCCGCGGACTTGATCGCCAGCAGGCCGCGCGTGCCGTCCGACCCGGTGCCGGACAGCACCACGCCGAGCGCCCGCGGCCCCTGGTCCTTCGCCAGGGCGGTGAAGAAGATGTCGATGGGCAGGCTCATGCCCCCGGCGGCGTCCTTGGCGGTCAGGATCAGCCGCCCGTCCTCGATGGACAGGTGCTTGGCGGGGGGCAGCAGATAGACGGTGTTGCGCTCCACCGTCATGCCGTCGGCGGCCTGCACCACCGACATGGCGGTGTGCTTGGCCAGCAGATCGACCATCAGGCTCTTGTGGACCGGCGACAGATGCTGGACCACCACATAGGCGAGGTCGCTTTCCCCCGGCACGTTGTCGAAGAAGCGCTGGAGCGCTTCCAGGCCGCCGGCCGAGGCGCCGATGCCGACGATGCAGCAGACCCGGTCCCGTCCTTCCGGATAGGGACCATAGACGGAGACCGTTTCCTCACCCTCGTCGGGCGGCGTGGGGGCGTCGGTGATGGGGTGATCGTTGTCTTCTGGTTCCACGGAGCACTTCGGGTCTGCGGGAGTAAAGGACGGTCTATTGAATTATTTGCCGCCTGACCGTGACATTCAAACCCTCCCTCGCGCGGCGCCTTTCCTTTTCCGTACGCGCCGGCGGTTTTGAAACGGCGAAGGGTCTAGCGGCTATATAGGAAGCGCCCAGGCCAGTCAATCCGGACAATCCACCCCTTGAAGGGGCGCGCCGCATCGTCGTTCCGAAGTCCAGGCGTGCCGTGGGCCGCACGCCGTCTTGAACGTTTCGCATATGACCAATGGATCTCCGGCAATGCACTTGCCGGGATTCGAATTCGGCTTTGCGGCATCGGCGGGATGAGACTTTCGAATGTGCCGTGGTTTTCCATATTCGATCCTTTTCAATGTCCTGAGATCAATTGCGTGAATTCATGGCGTCATGGCGCCCCGTTCCTTTTTCCATCGACCGCGCTTGGTGGCGGGGGAGAAAGATAAAAATCGATGGGATTTGCCACCAGCGCACAGCTTACCCAAAACGTATGATGTGATACGGGCACAACACTGTGCAGGATCTGTTGCCCCGTTCGCTTATGTCACTTTACGCGATTGGCACTTTGCGCAATCTTTAATCCGTAGCCACTAATCATGAGAAACGTAGGAAAGGAGTGCGCCAGATGGAGCGCGAGGACGAATGTGCTCTCGACCGATATATCGCGGCGATTCCGCTTAGCCTGAGAGTAGTGGCCAGGGCTGCTTACGAGGAGCTGTCGAACAATCCCTTCCTGCCGGTCTTCTCGAAGGACGAAATTGCGCGGTTGGTTTGTTCACCGGGATTTCAGAGTTACTTGGAAAGTGAGAATCGGACCAGCGCCGGTTCGCTGATGATGCTCTGTTCGGCGGGGCTTGCGACGCGCCATTGACGGCGTCCTTTTTGACGAGGCCCTTTTTGAGGGGGCGCAACCGTCACGACGCAACGCAGCCACTCTTCTGCAGGCCGGCGGTTGTCCCGCCGGCCTGACTTTTATCCGCCGTGATTCACGCCGACGGTTCTACCGTTCGATGCCCAGCGGCGGCATGCGCGCCTCCACCGCGCCGCTGCGGGCCGCCCTGACCAGCGGCGCCAGTTCGGCCAGCGCCGGCCGAAGCCCGGCCAGCACCGCCACGGCCTCCACCAGATCGCCCTTGCCCGAGGCCAGGTCGAGGATTTCCCGGATCAGCGGCTTCGGGCGGGGGTAGCCGGTCACGGTGACCGGATCGTCCGGCGCCAGCTTCGCCGCCTGCTTGGCGAGCGTCAGCGCGGTGGCGACTCCGCCCAGTTCGTCGATCAGGCCGAGGTCCTTGGCCTGGGCGCCAGTCCACACGCGGCCCTTGGCGGCGTTCCGCGCCTGTTCGGGGGTGAGGTGCCGCGCCTCCGCCACCCGGGACAGGAAGGTGGAGTAGCTGCTGTCGATGATGGCGTTCAGCCGCTCCTCCCCGGAAGGGCCGAAGGGGCGGAAGGGCGACCACAGGCCGGCGTTCGGCGCGGTGTCGAGGACGCCCCAATGCACGCCCAGCCGCTCCGACAGGCCGGCGACCGACATCTTGCCGGCGACCACGCCGATGGAGCCGGTCACGGTTGCGGGCGACGCCACGATGCGGTCGGCGGCCAGCGCGATCCAATAGCCGCCGGACGCCGCCGTCCCGCCCATGGTGGCGATCACCGGCTTGCCCGACTGGCGGGCCTTGACCAGGGCGCGGCGGATCGTTTCGGAGGCGGTCACGCTGCCGCCGCCGCTGTCGATGCGGAACAGGATGGCCTTGACGTCGGGATCGTCCACCGCGTCCTCGATGGCCGACACGATCGTCTCCGACCCGGCGGTGACCTCGCCCAGGCCGGGCTTGCCGCTGTCGCCGCCGGTGATGGTGCCGGTGGCGTGGATCAGCGCGATGGTCGGGCCGCTGCGGTTGGGCGGGCCGGCGATGCCCAGATAGTCCGCCGCCTCCATGGTGTCGGCGCCGGGGGCGGCCCCGGCGCGGCGCAGCGCCTCCTCCCGCGCCTCGTCGGCGTAGCCCAGCCGGTCGACCAGCTTGGCGTCCACCGCCTCGCGGTCGATCAGGGGCGCGCGGTCCATCGCCGCCTTGACGGCGGCGGCGGGAAGGCGGCGGCTCACCGCCACCCCGTCGACGATCTGGTTGGTCAGATCGCCGAGCAGCGACTCCATCATCTCGCGGTGGGCGGGGGTGAAGTCGGTCCGCATGACGCTGTCGGCGAGGCTCTTGTACTCCTCGCGCTGGAACACCTGCGGCTGGATGTCCAGCTTGTCCAAGGCACCGCGGGCGAAGGGGATCTGGGCGGACAGGCCGGTCAGGCCGAGCAGGCCCAGCGGCTGCATCCACACCTCGTCGAAGGCGCTGGCCAGCAGGTAGGAGCGGTTGCCCGCCCCGGTGTCGCCGTAGGATTCGGCGAAGGCGATGGCGAAGCGGCCCGACGCGCGGAACCGCTCCACCGCCGCCCTCAGCTCCTGCACCTGGGCATAGCTGGCGCCGTCGCCGCCGAAGCGGGCGAGCACGCCCTTCACCCGCGGGTCGGTGCGCCCACGCTCCAGCGCATCGAGCACCTCCTGGAAAGTCGTCTCATGGCCGAGGAAGCTGCCCAGCCGGTCGACGCTGCCTTCCGCCAGAGGGTCGCGGAGATCCAGCTCCAGCACCACGGTGTCGGGCAGGGAGGGCTCGTGCCGGACCGCCAGGACGACCCCGGTGACCACGGCGGCCACCACGAGGAAGCCAATGAGGGCGAACAGGCGGACAAAGAACCTCAGCATCCGGGGGGCTCCGGTGGTTGCGCGGCGTCGGCGGCCCAGCGTCTGGTGGCCAGCGTTTAGCGGTCCTGCTTGTGGTAATCGCGGTTCGGCATCATGTCCACCGCCGAGGCGACGCGGTTCGACATGTTGTAGAAGCCGGCGGTGTCGGCGATGTCGAAGATCTCCGCGTCGCCGAAGCCGGCGTCACGCAGCGCCTGCCGGTCCGGCTCGCCCATGGTCCAGGGCTCCTTGGTCAGCTTCCACGCGAAATCGAGCATGGCGCGCTGGCGCGGCTCCAGCTTGGCGGCGCGGTAGTTGAAGGCGAGCATCTCGCCCAGTTCCGGATCACCGGACAGCCTGCGCACCGCCTGGCCATGGGCGACGAGACAGTAGTAGCAATGGTTGGCCGACGACACGACCACCGCGATCATCTCGCGCTCCAGCTTGGACAGGCCGCTCTCGCCGACCATCAGCTCGTTGTAGAGCTGGGCGAAGGTGCGCAGTTTCTTCGGGCGCAGGCTGTAGGCGCGCAGCACGTTGGGGACGAAGCCCAGCTTCTCCTCGCACTTGGCGAAGAGCGACGCCATCTCCGGGTCAAGGTCGGGCGTCTCGGGAACGGGCAGGGCCATGATGTGATCGGGCTGCGGCATCGCGGTGGTGTCCTCCGGTGTGTTGGCGTCGTTGCGGCCGGTGCTGTTTTGGCCGACAGGGTAGCCGGGCGGCGGCCCTTCGCAAAGCCCCACCTCCGGTCAGGCGGCATGGCGCCTCGCCGGGGAGATGCAACCCAGCCTTTCGTGCGTTGCCTCTCGCCAAGCGTCGTCACCCGTGCGAAGACTTGACCGGTTGCAACGCAGTGGTTCCAGCGATGAACGATCCGGGCGGCAGGGGCGCGCCCAGGCTTGGCCTCCTCTCGGTTCTGGTGGTCGAGGACAGCGCCTTCATCCGCAACGTGCTGACCGCCACGCTGCGCACCATCGGGGTCGGCGCGGTGCACGCCGAGCCCGGCGGGGCGGAGGCCATCCGCTTCCTCGAGGAGCGTCGCGCCGCCCTGCCGCCCGGCACGACGCCGGTGGACGTGATCCTCTCGGATCTGGTGATGCCGGAGGTGGATGGGCTGATGCTGCTGCGCTGGCTGCGCTGCAGCCCGCGGTCGCCGGACCGTTTCCTGCCCGTGCTGATGCTGTCCGGCGCCGCCGACCGCCATTATGTGGAGCAGGCACGCGACCTGGGCGCCACCGACTTCATCGCCAAGCCTTTTTCCGCGGCCATTATCGCCGGCCGCCTGCTGGCGGCCATCGCCCGGCCGCGGCGCTTCGTGCTCGCCAAGGGCTATTTCGGGCCGGACCGGCGGCGGATGCAGCGGCCGGTGGCGATGGACTGCCGGATGACCGGCCCGCGGGAGGTCCTGGTTGTGCACAGCGCGTCCAAGGCGGTGGGAATCGACCGCTTTCCGGTCGTCCATTTCGATCTGCCCAACCGTCTGGGCGCCAAGATGGGCATCGCGCCGAAGGACCCGGTGCCGACGCTGCCCGACGAGGTCCTGGCGGCGGCGGAGGCGGAAATCCAGAACAGGGCCGGCGATTACGCCACCTGGATCGCCGGGGAGGTGGACGAGCTGGCCCGCCGCGTCGACCGGCTGGGGACGGAGGCCGCCGTGGTTCCGGCGCTGATGGCGCAGATCAACCGCTCCGCCCACGAGATGCGCGGGCAGGGCGGCATCTTCGGCTATCCGCTGATCACCCGCATCGCCAAGTCGCTCTACGAGGCGACGCAGGGCGGCTTTCCCGCCGTCACCGGCAACGAGCGCCTGCTGCTGAAGGCCCATGTGGACGCCATCAAGGCGGTGATGGCCGGGCGGATCAGCGGCGACGGCGGGGCGACCGGCCAGCAGCTCCTCGCCTCGCTGGACCGCGCCAAGAAGAAATACGCCAAGCCGGATGGCGAGGGCGATCCGGCCTGAGCGCCTGTTCTACTTCCAGCGGACGCCGGCCTCGCGGCGGATGTCCTCCATGCGCTCCAGCGCCGGCTTGAAGCCGGTCAGGGAGAAGCGCACCTCGGCCTTGCCGCCCGCCGGGGCGGAGCCGACGGCGGAGACCTCCTTGCCGGGAGTCAGCCGCTCGACCAGCTTGGCGTTGGTCGCCGGGTCGAGCACCGCGCAGGTGTTGGTTTCCCACTCGAAGCGTTCGCACGGGTATTCGGGGCGGAACAGCGCCCGGTCCACCCAGACGCGGACGATCTTGGACAGGTCCATCGTCCGCTCGTCCAGCCGGAAGCGCATGCCCTCCAACCAGCGCTCGCTGGAGCGCAGCCAGACGAGGCGGGACCGCCGGTCGCTGCCGGGGCGTGACAGCAGCTCGCACTCGACGCGGCGCGGCTCGCTCCAGACCTGGCAGTAGAGGCGCCAGTCCTTGAAGGTCTCGGCATGCTCGCGGTAGGCGGGGGGCTGGGTCTGGGGCTGGGTCTGGGCTTGGGTCTGGGCGGCGGCGGGAAGGGCGGCGAGGACCAGAAGCCCGGCGATCACGCCGCCACGCCACGCCCCCGTTCCGCGTTCCGGTCCCCGCATCGGCCTCAGCCCCGCGCGTAGGCGCGGTGGCGCAGCAGATGATCGGCCAGCACGCAGGCCATCATCGCCTCGCCGACCGGGACGGCGCGGATGCCCACGCAGGGGTCGTGGCGGCCCTTGGTCAGGATGTCGGTGTCCTTGCCCTGCAGATCGACCGTCTGGCGCGGGGTGAGGATGGAACTGGTCGGCTTCACCGCGAATCGCACCACGATGTCCTGCCCGGTGGAGATGCCGCCGAGGATGCCGCCGGCCTGGTTGGACCGGAATTCCGGCTCGCCGTCGGGTCCGGCGCGCATCTCGTCGGCGTTCTGCTCGCCGGTGAGGGTGGCGGCCTCGAAGCCGTTGCCGATCTCCACGCCCTTGACGGCGTTGATCGTCATCATGGCGCGGGCGAGATCGCCGTCCAGCTTGTCGTAGAGCGGGTCGCCGAGCCCGGCGGGCAGGCCGGAGGCCACGACCTCCACCACGGCACCGATGGAGGAGCCGCTCTTGCGGATGCCGTCCAGATAGTCGGCCCAGTCGGCGGCGGCCTGCGGGTCGGGGCAGAAGAAGGGGTTGTTGTCGACCTCCGCCCAGTCCCAGCGGCTGCGGTCCACCTTGTGCGGGCCGATCTGCACCAGCGCGCCGCGGACGGTCACGCCGTCGCCCAGCACCTTGCGCGCCACGGCACCCGCCGCCACCCGGCAGGCCGTCTCGCGCGCCGAGGAGCGCCCGCCGCCGCGGTAATCACGGATGCCGTATTTTTTCCAGTAGGTGTAGTCGGCGTGGCCGGGCCGGAACTTGGCGGCGATCTCGCTGTAGTCCTTGGAGCGCTGGTCGGTGTTCTCGATCAGCAGCGACAGCGGCG
The DNA here is from genome assembly GCF_040500525.1 of Azospirillum formosense. Classification (NCBI taxonomy): domain Bacteria; kingdom Pseudomonadati; phylum Pseudomonadota; class Alphaproteobacteria; order Rhodospirillales; family Azospirillaceae; genus Azospirillum; species Azospirillum formosense. The sequence goes on along the minus strand of NZ_CP159402.1, from coordinate 1,684,476 downwards.
TTCCGGTGGTCTGGCCTTCGAAGACGCCGGACAGGATCTTGACCTGATCCGGCTCCTGGCGCTGGGTGGTGTAGCGCGACTGGCCGGGGCGGCGCTTGTCGAGCCAGGGCTGGATGTCCGCCTCGGTCAGGGAGAGCAGCGACGGGCAGCCGTCCACCACCACGCCGATCGCCGGCCCATGGCTCTCGCCCCAGGTGGTGAAACGGAAAAGCGTTCCGAAGCTGTTGCCGGCCATGGCGAGGACTCCCGATGCGACACGATCTGTCCGCACGACGTGCGGTGGAGCGCGTTTCTTGCGGCGTTTCCGCCAGCGCGTCAAGCATGAGGGTCGAAAATCGGTGATGTCAGCGAAGGATGACGGGCGTGCCGGCGGGCGCCCTGGACGAAGCCGAAGGCGCCCGCCAAGCCGTCACTCGGACTTGCCGGTGCCGCCCAGCGATCCCAGGAGCTGCGACACCTCGGCCGCGGCGTCCACCGCGACCATGCCGACGGTGTGGTAGCCGGAGTCGACGTGCATGACCTCGCCGGTCACGCCGGTGCCGAGGTCGCTCAGCAGGAACAGGCCGGCGCCGCCGACCTCGCCGATGGTGACGTTGCGCTTCAGCGGGGCGTTCAGCTCGTTCCACTTCAGGATGTAGCGGAAATCACCGATGCCGCTGGCGGCCAGCGTCTTGATCGGACCGGCGGAGATGGCATTGACGCGGATGTTCCGACCGCCCAAATCGACGGCCAGGTAACGCACGCTCGCCTCCAGCGCGGCCTTGGCGACACCCATCACGTTGTAGTGGGGCATCACGCGCTCGGCGCCGTAGTAGGAGAGGGTGAGGAGGCTGCCGCCGTCCTTCATCAGCGGAACGGCGCGCTGCGCCACCGCGGTGAAGGAGTAGCAGGAGATGTCCATGGTGCGCAGGAAGTTGGCCCGCGTCGTGTCGAGATAGAGGCCGTCCAGCTCGTTCTTGTCGGAAAAAGCGATCGCATGAACCAGGAAGTCCAGCTTGCCCCATTCCTTCTCGATGGCGGCGAAGGTCGCGTCGACGCTGGCCTCGTCGGTGACGTCGCAGGGCAGCAGCAGCGGGGCCTTCACCTGCTCGGCCAGCGGCTTCACGCGCTTCAGCAGCGCGTCGCCCTGGTAGGTGAAGGCCAGCTCGGCGCCGTGCTGCGCCAGCGTGGAGGCAATTCCCCAGGCGATCGACCGATCGTTCGCCACGCCCATGATCAGGCCGCGCTTGCCGTCCATGAGCGGCTTCGGGTTGGACATCCGTACCTCGTGCATCCAGAGTATGCTTTGAAAAGTGGGCCGCATCCTACACGAAAGGCCGGCCCGGTCAAACCAAGGCGGGAGGCATCCTGTGGCTGAAACCGAAGGCACGTCGAAAGGGGGCTGGAACCCCTTTGTGCGCGTTCGGGAAATCGGCGGCTTCATCGCCTATTCGTCCCTGCGCTTCTACAATGACAATTGTTTCCAGACCGCGGCCTCGCTGACTTACACCTCGCTGCTGGCGCTGGTGCCGCTGATGACCATCGGCTTCGCGATCTTTTCCGCCTTTCCCGCCTTCAACGCGCTGCAATCGCGCATCCAGACGCTGCTGTTCAAGAATCTCGTGCCGGAGAACAGCGACGCCATCCTTCAGTACTTGGCGGCCTTCATGGCCAACGCCGGGCAGATGCCGGTGTTCGGCATCATCGGGCTGGCGATTTCCGCCGTCCTGCTGATCTGGACCATCGAAGGGTCCTTCGCCACCGTCTGGCGGGTGCGCGAGCCGCGCTCCTACGTCACCCGCATCCTGTCCTTCTGGGCGGTGGTGTCGCTGAGCCCGCTGTTCGCCGGCGCCAGCCTCTCGCTGTCCAGCACCCTGTGGGCGGTGCTGCAGTTCGCCCATCTGGAGGGCTTCGCCGACCCGCTGGTGGGGATCGGGGCGATCCTGCCCTTCATGCTGCAACTCGTCGGTTGCACGCTGCTCTACGTCATCATCCCGAACCGGGACGTCGGCTGGATGGACGCCGCCTGCGGCGGGGCGGTCGCCTCGCTGCTGCTGGAGACGTCCAAGGCCGGCTTCGCCATGTACATGAAGGAGTTTCCGGCCTACCAGACCATCTACGGCGCTTTGGCGACCGTGCCGATCTTCCTGTTCTGGCTCTACATCGCCTGGTCCACCGTGCTGTTCGGCGCGGTCATCACCGCCTCGCTGCCCGAATGGCGGGCCGGCAAGATCACCCGCGGCGGTCCGGAAGGGCTGCTGCCCGCCCAGCGGCTGGGGCTGGCGCTGGCCGTCCTGCACGAGCTTCTGGAGGGCACGCGGCTCGGCGTCGGCCTGCGGCGGCGGACGCTGGTCGGGCGCGTGCCGGTGGGGACGGTGCTGATCGACGGCATCCTGGAGCAGCTTCGCGACGCCCATTGGGTGGCCCACACCACGCACAACGCCTGGGTCGTCACCCGCGACCTCAGCGAGGCCACGCTCTACGACCTGATGAAGGCGCTGGGCATCGGGCTGCGCGGCTCCGTCCGCGGGCTGGGCGGGTTGGAACTGCCCTGGCAGGACCGCACGGCCCATTTGCTGGAGCAGGCGGAGCGGGACCAGGAGGCGATCCTGGGGGTGCCGATCAAGGACCTGCTGTCCGACCGGCTTCCGGAGCCGGAAGCGCTCGATTCCGAGACCCGCGGGCCGGAGGCGCCGGATTCCGGGGCGGCTACGGGGGAGGGCTCCGGCGCGGTGCCGCTTCGCGCGAAGCGCTGGCCCTAAACGCCGCCCTGGACAGCGCCCCTTGGGGGCGGCCGTGCTGCCAAAGGCCCGCTACACCCGGTATTTGGCGATGAGATCGGCGGCGACGCCGTCCAGATTGTTGTCGGCGGGCAGGGTCTTGACGTAGGAGCAGCCGCGGCAGGCGTCGATCTCGTCGCGCCGTCCCTCCAGATGCTTCAGCCGGAAATCGCGCAGCCGCTCGCCGTTCCAGATGTCGCGCAGCGATTCCTCGGCGACGTTGCCGACGATGGTTCCCATGCTCCAGTCGGCGCAGCAGACCGACACCTCGCCGTTGAAGTTGATGGCCAGCTTGAGGAAGGGTTCCGAGCAGACCTTGCGGGCGGTGTCCGGAGCGGCGGCGAAGGCGCTCTCCTCGGCCAGCGCCTCGCCGTGCAGGGGGTGGACGAACAGGCTGTCGGCGATCGGTGTGAAGGTGTCGATGAAGCTCTGCCGCTCCTCCTCGGTCAACTCCACGTTGATGATCTTGCAGTGCAGGTGGAAGTCGCGCCCCAGCTCCGTCTTGCGGCGGTGAAGATAGGCCACATTGTCGACGATGGTCTGGAAGCGGTCGAAGCGCCGGGTGACGCGCTTGTACATGGCGTCGCTGGCGCCGTAGACGGAGATGCGCATGGCGTCCAGCCCGGCGGCCAGCAGGGCGTCCGCCCGTTCCGGCGTCAGCAGGGAGCCGTTGCTGGTCATCTCGACATGACGGGCGAGACCGCGCGCTTTCAGAAGATGGACCATGTGTTCGATCCGCGTGTTCACCAGCGGCTCGCCGTCCTTGTAGAGATGGACGGATTTGATCGGCGCGTCGAATTCGGCGATGTCGTCGGCGATCTTGCGGAACAGGTCGAACTTCATGGCGCCGCGCGGCCGTCCGACCTCCTTCAGCAACTCCGGATTTCCGGTGGCGCAGAAGACGCAGCGGAAATTGCAGCCGTTCGACGGGTCGATCAGCAGCGAGAAGGGCGTGGTCAGCGGCAGCACCCGCGACAGGTCGTTGCGGTCGCGGTGACGGCCGTAGGGAATGTTCGCGGGGGCGGCCGCTTCGGTGCTCACTTCGGTCATGACCTTCGCCGGGCAGGGCTGCGGAAAGCGTGTGACTAGCAAGGGATCACGCGCACCGTAAAGGAATCCTTCATTCCGGCAACCGGACATTGGCCGGCCGTCCCCAATGCCGCGGGCGCAAGGTGGATTCCAGGGGCATGCTCGACAATCTTTCCCATCGCATCGTCTACAGCGACCGTCGCTTCTACGCGTCCTTCCCCTCCGCGGCGACTCTGGCCGACGGGCGGGTGCTGGTGGCCTTCCGGCGCGCCCGCGACCACCGCTGGCTGCACGGCGAGCCGGCGGAGGGCAACGGCGACTTCACCAGCGTCGACCATGTGGACTCGCGTTCCCACCTCGCCATTCAGCGCTTCACCCCGGATTTCGAGCCGGAGGGCCCGCCGCAGACGCTGCCGACCGACCCGGAGGCGGGCGACCAGGACCCCAACCTGCTGGTCCTGCGCTCGGGGCGGATCGTCCTGGGCAGCTTCGGCTGGTACCCGATGTCGGCGCGCCACGGCCTGCGGCTGCGCGAGAAGGGCGTCCATCTGCTGGGCAACGCCGAGACGTCGGGCACCTTCTTCCTGTTCTGGGGCGGCAGCACCCGGGTCAGCGACGACGGCGGGCGGCACTGGTCGGCCCACCGCTACCTGCCGGAACTGCCGGACCAGGGGCCGATCCTGCCCGGCCTGCGCCCGATGCTGGGCGGCGCCGTGCGCGGGCGGGCGGTGGAGACGCCGGACGGCACGCTGCTGATGGCGACCTACACGGGCGGCCCCTACACGAGCTATCTGTTCGCCTCCCGCGACCGGGGGGAAAGCTGGGCTCTGCGCAGCACCATCGCGCGCGATCCGGCGGGGCGGGCCGGCTTCTGTGAGACCGCCCTGCACCTGACCGCGGACGGGCAGCTGGTCGCCTTCCACCGCACCACCGGGCTGGGCGACCGCCTCGCCACCTCCGTCTCCCACGATCAGGGGGAAAGCTGGGCGCCCTGGATGGAAAGCGCGGTCGTCGGGCATCCCTACGACGCCTGCCCGCTGCCGGACGGGCGGCTGCTCGTCGTCTACGGCTACCGCCACCGGCCCTACGGCGTGCGCGCCCGCGTCTGGGACTGCCGGCGGGAGACGCTGGAAAGCGCGCCGGAGATCATCATCCGCGCCGACGCCCCGTCGCCCGACGTCGGCTATCCCTGGGCGACCGTGCTGGCGGACGGGCGGGTGGCGGTCTGCTACTACATCTGCGACGCGGCGGGCACGCGGCACATCCAGGCGACGCTGCTGCGCGTGAGCGGCTGATTGACGGGCCTCCGCGCACCTCCTATCGTCCCCGGCCATACCGCAATCCCATGTTCCGGGGAGTAGAGTGTCCATGAAGCCCGCCCGCCGGCCGTCGAACCCGCTGTTTTCCTCCGGCCCCTGCGCCAAGCGGCCCGGCTGGTCGCTGGACGCCCTGGACGGCGCGCTGCTCGGCCGCTCCCACCGCTCGAAGCCGGGCAAGGCGAAGCTCAAGGAGGTCATCGACCTGACGCGCGCCGTGCTGGGCATTCCCGGCGACTACCGCATCGGCATCGTCCCGGCCTCCGACACCGGGGCGGTGGAGATGGCGCTGTGGAACCTGCTGGGGCCGCGCGGCGTCGACATGATGGCCTGGGAGAGCTTCGGCAAGGAGTGGGTGACCGACGTAACCAAGCAGCTCCGCCTGTCCGACGTGCGGACCATCCAGGCGCCCTACGGCGCGCTGCCGGACCTGTCGCAGGCCGATTTCAGCCGCGACGTGGTGTTCACCTGGAACGGCACGACGTCGGGCGTGCGGGTGCCGGACGGCGACTGGATTCCGGCGGACCGCGAAGGTCTGTCGATCTGCGACGCGACCTCCGCCGCCTTCGCCATGGACATCCCTTGGAGCAAGATCGACGTCGCCACCTGGTCCTGGCAGAAGGTGCTGGGCGGCGAGGCCGCGCACGGCATGCTGGTGCTCAGCCCGCGCGCCGTGGCGCGGCTGGAGAGCTTCCAGCCCGACCGCCCGCTGCCCAAGATCTTCCGCCTGACCAGCGGTGGAAAGCTGATCGAGGGCGTCTTCGTCGGCGACACCATCAACACGCCGTCCATGCTCTGCGTGGAGGACGCCATCGACGGGCTGCGCTGGTCGCTGTCCGTCGGCGGCCTGACCCAGCTCATCCGCCGGTCGGAGCAGAACCTGCGCATCGTCTCGGAATGGGTGGCGGCCTCGACCTGGGCCGGCTTCCTGGCGGACGATCCGGCGACGCGCTCCTGCACGTCGATCTGCCTGCGCTTCACCGACCCCGAGGTGACCGCCCTGACGCCGGAGGCCCAGGCGGACTTCGCCAAGAAGCTCGCCGCCCTTCTGGAGAAGGAGGAGGCCGCCTTCGACGCCGGCTCCTACCGCGACGCCCCTCCGGGCCTGCGGCTTTGGGGCGGCGCCACGGTGGAGAACGAGGACATGGAGGCGGTCCTGCCCTGGCTCGACTGGGCCTTCGCCACGGTCAAGGCGGAGACTTTCGGGCGCTGAGTCGTACAGGGCCGCAAAGGAAGGCCGCGCCATTCGGGCGCGGCCTTTTTCATGGCCCGCTCAATCCCGCCAGAAGCTCGGCAGGATCAGCACGAGCACGGTGAAGACCTCCAGCCGGCCCAGCAGCATGGCGAAGCTCAGCACCCACTTCGCGGCGTCGGGCAGGGGGGCCATGGTGCCCGCCGGGCCGACCACCGGCCCCAGCCCCGGCCCGGCGTTGGCGAGCGCGGAGGCGACGGCGCTGGCCGCGCTCAGGTAGTCCACGCCCATGGCGGCGACCAGGAGCGACAGGATGCCGAAGGCCGCCATGAAGGCGAAGGCGAGGTTGATGACCGAGCCGACCACATCCTCGTCCAGCACCTTGCCCTGGTAGAGCGGGACCAGCACGCGGTTCGGCTTCAGCATCCGCTGCATCTGGTTCAGCATCGACAGGGCCAGCACCTGCCAGCGGAAGACCTTGATGGAGCCCGCCGTCGACCCCGTGCAGCCGCCGATGAAGTAGAAAAAGAAGAAGGCGACGATGGCGAAGCTGCCCCAGGTCGAATAATCCGTCGAGACGAAGCCGGTTCCGGTGATGATCGAGGTGACGTTCACCGCCGAATGGCTGAGCGCGTCCCAGAAGGGCAGGCCGACCACCGTGAAGGCCCACACCGTCATGGCGACACCGGCCACCAGCAGGATCGCCAGCAGCGCGTTCACTTGGCTGTCGCCGAAGACCGGCGCGTTGCGCTGGCCGCGCAGCAGGCGGATGTACCAGGTCAGCGGCAAGGCCCCGCTGATCATCGAAACGGTCGCCACCCACAGCACCGCGTGGGAATCGAACCAGCCGAGCGAGGCGTCCTTGGTCGAGAAGCCGCCGGTGGCGATGGAGGCCATGGCGTGGTTGATCGCGTCGAACCACGTCATGCCGGCCAGATGGTAGGCCACCGCCGACAGGACGGTCAGCGCCAGATAGGTCATGGCGATGGCCCCGGCGGTGTCCTGCACCGTGGCGAAGGGCTTGTCGCCCTTGTCGGAGGATTCGGTGCGGAACAGCTGCATGCCGCCGACCCGCAGGATGGGCAGCACGGCGATCGCCATGACGATGATGCCGACCCCGCCGAACCAGTTCAGCAGCGACCGCCACAGAAGGACCCCCGGCGGGGCGTTGTCCAGCCCGACGATGACCGTGCCCCCGGTGGTGGAGAGGCCCGACATCGCTTCGTAATAGGCGTCGGTGAAGGACAGGCGCGCGGCGGAGATCATGAAGGGCAGGGCGCCGAAGGCCGCCAGCACGCACCAGGACAGCGTCGTCAGCAGGAAATGCTGCTTCACGGTGAAGCGCGTGTGCTCCTTGCTCGACGTCGCCAGCACCATGCCGCCGCTGACCGCCAGCGTCGCCGCGCTGGACCCGACGAAGGCCGTCCAGTCGCTGTTGCCCGCCGCGGCGTCGGCCAGCGCCGGCACCAGCATGCCCAGCCCCAGGATGGTCAGAAGGATGCCGATGATGTGGAAGACCGGTCCCAGCGCGATCCCATTGCCGACGCCATTGCCCAAGGCTGTGCCCTTCGTCGCCGCGGGGGCCGGTTGCGGCGCCCCGTCTTTTGCCGATGTGATGCGCTGATTATCCAAAGGGGCGGGTGCTGTCCATCCGCATCGGGGCGGCCGGACCGTCCGGGCCTCACACGAAGCCGGCCTCTCCCAACATGCGGTGGAAGTCCCGCAGGGCGCGCTGCTGCGCCGCCGCGTCGGGCAGGTCCTCCACATATCTCCGGTCGAACTGCGGCTGGCGGAGATGCTCGACGACGCGGCGCCGGACCATCTCCAGCGCCCGCCGGCTGCGCAGGATGCCCGGCGCGCAGACCTGCAGCAGGCGGTTCGCCCGCAACCGCAGGGAATCGCCGGGATCGTCCAGCCGTTCCACCACGCGCTCCTCGGTGATGTAGGCCACCAGAAGCGCGTCGAGGTCGCCGGTCAGGCGGGTCCGCGTCTCCTCCGGCAACGCCGACTCGGCGGCCTGGCAGTAAAGCAGGGTCAGCGCCTCCAGATTGTCGCGGGGCGGCAGGCGGGGATGGACGAAGCGGCCATAGCCCGCCGGGTTGCCGGTCAGCGCGCGCAGCAGCCGGGCGATGTCCCCGGCATGCCCATGGCCGAGATCGGAGTCGGCCAGAGCGAGCAGGAAGCGCACGCGGTCCCGCGCGTCGGGAATGCGGCCGGCCACCTCCGCGATGGCCTGCTTGCGGCCCGGCGCCCCGCCGCCCTCCAGGAAGCGCAGGTAGCGCAGGACCAGCGCCTCGGCCATCGGCCCGCCGCCCGCCGGCCCGTCGGGGCCGAGCGTGCGCTTCAGGATCTCCTGGAAGGCCTCCATCTCCAGCGACGGGTCGGAGCGGTGGAGCGGCTGCGTGCCCTTCAACTGCCGGCGCACCAGATCCAGGATGACCAGCCGCGTCTGGTCGAGGTCGTGGAAGGCGAGAAGCTCGTTCAACTGGACGGCGCGGTCGCCCTCCGCCCGCTTGGCGGGGGACAGGCGGCCCCGCGACAGGTCGATCAGGTTGCACAGCGCCTCGGCGAGGCTGCCCTGGACGCCCAGAAGCTCCTGCGCGACCGAGGGGGCGCCTAGGACGTCGGCGATCACCCCGTCGAGCAGCATCAGCGGCTGGTCGGCCGCGGCCCCGTCCTCGCGCGCCAGCTCGCCGAGGAAATCCAGCTTGGCCAGCCAGTTGCGCATCTGCACCAGCTCGCGCGACAGGACCACGCGGGCGAGGAAGTCGCGCTCCTCCGCCGGCAGGGTCGAATCCAGCCGGTCGAACATGGGGCGGAAACCGGTGGCGGCGATGGCCGGCAGGTCCCTGCGCGCGGCGGCGGCGCGCGCCCGGTCGGTCAGTTCGTGCATCAGCAGGTTCAGCGCGTCGCGCCGTCCGCGCCCGTCGGTCCCGGCCTTCTCCGCCTGGAGCGCGGCGACCCGCCCGACCGCGGTGGGCACGAGGCTGTCGGTGTTGAGGAGCCGCGCCAGCTCCGCGTGGTTGTGCAGCACCTCGGTCGGGGTGACCACCGCGCGCTCCACGTAGTTGCGCAGGACGCGGTTCATCGTCATCCGGCTCTGCACGCCGTAGCAGTGGTCGAGCGTGAGGCAGAGCGCCGGCGCCTCGTCGATGGGGGAGGGGGCCACCGTGCGGGAGACCTGACGGAACTCCACATGGACTTCCGTCTCGACGTGGCGGCCGTCCGGGCGCCGCCAGTCGCGCACCACCCGCATGCCCTCGACCCGGCCGCCGGACAGCGCCTTGCGGCCGAAGGCCAGCGCCTCCGCCTCGGTGTCGAAGCGGCCTTCGAGGATCCAGTGGTCCTGCTGGTAGATCTGGACTTCGTAGCTGGCGGACGGGCGTGCCATGGCGCCATTGCCCCGCTGCTGCTGGCACGGTTCGTACACAGGATGCCGGAGATTTCGCATCAAACTCAACAATGATTCGATTGGAATGCCTCCCTGTTCCGAGCCGCCCCGAACGGGCGCCTGTGGCCCGCGCAGGGGAGACGGGCACGGGCTGCGGGGCTTTTCCGTTTGCATGAGGAAGGCGGGGTGGGGTATTGACCCGCTCCGTATGCCCGAGCACCGCATGCCCATCGGACTTGCGGGCTCTCGCCATGCCGACGGTTTGCCACCCATTCGACGAGACGACGCAGGCCATGCCCGCTGATTCCCTGAGCTCCGCCCTGTTGCCCGCCGGCCTGCACGACGTGCTGCCGCCCGAAGCGGCACACGAAGCGGCGGCGGTGGCGCGCCTGCTGGCGGACTTCACGGCCCACGGTTACGAGCGCGTCGAGCCGCCGCTGGTCGAGTTCGAGGACAATCTGCTGTCCGGTTCCGGCGCCGCCATGGCGAAGCAGACCTTCCGGCTGATGGACCCGCTGTCCCAGCGCATGATGGCGGTGCGCGCCGACATCACCCCGCAGATCGTGCGCATCGCCACCACCCGGCTGAAGAACGGCGCCCGTCCGGTGCGGCTGTGCTACGCCGGGCCGGTGCTGCGCGTGAAGGGCTCGCAACTCCGTCCCGAGCGGCAGATCACCCAGGTCGGCGTCGAGCTGATCGGGCCGCTGGAGGCCGAGGCGGACGCCGAGGTGATCCTGCTCGCCGCCCACGCCCTGGAAGGGGTGGGGGTGCGGCACCTGTCCGTCGATCTCTGCGTTCCGACCATGGTGGCGCGGGTCTGCCGCGGCCTGGGCCTCGGCGAGGAGGAGACCGCCCGCCTGCGCGAGGCGCTGGACAAGAAGGACGCCGCCGCGGTGAGCGCGGTCGGCGGCCCGGCGGCCTCGCTGCTGCACACGCTGATGGCCGCCTCCGGCCCGGCGGAGCGCGCCATGGAGGTGCTGTCGGCGCTGCCGCTGCCGGAAACGGCGGAGAAGGACCGGCGCCGCCTGACCGACGCCCTGGGCCTGCTGCGCGCCGCGCGCCCCGATCTGACGATCACCGTCGATCTGGTGGAACACCGCGGCTTCGAATACCAGACCGGCCTCAGCTTCACCCTGTTCACGCGCGACGTGCGCGGCGAACTGGGGGCGGGTGGCCGCTACCGCGCCGGGGTGCGTCCGGGCGTGGAGGAGGAGGGCGAGCCGGGAACCGGCTTCACCCTCTACATGGACACGCTCCTGCGCGCCGTTCCGGCGCCGGAGCCGGCCAAGCGCGTTTATGTGCCGCATGGCACCTCCTGGGCCGCGGCGGGCAAGCTGCGCGCCGAGGGCTGGGTCACCGTGGCGGGGCTGGCCCCCGTGGCGGACGCGGCGGCGGAGGCCCGGCGGCTGGACTGCGGCCACCGGCTGGACGGCGGCACGGTCACGCCGCTGACCTGAGACTTCACGAGTGGCGACCCCCGCGCCGCGGGGGCGCCTTTGCATGGGCAACGTTTTCTTTCTGCCTTCTTTTTTTGCGGAGACACACATGGCCAACGTGGCGGTGGTCGGCGCCCAGTGGGGCGACGAGGGCAAGGGCAAGATCGTCGACTGGCTGTCCAGCCGGGCCGACGTGGTGGTGCGCTTCCAGGGCGGTCACAACGCCGGCCACACGCTGGTGATCAACGGCGTGACGTACAAGCTGAGCCTGCTGCCTTCGGGCGTGGTTCGCTCCAACAAGCTGTCGATCATCGGCAACGGGGTCGTCTTCGATCCCTGGGCCTTCATCCGCGAAGTGACGGCGATCAAGAGCCAGGGCGTGGACGTGTCCCCCGCCACGCTCCAGGTCGCCGAGAACGTTCCGCTGATCCTTCCGGTCCACAGCGCGCTCGACAAGGCGCGCGAAGAGGCCCGCGGCGCCGGCAAGATCGGCACGACCGGCCGCGGCATCGGCCCGGCCTATGAGGACAAGGTGGCCCGCCGCGCCATCCGCCTGTGCGACCTCGGCGACGAGGCGGTGCTGAAGGAGAAGGTGGACGCCCTGCTGGCCCATCACAACCTGCTGCTCCGCGGCCTGGGCGCGCCGGAGATGACCCCGGCCGACATCCTGGACCCGCTGCGCGAGATCACCCCGCAGGTCCTGCCCTACGCCTCGGTCGTCTGGAAGACGCTGGACGAGCTGCGCCGCGCCGGCAAGCGCATCCTGTTCGAAGGCGCGCAGGGCCAGATGCTCGACATCGACCACGGCACCTATCCGTACGTCACCTCCTCCAACACGGTGGCCGGCAACGCCGCCGCCGGCAGCGGCATGGGCCCGCGCGCCGTCGGCTATGTGCTGGGCATCTGCAAGGCCTACACGACGCGCGTCGGCTCCGGCCCGTTCCCGACCGAACTGTTCGACGACGTCGGCGAGCTGATCGGCCAGCGCGGCAAGGAGTTCGGCGTGGTCACCGGGCGCAAGCGCCGCTGCGGCTGGTTCGACGCCGTGATGGTGCGCCAGGCGGTGAAGACCGGCGGCATCGACGGCATCGCTATGACCAAGCTGGACGTGCTGGACGGCTTCGACGAGATCAAGGTGTGCGTCGGCTACCGTCTGGACGGGCAGGAGCTGGATTACTTCCCGGCCAACGCCGGCGCCCAGGCCCGCGTCGAGCCGATCTACGAGACCTTCGAGGGCTGGAAGGACAGCACCCACGGGGCCCGCTCCTGGGCGGAGCTGCCGGCCCAGGCGGTGAAGTATGTCCGCCATGTCGAGGAGCTGATCCAGGCCCCGGTGGCCCTGCTGTCCACCAGCCCCGAGCGCGACGACACCATCCTGATGAACGATCCGTTCCAGGATTGAGGTGAAGGTTTAGGCCTCGGGTCCCCTCCCGAACCCTTCCCCTACCTTCGGTGAGGGAAGGGACTGATCTCCCTCTCCCGCGTCAGCGGGGGGGGGCGGGGAGGGGGCCCGACGCGGCCACTTTCCCCGCGTTAACAATTTGTTTGCCCTTTTCGAGCGACTAAGGCTGGCACACGCTCGCAGGCTCCGGGGATTCGAACGCCATGCCATCCGATGCCATGACCGCAGCCGCCGCGGATCGGATGATGGCGAACGCCGAGCCGGTCAAGCTGGCCGAGCGGTACGAAATCCTTCCCAGCGCGCCGCTCGCCGCCCTCAACACCATCGGCGGCAACGCCTACACGGCCAAGCCGCTGCGTGACAAGCGGTCCGAAGCCTTCGCCCTGATCGGCCACGGCGCCACGCTGGCGCGCACCGACATCGCCGCCACCATCGCCAGCCTCGACAACCAGGCCCATATGCGCCTGCTCGACTGGGGCATGGTGGACTGGCCGGCGAGCCAGGGCCGCCGCCTCTGCATGATCTTCGAGCGTCCGGCGGGCAAGCGGCTGATGAACAGCCTGACCGAGCCCACGGACCCGATCCCCGAGGATCATCTGACCCGCCAGATCATCCACCCCCTGGTCGCGGCTCTGAAGGAGCTGTCGAGCCGCGGCGTGGTCCATGGCGCGATCCGCCCCACCAACCTCTATTACCGCGATCTGGCGTCCAGCAGCCTGATGCTGGGCGAATGCCTGTCCACCCCGCCGGGCTACGGCCAGCCGGTTCTGCTGGAAACGGTGGAGCGCGGCATGGCCTCCCCGGCCGGGCGCGGCACCGGCACCATGGCCGACGACCTCTATTCGCTGGGCGTGACGCTGCTCCTGCTGCTGCTGGGCCGCAACCCGGTGGGCGCGCTGGAGGACGAGGCGATCCTCCAGGCGAAGATCGAGCGCGGGTCCTACCCGGCGCTGGTCGGCCAGATGCGCCTGCCGCTGGCCATCAGCGAGGTGATCCGCGGCCTGCTGGTGGACGATCCCAAGCAGCGCTGGACGCTCCAGGACCTCGATTTGTGGGTCGCTGGCCGCCGCCTCAGCCCGAAGCAGCCGCAGGTGCCGCGCCGCGCCGCCCGCCCGCTGGAGTTCCAGGGCCAGGACTATTGGCATTGCCGCACGCTGGCCCGCGCCTTCGCCCGCCATGTGGCGCCCGCCGCCACGGTCATCGAGGGCGGCGAGCTGGACAAATGGCTGCGCCGCTCCATGGGCGACGACGCGCGGGCGGAGGCGGTGGCGAACGCGGTGCAGACCGCCTCGACCACCGGCAAGGGCGGCAGCATGGCCGAACGGCTGGTGGCGCGGGTCTGCATGGCGCTGGACCCGGCGGCGCCCATCCGCTACCGCGGCAAGGCCATGATGCCCGACGGCATCGGCACCATGCTGGCCGACGCCTTCCTGCGCGGCGAGTCGCCGCAGCCGTCGGCCGAGGTGCTGGCCAACCAGCTGCCCATGTTCTGGGTGAGCGTGCAGAGCGACTTCAAGCCGGAGTTCGTGCCGATGGTGCAGAACTTCGACCAGGTCCGCGGCCTGCTGGACCGCACGGGCCACGGGCTGGGGGTGGAGCGCGTCCTGTACGAGATGAACCCCACCATGCCCTGCATCAGCCCGCTGGTCGCCAAGCAGATGCCGACCACGCCGGCGGAACTGCTGCGCGCGCTCGACTGGATGGGGGCGGGGAGCGAACGGCACAAGGACCCCATCGACCGCCACATCGCCGCCTTCCTGGCGGTGCGGCACCGGCGGACCGACGAGATGCTCTACACCCAGCTCGGCTCCAGCATCGAGCCGATGCGCCGGGTGATCGCCATGCTGACCATCCTGGCCGACGTGCAGGCGCGCACCGGCACCGACTCGTTGTCGCACCTCGCCGCCTGGGTGGTGTCGCTGCTCGACCCGGCCTTCCGCCGCTTCCACAGCCGGCCGCACCAGGACAACGTGCGCAAGCAGGCCGATTCCGCGGCCCACAACGGGCGCCTCGGCGATTTGCTGAAGATCGTCGACGACCCGGAGGCGCTGCGCCGCGACAAGCTGGAGTTCGAGGCCGCCCAGATCGCCTACCGCGAGGCCGACGCCGAGATCAACAAGCTGCGGCAGAGCATCGGCGACCGGAACAGCATCATCGAAAGCTCCGGCCGGCAGGTGGCGGCCATCGTGTCGAGCCTGCTCTCGACCATCCTGGTCGGCGGCATCATCCTCTTCTTCGCCTTCTGACGGCGGCCTTCAAACCTAGGATCGGGAACCCCCATGGCGCGCGGCGGCAAGAGCGGCGGGAAGAAGAAGAAGCGCAAGGGCAGCATGCTGACGCTGATCCTGCTGATCATCCCGGCGGGTCTGGTGGTGCTGCCCACCTCGATCCTGTTCGGCATCGGCATGATCCCGACCATCGTCGCCTACGTCACCGACCGCGACCCGGAGAAGTCGGCGCCGATCACCGTCGGCGGCCTGAACTTCTGCGGTTGCATGCCCTACGCCATCGAGCTGTGGAAGCACAACCACACCATCGGCGCCGCGGGAAAGATCTTCATGGACCCGCTGTCCTGGCTGGTGATGTACGGCGCCGCGGCGATCGGCTGGGCGCTCTATTTCGGCATTCCGCCGATGGTGGCGAATTTCGAGGTGATGCGCGCCGAGAAACGGGTCGGCGCGCTGAAGGACGTCAAGGTCGGGCTGGTCCAGGAATGGGGCCCGGAGGTCGCCGGCGACCTGTTCGACGAGGCGGGCGGCCTGTCGCCGGACGAGCAGGACCAGCTGGCCGAACCCGCCGGGGCGTGAGGGTCACAACGTGACCGTTGTTGATAGCCCCTCTCCCCAGAGGGGAGAGGGTTGATTACCCGGCCAGCTTCTGCTCCACCGCGGCGTTGCGGATGGCCTTCTGGAGCTTCTCGAAGGCGCGGACCTCGATCTGGCGGACGCGCTCGCGGCTGATGCCGTACTTCTGCGAGAGGTCCTCCAGCGTGGTCGGGTTGTCGCGCAGGCGGCGCTCCACCAGGATGTCGCGCTCGCGCTCGTTCAGGTTCTCCATGGCGGCGGTCAGCAGCTTGCGCCGCTTGCCCAGCTCCTCGCTCTCGGCCAGGGAGATTTCCTGGTTCGCCGTCTCGTCGACCAGCCAGTCCTGCCACTCGCCCTCGCTGTCGGCGCGCAGCGGCGCGTTCAGCGAATGGTCGGGGGCGCCGAGGCGGCGGTTCATGTTGACGACGTCCTGCTCCGGCACGTCGAGCGTCGTGGCGATGTGGCGCACCTGCTCGGGTGACATGTCGCCCTCCTCGATGGCCTGCATCTGGCCCTTCAGGCGGCGCAGGTTGAAGAACAGCTTCTTCTGGGCCGCCGTGGTGCCCATCTTCACCAGCGACCAGCTGTGCAGGATGTACTCCTGGATGGCGGCGCGAATCCACCACATGGCGTAGGTCGCCAGCCGGAAGCCGCGGTCGGGGTCGAACCGCTTCACCGCCTGCATCATGCCCACGTTGCCCTCGGAGATCAGCTCCGACAGCGGAAGGCCGTAGCCGCGGTAGCCCATGGCGATCTTCGCCACGAGCCGCAGATGGCTGGTCACCAGCTTGTGCGCGGCGTCCGAATCCTCGATCTCCTGCCAGCGCTTGGCCAGCATGTACTCCTCCTCCGCCGCGAGCATGGGGAACTTGCGGATTTCCTGGAGGTAGCGCGAGAGGTTGCTTTCGGAACTGATGACCGGAACGCTGGATATCGTCGCCATGTTGGACCCTCTCCGACGGCTGTTGTTCGTGCCTTCTGACGGGCACACGGCCGTTCACTGTTCTGCGCCGCCTCACCGTCCGCTTGCCCGTTCGATCCGCCGGGGATGGTCCCGGATGCAAGCGTGAGCCTGGGCGGCTGTTGACGCGAAGAATAACCGACTTCTGCGCGCGGGTATAGTGGATTACAGGGATTCTAAGAAATCTGACAAATCTTTAATATCCGTGGGTAGCGGCGCCTGGAAGCGGACCGTCTCCCCTGTTGCGGGATGGCGGAAGGTCAATCCAACGGCGTGCAACGCCTGCCGTGGAAAGCCAACAAACCGCTCGCGATGGGGTTCCGGCAGGGCAGAGGCGTGCTTGCCGCCGGCCCGTCCGGCACGCCCCTTGCCGTAGAGCGGATCGCCCACGATGGGGTGGCCGATGTGCGCCATGTGCACGCGGATCTGGTGGGTGCGCCCGGTCTCCAGCGTGCATTCGACCAGCGCCAGCGCGGTGCCGAAGGAGCGGACGACGCGGTAGCGGGTGGCCGCGTGTTTCCCGCCGCCGGTGACCACCGCCATCTTCTTGCGGTCGGTGCCGCTGCGCCCGATGTTGCCCTCGATCCGCCCCTCGCGCGGGGAGGGAACCCCCCAGACAAGGGCCTGGTAGGTGCGGCTGAGCGTGCGGCCGGAGAACTGCTCCGTCAGCGCGTGGTGCGCGCGGTCGTTCTTGGCGACGACCATCAGGCCGCTGGTGTCCTTGTCGAGCCGGTGGACGATCCCCGGGCGCCGCACGCCGCCGATGCCCGACAGGCTGTCGCCGCAATGGGCAAGCAGGGCGTTGACCAGCGTGCCGTCCGGATTGCCGGCGGCGGGGTGGACCACCATGCCCGCGGGCTTGTCGATCACCAACACGTCCTCATCCTCATAGACCACGTCCAGGGGAATGTCCTGGGCCTCGGGCTGTGCAGGTTCAGCTTCGGGGATGAAAACGTCGAAAGTTTGTCCGGGCTTGACCTTCATCGACGGGTCCGTGACCGTCCGCCCGCTGCCGTCCTGCACGCAGCCCTGCTCCAGCAGCGCCTGCACGCGCGACCGCGACAGGCCGGGAAGTCCGCCCGCCAGGGCCTTGTCGAGCCGCTGGCCGCCGGCGTCCTCCGGAACGCTCCAGCGCCGCCGCGCGCCTTCGCCGGTTTCGCCGTCCTGCGTTCCGGTGTATTCGTCCTCATCGTCGTCGAATTCGGTGCGTTCGGGCATCGTTCGGCAAAACTCCTCACATTCGCGCGAGAGTGGACCCCAAACCGTGCAGTTCCTCAAGGCACTCGTCGTCATCATGGGCGTGATGATCATCGCCGGCTTCGCGATCCTCGGCGTCGAACTCTACAAGCGCATCAGCGATCCGGAGCGCCGGGCCGCCGCGGAGACCGAGCGGGTCGCCGCTCCGGCGGGCCGGGCGGAGGAGGTCGCGCTGGGCCTGCCGGCGGGCGCGCGCTTGGGCGACCCGGTGGCGGTGGGCAACCGCGTCGTCTTCCGCGCCACCATACCGGACGCCGCGGACCGTCTCTATGTGATGGACCCGCGCACCGGCGCCATCGCCGTAACCGTCACCGCCGGAGCCGCCGCGCCATGACCGATACCTTTGTGCACGATTTCCGCAGCGACAATGTGGCCGGCGCGGCGCCGGAGGCGGTCAACGCCCTGGCCGCGGCCGCGGTCGGGTCCGCCGATCCCTATGGGCAGGACCCGCTGACCGCCAGCGTCACCCGCCGCCTGTCCGACCTCTTCGAGGCGGAGGTGGCGGTGTTCCCGGTCGCCACCGGGACGGCGGCCAACGCGCTGGCCCTGTCGGCGCTGGTGCCGCCCTACGGCGCGGTCTATTGCCACCAGGAAAGCCACATCCACGTCGACGAGTGCGGCGCCCCGGAGATGGCCACCGGCGGGGCCAAGCTGGTGCCGCTGGCGGGGGAGGGCGGCAAGCTGACCCCCGCCGGCCTCACCGCGGCCCTGGCCGGGGCGGGCATCGGCGTCGTCCACCGGGTGCAGCCCGCCGCCCTCAGCCTAACCCAGGCGACGGAGGCCGGAACGGTCTACCGCCCGCAGGAGGTGACGGCCCTGGCCGACGTCGCCCACGCCCACGGCATGGCGGTGCACATGGACGGCGCCCGCTTCGCCAACGCGATGGCCCGGCTGGGCTGCGCCCCGGCGGAGGTGACCTGGAAGGCCGGGGTGGACGTGCTGACGCTCGGCGGCACCAAGGGCGGCTGCCTCGCCGCCGAGGCGGTGGTGTTCTTCAACCCGGCGCTGGCCGAGGATTTCGGCTTCCTCCGCAAGCGGGCCGGGCATCTGGTGTCCAAGGGCCGCTTCCTGTCGGCGCAGCTCGACGCCTGGCTGGCCGACGACCTGTGGCTGCGGCTGGCGCGCCACGCCAACGCCATGGCCGACCGGCTGTCGCAGGGCCTGGCCGCGCTGCCGGGGGTGGAACTGGCCCATCCGGTGGAGGCCAACGAGGTCTTCGTGCGCCTGCCCGCCGCGCTGGCCGACGGGCTGGAGGCGGCGGGCTACCGCTTCTACCGCTGGGAGGGGGATCTGCTGCGTCTGGTCACCGCCTTCGACACGCCGCAGGCCGTTGTGAACTCTTTTCTGAAAATCGCAAAAGATCTGTCAGAAAAGGCTTGATCGGGCCGGGTGGGTTCGCTAAAAACCCGCCCACGCCGACGACGCCACGTCGTCAGACGACGAAAGACTGTCCCCTTCGTCTAGAGGCCTAGGACACCGCCCTCTCACGGCGGTAACAGGGGTTCGAATCCCCTAGGGGACGCCACTTTCGTTCGGCTGGCAACCGAGCATCGCCCGATGAAGGTCCCCTTCGTCTAGAGGCCTAGGACACCGCCCTCTCACGGCGGTAACAGGGGTTCGAATCCCCTAGGGGACGCCATCCTTTCCGGCATCAACGATCCACGGCCCGCCCTTCGGCGGGCCGTCGTCGTTTCGGCCCGTCATCGTTTCGGCTCCTTGCGCCGACGCCGTTCCGGCGTGGTCCTCCCGTCAGGCCTTGCGGATCAGGAAGGACATCGAGTCCGCCGTTTCGTAGAGCGCAACGCCGCAGCGGCAGCGCAGCGCCGCATAGTCGTAATCGCTGCCGCCGCAGCTGTAGCAGCGCAGGGGCAGGCGCGTGCGCCGGTACAGCTCGATCCCGGCGATGTCCGCGTGCAGCGCCTTCACCTCGTCCGCCGTGAAGAAATCCTTCGACGCCAAGTCCGCGGCCGTCGCATCGGTGAAGGGGATGCCCGCCGCCCGGATGTGCTGGAGGGCGAGCAGAACCTGGAGGCTGGTGGCCGGGGGCTGGGCGTAATCGGCGCAATAGGCCCGGTAGAGGCTGTGATCCGGGTGCGAGGTGTGGATGTCCTCCAGGATGTACAGGCCGCCGCTCCGCAGGTGGGGCAGGGACTGGGTCAGGCACCAGGCCTGATGCTGGGGGATGTGGCTGCCGTCCTCGATGATGAGATCGAACTGGATGCCGTTGGCCCGCAGGCTGCGCCCGATGTGGTCGGGATCGTTCTGGTCGAATCGCACATACTGGATGCGGTCGTCCTGCGGCCAGTCCGGCTGCGGCTCCAGGATGTCGGCCCCGATGATGAAGGCGTCCGGAAACCGGGAGCGCAGCCAGCGGATCGAATCGCCGCGGAACACCCCGTATTCCAGGATGATCCGCACCGGGCCCAGCGTCTCGAAGGCCTGACGGTAGGTGTCGGTGTACTGGTGCCAGTAATGCTTGTCGGAGTTCGTTCCGTCCGCGCTGCTCATCGGTGGTCCCCGCTGTCGGCGATGCCCGATCATACGGGAAATCGCCGGGTGGGGCCGCCGAATTGAGCGCGGAGGACGGTCGGCGTCAGCGTTTCGGCGCGCCGCCGGAGCGGGAGACGCTCAGCTCGGCGACCTCCTCCTGCTTGGCGGCGGGCAGGCCGGCGGAGCGCACCACGCTGGAATCGTGGGGGTGGACGCGGCGCGGGTAGACGCTGTGGACCTTCACCACATAGTCCTGCGTCTCGCGGTAGGGCGGGACGCCCTTGTACTGGACAACCGCCCCTTCGCCGGCGTTGTAGCCGGCCAGCGCCAGCGTCACGTTGCCGTCGAAATAGGCCAGAAGCCAGCGCAGATACTTCATGCCGCCGCGCAGATTCTGCTCGGGGTCGAAGGGCTTTGTCACGCCGAAGCGCTCCGCCGTCTCGGGGATGAGCTGCATCAGCCCCATGGCGTTCTTTTCCGACACCACATCCACGCGGTAGCCGGACTCCACGGCGATCACCGCCAGCACCAGATCGGGGTCGAGCCCGTAGCTGGGGGCCATCTTGGTGACCATGGCGCGGATTTCCTTGGGCGGCATGCGGATCACGCCCCAGCGCACGCTCGGTGGCTCGCAGCGGTCGGGCGCCTTGCCCGCCGCGCCCTTGGCGGCGGTGCTGGCCGGCTTGACCATCTGCGCGGCGTCCTCGTTGCCCAGCAGAGCGGCGCGGCGCAGCCAGGAGCGGCCAAGCTCCTCGTCTTTCGCCACCGCGCCGCGCCCGGCCAGATGCATCCGCCCGGCGCGGTAGGCCGCCTCGGGGTAGTCCTGGCGGGCCGCCCGGCAATAGAGGGAGAGGGCCATCCTCTCGTCCCGGTTCACGCCTTTGCCGACCTCGTAGCGCATGGCCAGCTCGTACTGGGCGCGGGCGCTGCCCTTGCTGGCGAGCGCCTCCAGAGCGCGGATCGTGCGCTCGGTCGAGCTTTGGAAGGCGGGTGGCTGGGCCGCCGCCGTCTGGACCGAAGCGCCCTCGGCGGACGCCTCTTGCGCCATGGCCGGCGACGCCGTCAGAAAGGACGCGATCAGCCCGCCGGCGACCAGCGCCATCGCGCTTTTGACCGCCTTGGCGCGCTTTTCTCCGATTGGTGGAGCGGGCCGGTCTTTCGGCGTATGCGGGAAGATCGCCGCGTTAGAGCCAACGTCCGGCTGTCCACGAAAGACGTAATGCGATATGGTCCCAGCCAAGAGAGGAAGCGGAACACAACGAAATAAGACTTCCGCTAAGGGACGGAAACGCCGCCTATACAGAGAAGAAGAACCGCTGGCAGCGGACCTGCGGAAGGATGAATGAGCGAATTCATCGTTGGCCATAGACATGGCTGTCCCGCAAAGGAGATTTGAGGTCGGTTGGTGAAAGCCAGCCGGCCTTTTCCTTTTGAGCAAAGTCATGAAGCCTCCCGTATGTCCGGAGACGATACCTCATCTCCGATCGAACGCTACGGGAGCAATCGGGCAATCCTTGGCATTTAGGGGTAATCTCGCCAAATTGTTAAGGGGCTTAGCCTTTTTCCCAACTGGCAGCCCCTGTGGTGCGCCATTACGTACTGATGGACCGACGATTGTCGTTGGAGAATCCGGTTATGCCCCGCGCGCATTCGGCGCAAGGCGGGGGCCGGAGCGATGGTTCGGGCGTTTCCACACGCGCCCGGAATGATCGGGACATCTTTCGGTACACAGGGAGGCAGCGTTCCACCGATGGCGAACCACGTCGCGAGTTCCTTGCGCCGTCCGGCAAGCAGCCCCGCGCCGCTTGACCCCGTCGCCCTCAAGCCGGTGATGGGAAGCCGCCGTGCGGACGAGGACGAGTTGAACGTTGCGGTCGAAGCCGAAGATGGCATCGAAACCGACGATCCGGCCGTCGAAGAGGCGGCGGAAGAGTCGGCGGACGCGGCGCCGGCACCGCTGGCGCCCCCCGACCCGGCGATCATCGCCCAAATCGAGGCGGAGATTCCCCGCCTGCGCCGTTTCGCCCGCGCCATGGTGCGGGACGCCACGCTGGCCGACGACCTCGTCCAGGAATGTCTGGAGCGCGCCCTGTCGCGCCTGCATCTCTGGCGGCCCGGCAGCAACCTGCGCGCCTGGCTCTTCACCATCCTGCGCAACCTGCACATCAACGGCATCCGCCGCCGGCAGGCCGTCGTCGACATCGACGGGGAGGGGCAGGCGGCGATCGGCGCCGCCCATGGCGGGCAGTTCGTCCGGCTGGAACTGCGCGATCTGAAGCGCGCGCTCGGCCTGCTGCCGACCGAGCAGCGGGAGGTGGTCCTGCTGATCGGGCTGGAAGGCATCTCCTATGGCGAGGCCGCCGACATCCTCGGCATCTCCATCGGCACCGTGAAGTCGCGCCTGTCGCGTGGACGGCGTGCCTTGCGCCAGCTCATGGAAGGGCACAGCCCGACCGACGAGGACTGAGCCCCCCGGCTCATCCGGGCCCGTTCCCGCGCCATCTCTATCGACCGCGTTTCTCTCGACCGCACAGAGAAACCGGCAACGCTCCGGGTGGGGCGTTGCCGGTCAGGTGCGAGGCTAACATCGAGAGGCTTTCGGGGTACTCGCGAGCCTGGCCCTTCGAGACGTGAATGGCCAGGCAAGGGCGCGCTGCGGAAGACGCCCGCCCGGACGGTTCCGGGCGGGTGCTGGGTCTAGCGGCGCCTGACCAGGCCCAGAATCAAACTCGCCGCGAACAGGATCAGGAAAAGGAAGAACAGGATTTGCGCAATGCCCGAAGAGGCCGAGGCAATCCCGCCGAAGCCGAGTGCGCCGGCGATCAGCGCGATCACGAAGAAAACAAGTGCCCAATAGAGCATCCTAACCTCCCTCGCTCGGTCCGAAGCGCGTTACGGCTCGTCCGGCGCGCAGTCTGTTGAACGTCGTACTCTGTGAAGAGCGTGTCAGTATTGTGCAGAACACGCCGCCACTCGGAAAGGTTCCCGGACCCCGCCGCCGTAAAGAGCTTTTTTTGGGTAGGGTCGGTTCCAGAAGGGGGAGGGGCGCTCCGATAACGCTGGCTTGACCGCAACAACGGCCGATGAACGCTGTTGTCGGGGTCGCCAGCCTGCTTGGTTCCGGCCGGGCGGGCGAAAAGGCGCAGCACCGCCCCGCCGGTGCGAGACGCCGTATCGAGAGAAGAGGATGCCATGAACGCCAAACTGTCCCTCGCCGTTCTCGCCGCGACCCTGGCCGCCGCCCCCGCCGCGATGGCCCAGACCTATCAGAACAACGCGCCGCAGGTGCCTTACGAGCGCTCCAGCCCGTCGGGCCTGCCGACCACCAGCCCGCAGGTGGAGAGCCTGCCCAACGAGCGGGCCGAGCCGTGGAGCGATCAGACCCGGAACCGGATGCCGGACGGCCGTATGCCCGACCGCGTGACCAGCGGCAGCGCCGAATCCACCGTCGGCGCCGGCACCGCGGGCACCTACGGCAGCACCGGCACCTATGGCGCGCCCGGCACCTACGGTTCGACGGGCACCATGAACAACAGCATGCCCAACAGCGGCGCCATGGGGACCACCGGCTCGGCCACCGGCACCATGCCCAACGCCATGCAGGGCAACCGCCAGGTCATCATGAACGTCGACCCGAACACCGCCCAGCGCGCCGAGCGCGGCCAGAACCGCAAGGAGCTGATGCAGACCTCGCTGCTGAACTATTTCAGCGCCGCCGGCTTCACCTCGGTCCGCGACTTCCGCAAGCAGGGCGAGAACTATGTGGCGGAGGCCCAGTCGGCCAACGGCACCTGGAGCACCGTGCTTCTCGATGCCAAGACCGGGACGATCTCCGAAATCCGCTGATGTCCGGACTATACGGATCTCGGTTTGCCGCGGCTCAGTCCATCAGCCGCGGCCATGATCCGGTGAGGCGGCCGTAGCCCGCCGACACCGACGCGTCATAGAGGGGCAATGGCTGGTGCAGCCGTTGCCCCGCGTCGCGTCCGAGGGTGCGCACCGCGGTCGCCAGCCGTCCGTCCGGCGGCCAGGAGCCGCCGGGGCTGAAGGGCACCGTCAGCGCTATTCCCTGTTCCAGCCTGCCGCCGTAGCGGCTCTGCGCGCCTTCCGGCCCCTCGGTCCAGGTGACCTGGGCGGACAGGCGCACCCCCCCGTCGAAGGCGCGCATCAGTTCGAGCGTGCCGCCCCAATCCCCGCCGAGATAGCGGCCCAGCCGCAGCACCCCCGTGGTGGCGGCTCCCGGCGCCTCCCAGTAGAGGCTGGCGTGACCGGTGTTTCGCCCGCTCTCCGGGGCGAGGCGCAGCGCGTCGTCGGGCGGGCGCTTCCAGACGCGGTTGAGGTCGAGGCCGAGCGCCCAGCGCGCCGTCAGGGGGCGGTACAGCGCCTCGGCTCCAACGCCGCCGAACATTTCCTCCATATGGCCGACCGACAGGCGCGTGCTCCAGCGTTCGGAGGGCGCGGCCAGCCACGCCGCGTACAGCCGCTCGACCGCGGCGAGGCGGTCGGCGTAGCGCGGCAGGTCGCTGCGCACCGGCTCCGCCGCCGGAAGGGCGTTGGTGTCGAGGAGATGGAGGTTGTGGCTGACGTTCAACCGCAGCCCGCCGCCGAGCACCAGCCCGCGCAGCGGTTCGGCCGTCAGCACGGCGTCGGCGTAGGTCCGCTGCACCAAGGGCGCGCTCTGCTCGAACAGACTGGCCTCCACGGTCGGGGTGACGGTCGGGGCGAGCCGGGTCGTCCAGTCCGGCGGGGGACCGGCGGAGCGCTCCGTGCGAGCGCTTCGCCAGATCTCCTCCGGGCTGCCGCGCTTGGCGGCGGCCTGCTCCACGGCGCGGCGCGACAGGGTGACGGCGGTGCCCTCCAACCCGGCGCTGCCGGTGGCGACGGTCAGCCACTCGACCTCGGGCGGAGCGCCATCGGCCAGCAGGCGGGCGGCGCGCCCGACCTCCCGTGCCAGCGGGGCGGTG
This sequence comes from Azospirillum formosense, assembly GCF_040500525.1. NCBI lineage: Bacteria > Pseudomonadati > Pseudomonadota > Alphaproteobacteria > Rhodospirillales > Azospirillaceae > Azospirillum > Azospirillum formosense. The sequence continues at coordinate 1,659,475 of NZ_CP159402.1, read as the reverse complement.
CCGGCGCCCGCCGGGTCCAGCCAGAGGGCGGCGCGATCCCCATCGATCCGCGCGGAGCGGGCGGGCAACCGGTGAAGCCGGGCCAGGGCCGCGATGTCCGCGGCGGGCAGGGCGGCGTCCGGCGCGGCGGGGCGGACGCCGACCGTGGGCGGTGGCGTGGGCGGTGGCGGGCCGCTGTCCGCGTCCTCCCGCGGATCGAAGCGGGCGGCGAGACGCAGCATGGCCCGCGATCCCTGCTCGACGCCGGCCCCGACCTCCAGCCAGCGCCACGGACGATACGCCAGGCCGGCGTTCAGCGGTGACCCGGGGCGGAAGTTCAAATCCTCCTGCTTCTGGGCGCGGAAGCGGTCGGCGCTGTATTCCAGCTTGACGCTCAGACCGTCCAGCGGCGTGTGCCATTCGAGCCCGCCGAACAAGGCCGCGCGCTCCCCGGTGAACCACGCCTCCGGCCCCCGCGAGGAGGCGTCGGCGGGATTGCGGTCGCGCTTGAAGCGGCCGCCGAGGACGCGCAGCGGGTTGCGGACATGGCCGCGGTCGCCGAGGCCGCCCCAGCCGATGCCCAGGCTGAGATCGACGGTCCACCAGCGGCGCGAGGCGACCAGATACTCTCCCGCGAAACGGCCCTTGCCCGGCAGGTCGAGCCCGCTGCTGGTGATGTCCCGCCCACCGACGGCCAGCGCCGGCCACCACGGTCCTTCGCGCAACAGGCGCAGCTTGGCGTCCACTCCCGGTTCGCTGAGGCCGTGCCAGCTCGGGTAGGTGCTGTTGCGCAGCGTGACCTCCAGGCCGGGAAGAAGCTGGGCCCCGGCGAAGACGTGACGGTGCAGGCCACCGAGAGCGGTCAATCCGGCGGTGACGGTGCCGTCCGGCAGGCCGCGCGCCGTCGGTGTCTGAAGCAGCCCGGCGGTTCCCCAGTCGGACAGGGTCGCCTCAAGCCCCTCCGCCCGAGCGGGCAGGGCGGCGAAGGACAGCGCTAGGGCAAGGAGAACGCGATTCACGCCATGGTGGAAATGATCGGGACAGATTCCCGATCCATGGCATTTTCATGCGTATGAATGCAACCCTTATCCCTCTCCGCAGGGGAGGGGCAAGCGGGCTGATGCACGAGAAGCGTTACAGCGGATCAGCGACGCAGGTCAGGCCCATCGTCTCCGCGGTGTTGGCGACCGCGGACAGGCAGGTTCCGGCGCGCTCCGGCGGGATCGAGACGGCGAAGCGGATGGCGTAGCGCCCGCCCTCCCGCTCCGGCAGGGTCTGGGCGTCGAGCCGCACGATGTTCGCCTCGAACTGGGTGAAGATCTCCGACAGACGGGCGATCAGGCCCGGCTGGTCGCCGCCCGACACCTCGACGCGGTGGGTGATGCGGGCGAGCGGGCCGGGGTTGGGGTCGAAGGCGAAGGGCGTGACCTTGATCTGCGCGCCGGCCAGTTCGGGAAGGCTGGCCAGCCCCTCCTGCACCTCCTCGACGGGGACGCCGTCCGGCAGTTCGCAGACCGCCGAGAACTCCGCCCCGGACCCCATCACCGCGAAGGTCGCGTCGCGCAGGTTGGCCCCCAGCCCGAACAGATGGCCGGTGACCGCGGAGACAAGACCGACGCGGTCGGGGCAGAAGGTCGAAACCAGCGCGAGGGACGACACGGGCGGAACCTCCGATGCTGAGCCCCCTTCCCCCTGGGGAGAGGATTGGGTGAGGGGGCGATGCGCCCAGCAGGGCGAAGAAAAACGCCGGATGAGTCGGCCGTGGCGCGCCTTCGGCGCCCCCCTCATCCTGACCTTCTCCCCAGGGGGGAGAGGGGAAGCATCAGGCCGCCGTGCCGCCCACCGTCAGGCCGTCCAGGCGCAGGGTCGGCTGGCCGACGCCCACCGGGACGCCCTGGCCGTCCTTGCCGCAGGTGCCGACTCCGGGGTCCAGCTTCGTGTCGTTGCCGATCATCGACACGCGGGTCAGGCTGTCCGGGCCGTTGCCGATCAGCGTCGCGCCCTTCACCGCCGGGCCGAGCTTGCCGTCCTCGATCAGATAGGCCTCGTTGGCCGAGAAGACGAACTTGCCGCTGGTGATGTCCACCTGCCCGCCGCCGAAGTTCTTGGCGTAGAGACCCTTCTTGACCGACTTGATGATCTCCTCCGGCTCGTAGGCGCCGGGGCGCATCACGGTGTTGGTCATGCGCGGCATGGGATGGCAGGCGAAGCTCTGGCGCCGCCCGTTGCCGGTCGGGCGCATCCCCATCAGCCGGGCGTTCATGCGGTCCTGCATGTAGCCGACCAGGATGCCGTCCTCGATCAGCGTCGTGCACTGGCCGGGGGTGCCCTCGTCGTCGACGGTGATCGAGCCGCGGCTGTTCTCGATGGTGCCGTCGTCCACGATGGTCACGCCCGGCGCGGCGATGCGCTGGCCCATCAGCCCGGCGAAGGCCGAGGTCTTCTTGCGGTTGAAGTCGCCCTCCAGCCCGTGGCCGATGGCCTCGTGCAGCAGGATGCCCGGCCAGCCGTTGCCGAGCACGACGGTCATCTCGCCGGCCGGGGCGGGGACGGAGGACAGGTTGACGAGCGCCGAGCGCAACGCCTCGTCCACGAAGGCCCGCCACGTCTCCGGCTGCATGTAATGCTCATAGGTGACGCGCCCGCCGCCGCCGTGGCCGCCGGACTCCATGCGGTCGCCCTCGGCCACCACGACGGAGACGTTCAGCCGGACCAGCGGGCGCAGGTCGGCGACGCGCACGCCGTCGGCGCGGATGATCTGCACCGCCTGCCACTCGCCGCTGATCGAGCAGGAGACCTGCCGCACCCGCGGGTCCTTGGCGCGGGCGTAGGCGTCGATCTCCGCCAGCAGCTTCACCTTCGCCTCGAAGGGAACCAGGGGCAGGGGGTTGTCGGGGATGTAGAGCGCGCGGTTGGTGCCGGCGGGCGGCTCGGCGAAGGTGCCGGCGTGCCCGGCCTGGACGGCGCGCACCGTCGCGGCGGCGCGGCGGATGGCGTCCTCGGACAGGCTGGAGGCGTGGGCGAAGCCGGTCGCCTCGTCGGCGATGGCGCGCAGGCCGAAGCCCTGGGTGGTGTCGAAGCTGGCCGCCTTCAGCTTGCCGTCGTCCCAACCCAGCGATTCGCTTTGCGAGTATTCGAGATAGAGTTCGCCGTCGTCCGCCCCCCGCAGCGCGTCGGCCACCACGCCCTCGACACGGGAACGGTCCAGGCCGGCGCGGTTGAAGAACAGATCGTCGGTGACGGCAAGCGCGCTCATGGGGACTCCAGGGTATCGGTCTATCGTAGGACGCCAATGCGGCACCGGCGCTCTCGCACCCGCACCCGCGATGTGGTCTAAGATCACACTTATAGTGTGGCGACGGGCGGCCGATCCGGCAAGGCTCGTCGTCCGTGGGCATAAGGGGCTTGGAAGGGGAATGGCCGCGATGACCGACGACGCGCTGGCGATGGGCCGCACCGGCAACGGGGATGCCGGACGCTCCCTGGCCCACCCCCTGAAGAACCACGCCCTGCGCGTGACCCTGACCAACGAGGTGCACACCCGCCCGCCGGAGGTTCTGTCGACCCCGGTGCGCGCGACCATGCTGGCGATGCTGTCGGGGGAGGGCGCGTCGGAGGCCGACCGGCTGCATCTGGAGAGGCTGTGCGACTGGGCCGGCGTGCCGCGCCCGCCCGCCGGGGCCACCCATTACAGCGGCTCCTTCGGCAGCTTCCGCCTGAAGTGGGAGCGGCACACCGAATTCTCCACCTGGACCGTCTTCCGCCCCGGCGCCGCGGCCCGCGCCGGCGTGCTGGTCGATCCCTTCCTGGAGCCGGCGCTGAACGCGGTGCCCAAGGAATGGCTGGCCGAATTGCCGGGCGAGCTGATGGTCGGCGTCCACGTCGCCGTGCTCGACGCCGAATCGCCGGAGCCCTCGTCCAATATGCTGGCGGCGATGTTCGGCTCGCCGAGCTACATCGGCACGCGCATTTCCGGGCGGGCGGCGACGGCCTGGACCGACTTCCGCATCCACGGCGACGGCTTCTCGCGCATCCTGATCGCCGACCACGCGATGACGCCCAACCAGGCGGGGCGCGTCGTGCAGCGCCTGCTGGAGATCGAGACCTACCGGGTGATGGCGCTGCTGGCCCTGCCGGTTGCGCGCGGCGTGCTGCCGCGCATCGGACCGATCGAGGCCGATCTGGCCGACCTGACCACCCGCATCGCCACCCTGCGCGGGCTGGACGACGAGCGGGAACTGCTCGACCGGCTGACCCTGCTGGCCGCCCAGACCGAGCAGATCGCGGCGGAGACCGCCTACCGCTTCGGCGCGGCGCGGGCCTACTACAACCTCGTGGAAAAGCGCATCGTCGAACTGCGCGAGATCCGCATCGAGGGGCTGCCCACCGTGGGAGAGTTCATGGACCGCCGCCTCGCCCCGGCGATCCGCACCTGCGAGGCGGTGGAATCGCGCCTGCAGGCCCTGTCCCAGCGCGTGGCCCGCGCCAGCGACCTGCTGCGCACCCGCGTGGAGATCGCCGTGGAGGGGCAGAACGCCGAGCTTCTGCTCTCCATGGACAAGCGGGCGCAGCTGCAGCTCCGCCTGCAGGAGACGGTGGAGGGGCTGTCGGTGGTGGCGATCAGCTACTACCTCGTCGGCATCGTCGGCTACGCCGCGAAGGGGCTGAAGGGACTCGGGATGAAGGTCGATCCCGACCTGCTCGTCGGGCTGATGATTCCCATCGTCATCGCCTTCGTCTGGTCCGGCGTGCGCCGAATCCGCAAGGTCATCACCGGCGAACACTGACGGCGCCGGGGCTTTTCCGTTCTAACACGGTGGTGGGGTACCGCAGCGCGAACGGCGGCCGGACGCCGCCGTCCGCGGAAGGTCGCTTGCGTCCCGCGCCAGGGACGTGCAAGCCTAAAAACTTGATTTTCCGAGACAATTCGCTATACCATCAAACTGCGACAGCTTGTCGCAGTGCGAAGCCGAGACGGAAGCTCAACTTCTGTTCTGATGTGGGTTTGAAACCGGCATTGCGCCTATGTCCTTCGTGTAGGGACACCTGACTTGTACCCAAGCGCAGTGGAGGGTTAAGCTCGCGCTGCGGGGACCGTGTCGCCCTCAAACGGCACGCTCCCTGCATAGACCGGCACCGCCGCAACGCCCGGCTGCGCAACCGTCTGACAGAGACGGAACGCACCAGGGAAACAGGGGCGAAGGCGGGTCCGGCGGGAAGGGACGACCGCCGTCCGCGACCGTGGGCGGCGGGCAACGAAGAGGGTGGGGATGAAGACGCAGACCCTGAACGCTGCCGTTCTGGCGGCGCTGACATCTTTGTGTGGATTTGCCGCGACCGGTTCCGCCGCCGAACCCCACCCCTGGCAATTGGGGCTTCAGGAGGCGGCCACCCCGGTCAAGCATGCCATGGATTCCTTCCACGACCTGCTGACGGTGATCATCGTCGCCATCGTCGTCTTCGTGGCGGGCCTGCTGGCCTGGGTGGCGCTGCGCTTCAACGCCAAGAAGAACGCCGTGCCGTCCACCACCTCGCACCACACGGTGCTGGAGATCGCCTGGACGGTCATCCCGGTCATCATCCTGATCGTCATCGCGGTTCCGTCCTTCAAGCTGCTCTACCAGGCGGAGCGGGTGCCGGAGGCGGAGATGACCATCAAGGTCACCGGGCGGCAGTGGTACTGGGACTATGAGTATCCCGACCACGGCAACATCGCCTTCTCCAGCTACATGATCCAGGAGTCGGAGCTGAAGCCCGGCCAGAAGCGCCTGCTGGAGGTCGACAACCGCGTGATCCTGCCGGTCGGCACGACCGTGCGCGTGCTGGTCACCGCGGGCGACGTCATCCATTCCTGGGCGGTGCCGAGCTTCGGCGTGAAGAAGGACGCCGTGCCGGGCCGCGCCAACGAGACCTGGGTGCGGATCGAGAAGGAGGGCGTCTATTACGGCCAGTGTTCCGAGATCTGCGGCGTCAACCACGCCTTCATGCCGATCGCGGTCGAGGCCGTCTCGAAGGAGGCCTTCAACCAGTGGGTCGAGAAGGCCAAGACCGCTTACGGGACCCCCGACACCAAGCGCGACGTGGCCCAGATGCCGTCCGCCGGGGCCGTCCAGTAAGCCTCACGCTTTGGATGCAGCGGCACCTCAAAGAAAAATCATTCCGCCGACGCGAGGGTTAGAGACATGGCAAACGCCAATCCGGGGGAAGCGCAGGGACACGGCCACGGGCATGACCATGACCACCACATGCCGGGCTTCGTCGAGCGTTGGTTCTTCTCCACGAACCACAAGGACATCGGGACGCTCTACCTGATCTTCTCGGTGATCGCCGGGCTGATCGGCGGGTTGTTCTCGGTCATCATGCGTCTGGAACTCCAGTCGCCGGGGCTGCAGTTCGTCAGCGACGGGCAGGTCTGGAACGTGCTGATCACCGCGCACGGCCTGATCATGGTGTTCTTCGTGGTGATGCCGGCGCTGATCGGCGGCTTCGGCAACTGGTTCGTGCCGCTGATGATCGGCGCGCCCGACATGGCCTTCCCGCGGCTGAACAACATCAGCTTCTGGCTGATCGTGCCGGCCTTCCTGCTGCTGCTGGGCTCGGCCTTCGTGGGGCAGGGTGCCGGCACCGGCTGGACGATCTACCCGCCGCTGTCCTCGCCGCTGGGCCACAACGGGCCGTCGGTGGACATGGCGATCTTCGCCCTCCACCTCGCCGGCGCCTCGTCGATCCTGGGTGCAGTGAACTTCATCACCACCATCTTCAACATGCGCGCGCCGGGCATGACGCTGCACAAGATGCCGCTGTTCGTCTGGGCGATGCTGGTGACGGCCTTCCTGCTGCTGCTGGCCGTGCCGGTGCTGGGCGGCGCCATCACCATGCTGCTGACCGACCGCAACTTCGGCACCAGCTTCTTCAACCCGGAGGGCGGCGGCGACCCGATCCTGTTCCAGCACCTGTTCTGGTTCTTCGGCCACCCCGAAGTCTACATCATGATCCTGCCGGCCTTCGGCATCATCAGCCACATCGTCTCGACCTTCTCGCACAAGCCGGTCTTCGGCTACCTGGGCATGGCCTACGCGATGGTCGCCATCGGCGTGGTCGGCTTCGTGGTGTGGGCGCACCACATGTACACGGTCGGCCTGGACGTCGACACCAAGGCCTACTTCACCGCCGCCACGATGATCATCGCGGTGCCGACGGGCGTGAAGATCTTCTCCTGGATCGCCACCATGTGGGGCGGGTCGATCGAGTTCCGGGTGCCGATGCTCTGGGCGCTCGGCTTCATCTTCCTGTTCACGGTCGGCGGCGTGACCGGCGTGGTGCTGGCCAACGGCGGCATGGACATCGTCCTGCACGACACCTACTACGTGGTCGCGCACTTCCACTACGTGCTGTCGCTGGGCGCGGTCTTCTCGATCTTCGCCGGCTGGTACTACTGGATCGGCAAGATGTCGGGGCGCCAGTATCCGGAGTTCTGGGGCAAGGTTCACTTCTGGACGACCTTCATCGGCGTGAACCTGGTCTTCTTCCCGCAGCATTTCCTGGGTCTGGCCGGCATGCCGCGCCGCATCCCGGACTATCCGGACGCCTACGCCGGCTGGAACATGATCTCCTCGTTCGGCGCCTATCTCTCCTTTGCGTCCACGCTTCTCTTCGTGTGGATCGCGTACAAGACCCTGCGCAGCGGCGAGAAGGTCGATGCCGCCTATTGGGGGCCGCAGGCCGGCACGCTGGAGTGGACCGTGAGTTCGCCCCCGCCGTTCCACGCCTTCGAGACGCTGCCGCAGGTGAAGTGAACGTTCGTTCGTGACCATGACGCCGGGGGAGCCGGGAAGCTCCCTCCGGCCAGAGAGCTGAAAAGCCAGAGGACAGTGAAGTATGACGGACCTGAGCATTGAACGGGTCTCGACAGGTCCGGTCTCCGGATCGACGCCGGGTGACTACATCGAGTTGCTGAAGCCGCGGGTGATGTCGCTCGTGGTGTTCACCGGGCTGGCCGGCATCGTGCTGGCGCCCGGCCACATCCACCCCGTCCTGGCGGCGGTGGCGGTGCTGTGCATCGCGGTCGGGGCCGGAGCGTCCGGCGCCATCAACATGTGGTACGACCGCGACATCGACGCGGTGATGTCGCGCACCATCCGCCGCCCGATCCCGTCGGGGCGGGTGGAGCCGGAGAACGCGCTGGCCTTCGGGGTGATCCTGGCCGCGGCGTCGGTCGTGGTGATGGGGCTGGCGGTCAACTGGGCGGCGTCGGCGCTGCTGGCGATGACCATCGGCTTCTACGTCTTCATCTACACCATGTGGCTGAAGCGGCGGACGCCGCAGAACATCGTGATCGGTGGGGCCGCCGGCGCCTTCCCGCCGATGATCGGCTGGGCGGCGGTGACGGGTGGCGTGGAACTGCCCTCCATCCTGCTGTTCCTGCTGATCTTCCTGTGGACGCCGCCGCATTTCTGGGCGCTGGCGCTGTTCCGCAACGGCGACTACACGCGCGCCGGGGTGCCGATGATGCCGGTGGTCGCCGGTCCGGAGGCCACCAAGCGGCAGATGCTGGCCTACACGCTGGTCCTGCTGCCGGTCGCCGTGGCGCCGTACTTCCTGGGCACCGGCGGCCTTGCCTATCTGATCGGGTCGAGCCTGCTGGGCGCCTTCTTCGTGCTGTGCGCGGTCCGCGTGCTGCGCGCCACCGACGACAAGCCGGCCAAGCAGATGTTCGGCTTCTCGATCCTCTACCTGTTCCTGCTGTTCGCCCTGCTGATGGGCGAGCATCTGGTGAGCGGATTCCTGACGACCGGAGGCGGGGCATGACGATCATGGATGAATCCCACGAGGAACGCCGCAAGCGGCTGCGCGGGCGCAACTACGCGGTCCTGGCCGCTCTGATCGGGCTGGTGGTGATGTTCTACGTCATCACGCTGGTGCGGATGGGAGGCCACTGACCACCGCGGCCGGAGAGCGGCGAAGCGGGTGGCACATCGGACAAACGGCAGGGGAGGAAGCGGCGCCATGAACGACCGGCCAGACGGCGACAAGGGGCTCCGGCGGAAGAACCGCCTGTTCATGGCGGGGCTTTTCGGCCTCGTCTTCGGAATGGTCGGGTTGGCCTACGCCTCGGTGCCGCTCTACGCGCTGTTCTGTCAGGTGACCGGCTTCGGCGGCACCACCCAGCGGGCCGACGCCGCCCCCGCGCGGCAGGTCGACCGCGTCATCAAGGTCCGCTTCAACGCCGACGTGAACCAGTCGCTGCCCTGGCGCTTCAAGCCGGAGCAGAAGGAGCTGACGGTGAAGCTGGGCGAGATGGGGCTGGCCGCCTATCAGGCCGCCAACCGCACCGACCGGGCCACCGTGGGCACCGCGCTCTACAACGTCACGCCGGACAAGGTCGGCAAGTACTTCAACAAGATCGAGTGCTTCTGCTTCACCGAGCAGGTGCTGGAGCCCGGTCAGTCGGTGGACATGCCGGTGGCCTTCTTCGTCGATCCGGCCTTGGCCGACGATCCGGCGATGGAGGACGTGACCACCATCACCCTGTCCTACACCTTCTTCCGCGCCAAGGACGAGACCCAGGTGCTGGCGCAGCACGCGACGCAGGCCGCGGGTGCGAAAGGCACCGGGACCGCGGCGAACTGAAAAAAGAGACAGTCTGAACGAAGAAATCGGGCGAAACAAACCGGGGTTGGAAAGAGACGATGGCCGACATCACGCACGCGCAAATGCCGCATCCCCCAGCCTCCGCGCACGGCGCGGGCGAGGCTGCCGGCATCCCGCATCCCTACCATCTGGTGAAGCCGAGCCCCTGGCCTCTTCTGGGTGCCTTCGCCGCCGGTCTGTTCGCGACGGGCATGGTCATCTACATGCACGGCGGGGGCTGGCTGCTGGCGGCCCTCGGCTTCGTGTCCATCCTGGGCGTGATGTTCGGCTGGTGGCGCGACGTCATCAAGGAGGCGGTGCGCGAGAAGGCGCACACCCCGGTGGTCAAGATCGGCCTGCGCTACGGCATGGCGCTGTTCATCGCCTCGGAGGTGATGTTCTTCGCCGCCTTCTTCTGGGCCTTCTACGACGCGGCGCTCTACCCCAAGGTGTTCGCCGAGAACCCGCAGGGCGTCTGGCCGCCGCCGAACATCACGGTGCTGGAGACCTTCCACCTGCCGCTGATGATGACGCTGATCCTGCTGCTGTCGGGCGTCACCGTCACCTGGGCGCACCACGCCATCCTTGAGGGCCGCAACAAGGAGGCGGCGCGCGCGCTGGGCCTGACCGTCCTGCTGGGGGTGATGTTCACCTTCTTCCAGGGCTGGGAATACGCCCACGCCGCCTTCGGCTTCAAGCAGGGCATCTATCCGTCGACCTTCTACATGGCGACCGGCTTCCACGGCTTCCACGTCATCATCGGGACCATCTTCCTGGCGGTCTGCTGGTTCCGCACCATGAAGGGCCACTTCACCCCGCAGAGCCATTTCGGCTTCGAGGCGGCAGCCTGGTACTGGCACTTCGTGGACGTGGTCTGGCTGTTCCTGTTCGTGTCGATCTACTGGTGGGGGTCGCTGGGCGCCGCCAGCGGCCACTGACCCCATCCCTGTCGCCTTGCGAAGCCCTTCTCCTCCACCGGGGGAGAGGGGCTTGCCATTCCTGGAAGGAGGCGGGTCATTTGAGTACGTATTACACCAGCCCATCGCCGCTGACCGCCGGCCTGCGCTGCGCCTGCCCGCGCTGCGGGCGGGGCAAGCTGTTCGACGGCTATCTGACGGTCAATGAGCGCTGTTCGGTGTGCAACCTGAACCTCGCCCGGCAGGACAGCGGCGACGGGCCGGCGGTTTTCCTGATCTTCATCCTGGGCTTCCTGGTCGTGCCGGTGGCGCTGTGGGTGTCGATGACGGTGGACTGGCCGCTGTGGCTGCACGCCATCGTTTGGAGCATCGTCGTGCTCGGGCTGGCGCTCGGCATGCTGCGCCCGGCCAAGGCCTATGTGGTGGCGCTGCAGTACCGCCACCGCCGCAACGAGCTTGAGGACCCGGACGAGTGACCATGACCGCCGCCGCCGAACCCCGCCGCTTCCGCCCCTCGCTGTGGGCGACGCTGATCACCGTGCCCGCCGTGCTGGTCATGCTGGGGCTGGGCACGTGGCAGATGCAGCGGCTGGCGTGGAAGGAGGATCTGGTCCATCGGGTGGAGCAGCGGCTGCACGCCGCCCCCATCCCGCTTCCCGCCGCAATCACCGATCCGGAGGCTCTGGAGTTCCGTCCGGTGACGGTCGCCGGGCGCTTCCTGAACGACAAGGAACTGCTGCTGGTGGCCCGCCCCCGGCAGGGGCAGGCGGGCTATGAGCTGCTGACCCCGCTGCAGCGCCCGGCGGAGGACGGCGGCGGCGTGGTGCTGGTCAACCGCGGCTTCCTGCCCATGGACAGGCGCGACGCCGCCAGCCGTCCGGAGAGCCGGGTGGAAGGGCCGGTGACCGTCACCGGTCTGGTCCGCCTGCCGCAGCCCGCGGGCTGGCTCCAGCCGGGCAACCGGCCGGGGGCGGAGTCCTGGATGCGGCTGGACCCTCCGGCGATGGCGGCGTCCGCAGGGCTGGGCATGGTCGCCCCGCTGGCGGTCGAGATGACTCCCGACCCGGCGCGCGGCAACGCGCCGCTGAACGGGATTCAGCCTTTGGTCGAACTGCCCAACAACCATAGGCAATACGCGTTCACCTGGTATAGCCTCGCCGCGACGCTGGTCGTCGTCTATGTGCTGTCCCAACGCCGGAGGACCGGTCCGGCATCCTAGGAGTTGCGCTTCATGACCGCTGCTTATCGGGACCTGGAACGCCGTTTCGCCCGCATCGCCGCCATCGGCGACGCTTTGGGCATCCTGAGCTGGGACAGCCAGACCATGATGCCCGACGGCTCCAGCGACGGGCGGGCCGAGCAGACCGCTACACTGACCGTGCTGGCCCACGAGCTGCAAACCGACCCCCGCGTGGCCGACTGGCTGGCAGAGGCCGAGGCGGCGGGCGGGCTGGACGACTGGCAGGCGGCCAACCTGCGGGAGATGCGGCGCACCCACCGTCACGCCACCGCCGTGCCCGGTGATCTGATCGAGGCGACCAGCAAGGCGATCTCGGCCTGCGAGATGACGTGGCGCACCGCGCGGGCGGAGAGCGACTTCGCCATGCTGCTGCCCAGCCTGTCGGAGGTGCTGCGGCGCGTGCGCGAGTGCGGCGAGGCCAAGGCGGCGGCCATGGGTTTGTCGCCCTACGACGCCATGCTGGACGAGCACGACCCCGGCGCCCGGTCGGAGCGGATCGACGCCCTGTTCGCCGGTCTTGCCTGCTTCCTGCCCGACCTGATCGGGCGCGTTCTCGACCGGCAGGCCGCCGAGCCGGCGCCGCTGCGGCCCGTGGGGCCGTTCGCGGTCGCCAACCAGAAGGCGCTGGGCGAACGGTTGATGCGCGCGGCGGGCTTCGACTTCACCCGCGGGCGGCTGGACGTGTCGCTGCACCCCTTCTGCGGCGGCGCCACCGGCGACGTGCGCATCACCACCCGCTACGACGAGGACGACTTCACCAAGGCCTTGATGGGGGTGATGCACGAGACGGGGCACGCCCTCTACGAGCAGGGCCGCCCGCGCGACTGGCTGAGCCAGCCGGTCGGGCTGGCCCGCGGCATGGCCGTCCATGAAAGCCAGTCGCTGATCGTCGAGATGCAGGCCTGCCGCTCCCCGGAGTTCCTGTGCTGGCTGGCCCCCATCGCGCGGGAGGCGTTCGGCGGTTCCGGCCCCGCCTGGGAGCCCGACAACCTGCGCCGCCTCTACAGCCGCGTGGAGCGCGGCTTCATCCGGGTGGACGCCGACGAGGTGACCTACCCGGCGCACATCATCCTGCGCTACCGGCTGGAGAAGGCGCTGATCGCCGGGGACCTCGCCCTGGCGGACCTGCCGGGGGCCTGGAACGACGGCATGAGGGATCTGATCGGGGTGGTGCCGCCGAACGACCGGCTGGGCTGCCTTCAGGACATCCACTGGCCGTCCGGCGCCTGGGGCTATTTCCCCAGCTACACGCTGGGCGCCATGACCGCCGCTCAGCTGTTCGAGGCCGCGGCGAAGGCCGATCCGGGAATCCGTCCGGCGCTGGCGCGCGGCGACCTCGGGCCGCTGGTGGCGTGGCTTGCTGTGAACGTGCACGGCAAGGGGTGCCTGTACGAGTCCGGCGACGCGTTGCTCACCGCCGCCACCGGGCGCCCTCTGGATGCGACGGTGTTCCGGCGGCATCTGGAAAGCCGGTATCTGGGCGCCTGAGCGGAGCCTTTGCCCCCTTCTTAACTCTCCCCCGCTCCGCAGGGGAGGGAACTCTTCTCCCTCTCCCGCGAAGCGGGGGAGGGCCGGGGAGGGGGCAAAGGTTTCGCTGATGCGTGACATCCGCGCCGAAGGAACCGCAGAATCCGCCGAACGCAAAAGGCTAGCCCGTAACCCTCCTTCGTTCCTGTGCGCCTCTTCGCGCCATCAAGCGATCAATCCGAAAAACAGCCTCAAAACAGCGCAAGCACTCGACGTGTCTTTCTTGTCTCAAATGTTTTCAAAATCCGCTCTTCCGGACATGGTCACATATGCCTTGGATTGCCGGAATTAAGCGACATTCCTGGCAATATTTCATTAACCATAAACCGCCAGCCTCCGGTCCAACGCGAATGGCAACGAGGGCTGAGCACAATGGGCATCGCCAAGGGCTTCCTGCACACGGACGGCAACCAGATCGTCGATTCGTCGGGTCAGAACGTCAAGCTGACGGGCGTCAACTGGTTCGGCGGCGAGGGCTTCGTCTTCAACCCCAACGGCATGGACATGCGCGGGTACTGGGGGATGATGGAGCAGATGAAGGAGCTGGGCTTCAACACCATCCGCCTGCCGTGGAGCGACGCGGCTCTGGACGCCGACCGGGCGACGGGCATCGACACCTCCAAGAATCCCGACCTCGCGAACAAGTCCCCGCTTGAGGTCATGGACAAGGTGATCGACTACGCCGGGCGCATCGGCATGAAGGTCATCCTCGACCACCACCGCTCCAGCGACGGTGCGTCGGCCAACGAGAACGGCCTGTGGTACGACGAGAAGTACCCGGAGTCGAAGATGATCGAAAACTGGAAGATGCTGGCCGAGCGCTACAAGGGCAACGACACGGTCATCGGCGCCGACCTGCACAACGAGCCGCACGGTCAGGCGACCTGGGGCGGCGGCGACAAGGCCACCGACTGGGCCTGGGCCGCGGAGCGCATCGGCAACGAAATCCAGTCGGTCAACAAGGATTGGCTGCTGCTGGTCGAGGGCGTGGAAATCCACGAGAACCAGTGGGAGTGGTGGGGCGGCAACCTGCGCGGCGCCAAGGACCGCCCGATCGAGTTCGACAATCCGGGCAAGCTGGTCTACTCGGTCCACTCCTATGGCCCGTCCATCCATGAGATGGAGTGGTTCAAGGCCAGCGACTATCCGAACAACCTGCCGGGCCAGTACACCGACAACTGGGGCTGGCTGCTCAAGGAGGACAAGGCCCCGGTGCTGGTCGGCGAGTTCGGCGGCAAGCTGGAGACCGATCAGGACAAGGCCTACATGGCCAAGCTGATCGACTACATGAACGGCGACCTGGACGGCAACGGCACCAACGACCTTGGCGCCGGCAAGGAAGGGGCGAGCTGGACCTACTGGTCGTGGAACCCGAACTCGGGCGACACCGGCGGCATCCTGAAGGACGATTGGCAGACGGTCGACCAGACCAAGTACAACGCCATCAAGGAAGGCCTGTTCGACGGCGGCAGCCCGGCCAAGGCTGCCTGGGCTCCGGCGAAGGCCCAGGCGCTGGGTGAGGGCGACATCAACGTCCTGTCCCACACGGTGGCCCAGCCGCAGGCGGCGGACCACAGCACCGCCGCCTCGGTGAACGCCGCGCTCGCCGCCCAGACGGTGGAGCTTCCGTCGGTCGATGCCGCGCACGATCCGTCGGCGCTGCACCACGACCCGCTGGACGTCCACACCGGCGCCTGATCGGAGGACAGCATTCCACCGTCCCTCTCCCGGAGCGGGAGAGGGACGGTGGAATGCAACGCACCCGGAACCCGCCGCTTGCACGGCGTGTGGGAGGGCGCTAACTATGCCCGTTCCACAAGAGTCGCCGGCCCGCCACAGCGTCGGCCACCTTCAGGCGTCGGAGAGTGTGCGTTGAAGTACGTCAGCACGCGGGGCCAGGCCCCGGTCCTGGGTTTCGAGGAAGTCCTTCTGGCCGGTCTCGCGCGTGACGGCGGCCTCTATGTCCCGGAAAGCTGGCCGCAGTTCTCGGCCGACGAGATCCGCGCGATGCGCGGCCTTCCCTACAGCGAGATCGCCGTGCGCGTCATGCTGCCCTTCCTGGGCGGCGCCATCGCCGAGGACGATTTCCGCGCCATCGTGAAGGACGCCTACGCCAGCTTCGACCACGCCGCGGTGGTCCCGCTGGTGCAGCTCGACCAGCGCATCTGGGTGATGGAGCTGTTCCACGGCCCGACCCTGGCCTTCAAGGACGTGGCGCTGCAACTGCTCGGCCGCCTGTTCGACCATGTGCTGGCCAAGCGCGGCGAGCGGGTGACCATCGTCGGCGCCACCTCGGGCGACACCGGCTCCGCCGCCATCGAGGCGTGCCGCGACCGCCAGAACGTGGACATCTTCATCCTGCACCCGAAGGGCCGCACATCGGAGGTGCAGCGCCGCCAGATGACCAGCGTCCTGTCGGACAACGTGCACAACATCGCGCTGCACGGCACCTTCGACGACTGCCAGGATCTGGTGAAGGCGCTGTTCAACGACATGGCCTTCCGCGACCGGATGGGCCTGTCGGCGGTGAACTCGATCAACTGGGCGCGCATCATGGCCCAGATCGTCTATTATTTCGCCGCCGCGGTGGCGCTGGGCGCGCCAGACCGCAAGGTGGCCTTCACCGTGCCCACCGGCAATTTCGGCAACGTCTACGCCGCTTATGGCGCGCGGGCGATGGGGCTGCCGGTGGAGCGGCTGGTCGTGGGCTCCAACACCAACGACATCCTGGCCCGCTTTTTTGCCAGCGGCACCATGTCGGCGGCTCCGGTCGTGCCCACATTGAGTCCCAGCATGGACATCCAGATCTCCTCCAACTTCGAGCGGCTGCTGTTCGACCTGCTGGGCCGCGACGGCGGCGCCGTGCAGGCCGCCATGGAGCGCTTCCGCGCGGAGGGCAAATTCGCCGTTACCGACGAGCAGCTTGCCGAGGCGCACGGCATCTTCACGGCCAATCGCGCGGATGATGCGCTGACCATGGACATCATCAAGGGCGTCTGGAAAAAGACCGGCGGCTATCAGGTCGATCCGCACACCGCCGTCGGCATCCATTCCGCCATGGTGGCGCCGGTCGATCCGTCGGTGCCGGTGGTCGTGATGGCGACCGCGCACCCCGCCAAGTTCCCCGACGCGGTGGAGAAGGCCACGGGCCGGCGCCCGGTCCTGCCGCCGCGCCTCGCCGACCTCTACGAGCGGGAGGAGCGGCTGTCGGAGCTGCCCAACGACGTGGCGGCGGTTCAGGAGTTCGTCGTCGCCCGCGCCCGCGCCGCCAAGGAGGCCGCATGAGCATCCGCGTGACCACGCTGCCGAACGGGCTGCGCGTCGCCACCGACACGATGCCCGGCGTGCAGTCGGTCTCGCTCGGCTGCTGGGTCGGGGTCGGCACGCGCAACGAGTCCGCGAGCGTCAACGGCGTGGCGCATCTCGTCGAGCACATGCTGTTCAAGGGCACCGAGCGGCGCTCCGCCTTCCGCATCTCCGAGGAGATCGAGAATGTCGGCGGCCAGCTCAACGCCTACACGACGCGCGAGCAGACGGCCTATTACGCCAAGGTCCTGCACGAGGACACAGCGCTGGCGCTCGACCTCATCGCCGACATGCTCCAGAACTCCGTCCTCGACAGCGAGGAGCTGGTGCGCGAGCGCACGGTGGTGCTTCAGGAGATCGGCCAGTCCGCCGACACCCCCGACGACATCATCTTCGACCATTTCCAGTCCACCGCCTATCCGGGGCAGGCGCTGGGCCGCCCCGTGCTGGGCTCGGCGGAGATCGTCGGCGCCCTGTCGCGGCCGGCGCTGGTCGACTACATCGACGGCCATTACGGCGCGCCGGGGATCGTCCTGGCCGCCGCCGGGCGGCTGGAGCACGACCGGCTGGTCGACATGGCCCTGTCGGCCTTCGACGGTCTGTCCTCCCGCCCGGCGCCGGAGTCCGAGGACGCGCGCTACGCCGGCGGCGACTTCCGCGAGGCTCGGGACCTGGAGCAGATGCACCTCGTCCTTGGCTTCGACGGGGTGGGGGTGCATGACCCGGACTATTACGCCCATTCGGTGATGTCCACGCTGCTCGGCGGCGGCATGTCCTCCCGCCTCTTCCAGGAGGTGCGCGAGAAGCGCGGGCTGGTCTATTCCATCTACACCTTCTCCGGCGCCTACCGCGACGGCGGGCTGTTCGGCGTCTACGCCGGCACCGGCGAGGAGGAGGTGGCGGAGCTGGTCCCCGTCGTCTGCGACGAGTTGATGCGGGTGACCGAGGACGTGACCGAGGAGGAGGTGGCCCGCGCCGCCGCCCAGCTCCGCGCCGGGACGCTGATGGCGCTGGAAAGCTCCATGTCGCGCTGCGAGCAGCTCGGCCAGCAGCTTCTGGTCTACGGGCGTCCGGTGCCGGTGGAGGAGATCGTCGAGAAGATCGGTGCGGTCGACCGCGAGTCCATCGTCCGCGTCGCCCGCCGCCTGCGGGAAAGCCGCCCCACCGTGGCCGCGCT
Source organism: Azospirillum formosense (assembly GCF_040500525.1). Taxonomy (NCBI): domain Bacteria; kingdom Pseudomonadati; phylum Pseudomonadota; class Alphaproteobacteria; order Rhodospirillales; family Azospirillaceae; genus Azospirillum; species Azospirillum formosense. The sequence goes on along the minus strand of NZ_CP159402.1, from coordinate 1,641,699 downwards.
CGGTCCGATCGGACGGCTTGAGGAGTATGACCGCATCGCCGCGCGGTTCCGGTAAGGGACGCGCCAGGGTGGGAGGGGCAGCATGATCCGCCTGCTCGGCGGCGGTCTCATCAGCCCGCCGGCGGTCCGGCTCGACGGGCCGATCTGCTACATCCGCCCGCCGCTGCCGCGGGACTGGCGGGAATGGGCCGACCTGCGGGCGGACTCCCGCGCCTTTCTGACCCCCTGGGAGCCGACATGGCCGGCGGACGCCCTCTCCCGCGCCGCCTTCGGGCGCCGGCTGCGGCGGCAGGCCCAGGAATGGCGCGACGACCAGGGCTACAGCTTCCTCGTCTACGACCGGGCGACCGATCGGCTGGTCGGCGGGCTGGGGCTGACCAACCTGCGGCGCGGCGTGGCCCAGATGGCGACGCTCGGCTACTGGGTGGGGCAGCCCTACGCGCGCAACGGCTACATGTCCGGCGCCACCCGGCTGGTGCTGGATTTCGCCTTCGGGCAGTTGGGCCTGCACCGGGTCGAGGCGGCCTGTCTGCCGACCAACGCGCCCAGCCGCGGCCTTCTGGAGAAGGTCGGCTTCACCCACGAAGGCTACGCGCGCGGTTACCTGCGCATCGACGGGGTGTGGCGGGACCATGTCCTCTACGCCATCCTGCGCGAGGAATGGCGGGGCTAACCTCTCCGATCGGGGTGTCCGGACCCCAATTCCCAAGGCTTTGTTCCCGCCGGCTTAACCCGCGGTTAAGGGAGCGGGCGCAGGCTGACGGCATGTCCTTCCCATCGCGCGAGGCGGATATGTCGTCGAACCCCACCTGGACGAAAGAAAATTCCCTGACCTACACCGTCGAGCTGGACGGGCGCCGCGTCGACCTGCGTTACGAGGCGTCGGGCTTCCAGAGCGGCTGGGCGGTTTACGCCGGCAACAGGCTGGTCGAGCGGTGCAGCGAGCTGATGCAGGCACGCGGCCTCGCCCTGGCGATCGCCAGCAAGGGTCCGTGAACGACGTTTGATGAGAGGCCCCGCCGCGTGCACTGCGGCGGGTCGTGCCCGTGACCGGGAGCGGACGCCGTCAGGCGTGCCCGGCCTCCGCCGAGAGCATGGAGAGGCTGACGCCGAGCTTGGCGATGGAACGTTCCCACTTGGTGTCCAACTCGGGATCGAACAGCAGCGATTCGTCGCAGGGCACGTTCAGCCAGCCGTTCGCCTGGATTTCCGCGTCCAACTGACCCGGCCCCCAGCCGGCATATCCGAGCAGCAGGATGTTGCGGCGCGGCCCGCGGTTCTCCGAAATCGCGCGCAGGATGTCGATGGTCGCGGTCAGCGCCACCTCGTCGTCCACCACCAGCGTGCCATCCCGCACGTAATCGGTCGAATGCAGGACGAATCCACGCCCCGACTCCACAGGGCCGCCATAATGGACGGGCATGTTGGCGATCGGGTCCTGGATCTCGATCTCGAGCTGTTCCAGCAAATCCTCGAAGGTGACCGACCCGAACAGGCGATTGACGACGAGGCCCATGGCGCCGTCTTCGTTGTGGGCGCACATATAGATCACGGTCCGCTGAAAACGCGGGTCCGTCATGCCCGGCATGGCGATCAGCAACTGGCCGGTCAGATAGTCCGAGGACTTGGTCAGGTGCGGCATGGGCGCTATCCTTGTGTCGGGGGACGGGCGGACCGTTGGGCGGCCGCCCGCAGCCGTCTTCGCCCGAGTGTGACAGCACGGGCCAAGCTTTGTCATCCATATACAGCCGAGGCCGATGGGCGGCCCGCTGCGTCTTGATATGAGAACAGTCGGTGCGATGAAAAGGTTTGTTCCGTTCCTGCTCGCCATCCTGGCCTTGGCCGCACCCGGACCGGGGAGGGCGGAGACCGCCGCCTGGGTCACGTCCGGCCCGGTGGAGGCGCGGCTCGTCGCGTCGGTGCAGGGGGTGGGCGATCTCGCCAAAATCCCCCTCGGGCTGGAGGTCCGGCTGGAGCCGGGCTGGAAGACCTACTGGCGCACCCCCGGCGACGCCGGATTCGCGCCGCGCCTGGACTGGTCGGAATCCCGGAACCTCAAGGCGGCGGACCTGATCTACCCGGCCCCGCACCGCTTCACCGTCCTGGGCTTCGAGACGGCGGGCTACGACGCGGAGGTGCTGTTCCCCATCGCCGCCATCCCGGCCGAGCCGGGCAAGCCGCTCGACCTCGCGCTGAAGGCGGAACTGCTGGTCTGCTCGACCATCTGCGTGCCGGAGATGGTGGCGCTGTCCCTGTCCATCCCCGAGGGACCGGCGACGCCCGGGCCGTCGGCCAACGACATCGCCCGCGCCCAGTCCCTGGTGCCCGGCGACGGGCGGGCGTCGGGCCTGACCGTCACGGCGGTGCGTGGCCAGGGCGCCGTGCTGGAGGTCGAGGTGACCGCGCGCGAGCCGATGGTCGCCCCCGACGTGTTCGTGGAGACCGACCCGCCGGTGACCTTCGCCGCGCCCAAGAGCCAATTCCTCGACGGCGACCGGCGCGCGATCCTGCGGATGGACGCGACCGACCCGACTCCCGGCCTGGACCTTGCCGGGCGGGCGATGACGCTGACCGTGGTGGACGGCAACCGCTCCGTGGAGGCTCCGGCCACCGCCGCGGCGGGACTGGGCGGGGGCGCCGGGGCGGCTCCGGCGGGGCTGCTGGCCATGCTGGGCGTCGCCCTGCTGGGCGGGCTGATCCTCAACCTGATGCCCTGCGTGCTGCCGGTGCTGTCGCTGAAGCTGCTGTCCATCGTCCAGCATGGCGGACGGGCGCCCGCCGCGGTGCGCGCCGGCTTCCTGGCCTCGGCGGCGGGCATTCTGACCTCCTTCCTGATCCTCGCCGGGGCGCTGGTCGCGGTGAAGGCGGCGGGCGGTGCCGTGGGCTGGGGCATCCAGTTCCAGCAGCCGCTGTTCCTCGTCTTCATGGTCGTGCTGGTGACCCTGTTCGCCGCCAACCTGTGGGGCCTGTTCGAGCTTCCGCTGCCGCGCGCCGTGGCCGACCGGCTGGGTGGGCCGGAGGGGCAGGGGCTGGGAGGGCAGTTCGCGACGGGTGCCTTCGCCACGCTGCTCGCCACGCCCTGCTCCGCGCCCTTCCTGGGGACGGCGGTGGGCTTCGCGCTGTCGCGTGGGGCGCTGGAGGTGTTCGCCATCTTCGCCGCGCTGGGCGTCGGGCTGGCGCTGCCTTACCTGCTGATCGCCGCATTCCCGCGCGCCGCGCGCCTGCTGCCGCGTCCGGGGCGCTGGATGGTGGCGCTGCGCCGGGTGCTGGGCGGGGCGCTGGCCCTGACCGCGCTGTGGCTGCTGTCGGTGCTGGTCGTCCAGGTGGGCGAGGTGCCGGCGCTGGCCGTCGCCGTGCTGATGGGCGGGCTGGTCGCCGCGCTGTGGCTGGGCCGCCGGCTGGCGGAGACGGCGCGCTGGGCCGGGGCGGCGCTGGCCGGCCTGCTCGCCCTGGTGGCCTTCGCGGTTCCCGCCGTCTTCGGCCCCTCCGCCGGGGCGGCTCCGGTCGCCGAAGACACAGCGGCGCGCTGGGTCGTCTTCGACGAGGCGGCGATCCGCGAGCAGGTGGCCGCCGGGCGCACCGTCTTCGTGGACGTCACCGCCGACTGGTGCATCACCTGCCAGGCAAACAAGAAGCTGGTGCTGAACCGCGGCACCGTCGCGCAGCGGCTGGAGGACGCCGGGGCGGTGACCGCCATGCGCGCCGACTGGACCCGCCCGGACGAGACCATCGCCCGCTATCTTGCCCGACACGGCCGCTATGGCATTCCCTTCAACATCGTCTATGGTCCGGGGGCTCCGGAGGGCATCGCGCTTCCGGAACTGCTGACCGAAGGCGCCGTCCTGGACGCGCTCGACCGGGCGTCAGGCAAGATCAAAAGCTGAAACACAAAAAATTGGGAGTTCAGGAGACATGACCATTCAAGTGGGCGACGCCATCCCGTCCGTCACGCTGAAGCATCTGACCGACAACGGGATGCAGGACGTCACCACCGACGCGCTGTTCAAGGGCAAGACGGTGGTGCTGTTCTCCGTGCCGGGCGCCTTCACCCCGACCTGCTCCGCCAAGCATCTGCCGGGCTTCGTCCAGAAGGCCGATGACCTGAAGGCCAAGGGCGTGGACGACATCGTCTGCCTCGCCGTCAACGACCCCTTCGTGATGCGCGCCTGGGGCGAGAAGAACGGGGTCGGCGGCAAGGTTACCATGCTGCCCGACGGCAACGCCGCGCTGACCCAGGCGCTGGGCCTGACGATGGACGGCACGGGCTACGGCCTCGGCCTGCGCGGCCAGCGCTTCGCCCTGGTCGCCAAGGACGGCAAGGTCACCCACCTCGCCGTCGAGAAGCCGGGCCAGTTCGAGGTGTCCTCGGCCGAGGCCGTGCTGGGCGCCCTGTAAGGGGGCCTGAAATCCCTCTCCCGTCCCGGGAGAGGGTGCCCGCGCAGCGGGCGGGTGAGGGTCGTGCGAAGGTCGATAATGGATTCTTGGCCGCACCCTCACCCGCCCGCCGCCATGCGGCGGGCCCCTCCCTCTCCCGGGGCGGGAGAGGGGATAACCGTCACCCCGCCTTCTTGCGGTCCCAGGTGGTGTCGGCCACGCCGCGTTCCCGCAGCTTCGCCTTCTGCACCTTGGCGGTCGGCGTCTTGGGGAAGGCGTCCACGATGTCGATGTAGCGTGGCTGGGCGTAGCGCGGCAGTTCACGCTCGGCAAAGGCCGCCACCGCCTCCGGCGTCAGGGCCGCACCCGGCGCGGCGACCAGGGCGACCATGATCTCGTCCTCCGCCCCCGGAATGCCCGCGGGCACGGCGTAGGCGGCGACCTCCGCCACCCCCTCCAGCCGCGACAGCACCGTCTCCACCTCGTAGGACGAGACGTTCTCGCCACGGCGGCGGATGCAGTCCTTGATGCGGTCGACGAAGGTGACGTAGCCCTCCGCGTCCATCACCGCCGCGTCGCCCGTGTGGAACCACAGGTTCCGCCACGCCTCCACCGTCTTGTCCGGCATCCGGTGGTAGCCGGACAGGAAGCCGAAGGCCGCCTTCGGTCGCACCATGACCTCGCCGACCTGGCCGCGCGGCACCGGGATGTCGGTCTGCGGGTCGCGGATCTCGACCTCGAAGTAGCGGTCGTAGACCTTGCCGCAGGTGCCGGGGCGCGGCTTGCCCATCTCGGCGTAGAGCGGGATGTTCACCTCGGTCATGCCGTAGAGGCTGATGACGTCGCGCACGCCGAAGCGCCCGCGCAGCACCCGCTCGGTGTCCGCCGGGTTGGGGGCGGCGCCGACGAGGCGCAGGGGATGGTCCCGGTCGTCCGGGCGCGGCGGCTGGGCCACCACGAAGGCGGTGACGGCGCCCAGCGAGTTGGTCACCGTGCAGCCGTGCCGCCGGATGTCGTCGAGCCAGGCGGAGGCGCTGAACCGCTCGCGCAGGACCGCCGACCCGCCGGAGATCATCGCGGCGTAGAGCTGCATGTAGAGCCCGTTGGCGTGGAACAGCGGCAGGCAGATGTAGAAGCGGTCCTCGTCGGTCAGGGCGAAATTGTCGATGGAGCCCAGCCCGAACAGGAAGCCGTGGCCGTGCGGCATCAGCACGCCCTTCGACAGGCCGGTGGTGCCCGAGGTGTACATGATGCAGGCGTCGTCGCCGGCGCGGGGCAGGGGGCCGTCGTAGGGGGCGGCGTCGCGCCAGCCCTCCAGCGCCGTGTGCGGCGATCCGGCCATGGCGCCGGGCACCACCAGCCCACGCAGCGCGGTCAGGCGTGGCGCGATGTCGGTGATGCGGTCGGCCAGCGCGGCGTCGACCACCGCCAGGGCCGCCCCGGCGTTCTCCAACTGGTGCTCCAGGAAGCCGCCCTTCAGCTCCGTGTTCAGAGCGACCATGACGGCGCCCAGCCGCCCCAGCCCCAGCCACACGCGCACGAAGTCCAGCCCGTTCGGCAGCATCACCGCCACCGTGTCGCCCGGCTTCACGCCCAGCCCGGCGAAGAAGCCGGCCACCCGGCTCGCCTGCTCCTGGGCCTCGGCGTAGGTCAGCGATTCGCCGGCGTTCTCTTTGGCGGCGATCATCGTGACGAAGGTCTTGGCGCCGCGTTCGGCGGCCTGATGGGCCAGCACCTCGGGCAGCACCCAGCGGGCTTCGTTCCGCAAATGCGGATACATCTCGGTCTCCTCCCAACGATCTTTCGTCGTTCGTTATCGGAGGAAGCCTAGCGGGACGGCGGGTCCGCCGTCCACAAACCCTTGAGGATGGTCACCGTTCGCCGGGAGGGATCAGCCCTGCGCGGCCTGCCGGACCTCGGCGACGCCCTGGCGCGCCAGCGCGTCGGCCCGCTCGTTCTCCGGATGGCCGGCGTGGCCGCGCACCCAGTGGAACTCGATGCGGTGCTGCCGCTTCGCCTCGTCCAGGCGCCGCCACAAATCCTCGTTCTTCACCGGCTTCTTGTCGGCGGTCTTCCAGCCGCGGGCCTTCCAGCCGTGAATCCACTGGGTGATGCCGTTCTTCACATACTCGCTGTCGGTGTAGAGCCGCACCTCCATGGGCCGCTTCAGCGCCTCCAGCGCCTGGATGGCGGCCATCAGCTCCATGCGGTTGTTGGTGGTGGCCGGCTCGCCGCCGTACAGCTCCTTCTCCACCCCGTTGTAGCGCAGGATGGCGCCCCAGCCGCCGGGGCCGGGGTTGCCGCTGCAGGCGCCGTCGGTGAAGATGTCGACGACCTTCGGCGCGCCCTTGTCGCCGCCGGTGCCGCCCCCGCCGTTGGTATCCGTCGTGTCCGTCATGGCGTCAGACCTGATAGCTGCCGCCGTCGTCGAGCGCGTAGTCGCCGAGCCCGCGGACGGTCTGGTGGAAGCGCAGCTTGCGCAGATATTCCAGCGGGTCCTTCGGGCGCACGAAGGCCCCCGGCGGATGGTTCAGCCAGTCGTAGAGGCGCGTCAGCAGGAAGCGCAGGGCGCTGCCGCGGCACAGCCAGGGCAGGGCGGCCAGCTCGGCCGGCGACAGGGGACGGACCTTCTGGTAGTTGGTCAGCAGCATCCGCGCCTTGGTGGCGTTGAACGACCCGTCGACCTCGAAGCACCAGGCGTTCATGCAGATCGCGATGTCGTAGGCCAGGAAGTCGTTGCAGGCGAAGTAGAAATCGATCAGGCCGGACAGCCCGTCGCCGCGGAAGAACACGTTGTCGGGGAACAGGTCGGCGTGGATGACCCCGGACGGCAGGCCGGCGGGCCAGTTGGCCTCCAACGCGGCAAGCTCCGCCTCCAGCGTGGCGCGCAGGTCGCGGGCCACCTCGTCGGCGCGCGGCGCGCATTTCCCGGCAAGGTCCTTCCAGCCGTCCAGCGACAGGGCGTTGGGACGCTCCATCCGGAAATCGGCGACGGCCAGATGCAGGCGGGCCAGCGCCGTCCCCAGCTCCGCGCAGTGGTGCGGCGTGATGCGGCGCGGCCACATGCCGGCCAGGAAGGTCACGATCACCGCCGGACGCCCGGCCAGCTCGCGCAGGGACTGCCCGTCCTTGCCCTGTACCGGCAACGGGCAGGCGATGCCCTTGTCGGCGAGATGCTCCATCAGGCCCAGGAAGAAGGGCAGATCCTCCCGCCGGGTGCGCTTCTCGTAGAGCGTCAGGATGTAGGGGCCGCGCTCCGTCACCAGGAGGAAATTGGAATTCTCCACCCCCTCCGCGATGCCCTTGCAGGACAGGACGGCGCCCAGATCGTACTGGGCGATGAAAGCGTTCAGCTCGTCGTCGGTGACTTCGGTGTATACGGCCATGCCAGCGCCTTACCGGGATTCGGGGCGCCGGTCAATGCCGCCGCGGCCGCTCGCCTCTGGGCCGCTCACAGGGCGATGCCGTCGTAAAGCGCCGCCAGCGGAAGCTCCGCCCCGATGGAGGCCAGCGGCAGCGTGGCGTCCTCGGTGAAATCCTCGACGATCCAGCGCCGCCCGTCGCGGCGCCAGAGCTGTGCCCGGACGGCGCGGCTGTCCACCAGCAACACCTCCTGCACGGAGGGGATCTGCATATAGTCAGGCACCTTGGTGCCGCGGTCGTGACTGGCCGTGCTCTCCGACAAAATCTCGACCACCAGCACCGGATTCGGCGTCGAGCGCTGGCCGGGCTGGTGGGGCGAGCAAGTGACGGCGATGTCGGCCTCGTAGAAGCGGTCGGCACGGTCGTCGCGTTCGATGGCCGTTTCCGTCAAGACTCGACAGGGTGGACGGAGGCGCATGCCGATAGCGATGATGATCGCCGCCGTCAGCCGGCTGTGCGCCTGGTTGCACGGACTCATCGCCTGCGGCTGCCCGCCGACCAGCTCGTAGCGCGTGTCCGGCTCCTGCCGGTCGGCCCAGGCGAGAAACTCGTCGATGTCCATCTTCTGGATGGCGGGCGCGCCCATGAACGTCTCCTTCGCGAAGGCCGGTCCCCGGATTATGCGTCCGCCGGGACCGGACGGGAAGGGGCGCCGCCGTCCAGCAGCGGCTTCGGCAGCTTGAAGGTGATGTCCTCGAAGGCGGTGCGCAGCTCCTCCACCGTCACGGCGTAGCGGGCGCGGGCGGCCTCGATGACCTCCTCCACCAGCACTTCGGGGGCCGACGCGCCGGCGGTGATGCCCAGCGTGGCGACTCCGTCGAGCGCCGACCAGTCGATGTCCGCCGCGCGCTGGACGAGCTGGGCGCGCTGGCAGCCGTGGATCTTCGCCACCTCGACCAGCCGCTTGGAGTTGGAGGAGTTCGGCGCGCCCAGCACCAGCAGGGCGTCCACCTTGGGTGCTATGGCCTTCACCGCCTGCTGGCGGTTGGTGGTGGCGTAGCAGATGTCCTCCTTCTTCGGCCCGCCGATGGTCGGGAAGCGCGCCTGGAGGGCGGCGACGATGCTCGCCGTCTCGTCCACCGACAGGGTGGTCTGGGTGGCGTAGGCGAGGTTGTCCGGATTGTCCACCTGGACCGTCGCCACGTCCTCCACCGTCTCCACCAGCACCACGGCGCCCGGGGGCAGCTGGCCCATGGTGCCGATCACCTCCGGGTGGCCGGCGTGGCCGATCAGGACGATTTGGCGCCCCTCGTTGAAGTGGCGCTCGGCCTCGCGGTGCACCTTGCTGACCAGCGGGCAGGTGGCGTCGAGGTAGAACAGGCCGCGCTGCTCCGCCGCCGCCGGGACCGATTTCGGCACGCCATGGGCCGAGAAGACCACCGGCACGCCGTCGGGAACCTGATCCAGCTCGTCCACGAAGATGGCGCCCTTGGCCTCAAGGCTCTGCACCACGAATCGGTTGTGGACGATCTCGTGCCGGACATAGACGGGGGCGCCGAACCGCTCCAGCGCCACCTCCACGATCTGGATCGCGCGGTCCACGCCGGCGCAGAAGCCACGGGGGGCCGCGAGCAGGATGGTCAGGGGCGTCTGGGTCATGCGCGTCGTTCCGGTGTCTCGAAAAAAGGGGCGTAAGGGTTCGTACGTCGGAGCGGCGGCGTGGCCTTGTGCCGGCCCCACCGCTTCTCTAAAGTCGTGGCAGAACACACCCTTCCAACCGTTAGGCCAGACCGATGGACCGCCGCCGCGACCGTAATATAGGAACCCCCGCCCGGAAAAGCCCGCGGGCGCTTGCATTCGCGAGTCTCGGTGTTCTGGCGCTCACCGGCTGCTCCGGACTCGGGGGCGGCAGCAACGCACCGGCGGACATGGCCTTGGCCTGCCCGAAAGTGTCCATCGTCCGCGATCTGGCGGAGGTCACCCAGTTCCGCAACGGCGGCGGGCGCGACCTGACGGACGTGACCTCCCGCGCGGCGCTGGCCGACTATTCCGGCAACTGCGACTACACCAGCGACGGCGTCACGGTGAACGTGAACGTCTTCCTGATCGCGGAGCGCGGGCCGGCCATGCAGGGCAACACGGCGAACTACCGCTATTTCGTCGCCGTCGCCAAGCCGGGCGAGGAGACGCCGACCACCAAGACGGAGTTCGACACCTCCGTGACCTTCGAGTCCGGCAAGCTCCGCTCCGGCAGCCGCGAGGAACTGGCGCCGAAGATCCCGCTGCCCAAGGACGCCAACGGCAAGGACTGGAAGATTTTCCTGGGCTTCCAGCTGACGCCGGAGCAGCTGGCCTTCAACCGGGCGCAGATGAAGCAGTGATCGGGTAAGGGGGGCAACATTCATGGCCAGCGCACCGGTCGCCGCGACCAAGGAACCCATCGTCATCGAGCTTGAGGCCGGCAAGACCTACTGGTGGTGCCGTTGCGGGCGCAGCGCCAAGCAGCCGCTGTGCGACGGCAGCCACGCCGGAACCGGCCTGGAGCCGATGAAGTTCGCCCCCGCCACCTCCATGAAGGCGCGCTTCTGCGGCTGCAAGGCGACGAAGAAGCCGCCCTTCTGCGACGGCAGCCATCTGGACCTGACATGAGCGTCGCCGGGACCCCAGCGAACCCCGATTGACATTCGCAAGGGTCCCGGTAGGTTAAACGGCACAAGCCGACGATCCCTCGCGGGAGAGATCATTGCCCGGCCACCGGAGAACCGGATGCCGGGCAGTGGCGCCGAAGGAGCAACCGCCCCGGAAACTCTCAGGCAAAAGGACCGCAAGGGGGATAAGGCAACTCTGGAAAGCAGCTTCGTCCGCGCACAGCGGGCGACGGCTCACCGAAGGAGTAAACCGGTTGTCGGGGTTGGACCCCGCCGGTGAATCTCTCAGGTCCAGGACAGAGGGGGCAGGACTCGCGCCAATCCCGGCGCGGGTTGTGCGACCCTATGTCGGAGGACCCGCGTGACCGAGGCTTCTGAGTCCCTCAAGACAACGCCGCTGCACAGCCTCCATCTGGAGCTGAAGGGCAAGATGGTGCCCTTCGCCGGCTATGACATGCCGGTGCAGTACCCGCTCGGCATCCTCAAGGAGCACCAGCACACCCGCGCCAAGGCCGGGCTGTTCGACGTGTCGCACATGGGGCAGGTGCGCCTGACCGGCGAGGACCCGGCGGCCGCGCTGGAGTCGCTGGTCCCCGGCGACATCAAGGGGCTGGCCCGCGGGCGCATGCGCTACACGCTGTTCCTGAACGAGCAGGGCTGCATCCTGGACGACCTGATGGTCACCAACGCCGGGGATCACCTGTTCCTGGTCGTCAACGCCGCCCGCAAGGACCACGACGTCGCCCACATGCGCGAGCGGCTAAAGGGCAAGGCCGAGGTGGAACTGCTGGACGACCTCGCCCTGATGGCGCTTCAGGGGCCGGAGGCCGCGGCGGTGCTGGGGCGCTTCATCCCCGAAGCGGCCACCATGAAGTTCATGAGCTACTTGCCGGCCACCTTCGACGGCATCCCGGTCATCATCACCCGCTCCGGCTACACGGGCGAGGACGGCTACGAGATCTCCTGCGACAAATCCGACGCCGAGACCATCGCCCGTGCCCTGCTGGCCGAGGACGAGGTCGAGGCCATCGGGCTGGGTGCCCGCGACTCGCTGCGGCTGGAGGCCGGACTCTGCCTCTACGGCCACGACATCGACGAGACGACGACCCCGGTCGAGGCCGGCCTGGAATGGGCGCTGTCCAAGCGCCGCCGGGAGGAGGGCGGCTTCCCCGGCCACGCCATCATCATGGACCAGCTCGCCAACGGCGCCCCGCGCCGCCGCGTCGGCCTGCAGCCGGAAGGCCGCCAGCCGGCCCGCGAGCACACCGACGTCTGCGACGCCGATGGACAAAAGATCGGCGAGGTGACCAGCGGCGGCTTCGGCCCCACCGCCTCCGCCCCGGTCGCCATGGGCTATGTGGACCGCGCGCACGCTGCCGTGGGCACGCCGGTGCAGCTCATGGTCCGCGGCAAGCCGCTGGCCGCCAAGGTCGCCGCCATGCCCTTCGTGCCGCAGCGCTACTACCGCGGCTGAGAATCACAAAACCGTTTCGAACAGGGGACAACCATGACCATCAAGTACACCAAGGACCACGAGTGGGTCCGCGTCGAGGGCGATGTCGGCACCGTCGGCGTCAGCGATCACGCCCAGCAGCAGCTCGGCGACGTCGTGTTCGTCGAGCTGCCGGACGTCGGCCGCCAGCTCGCCCAGGGCAAGGAAGCCGCCGTCGTGGAGTCGGTGAAGGCCGCCAGCGACGTGTTCGCCCCGGTGTCCGGCGAGGTGATCGAGGCCAACGCCGATCTGGAGAACGACCCGTCGCTGGTCAACGCCGGGGCCGAGACCACCGGCTGGTTCTTCAAGCTGCGCCTCAGCAACCCGTCGGAGCTGGACGGGCTGATGGACGAAGCCGCCTACAAGGCCTTCGTGGAAGGGCAAGCCTGAGATGCGCTACCTGCCCCTGACCGAGGCCGACCGGCGCTCCATGCTGGAGGCCATCGGCGTGCCGTCGGTGGACGAGCTGTTCCGCGACGTGCCCGAGGCGGCCCGCCTCTCCGGCCCGATCGAGGGGCTGTCCAACCACATGGGCGAGCTTGAGGTCGAGCGCGCCCTGTCGGCGATGGCGGGGAAGAACCTGCCCGCGGGCAGCGTGCCGAGCTTCCTCGGCGCCGGCGCCTACCGCCACCACATTCCGGCGACGGTGGACCATCTGGTGCAGCGCGGCGAGTTCCTGACCGCCTACACGCCGTACCAGCCGGAGGTGAGCCAGGGCACGCTGCAGGTCCTGTTCGAGTTCCAGACCCAGGTCTCGCTGCTGACCGGCATGGACGTCGCCAACGCCTCCATGTACGACGGCGCCACCGCCTGCGCGGAAGCCGTGATGATGGCCAACCGCGTCACCCGGCGGAAGAAGGCCGTGCTGTCCGGCGGCCTGCACCCACATTACCGCGACACCACGACGACCGACGCCCGCTTCATCGGCTTCGAGACGGTGGTGATGCCGCCGGCCCCGACCGGTGGTGAGGACCTGCTGGCCGAGGTCGACGGCGACACCTCCTGCGTCGTCGTGCAGAACCCGGACGTGTTCGGTCATGTCCGCGACTACACCGAGCTGGGCAAGGCGTGTCAGGCCAAGGGCGCGCTGCTGATCGTCGTGGTGACGGAGGCCGTGTCGCTCGGCCTGCTGACCCCGCCGGGTGAGATGGGCGCCGACATCGTGGCGGCGGAAGGCCAGTCGCTGGGCAACGCGCTGAACTTCGGCGGCCCCTATGTCGGGCTGTTCGCGGTGAAGGAGAAGCTGGTCCGCCAGATGCCGGGCCGCCTCTGCGGCCAGACGGTGGACGCCGACGGGCGGCGCGGCTTCGTGCTGACGCTCTCCACCCGCGAGCAGCACATCCGCCGCGAGAAGGCGACCTCCAACATCTGCACCAACTCCGGCCTGTGCGCCCTGGCCTTCTCCATCCACCTCAGCCTGCTGGGCGAGGAGGGCTTCAACCGGCTCGCCGGGATCAACCACGCCAAGGCCGTGCAACTGGCCGACAAGCTGGCTGGGGTGAAGGGCGTGGAGATCGTCAACGGCAGCTTCTTCAACGAATTCACGGTCAAGCTGCCGAAGCCGGCCGCGGAGGTCGTGGAGGCGCTGGCGCAACGCGGCATCCTGGGCGGCGTTCCGGCCTCCCGCCTGTTCGGCGGCGGGCTTGACGATCTGCTGATCGTGGCCGCCACCGAAACCAACACCGAGTCCGACATGGACGCCTTCGCCACCGCCCTCGCCGAGGTTCTGTGATGAGCATGAACAACCAGGGTCGCCCGACTCATATCTCCGGGGGCATCCAGAATTCGGACAGCGCCGTTCCGCAGACCGTCACCGGCAACCGCGGCCTGCAGATCGAGGAGCCGCTGATTTTCGAACAGGACAGCGCCGGGCGTTGCGGCGTCGACCTGCCCGAAGTTCCGGCGGTGGCGTCGCGCCTGGGCGCCGTCAAGCCGCGTGGCAAGATCGGCTTGCCGGGCCTCGCCGAGCCGCAGGTGGTCCGCCACTACACCCGCCTGTCGCAGAAGAACTACGCCATCGACAGCGGCCTGTACCCGCTCGGCTCCTGCACGATGAAGCACAACCCGCGCCTGAACGAGAAGATGGCGCGGCTGCCCGGCTTCGCCGACGTTCACCCGCTCCAGCCCGAAAGCACGGTGCAGGGGGCCTTGGAGCTGATGGCGGAGCTGGGCCGCTGGCTCGCCACGCTGACCGGCATGGCGGCGGTGACGCTGGCCCCGGCGGCGGGCGCGCACGGCGAGATGTGCGGCATCATGGCGATCCGCTCCGCCCATGACGCCAAGGGCGACACGGGGCGCACCAAGATCCTCGTCCCGGAAAGCGCCCACGGCACCAACCCGGCGACCGCCGCCGCCTGCGGCTACGCGGTCGAGGCGATTCCGGCGACCGAGGACGGGCGTGTCGATCTGGGGGCGCTGAAGGCCAAGCTCGGCCCCGACGTCGCCGGGCTGATGCTGACCAACCCGAACACCTGCGGCCTGTTCGAGCGGGACATCATCACCATCGCCGAGGCGGTGCACGCGGCGGGCGCCTATTTCTACTGCGACGGCGCCAACTTCAACGCCATCGTCGGGCGGGTGCGTCCGGCGGACCTCGGCATCGACGTGATGCACATCAACCTGCACAAGACCTTCTCCACCCCGCATGGCGGCGGCGGTCCGGGCTCCGGCCCGGTGGTCTTCGCGGAGTCGCTGGCCCCCTTCGTCCCGGTGCCCTACGTGGTGCAGGACAAGGACGGCGCCTTCCGTCTGGTCGAGCAGGCCGGCGACGGCCCGGCCTTTGGGCGGATGAAGGCGTTCCACGGCCAGATGGGCATGTTTGTCCGCGCGCTCGCCTACATGATGAGCCACGGCGCCGACGGCCTGCGGCAGGTGGCGAACGACGCGGTGCTGAACGCGAACTATCTGCTGGCCCGCCTGCAGGACGTGATGACGCCCTCCTTCGAAGGGCCGTGCATGCACGAATGCCTGTTCGACGACCGCTTCCTGAAGGGCACGGGGGTGACCACGCTCGACATCGCCAAGGCGCTGATCGACGAGGGCTTCCACCCGATGACCATGTACTTCCCGCTGGTCGTGCATGGCGCCCTGCTGATCGAGCCGACCGAGACCGAGTCGAAGGCCAGCCTGGACCAGTTCGTCACCGCCTTGCGCGCGCTGGCGGAGCGGGCCAAGTCCGGCGACGTGGCGTACTTCCAGGGCGCTCCGCGCCTGACCCCGCGCCGCCGCCTGGACGAGACCGCCGCGGCGCGCAAGCCGGTGCTGCGCTGGACGCCGGCGGTGGAGCCGGAGACGGTCGCGGCGGAGTAAGGTTTTGCCCCCTCCCTAAAGCGGATTTCGGTTCAGTTTAGATTCGGGTAGCCGCATAGCTTAAACCACGCTTTGGCGTCGGTAGCGGTGATCGCATTGAGGGCTGGGCCGAGTTCCTCGTTGAGGGCCTCGACGGTGCGGGCTTCCTTGGCGCGCAGGATTCCTTTGAGCTTGGCCCAGCCGGGCTCGAGCAGGATTCCTTTGAGCTTGGCCCAGCCGGGCTCGATGGGCGAGAGGTCGGGCGAGTAGCGCGGGAGGAAGCGGACACGGATCCCCGCCGTCTCAAAGGCGGCGAGGATATCGGCCCGCTTGTGAGCGGAAAGGTTGTCCATCACGACCACGGCGCCGGGTTTGTCGCGCCGAAGCACGGGCAAGAGCACCTGCTCGACAAAGGCGAGAAACACGGCCGAGGAGGTGGACGCCTCGATGCTCATGGCGGCCAGCATGCCTTCGGCGCTCAACGCCCCGAGCACCGTGACGCGGTGCCACGACCCACAGGGCACGGATCCGAGCGCCCGCTGGCCGCGCGGCGCCCGGGCCTGGGTGGGCGTCATCTGGGTGTTGATGCCGGTTTCATCGAGGAAAACCAAACGCGCCGGTTCATGGACCACCGCATCGTCCCGGTAGGCCGCGCGTTCCGCGGCGATATCCGCGCGCTCTTGCTCGCTGGCCCTCAGCGTCTTTTTTTGCGCGCCAACCCCAGCCGCTTCAAGGTGCGGCACACCACCGCCGGGCTCAGCGCGATGCCGGTGCGTGCGGCCAACCGGTCGCGGTACTGTGCCAGTGTCGCGTCATTATCCTCCCGCACCAAGGCCCGCAGCACGCTCACGCCCTCCGCGTCCAGTTTGGCTGGTACGCCGCCGGCATGCGGCTTGGCGACCCGCCGCCCCTCAAGGCGTGCGGCCCGCACCCAGTTGTACGCGCAGGCTCGGCTGATCTGGAAGCGCCGCGCCAGCAACTCGGGGCCGCCCTCGTGGCGCTCATAAGCCAGCAGAACCCGTTCGCGCAGATCGGAGGAATATGGCTGGCCCATGGCGCGCGGTCCTTCAGCTGTGTCTTCCTCCAACCGCTCAGGCCAGCCAAAATTCCGTCTATACTCAGCGACAATCCGCTTTAACCCTCCCCCGCTTCGCAGGGGAGGGGACAAATTCCCTCTCCTGCGAAGCGGGGGAGGGAAGGGGCCCATGCGAAGCATGGGAAGGGTGGGGGCAAGCCCCTCACCGCTGATCCAGCTTCACCTCGATCCGCCGGTTCCGCGCCAGCGCTTCCTCGCTGGTGCCGGGGTCGAGCGGCTGATATTCGCCGAAACCGGCGGCGGCCAGACGCTCCGCCGGAATCCCCTGGTCGATCAGATACTTCACCACCGAGATCGCGCGCGCCGCCGACAGCTCCCAGTTCGAGGCGAACTGGATGCGCACCGGGCGCGAATCGGTGTGGCCGTCCACGCGCAGCACCCAGTTGATGTCCGGCGGGATCGTCCGGCCGATCTCGATCAATGTGCGCGCCAACTCCGCGAGCCGCTGCTTGCCGGCCTCCTCCAGGGTCGCCGAGCCGGAGGGGAACAGCAACTCCGACTGGAAGACGAAACGGTCACCGACGATGCGCACGTCGGGCCGGTTGCCCAGCGCCTCGCGCACCCGCCCGAAGAACTCCGAGCGGTAGCGGGCGAGGTCCTGGACCTTGGCGGCCAGCGCCTGGTTCAGCCGGGAGCCGAGTTCGGCGATCTGGACCTGCTGCTCCTCCGCCTTCTTCTCCGAGATCTCCAGCGCGGCGCCGATGCGGGCGAGCTGCTCGCGCAGGGCGGCCATCTGCCGGTTCAGCAGGTCGACCTGCTCGTTCGCCTTGCCGGTCGCGCCCTGTTCGGCCGACAGCGAGGCCATCAGCTCGGTGATGCGGATGTCGCGCTTCTCGATGTCCTTCTGCGCGAGCATCGTCTTCTCGTCCGCCGTGGCGAGACGGGTTTCCAGCGCCTTGGAGCGGTCGCGCTCCCCACCCAGCTCGGCCAGCAGGGACTGGCGCTGCTCCTCGGTCAGGCGCTGCTGCGCGGCGGCGGCGGCCAGCTCGCCTTCCAGCCTGGTCCGGGCCTCGCGCAGCGCCTTCAGGTCGGCCTGGAGGCTGGCGGCCTCGGCCAGCTTCAGCTCGATGGTGTCCTTGTCGGCGCGGATGGTTCGCTGAAGCTCCTCCGCCGCGCGGGTGGCGTGGTCGAGGTCGCCCTGGAGCGTGGCGATGCGGCTGGTCATGGTGTCCCGCGCCGCGACGGAGCCCTGAAGCTCCGCCGAAAGCTGGGCGACGTTGATGCGCAGGTCGGCGTTGGCGTCCCGCTCCAGCGCCAGCAGGTCGTTCAGCTCCGCCACCTTGCGGTTGAGGCTGCCGAGCTGCTCGTCACGCCCGGTCAGGGCGGTCGCCATGTAGAACTGGGCGACGATGAAGATCATCAGCAGGAAGATGACCACCATGACGAGGGACGACAGCGCGTCCACCCATCCGGGCCATGCGCTGGCCTCGCGGTGGCCGTTGCGGCGGCTGATGCTGGGCATGGCGGGGTGTCCCTCCGGACGGACAGGGGGGAGGCGTCAGCGCTGTTCCGATCAGCGCTGTTCCGATTCTTCGGCCAGGGCGGCGATGGTGCGGGCCAGCAGCTTGATCTCGCTGCGGATCTCCTGCACCGCCTGGACCCGGCCGGTGGAGGATTCCTCGACCATGCGGGCGAGGTAGATGTCCATGTTGCGCAGATGCTGGCGCGAGGCGTCGTCGAAGCCGCCGATGGCCGCGTCCGACAGCCGGTCGAGCAGCCCCTTCATCTCCAGCTGGCTTTCGCCCAGCCGCAGGAGAAGCTGCTGTTCGGCGCGCATCTGGTCGGTCAGCGTGGTGAGCCGTTCGGTCAGCGCCATGAGGTTGGCGTTGGCCGAGCGGCGGCCCTCCTCGGCGGTGGCGACGGTGCGCTGGAGCGAGTCGAGGTTTTCCGCGGTCTGCTCCAGAAGCGCCGTCAGATAGGCGGGCATCGACTGGTCGCCGGTCTCCAGGCTGCCGCCGGCCCCGCTGGAGAGGCGGGTCGCGCCGGACAGCCAGTCCTCGACGTCCTGGAAGAAGCGGTTGTGCGCCTGGCTGGCCTGAAGCTCCAGGAAGCCCAGAACCAGCGAACCCGCCAGACCGAACAGCGAGGAGCTGAAGGCCGTCCCCATGCCGGTCAGCGGCGCCTCGAGCCCGTGCTGGAGGTTGCTGAACATCGCGCCGACGTCGCCGCCCTGCACCGACAGCCCGCCGATCACCGAGCCGACCGACTGCACCGTGTGCAGCAGCCCCCAGAAGGTGCCGAGCAGGCCGAGGAAGATCAGCAGACCGATCAGGTAGCGCGACAGCTCCCGCGACTCGTCCAGCCGCGAGGCGATGCCGTCGAGCAGGGAGCGCATCGACAGCGCCGACAGGGTCAGCCGGCCGCGCCGCTCCCGAAGCATGCGCGCCATCGGGGCGAGCAGAACCGGCTCCGGCGCGGCCACGGCGGGGTTGCCGGACTGGAAATGCTCCAGCCACGCCACCTCGGGCCGCAGCATCAGAACCTGGCGGAAGATGAACAGGATGCCGGCGAGCAGCGTGCCGAGGATCAGCCCGTTCAGCGCCGGGTTGTTCATGAAGGCGGCGCGCAGGGCCGGGAACAGCAAGGCCGTCACACTTCCCACGACCACCAGGAAGAGGATCATCCGTGTCAGGAAGCGCTCCGGGCGCGTCATCGGGGAAGGCTCCTCAAGAGGGTGGGACGACGGGGCGATGGCGGCCATGGGCACTCTCGTCCAGGGGATGGGGCAGGCGTTGCGGGTTACCGAGAGCGGCTCACTGGTTCAGGAACTCCACGTCCAGCCGGTCCGGCGCGCCCCCGGCCGCCTCCATGCCCAGGGCGCGGATGTCGACGCGCGTGCTGGCGATTCCGGCGGTCCCCAGCCGCTCGCGCACGGCCAGCGCGCGGGCGAGCGACAATTGCCGCGCCTCGCGCGCCGTTTCCGGCGTGCCGCTGGCGTAGGAGCGGATCTGCAGGCGGAGCTGCGGGTTGGCGTTCATGCGCTCCGCGATGGCCTCCAGCCGCGCCTGGGCCGGTTCGGGTAGGGCGGTGGCGGTGCCGTCGAACAGCACGGTCAACGGCTCCATCCGGGGCAGGGCGGGCGCCGCGGGGGCTTTCGGAGTCGGCGGCGGCAGGGCGGCGGTCTGCGTCCGGTCGGGCGGCGGCGCCGCCGGCCGGTTCGCGGCCGGCACCGGCGGCGCGCCTTCCGGCATGGCCGGCGGGGGTGGGCTGGCTCCCACGGAAATCTGCGGCAGATCCGGCGCCGTCATCAGGGTCGGGGCCTTGAAGACGGGCGGAGCCGGCGGGGCCGGCGGCGGGAAGATGTCGGGCCGCGGCGGGATCGGCAGCGGCTGCGCGTTCTCCAGCGTCAATCCGCCCGTGTTGGCGGCGGCGGTCTGAGG
Source organism: Azospirillum formosense (assembly GCF_040500525.1). Taxonomy (NCBI): domain Bacteria; kingdom Pseudomonadati; phylum Pseudomonadota; class Alphaproteobacteria; order Rhodospirillales; family Azospirillaceae; genus Azospirillum; species Azospirillum formosense. The sequence goes on along the minus strand of NZ_CP159402.1, from coordinate 1,622,058 downwards.
CGGGGCGGCGCTGGTCGGGGGCGGTGCGGTGCCGGAGGAGGAGCAGGCGGTCACGGCCAGGGACAGAGCCACGGCCGCGGCGGCGGGAAGGACGCGCAGGGGTGCCCGCCGCCCGGCGGGGGCGTTTGGAGAACCGCTCATGCGTCCGACAATCCTCATGGTGACCAGCGCGTTGTTTCCAATGGCACGGAAAAGCGTTGGTACCATAGCCCTTCGATCGGCGTAGGGACAACGCCCTTTGGGCCGCGCGGCGTGTTTCCCCACCAAAGCGCGGCCCTGGCTACCCCAACGTCATGAAGGGCTTATGGCTCGGCCGGAGGTCAGCCCTGACCGGCGTTCGCCGCCCCGGCCGCTCCGGCGGGAGCGGAGCGCACCTTGCGTTCCGCCGCACCGCGCAGGATCTTGGCGATCGGCAGATGGAAATGGGCGTTGGCCGCCAGGATCGTGCCGCCGAACACCGGATTGCGCCCGCCGCCGATCTCACCGACGAAGCCGCCGGCCTCGGTGACGAGAAGCTGGCCGGCCGCGGCGTCCCAGGGGGCGAGCCCGCGCTCCCAGTAGCCGTCGTAGCGGCCCGCCGCGACGTAGGCGAGGTCGAGCGAGGCGGCGCCGAAGCGGCGGATGCCCGCGACTTCCTTCATCAGGGCCTCGGCCTCCACCAGGAACCCGGCATGGTCGCCGCGGCCCTTGAAGGGGATGCCGGTGGCGATCACCGCGTCGGCGAGGTTGCGGCGCTCCGACACGCGCAGGCGCTGGTGGTTCAGGAAGGCGCCCTGGCCCTTCTCGGCCCAGAACATCTGGTCGTGCACCGGCTCGTACACGACGCCGGCGACGATCTCGCCGTTCTTCTCTGCGGCGATGGAGATCGCCCAGTGCGGGATGCCGTGCAGGAAGTTGGTGGTGCCGTCCAGCGGATCGACGATCCAGCGGGCGGTCGGGTCGCTGCCCTTGCTGGCGCCCGTCTCCTCCATGAGGAAGCCGAAATCCGGGCGGGCCTTCTGCAGCTCTTCGCGCAGCAGCTTTTCCGCCTTCATGTCGGCGGCGGACACGAAGTCCGCCGGGCCCTTGCGCGAGACCTGGAGGTGCTCGACCTCGCCGAAGTCGCGGACAAGGCCGCGGGCCGCCTTTTCGGCGGCGCGGACCATCACGTTGATAAGGGCGGAGCGGGTGGCCATGGGCGTGCTTTATCTCGTGCGGAACCGGAAAAAGAATACACCGGCCCCCGCTTTAAGCGAGAGCCGGTGCGCAGAAAATCAGTCAGGACGGTCAGTCCTTGGCGCGCTCGACATACTCGCCGGTCTGGGTGTCGACGACGACGCGGGTGCCCGACTCGATGTGCGGCGGCACCAGGATCGACACGCCGTTCTCCAGCTTCGCCGGCTTGTAGGAGGAGGAGGCCGTCTGGCCCTTCACCACCGGGTCGGCCTCGGTGATCTGCAGGGTGACCTTGCCGGGGATCTCGACGCCGAGCGGCGCGCCTTCGAAGGACTGCACGGTGACTTCCATGCCGTCCTGCAGGAAGACCTTCTGGTCGCCGATGATCTCACCGGGGATCGAGGTCTGCTCGTAGCTTTCCTTGTCCATGAAGGTGTAGCTGTCGCCTTCGGCGAACAGGAAGGTCATCTCGTGCTCGTCCAGGCGGGCGCGCTCGACCGTCTCCTGGGTGCGGAAGCGCTCGATCGACTTCGTGCCGGTGCGAACATCCTTCATTTCAAGCTGGATGAAGGCGCCGCCCTTGCCGGGCTGGACGATGGCGGTCTTCGTGATGACCCAGAGCTTCCCGTTATGCTCCAGCACATGGCCGGGACGCATCGTGTTGGCGTTGACCTTCATGACATACTCGTGATTTCCAGGAGACAGGCGGCGCGGAACCTAGCAGCTTGCCGGGCCGGTGGCAACGCCGGGCGGGGCTCAATCGGCGTTCCGTGCCTTCTTTGTCCGTTTTCGCCGCCGTTGCCACTCTGCTAAGCAGCACCATTACCCCGTCAGTGAAGGCCATCATGTCCTCCGTCACGCCGTCCTGGGCTCCCGAGACCTTCGCCCGCCGCCGCCCCCATCTGGCCGTGCGCGGCCGCGTGCTGGGCGCCGTCCGCCGCTTCTTCGAGGAGAACGCCTTCCTGGAGGTGGACACCCCGGCGCTCCAGGTCTCGCCGGGGATGGAGCCGCATCTCCAGGCCTTCGCGACGGAGCTGGTGGGGCCGCACCCCGACGACCGGCTGCGGCTGCACCTGCACACCAGCCCCGAATTCGCCATGAAGAAGCTGCTGGTGGCCGGGCTGCCGCGCATCTATCAAATCGCCCACGTCTTCCGGAACGGCGAGCGGTCGGCCACCCACGCGCCGGAATTCTCCATGCTCGAATGGTACCGGGCGAGGGAGGGCTACCGGACGCTGATCCGCGATTGCGAGGATCTGGTGCGCGAGGCCGCCGTCGCGGCCGGGCGGACGCGGTTCGAGTTCCGCGGGATGACCTGCGACCCCTTCAAGGAGTGGCGGGTGCTGACCGTGCAGGACGCCTTCCGGGAATACGCCGGGATCGACCTGCTGGAGACCTTCGACGGCAGCCATGACCCCGACCCGGCCCCGCTGGCCGCCATGGCGCGGGCCATCGGCATCGCTCCGCACGACGGCGACCGCTGGGAGGACATCGTCTTCCGCATCATGTTCGACCGGATCGAGCCGCATCTGGGAGCGGGGGTGCCCTGCGTGCTGACCGACTATCCGGTCTGCATGGCCGCCCTGTCGCGCCCCAAGCCCGAGGACCCGCGGCTGGCCGAGCGGTTCGAGCTGTACGCCTGCGGCCTGGAACTCGCCAACGCCTTCGGCGAGCTGACCGACGCCCGCGCCCAGCGCGCCCGTTTCGAGGCCGACATGGATTTGAAGGAGCGCATCTACGGCGACCGCTTCCCGGTGGACGAGGATTTCCTCGCCGCGCTGGAGCACGGCATGCCGGAGTGCAGCGGCATCGCGCTGGGATTCGACCGGCTGGTCATGCTGTGCAGCGGGGCGGAGCGCATCGACGAGGTACTGTGGCTGCCGGTGGCGGGGGCCTGAGTCCGCCCGTCACCGGCGGTACCATCATCAGGCGGTAACGTCGATCACCACGCGCCCGCGCACTTGCCCGGCAAGGATCCGGCCGGCCAGTTCCGGCAGCTTCGACATCGGCTCCACCGTGTACATCGCCTTCAGGTGGGACTTGTCGAGGTCGCGGGCCAGCCGCGCCCAGGCGCGCTCGCGCCGCGCCGCCGGGGCGGCGACCGAATCGACGCCGATCAGCGTGACGCTGCGCAGGATGTGCGGCAGCACCGTGCCGGGCAGGTCGGCGCCGCCCGCCAGCCCGCAGGCGGCGATGGCGCCGCCCCAGACGGTCTGCGACAAGGCGTTGACCAGCGTGATCCCGCCCACCGAATCGACGCCGCCGGCCCAGCGCTCCTTCTGGAGCGGCGGGCCTTTCTCCTGCAGCGCGGCGCGGTCGATGAAGCCGGTGGCGCCCAGGCCCGACAGATACTCGTGGGTCTCCGGCCGCCCGGTGGAGGCGGTGACCGGGTAGCCGGCCTTCGCGAGCAGGGCGACCGCGACCGAACCGACGCCGCCGGCCGCTCCGGTGACCAGAACTTCCTTGCCGCCGGGCTGGATCGTGCCCCAGTCCTCCAGCGCGTCGACGCAGAGCGCCGCGGTGTAGCCGGCGGTGCCGATGCCCATCGCCTCCTCCGGCGAGAAGACGTCGGGCAGGCGGGTCAGCCATTCCGGCTTCACGCGCTGGAACCGGCTGTAGCCGCCCCATTGGGTTTCCGACAGGCCCCAGCCGTTGACGATGACCTTGTCGCCGGCCTTCCACGCGGCGGAGCGCGACTCCACGACCGTGCCGGCGAGGTCGATTCCGGCAACCATCGGCAGCTTGCGGGCGATCCGGCCCTTGCCGGAGACGGCGAGGCCGTCCTTGTAGTTCAGGGTGGAGAAGGCGACCTCGACCAGCACGTCATGGTCGGGCAGGTCGACGAGGCTCAGCGGCTTGAAGCCCCCCTTGGGCTTGCCGTCGGCGTCCTCGATGACGAAGGCGGTGAAGGTGTCGGCCATGCGGATTCCTCTCCCGGGTCGGGTTCTTGATTGGGGGAAAGCCTAGCACGGACGCGGCGATGGACAAGAGGCGGGGAGGGTGGAGCGAACGGGCGGGGCCCGCGCGCTCCACCGGGGTGCGGATCAGAAGGTGATCTTGGTCTGCAGCGCGATCACGTCCACATGGGCCTTGTAATCGGCGGACAGGTTGCCGCGGAAGGCGTCGCTGCCCGTCAGGTTGTCGCGCAGGTCGATCTTGGCCTTGTTGGCGAAGATGTGGCTGTAGCCGATGTCGGTCCGGATGCTGTCCGTGAACTGGTAGCCGGCGCCGATCGACACCCAGTAGCGATCCTCGTCCGGGATGCGCGGCGTGCGGTACTGGTCGCTGACCGGGGTCTGGTCATAGGCCACGCCGAAGCGCAGGGTCAGCTTCTCGTTCCACTTGTAGGCGGCGCCCAGCGCGAAGAACCAGGAGTCGTCCCAGTTCTCGTCGGTCACCGTGTCGGTGCGCAGCGGGTTGCGGTAGCGGATGCGCAGCTCCTTGAAGCGCGACCAGTTGGTCCACTGCGCGTCGGCCATCACGGCGATGGAACTGGTCAGCTCGTGGTAGGCGCCGAAGGAGATGATGTCCGGCGTGGCGACCTTCGCCCGCACCGGCGATCCGGCGAAGCTGGCGCGCAGCGCCGGCACGGCGGGAACGCCCTCGAACTTCGAATCGCCGTCCAGCTCGTGGAAGACCGAGGAGCGGTAGGAGACGCCGAAGCGGGTGCCCTTGGCCGGCTCGTACAGCATGCCGGCGGTGAAGCCGACGCCCCAGTCGTCGCCTTTCACCTCGCCCACGCCGTCGCGCGAGCCCGGCGCGATGGCGACACCGGTGGCCGCCAGGATCGAGGCGAAGTCCACGGCCTGGCTGAGGCGGGCCTTGGCGTACTGGAACTGCAGGCCGCCGGCGATGGTCAGGTCCGGCATCAGCCGGTAGGACACGGTCGGGGAAATGTTGATGGTCAGCAGGCTGGAATGGATGCCGTGGTACCGGCCGGTCCAGCTTTCCGGATAGTCGGTGGACAGGCCCCAGGGCGCGGTGATGGCGAGGCCCAGCTTGACGTCCGGCGACACCGTGTAGGCCAGATAGCCCGACGGAATCACCGCGTCCATGCCGATGTCGCCGGGGTCGGAGGTGCCCCGGATGGCGCTGCCGCCCAGCCGCGTGGCGCGGGTGCCGCGGGCGTTGCTGGTCTTCGAGGTCGGGAACACGCCGCTCAGAACGCCGACCGCCTGATTCCCCTCGATGGCGCCCAGGGCCGCGGGGTTGAAGAACAGGCCGGTGGCGTCGCCCATGCTGTTGGCGGTGGCGCCCGCGAAGGAGGTGCCCTGGCCCGAGGCGCTCTGCTCCTTCAGCAGATAGCCGGCGGCGCCGGCCGGCAGCGGGGCCGCGATGGCGACGGCGGCGACGGCGGCGAGCAGATTCCCCTTCAGAGACCCTTTGGACATGCGCTTCTCCCCAATTTCGTTATTTGACGCAATGATACACAGATTGACGTTAACGTAAAGTGGGACCGCTGAAAAAATGTTGGGCCAACGAAGTATGCGCCCGCGGGTGTGTCTGGGGGAGGGAAATGCCCGCTATGGTCGATTCGCCGCGGGCCTGAAAATCGGGATGTTGAGGGCTCTCAGCCCAGCCAGCCGGCGACCATGGCCATGCCGGCGCCGATCACGCCCTGGGCGTCGGTCCATATCAGCTTCGCCGTGATGGCGATGGAGGCGATGACCAGCATGGGCCGCACGATGGCGGCGCCGTTGCGGATGACCATGTGCGCGCCGATCTGCGCGCCGATCATCTGGCCCACGCCCATAAGCAATCCGGCCACCCAGGCGATCTGGCCGCCGGCGAGGAAGAAGAGGAGGGCGGCGATGTTGCTGGTGAAGTTCAGCACCTTGGTGTGGGCGGTCGCCTTGCGCAGGTTGAAGCCCAGCAGCGAGACGAAGGCGATGGCGAAGAAGGTGCCGGTGCCCGGCCCGAAGAAGCCGTCGTAGAAGCCGATCCCCGTCCCGGCGAGCAGGGCGAAGCCGCGCTCCCCGATGCGCTGCTGCGCGTCGATCTCGCCGGCCTTCGGCGAGACGAGCAGCCAGATGGCGATGCCGATCAGCAGCACCGGGATGACGTTGCGCAGAAATCCCGGATCGATCATCTGGACGATGATGGCGCCCGCCGCGGAGCCGGCGAAGGTGCAGCCGATCATCACCGCCATGTCGCGCGGCTTGACCTCGCCGCCGCGGGTGAACTTCACCGCGGCGGAGAAAGAGCCGAAGCTGGATTGCAGCTTGTTCGTCGCCAGAGCCTGGGCGGGCGACAGGCCGGCCCAGAGCAGGGCGGGGAGGGTCAGAAGCCCGCCGCCCCCGGCGATGGCGTCGACAAAGCCCGCGACCAGGCCGACCGCGAACAGCGCGGACAGCGTCTCGATGGAAAGGATGTCCATGATTCGGCGGCGGCCTTCGTCACCCTTCGGCCGCGGCGATGGCGGCGTTGAACGCCTTCACGGCGGCGCCCGGCCCATCGGGATGATTCCACACGGCGCCGACCACGGCCAGGAAATCGGCCCCGGCGCTCACCAGAGGCCCGCAATTCTCCTGGGTGATGCCGCCGATGGCGACGCAGGGGACCTCCATCAGTTCCGACCACCACTGGAGCAGTTCGGGCTCCGCCTTGAATTCGGCGTCCTTGGTGGTGGTGGGGAAGAAGGCGCCGAAGGCGACGTAATCGGCCCCGGCCTCGCCCGCTTCCATGGCGAGATGGCGGCTGTCGTGGCAGGTCACGCCGACGATGGCGTCGTTGCCGACGATCCGCCGCGCCTGGGCGTAGGGCGTGTCCTTCTGCCCGACATGCACGCCGTCGCAGCCGGTCTCGCGGGCCAGTTCGGGATGGTCGTTCAGGATGAAGGCAACCCCGCGGTCCTGGGCGATCGGGCGCAGGGCATCGCAGGCCCGGCGCACGGCGTCGTCGGAGCAGTCCTTCAAACGCAACTGGACGCAGGCGACATCGCCCGCGTCCAGAGCTTCGGTCAGTTTCGGCGCGAACGCCGCCGGTTCCAGGACCGGCGGCGTCACGAGGTAGAGCCGGCAGGCGGTTTCGCTCACCCGAGGCGATCCTTACTCTTTGCCCTGGTAGATCTTCATGATCCGGTCGAGCAGCTTCAAAGCGTCTTCGCGCGGGCGCTGGAAGGCGTTGCGGCCGATGATCGAGCCGTTGCCGCCGCCGTCGCGGATCGCGCGGGCGTCCTCGAACACCGCGTCCTCGCCCTTGGTCGCGCCGCCCGAGAAGACCACGATGCGGCGGCCGTTGAAGGCGCACTGCATGATGTGGCGGACGCGGTCGGCCTGGGTGGCGATCGGGATGTTCTTGGACTCGTAGACTTTCCTGGCCTCCGCCTGCTCCAGATGGGCCGACGGCAGCTTTACCTTGATGATGTGGGCGCCGAGCAGCGCGGCCATGTGGGCGGCGTAGCCGATCACGTCGATGGCCAGCTCGCCGTCCTTGGAGATCGTGCCGCCGCGCGGGTAGGACCACAGGACGGTGGGCAGGCCGACCGACTTGGCCTCCTTCGACAGCTCGCGGATCTCCTCGTACTGGTCGTACATGGCGTCCGAGCCGGGGTAGATCGTGAAGCCGATGGCCGAGCAGCCCAGGCGCAGCGCGTCCTGCACCGAGGCGGTCACCGCCTGGTCGGCGTTCTCCTTCTGGCGCGACAGGCTGTTGGCGCTGTTCATCTTGAGGATCAGCGGGATCGAGCCGGCGAAGGTCGAGGCGCCGGCCTCCAGCGAACCCAGCGGGGCGGCGTAGGCGTTGCAGCCGGCGTCGATGGCGAGCTGATAATGGTAATGCGGATCGTAGCCCGGCTCGTTCGGCGCGAAGCTGCGCGCCGGGCCGTGCTCGAAGCCCTGGTCGACGGGGAGGATCACCAGCTTGCCGGTGCCGCCCAGCTTGCCTTCCATCAGAATGCGGGCAAGGTTGGCCTTGACGCCCGGGGTGTCGCTCTCGTAGTTCGCAAGAATTTCCTTAACACGACGAGTGAGCTTCATCTGGCTCTTCCCCTTGGGGTTTCTGTCGGAAATGCGGCCCTCATAGCCCAGCGCGGCACTCTTTGCAACGTCGGCAGGGGTGTAGCGCGGCCTCTCACGGCGGCAAAAGGGCCTATCCGGGTGGGCAGGTTCGGGCTTCGCCGAAGGGCGAGGCGAGGGCCGGCGGGCGGCGGCGTTCCTCCCGCTCTTTTATGTCACAGCACGGATTGGACGATGACGTAGAGGCCGTAGCCGGCGCCCACCGCCACGGCCCAGGCGCCGGCGGCCAGGCCGGCCCAGACGACGAGCAGGCGGGCGCCGCGGATCTTTTCCACCTGCGGCGCGGGAAAGCGCGAGCCGCGCGGGAGACCGTCCGGCCGCTCCGGATGGAGCCGGGCGGTGTCCTCACCCGTCAGCGGTGTGGCGTCCGCCTGGGGCCGCAAAGGCGTGGTCGTGGTCATGGGGGTGGTACCGCATCGTGATGATGAAACCACCATACACCACTTTTGATCGTGCGGATTCGGGGAAAAAGCGGTATCGCGTTGGGACTATTCCGTGACATGGCCATCGTCTTGCCCGCCTAGCCAATCCCGGCAGGCGCGCCGGGGGGCGCGGACCCCGCGCAAGTCGAACGCCGCGGGAAGCCACGTCAGCAGGCGGGCACCGCGCTGCGCGGCGATGTCGGCCAGCCGCTCCGCGACGTCCGCCCGTCCCGTGAACAGGACCGTGGCGATCCCGGCGGACAGCGCGGCCAGAGCGTCGCCGGGCCGGTCGGCGCAGTCGAGGACCGCGGTGATCGCAACCGACGGATGCCGGGCGGCGGCACGGGCGACGACCGCGCCAAACCAGCCGGCCCCGGCGGAGGCCGCCGCGCCGGGCGCGCTGACCAGCAGCAATGGAACGCCGAGATCCGCCGCCGCGGCGCAGGCGGCCTCGGCGTCGGTCAGGCTGTGGATGCGGACGGGGCGGGGATGCGGGGGCGGGGCGGTCATGGCGGGAAAAACAGGGCAGGCATTCCCTCGGCCCGATTCCGGGAATTGAGGCAGGTCAAACCGCAGGGGCGGAGGCGAGGCTATCCTTCCAGCCCACGCATTCCTGGGGTCGCCGCCGATGATGGACTATAAGGGCTACAAGGCCCAGATCGATTTCGACAACGACGCCGGCATCTTCGTCGGCGCCGTCATCAACACGCGCGACGGGATCACCTTCACCGGCCGGTCGGTCGATGAACTGCGCCGGGCCTTCCGCGAGGCCGTGGACGATTATCTGGCGATGGCCTGCGACATGGCGGGCAACACCGAGCAGCCCTATTCGGGCAGGCTCGCCATCCGCGTCAATCCGATGCTCCACCGCGCCATTGCCACCTGCGCGGAACGCGAGGGCAAGAGCGTCGCCGCCTGGGTCGCCGACCAGTTGACCCAAGCCACGGGGATCAACGCCGTCAAGGCGGGGTGACCGCGTTCCAGCCGCAGGGGCGCGACCGCGACGGCGTGGACATGAAAAAGGGCGCCCTGTTCAGGGCGCCCTTTCCTTTGGCCGAAAGCCGGGGACGGCTTACTTGGCGTTGGCCATGGCGACGGCGGTGTCGCTCATGCGGTTGGAGAAGCCCCACTCGTTGTCGTACCAGGTCATGATGCGGACGAAGTTGCCGTCAATGACCTTGGTCTCGTTCAGCGCGAAGATCGAGCTGTGCGGGTCGTGGTTGAAGTCGGTGGAGACGAGGTCCTCGGTGTAGGCGCCCAGGATGCCCTTGAGCGGGCCGTTGGCGGCCTCGGAGATCGCCTTGGTGATCTCCTCCACCGAGGTGGCGCGCTTGGCGGTGAACTTGAAGTCGACCACCGAGACGTTCGGGGTCGGCACGCGCATGGCGGTGCCGTCCAGCTTGCCCTTCAGCTCGGGCAGCACCTTGCCCACCGCCTTGGCCGCCCCGGTCGAGGTCGGGATCATGTTCAGCGCCGCGGCGCGGGCGCGGTGCAGGTCCTTGTGGTTGGTGTCGACGATGCGCTGATCCCCCGTGTAGGAGTGGATCGTCGTCATGAAGCCCTTCTCGATGCCGATCAGGTTGTGCAGCACGAAGGCCACCGGGGCCAGGCAGTTCGTCGTGCACGAGGCGTTCGACACGATGCGGTGCTCGGCCTTGAGCTGGTCGTGGTTGACGCCGTAGACCACCGTGATGTCCTCGTCGGTGGCCGGAGCGGAGATCAGCACCTTCTCCGCACCCGCTTCCAGGTGCTTGGCGGCGTCGGCGCGCTTGGTGAAGATGCCCGAGCATTCCATGGCGATCTGGATGCCCAGATCCTTCCACGGCAGCTTGGCCGGGTCACGCTCCTGCACGACCTTGATCGAGTGGCCGTTGACGATCAGCTCGCCGTCGCGGGTCTCGATGGTGCCGGGGAAACGGCCATGGACGCTGTCGTACTTCAGCAGGTGGGCGTTGGCCTTGAGGTCGGCCAGGTCGTTGATCGCCACGACCTCCACGTCGTTGCGGCCGCTCTCGTAGATGGCCCGCAGAACCAGACGGCCGATACGGCCAAAACCGTTGATCGCTACCCGAACAGCCATTGTTTTTCCTCCAGTCTGGCATTCCCCGACCCCGAACCATACGGCTTGGGGCGGTAACTCCCGGCCCCGGATGTGTGGTCCGGGGCGGTCATTGTCAGCCCCGGACCGTCGGCCCGGAGCCCGATCCCGCGAACGCTCGCTCTTTTACAGGCGCGCCTTCGCCGCGGCGACCACGGCCTCGGCGGTAATGCCGAAGTGCTTGTAGAGTTCCTGATAGGGGGCCGACTCGCCGAAACCGCTCATGCCGACGAAGGCGGTGGCCGTGGCGCCCGGATAGCCGAGCCAGCGGTCCCAGCCCTGACGGATCGCGGCCTCGACCGCGACGCGGACGCCGCTGCCGAGCACGGAGGCCTTGTAGGCGTCGTCCTGCGCCTCGAACAGCTCGAAGCTCGGGATCGACACCACGGCGGCGCCGATGCCCTCGGCCTGGAGCGCCTTGCGGGCCTCGGCGGCCAGCGAGACTTCCGAGCCGGTGGCGAGCAGCGTCACCTTGCGCTCGCCCTCGGCCTCCAGGATCACGTAGCCGCCGCGGGCGGAGCGGTTCTCCGCCGCGTGCTCGGTGCGCAGGGTCGGCACGTTCTGGCGGGTCAGCGCCAGGACGGACGGACCGTTGACGCGCTCCAGCGCGATCTGCCAGCACTCCGCGGTCTCGACGGCGTCGGCCGGGCGCAGGGTCAGCAGGTTCGGGATGGCGCGCAGGGCGGCCAGATGCTCCACCGGCTGGTGGGTCGGGCCGTCCTCGCCGAGGCCGATCGAGTCGTGGGTCATCACGAAGATCGAGCGCTGCTTCATCAGCGCGGCCAGACGGATCGACGGGCGGCAGTAGTCGGCGAACTGCATGAAGGTGCCGCCATAGGGGATGACGCCGCCGTGCAGCGCCATGCCGTTCATGACGGTGGCCATGCCGTGCTCGCGCACGCCGTAGCGGACGTAGCGGCCGTTGAACTCGCCGCGGCCCTTCACGTCGGCGGTGTTCTTCGCCTTGGTGTTGTTCGACGGGGTCAGGTCGGCGGAGCCGCCGATCATCTCCGGCACCGCCGGGACCAGGATGTCGAGCACGTTGCCGGACGCGACGCGGGTCGCCCAGCTCGGCTTCTCCTCCGACACCTTCTTCTTGAAGGCGGCGATCAGCTCGTCCAGTCCGGCGGGCACGCCATGGCCCATGGCGGCCTCGAAGGCCTTGCGGGCGGACGGGTCCATCGCCGCGACGCGCTGCGCCCAGTCGGCGTAGGCGGCGTCGGCGCGGGTTCCGGCGGCGCGCCAGGCGTCCAGCACGTCTTGCGGGACGACGAAGGGCTCGTGCGGCCAGCCGAGGTTCTCACGGGTGGCGGCCACCTCGTCGGCGCCCAGCGGCGAGCCGTGGCAGCCGTGGGTGTTGGCCTTGTTCGGGGCGCCCTTGCCGATGATGGTGCGGCAGGCGATCAGCGTCGGCTTGTCGGAGGACTGAGCGGCCTCGATGGCCTTGGCGACGGCTTCCGGATCGTGGCCGTCGACGGTCGCCGTGTTCCAGCCGTAGGAGCGGAAGCGGGCTGGCGTGTCGTCGGTGAAGCTGAGGTCGGTCGAGCCGTCGATGGAGATGTGGTTGTCGTCCCACAGCACGATCAGGCGGTTCAGCCCGAGATGGCCGGCCAGCGAGCAGGCCTCGTGGCTGACGCCCTCCATCAGGTCGCCGTCCGACGCGATGACGTAGGTGTAGTGATTGATGAGGTCGTCGCCGAAGCGGGCGTTGGTGATCCGCTCCGCCAGGGCGAAGCCGACGGCGGTGGAGACGCCCTGGCCGAGCGGGCCGGTGGTCATCTCGATGCCGAGCGACGGATCGACCTCCGGGTGGCCGGGCGTCAGGCTGCCGAGCTGGCGGAAGCGCTTCAGCTCGTCGATGGTCATCCGCTCATAGCCGGTCAGGTAGCCCAGCGAGTAGATCAGCATCGAGCCGTGGCCGGCCGACAGGATGAAGCGGTCGCGGTCGGCCCAGGCCGGCTGCTTCGGGTTGAACTTCAGGAAGCGCGTGAACAGCACCGTGGCCACGTCGGCCATGCCCATCGGCATGCCGGGGTGGCCGGACTTCGCGGCCTCCACCGCGTCCATGGACAGCGCGCGGATGGCGTTCGCCATGGTGGTGATGGGGGCGGGCGGGGTGGCGGCGGAAGCAGCGGACATCGGGCAGGGTTCCTGAAGAATGTTCCCGTGGGCAGGCGGGCAGCGAACGGTGGGGCCGAATGGGGTCGGGCAACACCGATTGGGCGGGAAACAAGGCTTCCCGCAGGACGGGCGCACCATGCAGAACCCGTGTGCGCAGGTCAACACGGGAATGGGGATGGCGGTTCGGCTTCCGGCGCATTGTGGCGGCGCCATTTCCACCGCGAACCGTGGCGTAATTCCGGTTGACGGGGCGGCATGGCCGGCCCAACTGTAGCGCTCGGCATTTTATGCATGTGTGAACATGCGGCCCGCCCGCCGTCCATCCGTCCGTCAAGGTTCCCCGCCCATGGATTCCCTGAAAGCCGCGCTCGACCGCCTCTCCAAGGCCGTGGATCGTCTGGAGCATGCCGCGTGTGCCCGCGAGGAACGGGTGGCCAAGCGCGAGCAGGAGCTGAGCGAGTCCCTGCGCGAGGCCCGCATCGAGCAGGCGCGGGCGCAGGAGAACGCGGAGACCGTGTCGAAGCGTCTGGAGGCGGCCATCGGCCGTCTCGAAGCGGTTCTGGAGAATTGAGCCATGGCCCAGGTGGACATCGAGGTGAACGGGCGCGCCTACCGCGTCTTCTGCCAGGACGGCCAGGAAGCCCGCCTGCGTGAGCTGGCCGGCTTCGTGGACGCCAAGCTGAAGCAGGTGACCGGCGGAGGGAAGTCCGGGTCGGAGGCGCAGATGCTCGTCCTCACCGCCATCGTCATGGCCGACGAGATGCAGGACGTGATGGCCGGCCGCGGCCTCGCCCCGCTGTCCACGGTCAACGAGGCCGAGGTGGCCGCCGCCGTGGATAATGTCGCTTTGCGCATCGAAGAGGTTGCCGCGCGGCTCGAGCGCGCTTAAGTTAGTCCACGGAAGGTCGCTGCCTGGTTCGTCAGGTCGCAATAATCCCCAGGGCCGATAATCTTAGACTCTCGGGAGCTGTCCCTGTCCGGGCCTTGGTCCGGGTATATGGCGCCCACCTGCTCTGCAGGTCATGGAGGATAAGCACATGCCAACGGCCGAGGCGGCACCTTCCGCCTTTCCCCCGATTTTCCCCGGCGTTTCCAGGCGACGATGACCGACCCGCGCGCGGCCAAGGACGCCGCCCGAGCCCAGGCGCGCGCCCGGCGCGACTCCCTCAGCGACGACCGGATGCGCGCATTTGCCGCGGATGCTCTGCGCGACCGCTTCCTGGAGGAGCTGGTCCGGCCGGGGCTCGTCCCGGATGGCCCGGTCGCCGGCTACTGGCCGCTCGGCTCGGAACTCGACGCGCGGCCCCTGCTGCTCCATCTTAGGACGGGCGGGCGCTCCATCGCGCTTCCGGTGTCCGGGCCGCGCGGGCAGGCGCTGACCTTCCGCGACTGGGACCCGGCGCAGCCGCTGGCCGCCGGCCGTTACGGCATCCAGGAGCCAAGCGCCGACCGGCCCGAGGTCGTGCCGGCGGTGCTGCTGGTGCCGATGCTGGCCTTCGACCGCAGCGGGCACCGGCTGGGCTATGGCGCCGGCTACTACGACCGGACGCTGGACGCCCTGCGCGCGATCCGTCCCGTCCTGGCGGTCGGCATGGCCTTCGCCGCGCAGGAGATGGACTCGGTGCCCTGCGGGGCGCACGACGAGCGGCTCGATTGGATTCTGACGGAGCGCGAGACGCTCCGCTTTACGCAGTGAAGGTTGGGGACGATGCGGCTTTTGTTTCTCGGTGACGTGGTGGGGCGGACGGGTCGCGACGCGGTGATCGCGCACATGCCGATGCTGCGCGACCGGCTGGACCCCGATTTGACGGTGGTCAACGGCGAGAACGCCGCCGGCGGCTTCGGCATCACCGTGAAGATCGCCGAGGAGTTCTTCGCCGCCGGCGTGGACGTGGTGACTCTGGGCAACCACAGCTGGGACCAGAAGGAGCTGGTGGCGGCGATCGACCAGCAGCCGCGCATCATCCGCCCGCTGAACTACCCGGAGGGGACCCCGGGGCGCGGCTTCGTGCTGCTGCAGGCGCGGGGCGGGCGCAAGGTGCTGGTGATGAACGTGATGCTGCGCCTGTTCATGGACCCGCTGGACGACCCCTTCGCCGCGGTGGACCGGGTGCTGCGCGCCCACCGGCTGGGCCCCAACGGCGCCGACGCCATCCTGGTCGACGTCCATGGCGAGGCGACCAGCGAGAAGATGATCATGGGCCATTTCTGCGACGGCCGCGCCTCGCTGGTGGTTGGCACGCACAGCCACGTTCCGACGGCGGACCATGTGGTGATGAAGGGCGGCACCGCCTATCTGACCGACGCCGGCATGTGCGGCGACTACGACAGCGCCATCGGCATGAAGAAGGAGGTCGCCATGGCCAAGCTGATCCGCAAGCTGCCCACCGAGCGGCTGAGCCCGGCGGAAGGCGAGGCCACGGTCTGCGGCTGCTACGTCGAGACGGACGACCGCACCGGCCTCGCCACCAGCATCCAGCCGGTGCGGCTGGGCGGGCGGCTGAGCCAGTCCGTCCCGGTGCGGGGCTGAGCGAGGCGGCCGGCCGAGCCCCCGCGCGGCGCAAAAGGGGCGCCCCAATACTGCCATATTGACTTTCTATATGGGTAGGTGTCGTCTCCGGCGCCGAAGGCGTGCGGTGGCGCACAAAGGCTGGTACATGTGTCCCACCGCTTACCAAGCTGTTTCACAAGACCTTGTATCTTTGAATCCATCTGGGGCTCGTTCGACGCATGGCCGGTCATAGCCAATTCAAGAACATCATGCACCGCAAGGGCGCGCAGGACGCCAAGCGGTCGAAGATCTTCAACAAGCTCGCCCGCGAGATCACCGTGGCGGCCAAGGGCGGCCTGCCGGACCCGGCGGCCAACCCGCGCCTGCGCGCCGCGATCACCGCGGCCCGCACGCAGAACATGCCGCGCGACCGCATCGACCGCGCGATCAAGCAGGGCACGCCCGGTGGCGGCGACGACGCGAACTACGAAGAGGTGCGGTACGAGGGCTACGGCCCCGGCGGCGTCGCGCTGATCGTCGACGCGCTGACCGACAACCGCAACCGCACCGCGTCGGAAGTGCGCTCCGCCTTCACCAAGTACGGCGGCTCGCTGGGTGAGACGAACTCGGTCAGCTTCATGTTCAACCGCGTCGGCGCGATCTACTACCCGGCCGCCGCCGCTGCGGCGGACGCCGTGTTCGAGGTGGCCCTGGAGGCCGGCGCGGACGACGTGGCGTCCGACGAGAACGGTCACGAGGTTACCACGACGGTGGAGAACTTCGCCGTCGTGCGCGACGCGCTGGAGGCCAAGTTCGGCGGCGCGGAGAGCGCGCGCCTGACCTGGAAGCCGCTGAACACCGTCGCCCCGTCCGAGGACGCCGCCGCCAGCCTGCTGAAGCTGCTGGACGTGCTGGAGGACAACGACGACGTCCAGACCGTCGAAGGCAACTTCGACATCTCCGACGAGCTGATGCAGAAGCTGACGGCCTGATCTCAGGCTGCGGAGCGGAGGGAACCGGGGTGCTTGGGCAGGCCGGAAGGAGCGGGGCGGCACAACAGCCGCCCGTACGCCTGTTGGGGCTGGACCCCGGCCTCCGGCACACCGGCTGGGGCGTCATCGACGTGTCCGGCAACCGGCTGACCCATGTGGCGGACGGCGCCGTCCATTCCGACGACGGCCGTCCGCTCGCCGAACGGCTGTGCCAGATCCACGACGCCTTGTCGGAGGTGCTGGAGCGCTACCGCCCCGACGAGGCGGCGGTGGAGGAGACCTTCGTCAACAGCAACGCGGTCTCGACGCTGAAGCTGGGGCAGGCGCGGGCGGTGGCCCTGCTGGTCCCGGCATTGGCCGGGCTGTCGGTGGCCGAGTACGCCAACAACATGGTGAAGAAGGCCGTGGTGGGGCAGGGCCGGGCCGACAAGACGCAGGTGCAGGCCATGGTGCGCCTGCTGCTGCCCGGCTGCGCCATCACCACGCCGGACGCCGCGGACGCCTTGGCCGTGGCCATCTGCCACGCGCATCACCGACAGTCCCTTTTGTCCTGGACACCGGCGTCTTCCCTCTCCCCCCCGGGGAGAGGGCAGGGTGAGGGGGCGCAACTCCTGGGGCGCGGCAAAATGGGCGGCGTTCCCCCCTCACCCCAACCCTCTCCCCGGGGGGGAGAGGGGGAGTGGGGAGTCCTGGCGCAAAAGAAGCCGTCCGAGGTTCAGACCGTTCGGGCACGTCAGTTGCGGCGTGATTCCACGGACGTCGAAAAGTTGCTGTGGCAGCGGCTGCGGAACGCCCAGATGGGGGCGAAATTCCGCCGTCAGGAACCGATATTGGGTTTTACGGTGGACTTCGTGGCCCACGACCACCGTCTGGTCATCGAACTGGACGGTGGACAGCATGCGGATCGCGTCGAACAGGACCAGCGCCGGACCCGCATGCTGGAGCAGGCGGGTTTCCGCGTGCTGCGCTTCTGGAACAACGAATTGAACGAGAACCTGGACGGGGTCCTTGAAACGATCAAGGCCCGCCTCGACGAAACAACCATTCTGCGGCGCCAGCCGTCCGGCAGGGAGTCACTTCCATGATCGCCAAGCTCACCGGTGTCGTGGATTCGGTCGGGACCGACTGGGTGGTGGTGGACGTCAACGGGGTCGGCTACCAGGTCGCCTGCTCCAACCGCACGCTGTCGCGCATGGCGGTGGGGGAGCGGCGGGCGCTGGTCGTCGAGACCTTCATCCGCGACGACCGGATCACCCTCTACGGCTTCGCCGATGCGGGCGAGCGCGACTGGTTCCGGCTGCTGACCACCATCCAGGGCGTCGGCTCGCGCCTCGCCCTGTCGATTCTCGGCGTGCTCGACCCCGACCAGCTCACCCGCGCCATCGCCGCGCAGGACAAGACGGCGCTCACCCGCGCCGACGGCGTGGGGCCGAAGGTGGCCGCGCGCATCGTCAACGAGTTGAAGGACAAGGTGGGCAACCTCACCCTCGGCGCCTCGGCCTCCGCCGCTCCGGCGGCGGGCGGCAAGGCGGCGCCGACGGCGGGCGGCCCCGACAACATGGTCATGGCGGATGCCGTCTCGGCCCTCGTCAACCTCGGCTACGGGCGGTCGGAGGCGTTCGGCGCCGTCGTGGCCGCCGGGCGCAAGCTGGGCGACGGGGCCGGCGTGTCGGAGCTGATCCGCCATGGCCTTAAGGAACTCAGCCAATGACCGCCGACCAGAACGGCTCCGATCCCGACCGGCTGGTGCAGCCGGGGCGGGGCGCCGGCGACTCCGGCGAAGCCTCGATCCGCCCGCTCTCGCTCGCCGAGTTCATCGGCCAGCGGCAGGCGCGCGAGAACCTGTCGATCTTCATCCAGGCCGCCCGCTCCCGCGGGGAGGCGCTGGACCATGTGCTGCTGTTCGGGCCGCCCGGCCTGGGCAAGACGACGCTGGCCCAAATCGTCTCGCGCGAGCTGGGGGTGGGCTTCCGCGCGACCTCCGGCCCGGTCATCGCGCGCGCCGGCGACCTCGCCGCGCTGCTGACCAACCTGCAGCCGCACGACGTCCTCTTCATCGACGAGATTCATCGCCTTAATCCCGCCGTGGAAGAGGTGCTCTATCCCGCCATGGAGGATTTCCAGCTCGACCTCATCATCGGCGAAGGCCCGTCGGCACGGTCCATCCGGATCGACCTGCCGCCCTTCACGCTGGTCGGCGCCACCACCCGGTCCGGGCTGATCACGCGCCCGCTGCGCGAACGGTTCGGCATTCCCGTGCGGCTGCAGTTCTACGAGCCGGACGAGCTGGAGCTGATCGTCCGCCGCGCCGCGGCCGTGTTCAACATGCTCATCACCCCGGAAGGGGCGCGGGAGATCGCCAACCGGTCGCGCGGGACGCCGCGCGTGTCGGGGCGGCTGCTGCGCAGGGTGCGCGACTTCGCCTCGGTGGCCGGCGTGCCGGAGGTGGACGCGCGCATCGCCGACGCCGCCCTGACCCGGCTGGAGGTCGACCGGCTCGGCCTCGACAGCATGGACCGGCGCTATCTCGGCATCATCGCCAACAACTACAACGGCGGCCCGGTGGGCGTGGACACGCTGGGCGCCGCGCTCGGCGAGCAGCGCGACGTGCTGGAGGAGGTGGTGGAACCCTACCTGATCCAGCAGGGCTTCCTGCAGCGGACCCCGCGCGGGCGCATGCTGACCGACCAGGGCTTCCGCTATCTGGGTCTCAACCCGCCGTCGGCGCCGACGCGGCAGTTCGACCTGC
This sequence comes from Azospirillum formosense, assembly GCF_040500525.1. NCBI lineage: Bacteria > Pseudomonadati > Pseudomonadota > Alphaproteobacteria > Rhodospirillales > Azospirillaceae > Azospirillum > Azospirillum formosense. The sequence continues at coordinate 1,603,014 of NZ_CP159402.1, read as the reverse complement.
TGGACCGGCTGTCGGAGGCCAACCCGGACCCGGAGGACGGCGATGTCTGACGATGCCGGGACGGCAAATCTTTCGGGCTGGTTTGACGAGAACGCGCAGCACAGGCTGCGCTTGCGGGTCTACTACGAGGACACGGACGCCGGGGGTCTGGTCTATCACGCCAACTACCTGCGCTTCTTCGAGCGGGCGCGCACCGAGATGCTGCGGCTGACCGGATTCACCAACGCCGGGCTGGCCGAAAGCGACGGTGTGTCATTTGCGGTACGACGGGCGGAGATCGATTTTGTCGCTCCCGCAAAGCTCGAGGATACGCTTGAAGTGGTGACGCGAATCACCGATACCGGCGGTGCCTCCTTCGCAGTTGCACAACTTGCCCGTCGCGACGGCCGTGACCTCGCGCGGGCGGTGATTCAGCTGGCGATGATCAATTTGACCGGTAACCGGGCCGGACGTCCCGCGCGCCTTCCGGCGCCGGTCCGCGAGGCGCTCATCGATTTGTACAAAAGGCAGAAGCGAGACTGACTGCGATGGATCTGAATTCCGCCCAGGTGGTCGGGGCCGCGGCGAAGGCTCACGACATCACGATGTGGGGCCTGTTCTGGCAGGCCGACATGATCGTCAAGGTCGTGATGCTGATGCTGCTGGTTGCCTCGGTGTGGTGCTGGGCCATCATCATCGAGAAGCTGATGCGCATCCGCCGCCTCAACGCGCAGGCGGACGCCTTCGAGGAGAGCTTCTGGTCCGGCGGCTCGCTGGACGCCCTGTACGACCGCATCGGCCAGAACCCGGCCGACCCGATGTCGGCGACCTTCGCCGCCGGAATGCGCGAGTGGCGCCACGCCGCCGACCGCGGCATCGGCTCCATGAAGGGCTCGCTGCAGCAGCGGGTCGAGCGCGTCATGTCGGTGACCATCGGGCGCGAGATGCTGCGCGCCGAGCGCTACATGACCTTCCTGGCGTCGGTTGGCTCGACGGCCCCCTTCATCGGCCTGTTCGGCACGGTGTGGGGCATCATGAACTCCTTCACCTCCATCGCCGCGTCGGGCAACACCAGCCTCGCCGTCGTCGCCCCCGGCATCGCCGAGGCGCTGTTCGCCACGGCGCTGGGTCTCGTGGCCGCCATCCCCGCCGTGATCTCGTACAACAAGTTCACCACCGACCTCGGCCGCTACGCCGACCGGCTGGAGACCTTCTCGGGCGAGTTCTCGGCGATCCTGTCGCGCCACCTCGAGGAGCGGGGAGCCGCCTGACATGGGAGCCCAGCTCGCAGGAAAGGGCGGCCACGGACGGGGCCGCCGCCGCGGATACCGCGCGATGGCCGACATCAACATGACGCCCTTCATCGACGTCATGCTGGTGCTGCTGATCGTCTTCATGGTCGCGGCACCGCTGCTGACCGTCGGCGTGCCGGTGGATCTGCCGAAGACCAACGCCGCCCCGCTGGAGGCGCAGAAGGACCCGCTGTTCGTGACCGTCCAGTCCGACGGCCGGGTCTATGTGCAGGAGACGGCGGTCGAGACGGCCAACATGGTGCCGCTGCTGATCGCCGTGACCAACAACAACCCAGACGCCCGCATCCTGGTGCGCGGCGACGCGAAGATCGCCTACGGCAAGATGCTGGAGGTGATGGGCACCATGAGCGCCGCCGGCTTCAAGAAGGTCGGGCTGGTCGCCGAGATGCCCAGCGGGCCGGGCGCCACCGGGCCGCGCGTCGGCGGCTCGGCGCAGCGCTGAGACGCCACGGCGAGTTGAAGGCTGACCCATGCGCAAACCCCTGATCGCCTCGGCAACGCTGCACGTCGCGCTGGTCGCGCTGTTCGTGCTCGGCATGCCGCCCAGCGATCGCAAGCTGGACATCCCCGAGTCCATCCCGATCGAGATCGTGGACATAGGCGAGGTGACCCAGGCCGCGCGCGTCGACAAGGGCGAGCCGAAGCCGTCGGCTCCCAAGCCGCCGGTCCCCGAGGCCAAGCCGAGCCCGCCGGCCCCCGCGCCGCCGGAGCCGGCCAGCGAGCCCCCGCCCCCGCCGCCGCCCCGGCCCGAGCCGAAGGTTCCGGAGCCGCCCAAGGTCGCCCAGGTGACGCCGCCCCCGGCGCGCGAACCGCCGCCGCCGCCCAAGCCGACTCCGCCCCCGCCGCCGCCCGATCCGGAGCCGGCCCCAGTGGTCAAGCCGCCCGAGCCCAAGCCGGAGCCGAAGCCGCAGCCCCCGAAGCCGGAGCCGCCCAAACCGGAACCGCCGAAGCCTGAGCCTCCCAAGCCCGAGCCCCCGAAGCCGGAGCCGAAGAAGCCCGAGCCGCCGAAGCCGGAACCGGCCAAACCGGAACCGCCCAAGCCCGAGCCCAAGAAGCCCGAGCCGACCAAGCCGGAGCCTCCGAAGGCCGAGCCGAAGAAGCCGGAAAAGCCGCCGGAGAAGACCGACGCGCTGGCCGACCTTCTGAAGAACGTTCAGAAGAACGCCCCGGCCAAGCCGGCGGCGTCGGAGAGCAAGGCCGACGCCAAGCCGACCCAGCAGGCCGCCGCATCGGCGGCGCCATCAGGGGCGGCCAAGGCGGTGAACGGACCCGACAAGCCGTTCAAGCCGTCGGGCCGCGCCATCGACGGTATCCGCGGCGCGGTGAGCAAGAACTGGAACTTCGACCCGGGCCGCAAGGACGCCGGGAACATGCAGGTGGAGATCATCGTTGAGCTGGGCCGCGACGGTTCGGTCCTCAACGCGACGATCAACGAGAGGTACCGCTCCCGCTACATGTCGGACGCGGCCTTCCGGGCATCGGCCGACGCCGCGCTGCGCGCGGTGAAGCGGGCCAGCCCCCTGCCCATCAGCGAGTTCTCCAGCGACTTCACGCCCGCCCGGTATGAAGAGTGGCGTTACTTCGTGTTCAATTTCGACCCGAGGGACATGTTCTGACGATGACGAAGAAGACGAGGCTCCTGCTGAAGGCCGCCGGTTGCGCCGGCGCCCTGCTGCTCGCCCTCGGCGTCGCGGCGCCCGCCCCGGCCCGCGCCGAGGTGCGAATCGACATCACCAAGGGCGTGGTCGAGCCGCTGCCGATCGCCATCACCAGCTTCGCCGGTGCCGGCGGGCGCGAGGCGCAGGTCGGCTCGGACATTTCCAAGGTGGTCGCCGCCGATCTGGAGCGGTCGGGCCTGTTCCGGCCGCTTGACCCCAAGGGCTTCCTGCAGACCCCCGACCAGCTCCGCTCCGGCGAGCCGCGCTACCAGGACTGGCGCGCCGTCGGCGCCCAGGCGCTGGTCGCCGGCAACACCACCGCCATGGGCGACGGCCGCATGAAGGTCGACTTCCGCCTGTGGGACGTGGCCGCCGGCCAGTACATGCAGGGGCTGAGCTACACCGCGACCGCCGACAGCTGGCGACGCATCGCCCACATCGTCGCCGACGCCATCTACAAGCGGCTGACCGGCGAGGAGGGCTACTTCGACACGCGCATCGTCTATGTGGCCGAATCCGGCCCGGCCAACGCGCGCAAGAAGCAGCTCGCCATCATGGACCAGGACGGTGAGAACCACCAGTTCCTGACCGACGGCAAGAATCTGGTCCTGACGCCGCGCTTCTCGCCGGCGACCCAGGAAATCACGTACATGTCGTACTTCAACAAGAAGCCGCGCGTGTACCTGTTCAACATCGACAGCGGCCGCCAGGAAGTCCTCGGCGACTTCGTCGGCATGACCTTCGCCCCGCGCTTCTCGCCGGACGGCAACAAGGTCATCATGAGCATGGCGCAGAACGGCAACACCGACATCTACACCCTGGACCTGCGGACGCGCCGCCAGACCCAGCTCACCGATTCGCCGGGAATCGACACCGGTCCCAGCTACTCGCCGGACGGCCAGCGCATCGTCTTCGAGTCGGACCGCGGCGGCAGCCAGCAGCTCTACATCATGAACGCGGACGGCTCCGGGCCGAAGCGCCTGACCTTCGGCGAGGGCCGCTACGGCACGCCGGTGTGGTCGCCGCGCGGCGACCTGATCGCCTTCACCCGCCAGCGGGGCAGCAACTTCGCGCTCGGCGTGATCCGTCCGGACGGCACCGGCGAGCGCATCCTGACCGAGTCGTTCCACGTGGAAGGCCCGACCTGGGCGCCGAACGGCCGGGTGCTGAGCTTCTTCCGCGATGTTCCGGCCGGCGATGGCCGCGGGCGAAGCGCGAAGCTCTACACGATCGACGTGACCGGCGCAAACGAACGCCGTGTGATCACTCCGCTCGACGGCTCCGATCCTGCATGGTCGCCCTTGATTCCCTAGTGGAGTAGCCCTATTTTGCGCGCGCAAGAACGACGCTCAAGACGAAGGCCGGAGGTCGGTACTTCCGTCGGGGTCTGGCGGAAGTCGGCGGCGTTCTTCCTCCACAATCCGGTCAAAACACATCGTGTCGCTTAGGGGGTCATTTAACATGCGTATCAAGTATCTGAGCCTGATCGCCGCCGTCGCTCTGGTTGCCGCTTGCGAAACCGCTCCGAAGGATGCCGGCAACGCCAACGCCACGGGCGCCGCCACGTCCAGCCAGATCCGTCCGGGCTCGCAGGAAGACCTGGTCGTCAACGTCGGCGACCGCGTGTTCTTCGGTCTCGACCGCTACGACCTGGCTCCGGAGGCTCGCGCCACCCTGGACCGTCAGGCTTCCTGGCTGAAGCAGTACCCGAACGTCACCGTGACCATCGAAGGCCACGCTGACGAGCGCGGCACCCGCGAGTACAACCTCGCCCTGGGCGAGCGCCGCGCCAACTCGGTGAAGAACTACCTCGTCGCCGGCGGCATCAACGCCTCGCGCGTCAAGGTCATCTCCTACGGCAAGGAGAAGCCGGCGGTCCTCGGCTCGAACGAGGCCTCCTGGGCGCAGAACCGCCGTGGCGTGACCGTCGTCGACTAACGACGGCGCCCGTCCGGGTTCCAACGGAAACGCCGCTCCGGAGCAATCCGGGGCGGCGTTTTTCGTTTGGGGCGTCGGGGGAGGGGCTTTGAGCCTGGCGAGACCTTGCCCCCCACCCCGATCCTCCCCCGCTTCGCAGGGGAGGGGGCCTTATGCGAAGCGGCATCCGTTCCCTCCCCTGCGAAGCGGGGGAGGGGTAGGGAGGGGGCAGAACGCAAAAAGCCACGCAAGCCGGGAAACGGCTGCGCTTGAGCATTCTCGAAGAAATGATGAAGGGGGAGGATGGTGCTGCCAGAGAGGATTGAACTCTCGACCTCTCCCTTACCAAGGGAGTGCTCTACCACTGAGCTACGGCAGCGCCGGGACGGTGATGCTGGCCGGGAAGAACTTGCGGCCAACCGTCGAAGTGGCGCGGGTTATGCCACAGGCTTTGCCGCGATGCAAGCGGGTAAGTGCCATTTCGGCAAAGAAAAATGGGCGGGGAAATCCCCGCCCATGAACACCCCCGGGAACACGTCCGGGATCGCGCCTTTGTTCCCGTCGGTCAGCCGGCGCCGGCCTCGCCCGAGGTGCCTCCGAAGGCGCTGGGCGGCGGGAGGACGGCCTCGGCGCGGAAGTCGGGGACGATGTTGGAGAGGATCGTCATCACCCGCTCGGCATCGCCGGCCCGCGCCGCCGTCTGCAGCTCGCCCAGGGCGCGGTTGATGAGGGCGTAGTCGATGACCCGCGGCGAGGCGAGGAACACGCCGTCGGCCTCGGTGCGCGACGGCGCCTCCGCCGAGGTCAGGATCTCCTCGAACAGCTTCTCGCCGGGGCGCAGGCCGGTGAACTCGATCTTGATGTCCTCGCCGGGCCGGTAGCCGGCCAGCCGGATCATCTGCCGCGCGAGGTCGACGATCTTCACCGGCTCGCCCATGTCGAGCACCAGCACCTTGCCGCGCTCCTCCGCGCGGGCGACGCCGTGGGCCGAGGCCTGGAGCACCAGCTCCACCGCCTCGCGCACCGTCATGAAGTAGCGGCGCATGTCGGGGTGGGTGACGGTCAGCGGGCCGCCCTTGGCGAGCTGGCGGGTGAACAGCGGCACCACCGACCCGCTGGAGCCCAGCACGTTGCCGAAGCGGACGGTCATGTAGCGGGTGGCCGTCTCGCTGCCGTCTCGCGGCGGCAGCATGTCCAGCGCCTGGCAATAGCATTCGGCGAAGCGCTTGGTGGCGCCCATCACGCTGGTCGGGCGGATCGCCTTGTCGGTGGACACCAGGACCATCGCCTGGCAGCCGTTGGCCCGCGCCGCGTCGGCGACGTTGCGGGTGCCGATGACGTTGGTCAGCGCGCCTTCCGCCGGGTTGGCCTCGACCAGCGGCACATGCTTCAGCGCGGCGGCGTGGAAGACCATGTGCGGGCGCTGCGCCTGGAACAGGCGGAAGATGCGGTCGCGGTCGCGCACGTCGGCGATCACCGCCTGGAGCGCCAGGGCGGGGAAGCGCTCCCGCACCTCCATCTCGATGCTGTAGAGGTTGAACTCCCCGGCATCGACCAGGGTCAGCGTCTCCGGTTCGAGGGCGGCGATCTGGCGCACCAGCTCGCTGCCGATGGTGCCCCCCGCGCCGGTCACCACGACGCGCCGTCCGGTCACCAGACTGGCGATGGCGCCGCGGTTGAGAACCGCCTGGGGCCGGCCCAGCAGGTCCTCCAGCGCGATCGGGCGCACCTCGATCTTGCCTTCGCCCAGCGCCGACTTGAACTCGGTCAGGCTGGGCAGGCGGGCCATGGACAGGCCGAGCGATTCCGCCTGCTCCAGAAGATCGCGCAGGACGGTGCCGGGCACGTCGGCCTGGCCCTTGGCGACGATCAGGCGTTGCGGGCGGTCGCCGCGCTGCGCCAACTCCTCGACCACGCGGGGCAGGTCGTCGGGGCCGCCCAGAACGGGCACGCCGCGGATGGCGTGGCCGATGCGCCGGTTCTTGTCGTCCAGCAGGCCGACCGCGCGGTAGGCGGCGCCGGCGTTCTGGTCCAGCGAGCGGATGAACAGCTCCGCCGCGTCGCTGACGCCGAGCAGAAGCACCGGGATGCGCGGAACGCCCCCCGAGGCCGGATCGTGGAGGCCGAGACGGCGGTCTTTGATAAGCCGGTAGGCGAAGCGCGGCCCGCCCAGCAGGACGAGCTGCACGAACCACAGGATCACCGGCAGGGAGCGCGGCAGGGAGTCCAGCCGGGTCAGCAGGAACATCACCGCCAGGAAGCACAGCACCACCATCGTGACCGCGCGCAGAAGCTGCGCCAGATCGGGAACGGAGGCGTAGCGCCAGATGCCGCGGTACAGGCCGGAGAGGCGGAAGACCACCGCTGCGATCAGCACCAGGATGGGAAGGCCCGTCAGCAGCGGGTCTCTGTATTCGTCGAACGCCTGCTGGCCCACGCGCAGATACAGCGCCACAACCAGGGAAACGGCCGTCATCGTCAGGTCGTGCAGGTAGACGAGGGACGCCCGCGGGGACGGGATGCGCATGCGCTTTACCTTGGAATATCGCTTTGCCGGGGCCGTTCCCTTTCGGGCAACCCGCGGCCATGATGGCCGTTCAGCCGCGCACAGCTTTGAACCATTCGGCGGTCAGGCGCAAGCCATACGCAGGGTAGCAGGGCGGGCGCCAGTTCAGGGCACGGCGGATGGCCCCATCGTCAATCACCAGCGAGCCGGCGACGCGGTCGAGCATGGCCTCGCGCCGGGCCAGCCGCGCGGCGAGCGCCAGCAGGGACGGCGGCACGGGCAGAAGGCGGGCGGGCTTTCCAAGCGCCTCCGCGATGGCGCGCACCAATTCCGCCGTGGACATGGGACGCCCGTCATGGACCAGGAACCGCCCGCCCGCCGCCTGCGGGTGGGTCAGGCACTCCTGGATGGCGTCGGCGAGATTGCCGACGAAGATCAGGCTGCGCCGGTTCTCCAGGGCGCCCAGCGGCAAGGGGATGCCACGGTCGACCGCCTGCATCAGCCGCAGGAAGTTGCCGCCCACGCCGGGCCCGTAGACCAGCGGCGGACGGATCACCGCCACCTCCAGCCCGGTGCGGGTGGAGATCTCGGCCAGGGCGCGCTCCGCCTCCAGCTTGGAGATGCCGTAGGGGGAGTGGGGGTCGGGCTCCGTCTCCTCGCTCAGCTCCTCCGGGCGGCTCTCGTCGGCCAGCGCCTTGACGCTGCTGAGATAGACCATCCGCTTGACGCCCGCCGCCGCGGCGGCCTCGGCGAGCACGCGGGTTCCGGCGGTGTTGACGCGGCGGAAGGCCGCCAGCGGGTCGGACTCGCGGTCGCGCATGACGTGGACGCGGGCAGCCAGATGGACCACCGCGTCCATGCCCTGGAGCGCGTTGCCCCAGGCGGTGGCCGGGCCGATATCGCCGATGGTGACGGTCTCCGCGGCGCGCGGGACCTGCATATCGGCACGGCGGACCACGGCGCGCACGCTGTGCCCGCGCTCCACCAGCAGGGGAATGACCGTCCGCGCGACGAAACCGGTGGCCCCGGTGACCAGGACGCGCATCACGCCGCCGCCCGAACAGGGCGCGCCAGCAGCGCCAAGAGCATCACGACGGCCACCGCTCCCGCCGGCAAGACCGTCCAGCCGAGCGCCAGCGACGCCACGGCCAGCAGCAGCAGCGCGGCGTTCAGCGCCAGGACCAGCCGAACCACCTGGGCGTGGTTGCGCCCGCGCTGGGTGGCCTTCTGATAGAAATGCTCGCGGTGGGCTTGCCAGACCTTCTTCCCCTCGGCCAGCCGGCGCAGCAGGGTGATGGTGGCGTCGGCCAGGAAATAGGCTGGGATGAGCAGAGCCGCGACCCACAGCCCCGAGGCCGCCAGGACCAGAAGCAGCCAGCCCAGCGTGAAGCCCAGCGGCACGCTGCCGACGTCGCCCATGAAGAGCTTGGCGGGGTGCCAGTTCCACACGAGGAAGCCCAGCGCCGCCCCCGCCGCGGCCAGCCCGTAGAGCGCCAGCGCCGGGTCGAGCGCGGCGAGCGTGGCGACCAGCGCCAGCCCGGCGCCGATGGACGCCGCCTCGCCGCCGGCCAGCCCGTCGATGCCGTCCATGAAGTTGAACAGGTTGACGAACCACAGCCAGCCGATCGCGGCCACCAGCCGGTCCGCCCAGAAGGGCAGCAGGCCCTGGAAGACCAGCCCGTCTCCGGGAAGCGCACCTCCGGGAAGCGCGGTCAGCCCCGCGACCACCGCGGCGATCTGGGCGAGGAATCGCGGCGCCGGCCCCAGCCCGCGCCGGTCGTCCATCCAGGACACCGCCATCAGCGCGACCGTCCCGGCCAGGATCGGCAGCGCCCGCAGCGGATGGTCCGCCGTCACGGCGATGAGCGTCCAGGCGGGGATGAGGGTGAGCATCACGCCCCAACCGCCGCCGCGCGGCGTCGGGATGGAGTGGCTGGAGCGGTCGTTCGGGTGGTCGAGGATCGCCTTGCGCCGCAAATAGGCGAGCACCCGCCCGGTGAGCAGCCAGGACAGCGCGAAGCTGCCGCCAAGAGCGAGGCAGAGGGCGAGAAGCGGAGCCGGAGAGCTGGTCATGATGCCTCCGCGACCGGGGCCATGTTGGTTCGGCTGGATTGCAGCAGGCGATGGTACAGTTCGACCGTCTTCGCGCCGACCCGATCGGACGCCATGTCGGATTCGACCAGACGCCGGCTGGCGGCGCCGAAGCGCCGGCGCAGGGCGGCGTCGCGCACCAGAACCTCCAGCGCCTCGGCCAGGGCCGCGGCGTTGTCGGGCGGGACCAGCAGGGCGTTCTCGCCGGCGTGGGCCACCTCCCGGCAGCCCGGCACGTCGGTGGCGACGATGGCCCGACCGCAGGCCGCGGCCTCCAGCAGGCTCTTCGGCAGCCCCTCGCGGCGGGAGGCCAGCACGGCGATGTGGCAGCGCGCCCAGATCTGCCGCACGTCGGCGCTGTGGCCGGGCAGTTCGACGCCGGGCAAGGCGGCCCAGCGATCCAGTTCGGCCTGCGTCACGGAGGTCGGGTTCTCCGGATCGGGCGTGCCGGCCAGGAGCAGCCGGACGTCCATCCCCTTGGCCCGCAGCGTCTGCTGCGCCTCGACCAGCGGGCCGACGCCCTTGTCGGCCAGCAGGCGGGCGACGCAGCCGACCGTCACCGGCGGCTCCGGCGGCTCGGGAAGAACCTGATAATGGGCGGTGTCGACGCCGGAGCCGCGGATGATCCAGGCCCGCTCGTCGGGCAGCAGTCCGGCGGCCACCAGCGTCTGGCGGTCGTCCTCGTTCTGCAGGATGGTCAGGCTGTTCGGGCGCTTCAGCACGGTGCGCAGCAACGGGCGGGCCACGGCCCCGGCGATGCGGGACTTCAGGCCGCCGGTGCCCAGGAAGGCGGAACCCAGCCCGGTCAGCGCGTTCACCACCGCCGGCACCCCGGCCAGCCCTGCGGCCAGCCCGCCCAGCAGCACCGGTTTCATGGCGACATGGTGGACCAGATCCGGGGCTTCCCGTCGGTACAGCGCGGCGATCTCCGCCACCGCGGACAGCGCGCCCGCCGGGTTGATGCTGCGCCGCTGCCAGGACAGCGGCAGCACGCGAAAGCCCTCAGCCTCGATGCGGAGGCCGTGCTTGTCGACGCGGGTGGCGACGGCGACCTCGAACCCGGCCTCGCGGGCGGCGCGGGCCATGGGCAGGCGGTGGGACCAGAAATACCAGTCCTCCGTCACCAGATAGATCAGCTTGCGGCCGGCGTTTGCGGGTCTGCTGCTCACGGGGCGGGCCTCAGGCAATGCCGTGATAATCCTTGTACCACGCGATGAAGCGGGGCAGGCCGACGTCGATCGGCGTCTTCGGCTCGTAGCCCAGGTCGCGGCGGCTGACCTCGATGTCGGCGGTGGTCTCCGGCACGTCGCCCATCTGCAGCGGCTCCATGACCTTCACGGCCTCGCGGCCCAGCGACTCCTCGATGATGCCGATGAAGCGCATCAGGTCCTCGGTCCGGTTGTTGCCGAGGTTGTAGACGGCGTGCGGTGCGCCGTTGCCGTCCGGCCGCGCCGGATGGTCCAGCGCCGCCAGCACGCCCGCCGCGATGTCCTCGACGAAGGTGAAGTCCCGCTTCATCCGCCCTTCGTTGAAGACGCGGATCGGGCGGCCCGCCATGATCGCGTCGGCGAACAGGTACGCGGCCATGTCCGGACGCCCCCAGGGGCCGTAGACCGTGAAGAAGCGCAGCCCGGTCGCCGGGAACTTGTAGAGGTGGCAGTAGGCGTAGGTCATCATCTCCGCCGCCTTCTTGGTCGCGGCGTAGATGGACATAGGGGAGTCGACGCGGTCCTCGACCGAGAAGGGCATCTTCTTGTTGGCGCCGTAGACCGAGGAGGTCGAGGCGTAGACGAAATGCTTCAGCTTCGGCATGCGCCGCGCCGCCTCCAACAGCGCCACCTGACCGGTGACGTTGGCGTCGACGTAAGCGTACGGGTTCTCCAGCGAATAGCGCACGCCGGCCTGGGCGGCCAGATGGACCACGCCGGTGACGTCGGCGAAATCGGGGTCCAGCGCCTCGACGGCGGTGCGGTCGGACACGTCGGCCTTGACGAAGCGGAAGCCGGGACGGGCGGAGAGGCGGGCCAGCCGGGCTTCCTTCAACGCCACGGAATAGTAGTCGTTGAGGTTGTCGATCCCCAACACCGTCTCGCCGCGATCCAGCAAGGCCGCCGCGACGTGCGAGCCGATGAAACCGGCCGCGCCGGTGACCACGATCGTCATATCCACCACCCTTGACGGGCGCGCGCCGGCCAGACCCAGGGATGAAAGGAATGCGCGCGCCTCCAGCCCGTCTTATGCCCGAGCCGATGGTCGGATGCCAGCCCGCAAACAGCGCCCGCCGCTTGACAGCCGCCGGGCGCACCCGATCTACTGCCGCAACCTTAATCACGTTGCCGAGCCGGACAGCCATGCCGCCGAAGAAGAATCCCGCGAACCTCAACCCGCTCCAGCTCAAGACGCTGACCCTCCTCCAGGAACTCGCCCGTCTGGAGCAGAAGCCGGTCGAGGGCGAGGAGGGCGCTTTCCAGGTCACCAACCTGCCGCACGCCCACGGCAACCATTTCCATCTGGGCAGCGCCGTCGTCGCCTCGCGCGATGCCACCGGCCTGACCAACGAGGCCGTCTGGACCATCCTCGAGCGCAAGGGCATGCTGCGCCGCGACGCCGGTTACGGCGTGGTGACCGCCGAGGGCATGGCCTACGAGACGGGCCTGCGCGACAGCATCCTGCACCGCTCCGACCACTGAGCGAGGGCGCGCGCCGTGTGCGGCATCTGCGGCTTCCTGGCCGGCCCGGCCCTCGAGTCCGGGCTTGAGGCCACGGCACGGCGCATGGCCGACACCATCGCCCACCGCGGCCCCGACGGGGACGGCGTGTGGGCCGATGGGGAGGCCGGGATCGCGCTCGGGCACCGGCGGCTCGCCATCGTCGAGCTGTCGCCGCTCGGCCGCCAGCCGATGGAATCGGCCGACGGGCGCTGGGTCATCGCCTACAACGGCGAGATCTACAATTTTCAGGATTTGCGGGCGGAACTCGAAGCCGCCGGCCACCGGTTTCGCGGCCATTCGGACACCGAAGTGCTGCTTGAGGGCTGCGCCGCCTGGGGCGTCGAACGCACCGTGCGCCGTCTGGTCGGAATCTTCGCCTTCGCCCTGTGGGACCGCCGCGAGCGCACGCTCTTCTTGGTGCGCGACCATCTGGGGGTGAAGCCGCTCTATTGGGCGCGGATGGGCGGGGCGCTGCTGTTCGGTTCCCAGCCCAAGGCGCTGCGCGCCCACCCGGCCTTCGCGGCGGAAATCGACCGCGACGCGCTGTCCGCCTATCTCCGTTTCAGCTACGTCCCGGCGCCGCACAGCATTTACCAGGGCGTCCGCAAGCTGGAGCCGGGCAGCATCCTGACCGTCCGTCCCGGGCGCGAGCCGGAGCGCACCGTCTATTGGGACGCCGGAGCGGCGGCGCGGGCCGGCATCGCCGACCGGCTGTCGCTGTCCGATGCCGAGGCCGCGGACGCGCTGGAAGCGCTGCTCAAGGACGCGGTCGGGCGGCAGATGATGGCCGACGTGCCGCTGGGCGCCTTCCTGTCGGGCGGGATCGACAGCTCCACCGTCGTCGCGCTGATGCAGGCGCAGAGCGCGCGGCCGGTGCGCACCTTCACCATTGGCTTCGGTGAGGACGGCTACGACGAGGCGGTGCACGCCCGCGCCGTTGCCGGCCATCTCGGCACCGAGCACACCGAGCTTCGGGTGGAGCCCCGCCACGCGCTGGAGGTCATCCCCAAGCTGGCCGACTGGTACGACGAGCCCTTCGCCGACAGCTCGCAGATCCCGACGCTGCTGGTGTCGGAGATGACCCGGCGCTCCGTCACCGTGGCCCTGTCCGGCGACGGCGGGGACGAGCTGTTCGCCGGCTACAACCGCTATCTCACGGCGCCCGCCCTGTGGCGGCGCATGGCGTCGCTGCCCGCCGGGCTGCGCCGTGGCGCCGCCGGGCTGATCCGCGCCGTCCGGCCCGCCGGCTGGGACGCGCTGGCCGGGCTGATCCCCGAGGGGCGGCGCCCGCGCCAGACCGGCGACAAGCTGCACAAGCTGGCCGGGGTGCTGGACGCCGCCGGACCGGATGCCATCTACCGCCGGCTGGTCAGCCAGTGGCAGGACCCCGACGCGCTGGTCCACGGCGGCCGGGAGCCGCATGGCCCGGCCTGGGACGACGGGCTGGCCGCGGGTATCCCCGATTTCGTCGAGCGCATGCAGCATCTCGACAGCGTCACCTACCTGCCGGACGACATCCTGGCCAAGGTGGACCGCGCCAGCATGGGCGTGTCGCTGGAGGCGCGCGTGCCGCTGCTCGACCACCGGGTGGTGGAGTTCGCTTGGCGCGTGCCGCCGGCGCAGAAGCTGCGCGACGGCAAGGGCAAGTGGCTGCTGCGCCAAGTCCTGTACCGCCATGTCCCGCCGGCCCTGGTGGAGCGGCCCAAGGCCGGCTTCGCCATTCCGCTGGACGGCTGGCTGCGCGGCCCGCTGCGCGACTGGGCGGAGGATCTGCTGGACGAGGGGCGGCTGCGCCGGGAGGGCTTCTTCGACCCCGCGCCGATCCGCGCCTGCTGGGCGGAGCATCTGGCCGGGACCCGCAACAACCAGCACCGGCTCTGGAGCGTGCTGATGTTCCAGGACTGGAACCGCCGCTGGGGCAGCGCCGCCGCCCCGGCCCCGCTTGCCGCGAGCGCCGCATGACGACCGACGAGACGACCAAGACTTCCCCCGCCCCGCCTCCCGCCGTTTTGCCGAAAAAGGACGACAAGCAGGACCGGCTCGCCGCCCGCCTGCGCGAGAACCTGCGCAAGCGCAAGGAGCAGGCGCGCGGGCGGGAGAAGGACGGCCAGCCGGGCTGACCGTCGCAAGGCCTGTGACGCATTTGCCGCATCGGTCCGGTTCCACGCGCACGGTATCGTTGCCGCCGATCCGGAACGGGGCAGGGCGGGGCCATGGTGGTTGAGTCGGCGCGGGGGCGCCTGTGGGGCTATGGCTGCATCGTCGCCTCCGCCCTGCTGTTCGGCGTGGCCGGGACGGCGGCCAAGATGATGTTCGTCGCTTCCATGCCGCCGCTGGTGATGATCGCGGCGCGCGCCATGGTGTCGGCCGCCGTGCTGGCCCTGATCATGCTGGCGCTCGGCCGGCCGATCCGGGTGCGGCGGGCGGACCTGCCGTTCCTGGGTGAGTTGGCGGTATGGCTGACGCTGGTCAACCTGACCTTCTTCTACGCCATCGCGCTGACCAACGTGGCGCTGGCGTTGATGCTGGAATACACCGCGCCCATGCTGATCGTGGCCGCCGGGCTGTTGCTCGGCACCCACCGGATGAACCGGGCGGTGGCGCTGATCCTGGCCGGCAACGCCGCCGGCTGTTTCCTGCTGGTCGGCGCCTACGACCCGGCCCTGTGGTCGGGCAACGCGCTTGGGGCGGCGGTGGGGATGCTCTGCGCCGTGTGCTTCGCCGCCTACAACGTCCGTTGCGCCCACGGCCACCGGCGGGGGCTGGACAGCTGGTCGATGACCTTCTGGCCCTTCTTCCTGTCGGCGCTGTTCTGGCTGCTCGCCACCCCCGCCATTGATTACGCCACGGTCGAGGTGACCTGGGAGACGGTGGGCTTCGTGCTGTTCATCGGCGTGTTCGGCACGGTGGCGCCCTACTGGCTCTATCTGGAAGGGCTGAAGACCATCGAGCCGTTCCCGGCGACGGTGATCGGCATGCTCGATCCCGTCTTCGCCGGGGTGACGGCCTTCCTTCTGCTGGGCGAAACCTTCGAGCCGCCCCAACTGGCCGGGATGGCGGTGGTCTGCGCGGTGATCGTCTTCCTGAAGCGCAACGAGTCCGCCGTGCAGGCTATTCCCCGTCCCGCCGCAGAGCCTTCCTGAGCCAGATCTGCGTGTGCCCGGGCGGGTAGCCCTCCATCTCCGCCCAGACCTCGTAGCCCTGCTTGCGGTAGAAGCCCGGCGCCTGGAAATCATAGGTGTAGAGGCGCGACCAGCGGCAGCCGCGCTTCACCGCCTCCTCCTCGGCCGCGGCGAGCAGGCGGGCGCCGAGCCCGCCGCTGCGCCGTCCGTCATGGACCCACAGATAGTCCACATACAGCCACTCCCAGTTCGTGTAGCCGGTCAGCCCGGCCATCAGCGCCCCGTCCGCGTCGCGGACGGTGATCATGATCTCCTGGAGGTCGTAGGGGGCGGTGAAGCGCTCGTTGAAGGCGCGCAGCTCGCCGTGGATCTGCTTCACCTCGTCCGGGTCGAGCCGTCCGGAGAGGGAGAGGGTCAGCCCGGCCATCATGCCGTCCCGGGCGCTGTCCTGTGTCACGCGGTCAGTCCTTTCAAATGCGGCGCGAGAAGGGCTTCCATGAGAAAAAGCCTCAATTCCTTCCCTTGAGCGCGCCCGCATGCTCCGCTACAACGCCTGACAGATTCAATCCCCGTAAGACCCGAGGAGTCCGCCGACGATGGGCCTGTCGCCGGACCTTCGGACCCGCAAGATGGCCTAATCCGCCGGGCTTCGGCCTTTTCGACAGCATCAGACCGGACAAGACAGCTTCATGGACAAGATCCGCATCCGCGGCGGCAAGCCCCTTCACGGGTCGATCACGGTCGGGGGCGCCAAGAACGCGGCGCTGCCCCTGATGACCGCGGCGCTCCTCACCGACGGGACGCTGACGCTCACCAACCTGCCGATCCTCGCGGACATCAACACGCTGTGCAACCTGCTGCTCCAGCACGGCGTCGCCATCCACATGGCCGGGGCGGGCGGGGATTGCGCCGGCCGCGTGGTGGAGTTCACCGCCCGCGACATCACCAACACCACGGCCCCCTACGACCTCGTTCGCAAGATGCGGGCGAGCGTCCTGGTGCTCGGCCCGCTGCTCGCCCGCTGCGGCGAGGCCAAGGTGTCGCTGCCCGGCGGCTGCGCCATCGGCGCGCGCCCGGTGGACCTCCACATCAAGGGCCTGGAGGCCATGGGGGCCGACATCCGCATCGAGGGCGGCTACATCGTCGCCAAGGCGCCGAAGGGCGGCCTGCGCGGTGCGGAGTATGTGTTCCCCAAGGTGTCGGTGGGCGCCACCGAGAACCTGCTGATGGCCGCCACGCTGGCCCGCGGCACCACCGTCCTGGTCAACGCCGCCCGCGAGCCGGAGGTCACCGACCTCGCCGAATGCCTCGTCAAGATGGGCGCGAAGATCACCGGCATCGGCACGGACCGCCTGACCATCGTCGGCGTCGACCGGCTGAACGGCGCCCGCCACATGGTGGTGCCGGACCGCATCGAGACCGGCACCTACGCCATGGCCGCGGCGATGACCGGCGGCACGCTGGACATCCTGAACACCCGCCTGGACCTGATCAAGGCGGCGGTGACGGCGCTGGTCCCGGCGGGCGTGGAGTTCACCGAGATCGAGACCAACGGCCAGACGGGCATCCGGGTGTCCCGCGCCAACGGCGAGCTGGTCGGCGTGGACGTGATGACCGAGCCCTATCCCGGCTTCCCCACCGACCTTCAGGCCCAGATGATGGCCCTGATGTGCACGGCCAGGGGTGCAGGCATGATCACCGAGACCATATTTGAGAATCGGTTCATGCACGCGCCCGAGCTGACCCGCATGGGGGCCCGCATCACGGTGCACGGTTCCTCCGCCCTCGTCCGGGGTGTGGAGCGTTTGACCGGCGCGCCCGTTATGGCGACGGATCTCCGCGCGTCGGTGTCGCTGGTCCTGGCCGGTCTTGCGGCGGAAGGGGAGACGACGGTCAACCGCGTCTACCACCTCGACCGCGGCTACGAGCGGCTGGAGGACAAGCTGGCGGCCTGCGGCGCGGACATCGAACGCATCCGGGCGGAGGACGACTGACGGCGTCCTCCGCCCGTCCAGCCGTCCACAGCGAAGGGAAGCCCACGAGGATGCCCATGTCCGCCACGCCGATCCGCCTGCGCGCCCAGGATGCCGAGGATCTGAAAGTCGTCTCCGCCTGCCTGCAGGACGCCATCCTGCCGATCGGCGACATGTGCTTCCTGCCCGAAGAGGCGCGCTTCGTGCTGGTGGCCAACCGCTTCAAGTGGGAGACGGCCGACAGGCGCCGCCCCGGCCCCTCCGCCGACGACGACCACCTGACCCCCTTCGAGCGCGTCAATTGCGGCGTGCGGATCGAAGGGGTGAAGGCCGTGAAGCTGCGCGGCCTCGACGTGAAGAACCGCGCGCAGATCCTGGAGCTGCTCTCCGTCGAGGCGGCCGACGGCGCCCTGGTCCTGAATTTTGCCGGCGGCGCCTGCATCCGGCTGGAAAGCCCGTCCTGGACCTGCTTCGTGGAGGATCTGGGCGAGCCATGGCCCACCGGCTGCAAGCCCTGCCATCCATTGGAAGACGAACAATAACCGGGAGACCGCCATGAAGGCGCGGGTGAAGTGGGTTGATGGGCGGATGTTCGTCGGCGAGTCCGGCAGCGGCCACGCCGTGGTCATGGACGGCGCGCCGGAGGCGGGCGGGCGCAACCTGGGCATCCGCCCCATGGAGATGCTGCTGATCGGCATGGGCGGCTGCACCGGCTTCGACGTGGTGATGATCCTCGAGAAGGGCCGTCAGGCCGTCACCGGCTGCGTGGCCGAGATCGAGGCCGAGCGCGCCGAGACCGATCCCAAGGTCTTCACGAAGATCCACGTCCATTTCGTTGTCACCGGGCGCGGCCTGGACCCGGCGAAGGTGGAGCGCGCCATCGCCCTGTCGGCGGAGAAATACTGCTCCGCCTCCATCATGCTGGGCGCCACCGCCGCGATCACCCACGATTTCGAGATCGTCGAGGCACCGTAAGGACTGCGGCGCCAGCGGAACCGGCGGGCTCCGCGCGGGTTTGGACAGCGTCGACGCTTGTCCCAGCCCACGGAGCCACGCCGCCATGCCCATCAACCCCCTCGCCGGCCGCAACCGGCCCGTCGTCGTCGTCACCGGAGCGTCCGCCGGGGTCGGGCGGGCGACGGCGCTCGCCTTCGCGCGGGAATGGGGGGCGGCGGTCGGGCTGATCGCGCGCTCCCGCGACGCGCTGCAGGACGTGGCGGCGGAGATCGAGCGGCTCGGCGGCACGGCGCTGGTGCTGCCCGCCGACGTCGCCGACGCCGACGCGGTGGAGGCCGCCGCCGCCGAGGCCGAGCGGGCGCTCGGTCCCATCGACGTCTGGGTCAACAACGCCATGGTGACGGTGTTCGGGCGCATCCGCGACCTGACGCCGGAGGAAGTCCGGCGGGTGACCGAGGTGACCTATCTCGGCTCCGTCCACGGCACGATGGCGGCGCTGCGCCGCATGCTGCCGCGCGACCGCGGCCTCATCCTGCAGGTCGCGTCGGCGCTGGCCTACCGCTCCATCCCGCTCCAGGCCGCCTATTGCGGGGCCAAGAGCGCCATCCGCGGCTTCATCGACAGCCTGCGCTCCGAACTGATCCACGACGGCAGCCGCCTGCAGGTGACCATGGTCCATCTGCCGGCCGTCAACACGCCGCAGTTCGACTGGGCGCGCAGCCACATGCCGCGCCGGGCGCGGCCGGTCGGCGCCATCTTCGACCCGGACGACATCGGCCGCGCCATCGTCCGGGCCGCGGCGGACCCGAAGCGGGAGCACTGGCTGGGCTTCACCACCGCCGAGGCGATCCTCGGCACGCAGGCGCTTCCCGCCTACGCCGACTACCGGGTGGCCTTCACCGCCTTCGAGGGACAGGAAACGGAGGAGGCGGAAGCACCGGACCGGCCCGACAACCTGTTCGAGCCGGTGCCCGGCCTTCACCGCACGCACGGGCGCTTCACCGGTCAGGAGGAGCGCCTGTCGCTGAGCACGACGGGAACCGCGGCGCGCGGCTTCGCCTTCCTCGCCGGCCTCGCGGTGGTCGGGGGAATCGGCTATGCCGCGCGCGCGGCCCTGCGGAAGGAGCGCGCCTGATGGCGGCGACGGGTCAGGGCGTGATCAGCTTCAGCCCGAGGATGCCCGCCACGATCAGCGCGATGCAGCCGAGCCGCAGGATGTCGGCGGATTCCCCGTAAAGCAGGATGCCCAGAACGACGGTGCCTACCGTCCCGATGCCGGTCCACACGGCGTAGGCGGTGCCGAGCGGCAGCGACTTCAGCGCCATCCCAAGCAGGGCGAGGCTGATGACCATCGACGCGACGGTCAGGGCGGTGGGAATGGGGCGGGTGAAACCTTCCGTCTGCTTCAGGCCGACGGCCCAGCCGATTTCAAAGAGGCCGGCGAAGAACAGGATGACCCAGGACATGAAACACCTCCGATGGATTGGAGGCAGGGTCGTCCCCGCCGAACTCCCCACGCCCGAAGCGGGCGCGCCGTGGTGAGGTCGTCCTCACGGGAGGGCGACCGGGATATAGGGAGGCGGGCGGTCCGGTCAAGCCCCGTCCCAGCGGTGGCCGCTGTCGGTCTCGCACAGCACGGCGACCTCGCGGCGGGGGCAGCGGCGGTCGTCCAAGGGCAGGAACGCGAGGCCGGGCGCCGGGCGCTCGCGCGTGGACGATTGCGGCGGGGAAGGGGATTGAGGGGGCGTTGCGGTGTGGCGGGTCATGGCGGTCACCAGGGTGGAAGGGTCGTTCGCTCCACTCTAGCCGCAGCGTTTCCCCCACGCTGTGGCCGGCCTCACAGCTCGGGTCAGGCCCGCTTTCGCTCCGTCGCGTCCTTGGGCAGGAACTGGCGGCAGGTCAGGACCGGCCCGATCTCGTAGCCGTTCACGCGGGGGAAGCGCTGGGCGATGCGGTCCAGCGCCTCCTTCTGGTTGGCGGCGACGACCAGATAGGCCCGCCCGTCGCGCCAGGAGGCGGCCATGGCGCCGCTGGTGTAGAGCGCGTCCGGGGCGCGCCGCACCGTCACCTCCCAGATGGTTCCGGGCCGGGCCTCCAGGCGGTCGAAAACGTGGAAGAGTTCCATCGGCGCCTGCTGGGCCGCGTCGAGTTGCCGTTCCAGGATTTCGGCCTGCCGCTTGGCCTCGGCCAGCGCCTCCTCCAGCCCGCCCAGCGTTCCGCGCGCCGACTCCAGGGTCTTCCGGCCCTCCTGGAGGCGCTGCTCCATGGTCCGGATGTCCTTTTCGGCGGTGGCGATCTCGCCGCGCGCCGCGCGGACGCGACGCTCGCCCATCCGGTTCACCAGGACGCTGGCGGCCAGCAGCAGCAGCGACGCGTAGAGGATGATCGCCGTCATGGGGACACCGGCCGTGCGCTGTCGTTGGCCCCGCTTCCGGCCGGGATCAACGGGATCGCTTCCGGCCGCGAGGACAGCACCCCGTTGCGCGCGCTGAAGGCGCGCTGGAGCATCGCCGCCGCCGCGTCCGGCGTGTCGGCCCAGACGCGGGCGATGTTCCGGCGATCCCAGATCGCCCGCGCGAACAGCATGCGCCGGGGATCGAGCCGGGCGAAATCCGGGAGGGTGCGCAGTTCGCTCTCATAGCGCTGGGCGCCGCTCTGCGCGTCGCCGACCTCGTGCACCAGGGCGATCTTGGAAGCCTTGACCGACGCGATCAGCCCGGTCAGACGCCCGCGCTCGGCGGTCAGGCGATCGAGGGCCTCCTGCCTTGCGGCGCTTTCGGCCCGGGTGTCCTCGATGCGGCGGTCGAGGGCGGCGAGGTCGGCGGCCTGGGCCTCCAGCTTCCGCCGCAGCAGCGCCTTGCGGCTGCCGGTTGCGGTCAGGCGCGAGGCCTCGTAGACCACGGCCAGGCCGAGCGCGCCGACGCACAGGACCAGCACGGCCAGGGCGAAGGTGTCCATGTTCATCGCGTCACCATCCGAACCATCAGCGCGCGCCCGGCCAGCGCGCCCCCGGTGCGCCGGTGGCGTTCATCGCCCCGGCGAGGGGGGACGCCAGCCGTTGGGCCGGCGCGGTGGGCAGGGACGGCCCGGAGCGCCGCGCGGCTTCGAACAGGTCCCGCAGCCCGCGGTCCGAACCGTGCGCCGGGCCGCCGCCGGGCAACGGTAAGTCCGAGACGCCGCCATCCGTCTCCTCGCTGTGCGCCGTCAGCCATGCGGCGGCGGAATCGACCAGCGGCAACGGCAGCAGCGCCCGCAGCGCCGCGCCGAGCAGGGGATCGCGGCGCGTGTAGAGACCGGCCACCGCGAACAGGGCCATCGCCTCCGGCGGGATGCCGTCGTCGGCCAGCGCGCCGCGCACGCAGGCCAGCAACTCGTCGATCTCCATGTCCGGCGCCCGCCCGCCCAGCGCCCGCCAGCTGTCGGACAGGCGCAGCGCGGCGGTCAATGTTTCCACGTCCGCGCCGTCCAGCGGCCGGAGCGCCACGACGCCGCCGGGGATCGCCAGGGCGCTGGCGGCGCGCATGCGGTGGGTGTTGGCCTCCTCCAGGAACAGGGCGAGCGCGGCGGGGTCGGTGCGCAGCGCGTCCAGGACGGTCAGCGAGCGGTCGCGGAGCGTTTCCGCCCAGTCCACCATCTCCGGCGAGGCGAGCACCCGATCCAGGGCGCCGTCGGCCAGCCGGTTGTCCAGACGGGTCTGCAGGGTGGCCGGCAGGTCGTCCATGCGCCGCGACAGGGCGGGCCA
This sequence comes from Azospirillum formosense, assembly GCF_040500525.1. NCBI lineage: Bacteria > Pseudomonadati > Pseudomonadota > Alphaproteobacteria > Rhodospirillales > Azospirillaceae > Azospirillum > Azospirillum formosense. The sequence goes on along the minus strand of NZ_CP159402.1, from coordinate 1,581,045 downwards.
CCAGCCGGCGGTGTCGAGCACGCGGATGCAGCCGGGCAGCGGGTCGGCGATCGTCAGCAGGACCGGATCGCGCAGCATCACCGGCTCCAGCCAGCGCGCCCACAGGCGGCGGGTGTGCGCCTGCCGCCGGCTGGACAGCAGGCCGAGAAGCATGGCGCGCACCGGCAGCCCGGGCGGTCGCTCCGCGGCCCGCGCCGCGCCGGGACGGTGGTCGAAGCGCGACAGGAACCGGCGGAAGGCCGCGTACCGGCCAGCCGGCGCACCGTCCGGCTCCGGACCGTCCAGGGGCGCACCGTTCAGGCCTGTGCAATCTGAGGTCATGCCGTCCAGGTCCCTGCCATAGGTATCCCCCTTTCGAGGTCTCTGCCCTTGAGATCCATGTCCATACGCGGGCCAGCTCCCTCATTTTCGGAGAGTATAAAAGATTACGGTAATACTTGGGTATTCATCAAAGGGCAGAATCGGCCCAAATTCGTGCCAGCTGTCTCTTATGCATGGCGTTTTGTGACAATTTGATACAGCCCTGGACGGGTGGGCTTAGGTCTCGTACCGCTTTGGTGCCTTCCTTGTCCGTCGATGCGGAACCATTTGGGTAGGTCATGCGTGGAGGAGAGCATGGGCCAGGGTATGGACGAAGGTCTGGACGACGAACCGTTGTTCGGACCTGACGACGGCTTCGCCGACGACTCCACGGCCAACGCCCGGCCGGCGGACCCATGGCCCGTTCTGGTGGTCGACGACGATCCCCAGGTCCACACCATGACCGAGGTGCTGCTGCGCGATTTCGAGTTCGAAGACCGTCCGTTCGAGGTGGTCAGCGCGCTCTCCGCGGCGGCGGCCCGGTCGTTGCTTCTGACCCGCCCGGACATCCCGGTGGCGCTGCTTGACGTGGTGATGGAGACCGACGACGCCGGCCTGCGTCTGGTCCGCTTCATCCGCGAGGATCTGAACAACCACCGCATGCGCATCATCCTGCGCACCGGCCAGCCCGGACAGGCGCCGGAGCGGGACGTGGTCGTCGCCTACGACATCAACGATTACAAGGCCAAGAGCGAACTCACCGCCCAGCGCCTGTTCACCACGCTGGTCAGCGGGCTGCGGGCGTGGCGCGACATCGTGACCATCGAGCGGCACCGCCAGGGACTTGAACGCATCCTCGCCGCCTCCGCCCCGCTGTTCGAAACCCGTTCGATGCGCACGCTGGTGGAGGAACTGGTCGACCAGCTCAGCAAGGTCGTCGACCACAGCGGCGGCGCCGTGCTGGCCTGCCGCATGGTGGACCGCGGCGACGGCAAGACGCGGGCCACCGTGGTCGCCGGCTCCGGCCGCTTCTCGCGGTTCGTCGGGCGGCCCGCCTCCGACACGCTGGAGCCCGAACTCACCGCCCAGGTGATCGCTGCCTTCGAGACGCAGCAGAGCAATTTCGGGTCGTCGCGCTGCATCCTGGCCTTCCGCACGCGGGAGCATGGGACGACGGTGTTCGCGCTGGAGCGGAGCGAGCCCTATCGCGAAGACGATCATCGGCTGCTGGAGCTGTTCTGCGCCCGTGTCATCATCGGCTTCGACAATGTGTGCCTGTACGAGGATCTGGTGGCGCTGAACCAGTCGCTGGAACGGCGCGTCAGCGAGCGGACGGCCGAGCTGGCCGCCAACCAGGCCGCCCTGGTCGCCGCCAAGGAGCGGGTGGAGCGGGCGCTTGAGGCGGAGCTGGTCGCCCGCGAGCAGCAGCGCCAGTTCGTCACCATGGTCAGCCACGAGTTCCGCACGCCGCTGGCCATCATCGACAGCGCCGCCCAGATGCTGACGCTGCGGGCGGAGCGCGAAACCCCGGACTCGCTGGAACGGCTGCGCGTCATCCGCAGCAGCGTCCAGCGCCTGACCGGTCTGATCGACACGCATCTGACCGACGAGCGGCTGCAGGCCGGAACGCTGCGGGTGCAGCGGGGCGAGGTCGACCTGCGGGCGCTGCTGCGGTCGGTGACGGAACCCTTCCGCACCGCCTACACCGGCTGCGACTTCCATCTGGACCTCGACGGCTTGCCGCCGGTGGTGATGGCCGACGGGCATCTGCTGGGCATGCTGTTCAGCAACCTGCTGAACAACGCCTTCAAATACTCGGACGGCGACTGCCGCATCACCGTGCGCGGCCGGAGCGACGGCGGCATGGCGGTGGTCGAGGTGGCCGACCAGGGGCGCGGCATCCCGCAGCATGAACTGCCCCTGCTGTTCGAGCGGCATTACCGGGGGACCGGATCGGCGGGCGTGCCGGGAACCGGCATCGGGCTGAACACCGTGCGGCAGATCATCCTGCTGCACGGCGGTTCGATCAGCGCCGAAAGCACGGTCGGGCAGGGAAGCCTCTTCCGCGTCCGCCTTCCCGTGAAAGGCTGATCGCGCAAGGCCGGTCCGTCGCCGTCCTCCCCCAATAATCCTTCCAGCGCGGCGGACGGAAATGTAACGTGCTCATAACAAGGCCGACGCGATCTCCGGAAACCGGTCCGGACCCTTCAGACGCGGCGGGTGGCCTTTTCGCAATCCAACGGAAGAGCCGTGGACTCCATTATGCTCGCTCAGCAATATGCCGGGATCAAACGGGACCTTGACGAGAAAGGCATCATCTTCTCGTTCAGCGGCTATCTCTCCGAGGGGATACTCTATTCCTTGGGCGAGGCGTTGCGTGAAAAGATGACGCTGGAGGAAACCGACGGCCCGACGGTCCGCCGGGTCTTCGCCGTCTTCGTCGAGCAGATGCAGAACATCATCCGCTATTCCGCCGAGAAGGTGACCGGCGCGCGCGAGAAGCCGGTCGAGCTCAGCGCCGGGATGGTCACCATCGGCATGGAAGGCGGGAAGGTGTTCATCGTCTGCGGCAACACCGTGTACAACGCCGACGTGCCGCGCCTGCGCGACCGGTTGGAGTATCTCAAGGGCTTGGACAAGGACGCGATCAAGACCTATTACCGGGAGCAGTTGCGCGAGACCCCGGAAGAGGGCGCGCGCGGTGCGAACATCGGGCTGATCGAGATCGCGCGGCGTGCCAGCGAACCCATCGAGTACGACTTCCTCGACTTGGACGACGGCAAGAGCTTCTTCTGCCTCAAAGCTCGGATCTGAGAGCGGCTGTGGACATCCGGACGACCATGGAATCCCTGAAAATACCCGCAACGGGCCGGACGCCCGAAGTCGATTTCGACTTCGCCCAGGGCGTTCTCCGCCTGAGCGGCGAGTCCTATCCCGACGACGTCGCGACCTTCTTCGGCCCGATCTTCGCAGCCCTCCGCGCCTTCCTTGCCGAAGCCGGCGGCCACCCCATCCGCTTCGACATGGAACTGCTGTATTTCAACAGCTCCAGCGCGAAGGCCCTGATGAACATCTTCCAGATGCTGGAGACGGCGGCCGGCGACGGGCGCAGCATCTCCGTCACCTGGTGCTACGAGGAAAACGACGAGTCGATGCAGGAGCTGGGCGAGGATTTCGCCGAGGACCTGGAGCACGTCGCCTTCACGCTGAAACAGATTCCCGCAGACGGGGCGTCATGACCTTCAACCTCTTCGCCGCTGAGGAGCAGGCCATCGAGCGGGCCCGCCTTCTGGGGGAGAGGCTGGGCACCGCCGCGCCCGAACTGCGCGCCGACTTCGAGGCGCTGGTGGAGGCGTTCCAGCGCAGCACGCGCGAGCAGCGCCGGCTGGTCCGGGTCAGCGACCGGCTGCAGGCGCAGCTCGGCTCGGCCAACCAGGAGCTGGAGCGCCGGCGGCAGGAGGCGGAAACCGCGCTGGCCGACCTGCGCGAGGCGCAGGAGGCGATGGTCCGCGCCGAGAAGCTGGCCTCCCTGGGTGCCCTGGTGGCCGGGGTGGCGCATGAGATCAACACGCCCGTGGGCATCGCCGTGTCCTGCGCGTCGCATCTGTCGGACGCCACCGCCGGGCTGCGCCGGCGCGCCCAGTCCGGGGAACTGAGCAAGGCGGATTTTTCCCGCTATCTGGCCACGGCGACGGACACCGCGGCGCTGATCCTGACCAATTGCGAGCGGGCGGCCAAGCTGATCGCCAGCTTCAAGCAGGTGGCGGTCGACCGGGCCAGCGCCGAGCGGCGGGCGGTGAACCTCAACCGCTACATCCAGGAAACGCTGGTCAGCCTGGAGCCGAAGCTGCGCCAGGGCCGGCACAGCATCGGGGTGTCCTGTCCGGATGGGCTGGTGGTCGACAGCTATCCGGGCGCGCTGTCGCAGATCCTGACCAACCTCGTGATGAATTCCGTCACCCACGCCTTCGTCGACGCGCAGGGCACGGAGGGGCAGGGCGGCGTCCTGTCGATCGCGGTGGACGAGCCGGAGCCCGGCACCGTCCGGCTGGTCTACACCGACAACGGCCGCGGCATCCCGGCCGACCATCTGCCCCGGATCTTCGACCCCTTCTTCACCACCCGGCGCGGCGAGGGGGGCAGCGGGCTCGGCCTGCACATCGTGCACAATCTGGCGGCCGGGGCTCTGAAGGGGACGATCGTGGTGGACAGCGCGCCGGGACGCGGAACGCGCTTCGTCCTGACCTTTCCGAAGAACACGCCCCCGGACGACCCAGCCGCCTGAGCGGCCTCAGATCACCCGGACGGGGGCGGAAAACACGTAGCCGACGCCGTGGACCGATTTGACCGGGGCGGTTTCGCCGATGGCGTTTTCCACCTTGTGGCGCAGCCGCCCGACGACCGTGTCGATCGAGCGGTCGTCGGGGTTCCAACGGCGGTTGTAGAGCGCGACCGAAATCTGGTCGCGAGTCGCCGGCTGGCGGGCCTGACCGGCCAGCAGCGAGACCAGCTTCATTTCCATGCTCGTCAGGCTGACCCGTACGCCCGCCGGGCTGGTCAGCGCCCAGGCGGTGGCGTCCAGAACCCAGCTGGCCTCGTCAGCCGCGGGCTGGCTGGAGGGTTGCTGGGACGGGGCGGCGGCGCTGCTGCTGGTCTCCAGACGGCGGAGCAGGGCTTTCGCCTGGGCCTCCAGCTCGCGCATTTCGACGGGCTTCACCAGATAGGCGTCGGCTCCCAGCTCCAGCCCGACCACCCGGTCGACGGTGGAGCCGCGGGCAGTCACCATGATGATTCCGATGGCGGGATTCTCGCGCAGACGTGTAGCGATCTTGAATCCATCCTCGCCTGGAAGATTGACGTCCAGAACAACCAAGGACACCGGGCGTGTGGCGATTTGTTCGTCCAGTTCGCGCCCATTCTTCGCCCCGACCGCATCGAAGCCGCAACTGCGCAGATACTCGATCATGTCACGTCGCAGAGACGCTTCGTCCTCGACGACAACGATCGTAACGGCCGCCATCCCCTCTGCTCCCCCGTTACCGGTGCTTATTGTTCATAGGGCCGGCGCGGAAACTATATGAATTCGAATTGTAGGTCGAGCGACTTCGCCCCATGAGGCCCCCCTTGCTGCACGATCACGCAATCCTCTCAAGGGTTAGTTACGCGATTTCCCACAGGGTGTTCCGCGTCGGGTCCGCCGGGTCGCCGGCCAGCCGGACGCGGAAGCCGACCATGGTGATGTCGTCGCGCTGCGGGCGGTCGCCCTGGAACCCGGACAGGCTGGACTCGATGCGCTCCTTCTGCCCGTCGAGCGGCAGCGCGCGGCATTCCTCGACCACGCCGTGCAGCCGTCGCTTGCCGAAGCTCCGCCCGCGCTCCCCGCCGCACTGGTCGGTCAGCCCGTCGGTGCAGATGTAGAAGGTCTGGCCGGGCTGCAGGTCCAGGCTGTGATTCGTGAAGGCCGGGGTGGGGCCGGACGCGCGGTAGCCAAGGCTGCGGCGGTCGGCGCGGATCTCGGTCAACCCGTCCGGGCCGGCGATGGCCAGGGGCAGGCGGGCACCGGCATAGACGAGCCGCCGCCGCGCCGGCTGGACGTAGCACAGCGCCAGGTCCAGCCCGTTGTCGAAGCCGCCCTCCCAGCTTGCCGCGTCGCCGTCCTGGTGCAGGGCCGCGCGCACCTTCTCGTCCACCGTGGCGAGCAGCGCCGCGGGATCGGCGGCGCCCATGCCGTCCACCACGTTGTTCAGCACCGCGCTGGCCGTCATGGTCATGAAGGCGCCGGGCACGCCGTGCCCTGTGCAGTCGGCGACGCCGATGAGGAATCCGTCCTCGACCTCGCGGTAATAGTAGAAATCGCCGCTGACCACGTCGCGCGGCCGCCACAGGACGAAATGCTCGGCCAGCCCGCCTTCCAGAACTTCGGGTTTGGGCAGGATCGAGGACTGGATCAGCTGGGCGTAGTTGATGCTGTCCATGATGCGGCGGTTGATGTCGGCCAGCGCCTCGGTCCGCTCCTGGACGCGGGATTCCAGGGTCTGGGTGTAGTCCTGGACCGTTTCGGCCATGCGGTTGAAGGTCGTGGTCAGGACGCCGATCTCATCCTCCCGCTCGGTGGCGAGGCGGGCGCTGTAATCGCCGCGGGAGACCGCCTGGGCCGCCTGGGTCAGCCGCCGCAGCGGGCCGAGGACGACGCGGTTCAGCATGACGCTGATGATGGCGATGGCGGTGACCAGGGACAGCAGCAGCAGTCCGACCACCGGCAGCAGCGCCTCCAGCGTGTTGCGGTGGACCTCCTCGGTCGAGTAGAGCAGGCGCAGCGTTCCCACCTGCCGGGTCACCCCGTCGCGCCCCCGCAGGTCGATGACCTTTTCGATGGTGGTGGAGTCGGCGGAGGTCCTGGGGTTGCCGGACACCGCCATCGGCTCGCTGTGCCCCGGCTCGAAGACGGAGACGGCGAGGATGGCCGGGTCGCGCTCGCGCAGCGAATCGATGATGTTGCGGACGGCGCGGTCGTCGATTTCCCAGATCGGGTTGGCCAGCGCGTCCGTCTGCATGGCGGCGACCAGCTGCGCCCGCTTGGTCAGCGCCGAGAACTGCTGGTGCTCCACGATGTTGGCCGACACGGCCACGGCGACCACCCCCACGGCGGCGGCGGTGACCAGGATGATGCTGCCGATGCGGGTCAGCAGCGAGCGGTCACGCCGACCGACGGCGAGGGCGCGCAATTCGGTCACGGGGCGATCCCCTGACGGGTCCACAGAGCCGGAAGCGCGCCGCTGCGCTCCAGCCGGTCGAGGGTGCCGTTGACCCAGGCGATGCCGACCGGGCCGTCGCGGCGGACCAGGATGGTGTGCTCGTAGATCTGGTCGGTGCGCTCGGACACCAGGAGTTGCGGTGCCATGTCGGGGTTGGCCTTGAGGAATCTCGCCAGGAAGGAGCGGGTGACGATGGCCAGCGCGGCCCGCCCGGCGGCGACGCTGCGCACGTTGCCCTCATGCGTGACGGTCAGCCGGGTGTTGAAGCGCTTCTCCAGGACCTCCGGGTCGGCGCTCATGCCGGCGAAGGCGTAATGGTAGCCGAGCCGACCCAGGACCGTCTTGTCGTCCAGCCGGTCGAAATAGCTCTGGTCCATGCCCGGGCCGGCCTTGGCGACGAACACCTCCGCGTCGTGCAGAAACACCCGCGAGGCGTCCACGGGGCGCCCCTTCCAGCCCCAGGCGAGGCTTTCGAAGGCGATCAGGTCGAAGCGGCCCCGCTCCATGTCCTCGTAGCGCCGCTGGGGAGAGGTGCGGACCAGTTCGAATCGGAAGTCGGTCTGCTCCGCGTTCAGCAGGTCGAGCAGCGCCTGGGTGACGCCGCCGCCGGATTCGGTGACATAGGGGGGGAACTCGTAGGCGCCGACCTTGACGGTCACCGGGACGGCCGGCGGGGTGGTCGTGAAATCGGCCGCCGCAGCACGGCCGGACGAGGGCAGGCCGCCCGCCGCCAGTCCGGCGAGCGCCAAAGCCAGTATCGTTCGGCGGGCAACCGCGTCTGCCATCCTCAGCCCCGATGCTGATCGCACGACCGTGCGGAAATTCTACGGCATTTTACCAATGTATGCGCGTATGCAGCAATCTTTGTCGTTGAATGTGAAAGAAGATTTTTACCATCAGGCCGCTTCGGTTTCCCGCTCCTCGGCCGCCAGCGCGCCGATCTCGTCGCCGCTCAGAGTCTCGCGCTCCAGCAGGGCGGCGGTGATCCGCTCCAGCGCGGCGCGGTCGGTGGCCAGGATGCGGCGGGCGCGCTCCATCCCCTCGTCGGTGATGCGGCGGACCTCCTCGTCGATGCGCCAGGCGGTGCGTTCCGAGCGCACCACGGCGGGGTCGTTGCCGGCGTGGGCGACATAGCCGATGGCGTCGCTCATGCCCCAGGCGGTGACCATGCGGCGGGCGAGGTCGGTGGCGGCGCGGAAGTCGGCCTCGGCCCCGGTCGTGACGGCGTCCGGGCCGAAGACCAGATCCTCCGCCGCGCGCCCGGCCATGGCGACGGCGATGTCGGCGAGCAGCTTGGCGCGCGACACCGACACGCGGTCCCCTTCCGGCAGCCGGACGACCATGCCCAGCGCGCGGCCGCGCGGGATGATCGTGGCCTTGTGGATGGGATCGGCCTCCGGGCAGCGGATGGAGACCAGCGCGTGGCCGGCCTCGTGGTAGGCGGTCAGGCGCCGTTCATGGCCGGACAAGGCGAGGCTGCGCCGCTCGTTGCCCATCAGGACGCGGTCCTTCGCCGCCTCGAAATCGGCCATGCCGACGATGACCCGCCCGTTGCGCGCGGCAGACAGGGCGGCCTCGTTGGTCAGGTTGGCCAGCTCCGCGCCCGAGAAGCCGGGCGTGCCCCGCGCCACCGTGCGGACGCAGACGTCGGGGGCGAGGCGCAGCCGGCCCGCATGGACGCCCAGGATGGCCTCGCGCCCGGCCACGTCGGGCAGAGCGACGTGGATGTGGCGGTCGAAACGGCCTGGCCGGGTCACGGCGGGGTCCAGCATCTCGGCGCGGTTGGTCGCGGCGATCACCACCACCTCACCGCTGTTGACGATGCCGTCCATTTCGACCAGGAGCTGGTTCAGCGTCTGCTCCCGCTCCGAGTGGGAATTGGATTCGCCGCGCTTGCCGGCCAGGGCGTCGACCTCGTCGATGAACAGCAGGCAGGGGGCGGCGGCCCGCGCCGTCTTGAAGACGCTGCGCACCCGCGCGGCGCCCAGCCCGACGAACATCTCCACGAAATCGGAGCCGGAGACGGTGAAGAAGGGCACCCCGGCCTCGCCGGCCGCGGCCTTCGCCAGCATCGTCTTGCCGGTGCCCGGCGGGCCGACCAGCAGGATGCCCTTGGGCACGCGGGCGCCGGCCATAGCGAAGCGGCGCGGGTCGCGCAGGAACTCGACGGTTTCGCGAAGCTCGTCCTTCGCCTCGTCCACCCCGGCGACGTCGGCGAAGACGGTGCCGGTGTCGCTCGGGCGGACGCGGGTGGCCCGGCTGCCGCCGAGGAACTGCCCGCCGCTGAGCAGGAGCGCGCCGACCAGCAGGCCGATCACCAGGAAGGGCGCCAGCTTCTCCAGAACGGAGACGGTGCCGGAGACCAGCCCGCCGGCGTCCTCCTCGAAGGCGATGGCGATCTTGCGCCCGCGCAGTTCCTTCAGCAGGTCGTCGGTGACCGGAACGACGGCGCGCAGCCGCTGGCCGTCCGGAGTGACGGCGTGCGCCCCGTCACCGCGGAAGGTGACCGAGGCGATGTCCCCCCGTTCGGCCGCCGCCACCAAGTCGCTGTAGGTCGCGATCTCCTCGGCGCCGTCGCGCGCGTAGTCGGTCCAGGCCGCGAAGGCGAACCAGCCAAGCAGAAGCGCAGCAACAACGGCGAGGGCGATCAGGTACTTTTTCGGGATCGGCGGCATGGCGTCCTACGAAGGCAGCGAAAACCGTTTCCGGCACATTGCCTTCATTGATGAAGGCGCCACCGCCCGGCATCAACCGCATTCGGTCCAGGACTATTCTTTGACATACAAGTGACGAGAGGGTTAACGGGCCGGATTCACTCCAGCCCGGCCTTCTTGCGCACGTCGTAGCTGCGCGTCCGCGACCATTCCTCCATGAACTTGACCAGCTCGGCGTCGGGCGGGTCGGGGAGGACGACCTTCAGCTTCACATACTGGTCGCCGGCCTGTTTGGTCGCCTGGTTCATCACGCCCTTGCCGCGCAGCCGCAGGGTGGAGCCGGTGTTGGCCCCCGGCGGGATCTTCAGCGCGACCGGGCCGCTGATGGTCGGCACGCGGATGGTGGCGCCGAGAACCGCCTCGTTCAGGGTGATCGGCACCTCGACATGGATGTCGGAGCCCTGGCGGGTGAAGAAGGGATGCGCCTCGACATGGACCTCGACGATGGCGTCGCCGGCCCCGAAGCCGCCGGCGCCGGGAAGCCCCTGGCCTTTCAGGCGCAGCTTCGCCTGATCCTCCGTCCCCGGCGGAACGGTCACGTCGATGCTCTTGCCGTTGGACAGGCTGATGCGCCGCTTGGTGCCCTGCGCCGCCTCGACGAAGGGCACGGAGACCGAGTAGTTGATGTCGCTGCCGCGCGACCGGGAGCCACCGCCGCCCGCCCCGCCGCCGGCCGGGCCGCCGCGCTTGCGCCCGCCGCTGAACAGGTCGGAGAACCAGTCCTCGCCGCCGAAGAAGGAGTCGTCGCCGGTGCCGCCGCCGGCCCCGCTGTAGGCGCGGCTGCGACCGGCGTTGGCGCGGGAGCGGCCGCCGAAGCCGTAATGCCGCTCCTGGCCGGAGGCGTCAATCTCGCCGCGGTCGAAACGGGCGCGCTTGTCGGAATCCGACAGCAGCGTGTACGCCGCCGAGATTTCCTTGAAGCGCTCCTCGTTCGCGGCGTTGCCGGGCTTCAGGTCGGGATGGAACTCCTTGGCGAGCTTGCGGTACGCCTTCTTGATGTCGTCGGCGCTCGCGGAGCGGGTGAGGCCGAGGATTTGATAAGGGTCACGCATGCGGTCCACGGACAGAGTTATTCCACCCCGAAGCCCGGGGATGAGGCGTTACGAATTGGCGACGATCTTCCACGTACCGTCGGCCTGTTTGCAAGCGGTTCCGTAGGCCAATTCGGTCTGGCTCTTTGTGGTTACCGTTTGGTGGAATTCCCGGCAATACTGACCGGCGTTGTTGTAGCCCTCACGCGTCGTGGTCAGCGAGCCGTAATGGCCCGTCGCCGGGTTGGTCCAGCCGATCTTGTCGCCGACCGGGGCGGCGTAGGCGCGCTTGGCCGCGGTCTCGGCGGCGGCGGCGTCCGACGGCTCGATGGCGGCCGAGCCGATGAAGGCGCCCAGCAGCGGGCCGGTGCCCGAGGAGGCGACCTTGCCCGACGCGTTGCCGTAGGTCGACGAGATCCGGCCGCCGACGGTCTCCGCGTTCTTGGTGGCTTCCTTGGAGGTGCTGACGCAACCCGCAAGCAGGGCGATCGCCATCGCCGCCGGGACGAGCTTCTTCACGAACATCGATGCTGCCTCGAAAGGTTGGGAGCCGGCATGCCTTGCTTCTGGCGCACCGGTGGACACTCATATATGCGAGGCTATCCTATCTGTGAATTGGGCATATTTGTGAACTGGCAAGACGCCGAAAACGGCGCCGAAACCTGACGTTGAAACTTTGGGCCTACGGCCGCGCGACGAGGGGACAATGAGCGAATCCAACGACCGGGACCCGTACGCCCTGTTCCAGGACTGGATGGACGAGGCCACCCGCAGCGAGATCAACGATCCCAACGCCATGGCGCTGGCCACCGCCGACGCGCAAGGGGCGCCGTCGGTCCGCATGGTGCTCCTGAAGGGCATCGATCCGCGCGGATTCGTCTTCTACACCAACACGGAAAGCCGCAAGGGGGAGCAGCTTCTGGCCAACGCCAACGCCGCCCTGTGCTTCCATTGGAAGACGCTGAAGCGTCAGGTCCGCGTCGAGGGGGCGGTGGAGCCGGTGTCCGATGCCGAGGCCGACGCCTATTTCGAGAGCCGCCCGCGGGAAAGCCGCATCGGCGCCTGGGCGTCGCAGCAGTCGCGCCCGCTGGAGGGGCGCTGGGAGCTGGAAAAGCGGGTCGCCCAGTTCGCCGCCAAGTTCGGCCTGGGCGCGGTTCCCCGCCCGCCGCACTGGACCGGCTTCCGCATCCTGCCGCGGCGAATCGAGTTCTGGCAGGACCGTCCCTTCCGCCTGCACGAGCGGCTCGTGTACCTGCGCGAGGGCGATCCGGCGGCGCAGGAGCCGGCGCGCTGGACGACGGAGCGTCTTTTCCCGTAAAGGAGCGGCACCGTCACCGCATAAGAAGACGCTCATGAGCGAAGCGCGTTCGCACCGGCTGCGCCGGTACGCCACCTACGCCAGCGTGTCGGTGTCCCTGACGCTGATCCTGGCGAAGCTGGCGGCCTATCTGGCCACCGACTCGGTCAGCATCCTGTCGTCGCTGATCGATTCCAGCACGGACATGATGGCCTCGGTGGTGACGCTGCTCGGTGTGCGGACGGCGTTGCGCCCGCCGGACGAGGCGCACCGCTTCGGCCACGGCAAGGCGGAGGCGCTGGCCGCCCTGGCCCAGGCCGCCTTCATCGGCGGCTCCGCCCTTTTCCTGACCATCGAGGCGGTGCGCCGCCTCATCACCCCGCAGCCGGTGGGCGAGGGGGCGGTGGGCATCGCCGTGATGCTGCTGTCCATCCTGCTGACCGCCGGCCTGATCACCTTCCAGCGCCATGTGGTGACGGCCACCGGCTCGGTCGCGGTGGGAGCGGACCGGCTGCATTATTCCGGCGACCTGCTGATGAACGCGGCGGTCATCCTGGCGATCCTGCTGACCGGCTGGACCGGCATCAGCGCCTTCGACCCGCTGTTCGGCCTGGGCATCGCCGCCTTCCTGCTCTACGGCGCCCGCAAGGTCGCCCGGGAGGCGCTGAACGTCCTGATGGACCGGGAACTGCCGGCGGAGGAGCGGGAGCGCATCGCCGCGCTGGTGACGGAGCAGCCGGACGTCGCGGGGATGCACGATCTGCGCACCCGCAGCTCCGGCGTCGGCGCCTTCATCGAGCTGCATCTGGAACTCGACCCCACGCTGTCGGTCGCCAAGGCGCACGACATCACCGACCGGGTGGAGGACCGTTTGAAAGACGCCTTTCCGGGCGCCGAGGTCATGATCCACCAGGAGCCCGCCGGCCTTCAGGACGACCGCCTGGACCACCGCATAGCGGACGGCCAGGGGGTTGATGACTCCGCCGTCGTGCGGGGCGCCGATGGACAGGGGGGGCGCGGTTAGGGCGCCCGCGGTCAGGGCGCCGGCGTCCGTGCCGGCCGGGGTTTTTCCTCCTTCGGTTGCGAGCGGGTTACCAACGCGCAATAATTGATCATATTGCCTTTTAGAATGACCCTTCCTCCGTTGCGCAATTGTAAGGGTTCGGTAATAATTGCATTGGATTTTAGCGCTCTGCGCATTCTTGTGAAACGGATGGCGGAAAAATGGACAGTGCGTTCGGCGGCCGCTCTCATTTGATCGCGGATATTGCCACTGAAGCGGGCAATCTCGGCATCGAGATCGCGGACATCGCGGGCCATGTGGAGGAGGTCAACGGCCGCCTCGGCCATCAGGCCAACGTTTTCGCGCAGTTGCGCGGCACCGGGAACAAGATGTCGGAGAGCACGCAGCGCATCTCCGCCGCCGCCACCGTGGCGCGTTCCGTGACCGAGCAGGCCCGGCAGGAGGTCGAATCCTCCCACGACCGGGTGCAGCGGTCGATGAACGACATCCACGCCCTCGTCGCCGCCGTGGGCGGCATCGAGGGGCAGATCGCCGGCCTGCAGGAGGCGCTGGACCGGGTGGGCCGGGTCGCCAAGGAAATCTTCGTCATCGCCAAGCAGACCAACCTGCTGGCGCTCAACGCGACCATCGAGGCGGCCCGCGCCGGGGAGGCCGGGCGCGGCTTCGCCGTGGTGGCCAACGAGGTCAAGGCCCTGTCGAAGAAGACCAGCGAGGCGACGACGGAGATCGACGCCACGCTGAAGTACCTGAACGAGCAGGCGCAGCGCCTGATGGCCGAAAGCGCGTCCAGCGCCGGCAAGGCCCGCGCGGTGAGCGAGGGCACCACCGCCATCGGCGCGGTCATCGAAACGGTGGGCCGCGCCATGGCGGAGCTGAACGGCGAGACGGACAAGATCGACGCGGCCTCCTCGGAGATCGGCGCCAACTGCGAGGAGCTTCAGCACGAGATCGACGACCTCGCGGCCGGCGTGCAGCTGTCCAGCGACAATCTGGCCCAGGCGCGCGACCGCGTGAACACGCTGGTCGGCATGAGCGAGCGGCTGATCGGCATCACCGCCGAGCTGGACGTGGAGACGGTGGACACCCCCTTCATCCGCATGGTCACCGACGCCGCGTCGCGCATCTCCGCTGACTTCGAGGACGCGCTGTCGCGCGGCGAGGTGCGCGAAGGCGATCTGTTCGACAGCAACTACCAGCCCATCCCCGGCTCGAACCCGCAGCAGCACATGACGCGCTTCACCGAGTTCTGCGACCGCATGCTGCCGAAGGTCCTCGATTCGCTGCTGGGGCAGAACGAGCGCATCGTCTTCTGCGTGGCCGTCGATTCGAACGGCTATCTGCCGACCCACAACCGGAGGTTCAGCCAGCCCCAGGGAACCGATCCCACCTGGAACGCGGCCAATTGCCGCAACCGGCGCATCTTCAACGACCGGGTCGGCCTCGCCGCGGGGCGCAGCACGAAGCCGTTCCTGCTCCAGACCTACCGGCGCGACATGGGCGGCGGGCAGTACGCCCTGATGAAGGACGTGTCCGCTCCGATCACCGTGCGCGGGCGCCATTGGGGCGGGCTGCGTCTGGCCTACAAGGTCTGAACGGCGGCAGGCCCGCCGTCCCGCGACAGGCCGCGACGCCGTCCGGACACCCAGGGAATGGATACCATTGAGTGTTGCAGTTTCATGATTGCATCCATTGAATGCCGCCGGGGTGGGTTGCGGATGATCGGCTGAGCCGGAAAAATGGTCGTTCGGTCATCCACGGGCGTCATCGCTGATGATCCTGGGAGGTGATGTTCATGCCCGAGCGAATCGTGGCCTTGTCGCGCGCCGTGTCCGATCTCGCCACGCGCAAGATGGATGAAATCCAAGCCGTTACCAACACGACCAAGATACTGGCGCTCAACGCCCTGATCGAGGCGATGCGCGCGGGGGAGGCCGGCCGGGGCTTCGCCGTGGTGGCCCAGGAGGTGAAGGCCATTTCGGAGCGGATCACCGGCATCGGCGACGAGTTGCGCGCCCAGATGGCCGTGCAGACGGACGAGCTGAACACGCTGGGCAACCGTCTGGTCTCGCAGTTGCGGGGCGGTCGGCTCGCCGATCTGGCGCTCAACATGATCGACATCATCGACCGCAATTTGTACGAGCGGTCCTGTGATGTGCGCTGGTGGGCGACCGACCGCGCCGTGGTGGATTGCGCCGCCGCTCCCTCCGAGTCCAACCGCCGGGACGCCTCGCAGCGGCTGGGCGTGATCCTCGGCGCCTACACGGTCTATCTCGATCTCTGGGTTGTCGATGCGAAGGGCTTGGTTCTAGCGAACGGGCGGCCCGACCGCTATCGCCGGCCGGTGGGCGCGTCGGTCGCGTCCGAGCCCTGGTTCCGCGAGGCCATGGCGACCCGCAGCGGCACCGATTTCGCGGTGGCGGACATCGGCACGAACGACCTGCTGGACCGCGCGACCGTGGCCACCTACGCCACGGCCATCCGGGCCGGCGGGGAGGAGACGGGCGCGGTCATCGGCGTGCTGGGGGTCTTCTTCGACTGGCAGCCCCAGTCCCAGGGCGTGGTCGACTCCGTCCGCCTGACCGACGAGGAGCGCGCCCGGACCCGCTGCCTTCTGGTGGACAGCCGTCACCGCGTCATCGCCGCCTCCGACCGCCGGGGCGTCCTGACGGAGAGCTTCCCCCTGCGCACCGGCGGCCTCGGCCAGGGAAGCTATTCCGACGACCAGGGGCGCGTGGTCGGCTTCGCCGTGACGCCGGGCTATGAAACCTACAAGGGGCTCGGCTGGTTCGGAGTGATCGTCCAGAACTCCGTCAGTCATTGCGAGTAGACGTTTCGGATTGCAGCAATTCGAATCTTTTGAGAGGCGCGCTTGAAATGTTAGCGAAACACCGCCGTGGTGCAGTTGAGCCACGGAAAGGTGTTTCGCATGCAGGCTCTCAGGCAGATCGTGATCGTACCGGAACAGGAAGACGACCTCGTGGCGGAGGCGATCCGCGACGTGTGTGTGGCGGACGTCATCGATCAGGCCACGAAGGACCGGCTGGTGGATGGGCTGACCGTTCTGAAGGCCGGGCTTCCCTGTTCCGATGCCGGCTGTACCGGATGCCTCCACCGCCGGTCCTGCGAACGTTTCATCGAAAGCATCCTATGGACCAGTTGAGGCCTTGCCAATCCGGAAGGGGACGGCCTCCCTCTTTGGAACCGGCGGGGCTGTGACGGTCGTCACCGCGTAAACCGAAAACCATGCTAAAATGCCGTTTTAACGGTCCCCGGCGGCTTCAGGCGGCGCGGTGGCCCGGAGATTGGCGTCTTGAGGTCGGTATGGGCTTTTCGGTGACCTTCTGGGGGGTTCGGGGCACGGTTTCCTGTCCCCTGCCGTCCCATATGGGCTTCGGCGGCAACACGAGTTGCGTGGAGGTCCAGGCGGGCGACCAGCGCATCGTCATCGACGCCGGCACCGGCATCCGCATGCTCGGAAAGCGCCTGCTGAAGGAGGGCGCCACCGAGGCGACCCTGCTGATGAGCCACACCCATCTGGACCACATCTGCGGCTTTCCCTTCTTCGCCCCGGCCTACAGCAAGGGCTTCCACCTGCGCATCGTCTCCGGCCATCTGAACGGCACCCCCGGCATCGAGGCGGCCATGGCCCGGCAGATGGAGCGCCCCCTGTTCCCGGTGCCGATGCGCACCATGGGAAGCAACATCGTCTTCGACGAAATCACGGCGGGCGACCGGTTCGCCTTGGGGGAGGGGGTTCAGGTCCGCACGGCGCGGCTGAACCATCCGGACGGCGCCACCGGCTACCGCATCGAGCATATGGGAAAAGCCTTCGCCTATGTGACCGACACCGAGCATGTGCCCGGGCACCCCGACCGCAACATTCTGGACCTGATCGACGGCGCCGACCTCGTGCTCTACGACAGCACCTACACGGACGAGGAGTGGCAGAACCGCATCGGCTGGGGCCACTCGACCTGGACCGAGGGCGTCCGGCTGGCCCGGGCGGCCGGGGTGAAGCGGCTGGTGCTGTTCCATCACGACCCCGACCATGACGACGCCGCCATGACCGCCATCGAGGCGGCGGCCCAGGCGGTGTTTCCGGACTGCTTCGCCGCGCGGGAAGGAATGACGGTCACGCTGGCCTGACCCTGGCTTCGCACCTATGGCCCAACCGGGCACCGGGCCGTTATAGAGGGGTTTTCCTCCACCCCGCAGCGATCCCCTATCCATGCCCATTTCCTTCCTGGCCGTCCCGCCCATGACGCTGACGGTCGTCGCGCTGTTCGTCGTCACCTATGCCGGCATGGCGCTGGGGCGCTTTCCCGGTCTGCGCATCGACCGCACGGGCATCGCGCTGGTCGCGGCGATCCTGCTGCTCGCCATCGGGGCGTTGGAGTCGGGGCAGGTGACGGAGGCCATCGACTTCCCGACCCTGTTCATCCTGTTCGGTCTGATGGTGCTGTCCGCCCAATACGCGGCCAGCGGCTTCTACGACTGGTGCGCCCTGCGGGTGGCGCAGGCGGCGCGCTCCCCGGCGCGGCTGCTGGCGGTGACGGTGGCGGTGGGCGGCGGCCTGTCGGCGATCCTCGCCAACGACGTGGTGGTCTTCGCCATGACGCCGATGCTCTGCGTCGGGCTGCTGGCCCGCCGGCTGGACCCGCGGCCCTATCTGATCGGCCTGGCCGGAGCGGCGAACGCGGGCTCGGCGGCGACGGTGATCGGCAACCCGCAGAACATCCTGATCGGCCAGATGGGCCACCTGGATTTCTGGCGCTTCCTGGCGGTCTGCGGGGTGCCGGCTCTGGTCGGCCTCCTGGTGGTGTATGCCGTGGTGTGGTTCGCCTGGCGGGGCCGCTTCGGCGAGCCGGACGACGCCGCGACGGGGACGGACGGGGCGGAGCCGGTGACTCTCGACCGGGCGCAGCTCGGCAAGGCGGTGGTGGCCACCCTGGTGCTGCTCGGTCTGTTCACCACCGACCTGCCGCACGAGATCGGCGTGCTGCTGGTCGCCGGGGCGATGCTGATCAGCCGACGGCTGGCCTCGCGCGGCATGCTGGGCATGGTGGACTGGCACCTGCTGGTGCTGTTCGCCGCGCTGTTCGCCATCAACCACGCGCTGAAGCTGACCGGCCTGCCCGCCGAGTTCGTGTCGGGGCTAGAGGCCGCCGGCTGGCTGCCCGACCGGCTGGCGGTGATGACCCCGCTCGCCCTGGCCGCCAGCAACAGCATCGGCAACGTGCCGGCGGTGATCCTGCTGCTCGCCGCCTGGCCGTCGCCGCCGGAGGGGGCGCTCTACGGTCTGGCGATCCTGTCCACCCTGGCCGGCAATCTGCTGATCCCCGGCAGCCTCGCCAACATCATCGTGGTGGAGCGCGCGGCGGCCTCCGGCGTCCGGCTCGGCTTTGTGGAGCACGCCCGATGCGGCATCCCGATGACTCTTTTGTCGATGGGATTCGCCGTTTTGTGGTTGTGGGGCACCGGCTGGATGCGTCTGAGCTGACTTTTCTCCTTATGGGCTATGCGAATGGTGCCGCCCCTCTCCGTCCGGGGCATTGCCCTCTCTTCGCAAAGCAAAAAACTTGGGGTGGCCTCTTCGAGGGGCAGCCCCAAGGCACAGACGCCCAAAAGACGAAGGACGGAAACCGCATGTCAGAAGCCCAGACGCCCCGGACGCTGGACACCGGAGCCCAGGAGCGGCCTCGGGAAACGCCCTGGGAGACTCCGGTCGTCGCGGTCGTGGTCACCCACAACCGTCTGGCCCTGCTGAAGACCTGTCTGGCGGCCATCCACGCGCAGGAGCCGCGGCCCGACCGCATCGTCGTGGTCGACAACGGCTCCAGCGACGGCACAGCCGAATGGCTGGCCGGGCAGCGGGCGGTGATGCCGGAGCTTCTGGTCGTGCGGCAGGCCAACATCGGCTCCGCCGGCGCCTATCACACCGCCTTCGCGACGGCGCTGGAGCTGGGCGCCCGCTGGATCTGGAGCACCGACGACGACGGCATCCCGGCACCCGGCGCGCTCGCCGAGCTGCTGCGCCAGGGCGAGCGGCACGACCTCGACCTCGTCGGGCCGACCGTGGTCGCGGCGGAGGACCGCGGCGACCTCGCCTTCACCATGCAGGGCTTCACCAAGGCCGACGCCTTCGCCGCGGCGGCGCAGGACGGCATCGTGCCGGGCGCCATCGCGCTGTTCAACGGGACCCTGCTGCGCCGCCGCGTGTTCGAGCGGATCGGCAACATCAAGCGCGAGATGTTCATCTGGGGCGACGAGTGGGAGTTCACGCTGCGCGCCCGCCGGGCCGGGCTGCGCGACGGGACGGCGGTGCACGCCCTCCACGTCCACCCGCGCAACCGCCGCACCCAACGCCCGCTGGCCGGCGGCTTTCTCGGCACCGTCGAGGAGATGCCGGAGAACCGCGCCCCCTATTTCTTCCGCAACATGGGCTACATCCACGCCACCTACGAGCGCAAATCCATCGCCCGCATGATGGTCAAGTACACGCTCTACTACCTGCTGCACCGGCGCGCCGACGTGAAGGGGCTGCGCGGCTTCTGGACCCATTACCGGGCCGGCCTGCAGAACCGCTATCCGCAGGACCTGCAGGCGTCCCCCACGGCCGCGGCGCCCGCCGCTCCGCCCCAGTCCTTCCCGAAAAGCGTCTGAGGGGGGCCGCATGTTCAGGGATTTCACCGTCGACCGGCGGGCGGCGTCGCGCGCCGAGTCCGTCTATGTCTGGCCCGCCGCCCTGCTGATCCTGGTGGCGGCCTCGGTTCCCGTCTGGATGTTCGAGATTCCGGCGCTGGGCGACTACGTCAATCACGTCACCCGCATGTACGCCCTGGCCCATCTCGACCAGGACCCGGCGCTGGCGCAGTTCTACATGGTGCGCTGGGCGATCATCCCCAATCTGGTGATGGACATCGTCGTGCCGCCGCTGGCCAAGCTGATCGGCGTGCACACGGCGAGCCGGCTGTTCGTCACCGCCAGCTATCTGGTGCTGGTCACCGGCTCCATCGCGCTCTACCGCGCGGTCTGGGGCCGGGTGGAGCTGGGGCCGCTGGCCGCCGGGCTGTTCCTCTACACCCTGTCCACCTACATGGGCCTGTTCAACTACCTGTTCGGGCTGGGTCTGGCGCTGTGGGGAATCGCCGGCTGGATCGTCATGCGAGAGCGCGCGCCCTGGCAGCGCGGGCTGGCCTCGCTCGGCATCGTTTTGCTGCTGTTCATCTCGCATCTGTTCGCGCTCGGGCTCTATGGCCTGACGCTGCTGGCCTTCGAGAGCTGGCGGCTGTGGCGGAGCGGCGGCTGGCGCGACCCGCGGCGGGTGCTGCCGGACGCGCTGGCCTTCGGTCTGCCCTTCCTGATCGTGCCGCCACTTCTGTTGATGAGCCCGTCGTCGGGCTTCGCCGACGCGGTGCTGTGGGTCGGCACGGCGAAGCTGATGGGCTTCGACTTCCTGTTCGGCGGCTACGCCGACACGGTCGGCTATGTGACGGGGATCGCGGTCGGGCTGGGCATCGCCTGGGGCCTGTGGAGCGGGGCGCTGCGCGTCCATCCCGTCGGCGCCATCACCATCGCGCTCGGGCTGCTCGTCTATGCGGCGATGCCGCTGGTCCTCTTCGGTTCCTGGTTCGCCGACAGCCGCCTGCCCATCGGCATCGCCTTCGTCGCGCTGGGTTTCGTCCGCTGGGACCTGGCGACCTCGACCATGCGCGTGGCCTTCCTCTCGGTGGTGGTCGGCCTGTCGCTGCTGCGCAGCGCCGACGCCGGGGTGGGGCTGGCCAAGGTGGACCCTCTGCTGGAGGAGGTGCGCCAATCCCTGCAGCGGATCGAGCCGGGCAGCACCGTGCTCGCCACCTACGCCGACGAGACGCTGCACAAGTCGATCTTCCGCGCCACCCAGTTCACCGACGACCGCGCCTTGTCCTTCGGCCTGCACCACGCGCCGGTGCTGGCGCTGATGGAGCGCTCCAGCCTCGTGCCGATCGCCTTCACCCATCCGGGCAAGCAGGTGCTGCTGCTGAAGCCGGATTATGCGGACCTGGACGGTGATTTCACTTACATGCCGCGCATCGGCTACGTCGCCGACGCGGTGCGCCAGCCGGGGCTGCGCGACAACCATTACTGGGCCGACTGGCCCCGGCGCTTCGGCTACGTCTATGTGCTGTTCAGCGAGCCGGGCCGCGCAAACCCGGTGCCGGAGCATCTGACGCTGGTGCAGGAAGGGCGGTACTTCCAGCTTTACAAGGTGAAGTGAGGGGGGCGGTCGCCCCCTCCCTAACCCTCCCCCGCTACGCAGGGGAGGGAACTGCTGCCGCTTCGCAGAAGGCACCCTCCCCTGCGCAAGCGGGGGAGGGCCGGGGTGGGGGCAATGACGTCCCTCAGGCCGCCCCTTCCGCCCCCCGGACGAACTGGTCGAACATCGGCTGGATCACCGTCTCGCCGATGTCGCGGGTGATGAAGACGATCTTGGAGCGGTGGTCCTCGCCGGGCCATTCCTGAAGCTGGACCGGCGGGTGGAACATGTGCTGCACGCCGTGGACGACGACCGGCAGCGGGCTTTCCTTGACATTCAGCAGCCCCTTGATGCGCAGCAGGTTCTCCCCGCCGGTGGCGATCAGGGCCTCCATGAAGTCGACGAAGTTGTTCCACGGGATCGGCTCGTCCACCACCATGCAGAAGGCGCGGATGTGGTCGTCGTGCCGGTTGGTGTCGTGGTGATGGTGATCGTGCCCGCAGTCGGGACCGCAGGCGTCGCCATGCCCGTGGTCGTGGTGATGATCGTGGTCATGATCATGCCCGTGATCATGATGATGGGCCTGCTCGTCCCGGTACGCCTCCTCGCGGAGCCAGCGCGCCACGTCGGGGCTCTTGGTGTCGGGGTTGTAGAGGCCGGCGTCGAACAGCTGCTTCGGGTCCACCTCGCCGAAGGCGGCGGGGATCTGCGGGGCCGCCGGGTTGATCGCCGACAGGCGCTGGCACAGGGCGAGCGTCGTCTGGGGCGTGGCGAGGTCGGTCTTGGTCAGCACGATGCGGTCGGCGACGGCGGCCTGCTTCACGCTTTCCGGCTGGCGGTCGAGCTGGCTGGCGCCGTGCACCGCGTCCACCGTGCTGATGACCCCGTCCAGGCGGAAGCGGGCGGCCAGCAGCGGGTCGCTCATCAGCGTGTGGATGATCGGGGCCGGGTCGGCGAGGCCGGTGGTCTCCACCACCACCCGGTCGAATTCCGGGATGTCGCCGCGCACGCGTTTCAGGAACAGGTCGCGCAGCGTGTCGACGAGGTCGCCGCGGATGGTGCAGCACAGGCAGCCGCTGTCCATCAGCACCATGTTCTCCGACGCCTTGGCGACCAGCAGGTGGTCGAGGCCGACCTCCCCGAACTCGTTGATGACCACGGCGGTGCGGGCCATGCCGGGATGGTGCAGGAGCCGTTGCAGCAGCGTGGTCTTGCCGCTGCCGAGGAAGCCGGTCAGCACCGAGACGGGCAGGCGGGGCGCCGACGGGGCGGCGGGGGTGGGTGCGGCGGTCACGGGGTGTTCTCCTGGCAGTCGGTGCATGTGCCGCGCACCTCCACGGTGGGGCGGCTGACCTGGAAACCATGCTCGGCGGCGATGGTGCCGATGGCGGCGCGGATGCGCGGGTCGTCGATTTCCACGGCGTTGCCGCAGGTCTCGCACACCAGGAACTGCCCGGAATGGACGGCCCCCGGCGCCGCGCAGCCGATGTAGGCGTTCAGCGATTCGATGCGGTGGACCAGCCCGTTCTCCACCAGGAACTCCAGCGCCCGGTAGACGGTCAGCGGGGCGGTGGCCTTGCCCTCGCGCTGGCTGAGGTCCTCCAGGATGGCGTAGGCGCCGCGCGGCTTGTGGCTGTTCCAGACCAGTTCGAGGACCTGCCGGCGGAGCGCCGTCAGCCGGGCGCCGCGCTCCGCGCACAGGGCGTCGGCGCGCGTCAGCGCGTCGGCGATGCAATGCGCGTGGTCGTGCCCGTGGCCGGAGGCCGGGCCGGCGGTGGGGTGGGGATCGACGGTCATGGCGTTATCTTATTACATCGCCGGACGCCGACACCAGACAAAGAAGAAGGGCGGCCCCGGACGCGGGGACCGCCCTTTCAAGGCGTGTCGCTCGATTGGGGGCGGTTCCCCGACCGGTCAGAGACCGATCACGCCGCCGTCCTTCTTGGTGATGGCGACCACCGACGGACGCGGCGGCATGTTGGGCTTGAAGTCGGGCCAGCGGGTCGCCGGGTCCTCGAAGGAGGAAAGCTTGCCCTTGAAGCCTTCCCACTGGTCCACGCCGTCGGTGGCCGGGTGCTGCACGGCGACGAACAGGGTCTTGTCGTCGGTGGTGAAGCAGGGGCCGCACATCTCGGCGCCCACCGGCACGCGGTAGAACATCTTGGACAGGCCGCGCAGGTCGCCCTCGGTCTCCACGGCCCAGACGCCGTCGGCGGTGCCGGACGCCTTCTTCCAGTTCTCGCCCTGGTCGGTGGTGATCCACAGCCGGCCGCGATGGTCCACCGCCGCGTTGTCGGGGCAGGAGAACCAGCCGTTGGCCGAGGTGTCGGCGTGGAACTGCGCGCCGACCTTCTCGTCCGCCGGGTTGCCGCCGCGGACCAGGATGGTCCATTCGGCCTTGGTCGAGGCGTGGTTGCCGTTCTCCGGCAGGATCTCGACGATGTGGCCCCAGTTGTTCTCGGCGCGCGGGTTGGTCGCGTCCACCTGCTCCGGCTTGCGGCGGGAGTTGTTGGTCAGGATGACGTAGACCTTGCCGGTTACCGGGTTCACCTCGATGTCCTCCGGGCGGTCCATCTTGGTGGCGCCCAGCGCGTCGGCGGCGAGGCGGGCGTTGATCAGGACGGTGGCCTGGTCGGGGAAGCCCTTCTCGGCGGTCAGCGGGCCCTGGCCATGGACCAGCGGCAGCCATTCGACCGAGGCGTCGGCCTTGAACTTCGCCACGTAGAGCGTCCCGGTCTCCAGGATGTCCATGTTGGCGGCGCGGTTCCTCGGGTCGAACTTCTTGGCCGCGACGAACTTGTAGACATAGTCGAAGCGCTCGTCGTCGCCGGTGTAGGCGACCACGGTGCCGTCCTTGCCGAGCGCGATCTGGCAGGCCTCATGCTTGAAGCGGCCGAGCGCCGTGCGCTTCTTCGGGGTCGAGGTCGGGTCGTAGGGGTCGATCTCGACGATCCAGCCGAAGCGGTTGGACTCGTTCGGCTCCTTGGCGATGTCGAAGCGGTCGTGATGGACGCCCCAGTTGTACCATTCGCCGGGGAAGCCGTAGCGCTTTAGCGCCTTGGCGTTCGGGTTGCCGTCCTCGACCTTGCCCCAGAAGTAGCCGTTGAAGTTCTCTTCGGCCGACAGCCAGGTGCCCCAGGGCGTCATGCCGCCGGAACAGTTGTTCAGCATGCCGCGGACCATGGTGCCGGTCGGGTCGTAGCTGGTCTTCATCAGGGCGTGGCCGGCGGCCGGGCCGGTGATGGCGCAGGGCGTCTCGCCGGTGATGCGGCGGTTGTAGCGGGAATCCGCCACCGTCACCCACTTGCCCTTGACCTTGCGGATCTCGACGACGGTGCCGCCGTGGGCGGCCATCTCGATGTCCACCAGCGCCTTGGTCATGCGGGTGAACTTGTCCTTCTGCTGCTCCACGCCGACGCCGGGGAACATGACCTCCTCGTCGGTGTACTCGTGGTTCACGCAGAGCAGGGCGCGGTCCGGCGACTGGGAGCCGAGCGGCAGCGGGGCGTAGCCGACGAAGTCGTTGTTGTAGCCGAACTGCTTCGACTGGGCCTCGGCGGTCTGGTTCATCGGGTCGAAGGCCGGCGCGCCGGGGACCACCGGGTCACCCCAGCGGATCAGGATATCGGCGTTGTAGCCGGCGGCCACATGATGGTCGGCGTCCACGCCGTGCGCCACCTCCTGGAAGGAGAAGCTGGCCTTGGCCGGGCGCGGGGCGCCGGTCACGGCGGCCTCGGCCCCGCGCGGGGAGGAGAGCAGGGCGGCCGGGCCGATCAGGGCGCTGACCGCGGCCCCGCTCAGCATGCCGCGCATCATGTCGCGGCGGCCGAGGCGGGCGTTGATGACGTCGCCCATGGTCGGGTTTTCGGACGAGTTGGAGCCGATGTCCTCGCGGCCCTCGAAGGTCAGATACTTGGTGCCCTTCTGGGGCAGGTCATGGGTGTCCATCGGTGTGCCTCGTCTCTTTCCGCAAATTTATTTTGGGTAGGGGCGGGCGCACCTTACCGGCGGGCTGTGACGGTTTCTTTGCACTCCCATGAAGGCGGAATGAAAACGCACGGTCGGATTTCACGATCCCGCAACGATCAGTCGCCGGCTTTCTTGATCTCGTTGAAGGCGGCCAGCGCGCGGTCGCGGGCGGTGCCGTGGTCGACGATTGGCCGCGGATAGTCCTTGCCGATCTTCACATTCGCCTGCCGCAGCACCTCGTCCGGGGCCTCCCAGGGCTTGTGAATCCAGCGGTTGGGCAGCTTCCCCAGTTCCGGCACGTAGCGCCGGACATAGGCGCCCTCCGGATCGAACTTCTCGCCCTGGAGGATCGGGTTGAAGACGCGGAAGAAGGGGGCGGCGTCGGCGCCGCAGCCGGCCACCCATTGCCAGTTGCCGGCGTTGTTGGCGATGTCGGCGTCGACCAGCGTGTCCCAGAACCACGCCTCGCCCTCCTGCCAGGGAATCAGCAGGTCCTTGATGAGGAAGGAGCCGACGATCATCCGCACGCGGTTGTGCATCCAGCCGGTCTGCCAGAGCTGCCGCATCCCCGCGTCCACGATGGGATAGCCGGTGCGCCCGCGCTGCCACGCGCGCAGGCCCGCCTTGTCCGTCCGCCAGGGGAAGCGGGCGAAGCGCGCATCCAGCGGGGTGTCCGGAATGCCCGGCTCCTCGCGCAGCAGATGGTGGTTGAACTCCCGCCAGCCGAGTTCGCGCAGGAAGGCCTCGGCGCCGGCGGCCAACTCGTGCCGCTGGTCGGCGGCGTGGCGGGCGGCGTGCCAGATCTGCCGCGGCCCGATCTCCCCGAAGGCGAGGTGCGGGGACATCGCGGAGGTCCCGTCATGGTCCGGGCGGTCGCGCTCCGCCGGATAGGCGGCGACCGGCCCGTCCAGGAAGTCGGCCAGCCGCTCCCGCGCCGCCTCTTCGCCGGGCGTCCAGCGCTCGCGCAGCCCGCCGGCCCAGTCGGGCGCGCTGGGCAGCAGGGCCCAATCCTCCAGCGACTCGCTGGACACCGGCTTGGCCGGCGGCGTCAGCCTCGTCGGCGCGCGGGTGGGGCGCGGCGGTTCCGGCATGGACAGCAGCGCCTTCCAGAAGGGGGTGAACACCCGGAAGGGCGTGTCCGACTTGGTGCGGATGGTCCCCGGCTCGTAGAGCAGGGCGGCGTTGTGGGGGTGGACCGTCACGCCGCGCGCGGTCAGCCGGTCGCCCACCCTCCGGTCGCGGGCGATGGCGGTCGGGCCGGCGCGGCGGTTGCACAGAACCGTGTCGGCGCCGGTCTCCTCGGCCAGCGCCGCCAGCACCGCGGCGGGGTCGCCGCTGCGCAGCACCAGGGGCGAGCCGAGCTTGGCCAGCGCCTTGCCCAGCCGCTCCAGGCTGCCGTGGAGCCACCAGCGGGAGGCGGCGCCGGGAAGCCAGGGGTCGTGGGCGTCCTTCTCCCGGATATAGACCGGGATGACCGGCGCCCCATCCTCCGCCGCGGCGCTGAGCGCCGGGTTGTCGGCAAGGCGAAGATCGTTGCGGAACCAGACGAGGATGGGGGACTGATCGGTCTTCATCGGCCAACTTTAAGGACATGGACAGAAGAACGGGCATGCCAAAACGCCGCAGTCAATGACCGCGGTCAATGGCTCTTGCTACGCGGCGCCGATTGCTCCGGATCACCACGGCGGCAAAAATTTTTCCTGGGAAAGTCCTATTGACGGCAATTTTCGCGCCGCTATTTCCGCCTTCGCTGCCACGACGTGGAGCCGGAGGCACGGCGGCCGACGGCGCCGGTTCCACGGTCGGGGGAGGAAAGAGATGCCATCAATGGAGGAAACCACATGTCCCGCCTGTCACGTCTGCTGACCGCCGCCACCGTCGCCCTGCCGCTGTCCCTCGCCGCCATGTCCGCGAAGGCGGCGGACATCGTGGACACCGCCGTCGCGGCGGGCCAGTTCAAGACGCTGGTCCAGGCCGTCCAGGCCGCCGGGCTCGCGGACACGCTGAAGGGCAGCGGTCCCTTCACCGTCTTCGCCCCGACCGACGAGGCTTTCGCCAAACTGCCCGCCGGCACCGTCGAAAATCTTTTGAAGCCGGAGAACCGTGAGAAGCTCCGCTCCGTACTCACCTATCATGTGGTGTCGGGCAAGGTGACCTCGGCCGATATCGCCGGCAAGACGGCATCGCCGAAGACCGTGCAGGGCACCACCGTGGACATCGACGCGACGAAGGGCGGCGTGATGGTGGACAACGCGAAGGTCGTGAAGCCCGACATCATGGCGTCCAACGGCGTCATCCACGTGATCGACACGGTCATGATGCCGAACTGACGTTCTGCTTTTTCTTGAGGTCCCTCCTGCCGGACGTTTCACCGCCGGTTCCGGCAGGACCACTCGCCCGGAGAGTTCCCCCGACTCTCCGGGCTTTTTCTTTTCACGCCTTGTCCGGCGACAGGCGGCTGCGCGGGAAGCGGTGGACCTTGCCGCGGGCCAGCAGATGCACCTCGAAGCGCGCCGCCAGCAGGCCGGACACCGCCGGGTCCAGCACGTTCAACCCGCCCGCGAAGGCGCCGAAGGCCGGCAGGATCAGCTTTCCCCCGTCGAAGGCGAAGCAGCGCTCCCGCACCCGCCGGCCCGGCACGACGACGGCGGCCACCGGGTGCAAATGCCCCGACAGCTCGCCCACGGCGCCGGGCACCGCCTCGTGCCGGAAGGTCAGCGGGCCGAGCGCCAGCTCGTCCAGAATGCGCCCGCCGAACCCCTCCGGCGGTTCCGGATCGTGGTTGCCGGTGACCCACAGCCAGTCCGCCACCCGCCCGGTCAGGTCGCGCAGCCGCGCCACGTCCCCCGTCTCCATGCGGCTCGCCGCCCGGCGGTCGTGGAAGCTGTCGCCCAGGCAGATCACCCGCTCCGGCGCCAGCCGCTCCACCAGTTCCGCCAGCCGGTCGAGCGTCGCCCGCGTGTCGTAGGGCGGCAGCATCCGGCCGCGCGCCGCGAAGGCGGACCCCTTCTCCAGATGCAGGTCGGCGACCACCAGCGTCCGCTCCGCCGGCCAGACCAGAGCGCCGGAAGGGTCGGGGGCCAGCGCGGCGCCCCGCAGGGTCATCGTCGTGTCCATGTCCATCACAACGTCAGCCGGCCCTGCGCATCATGGGACGCGTCACGGGGCGAATCCAGTTCCGGCATCGCCTCGGCCACCAGATCGGCGGCGGCCTGCTCCAGAAGCTCGTCGGTGGCGGAGCCGTCCACCCGTTCCCGCCCGATCTCCAGGATGACCGGCACGGCGAGGGGTGAGATGCGGTCGAGGTCCTTGTGGGTGATGCGGCCCTTCACCCGGACCAGGAAATCCGACAGGCGCCGCACGTCGGTCAGCCCGCCCGCCGCGTCGGCGCGGGTGGCGCGCAGCAGGACATGGCCGGGATCGTGCTTGCGCAGCACGTCGTAGATCAGGTCGGAGGAGAAGGTGACCTGCCGCCCCGACTTCTCCTGTCCGGGATGGCGGCGATCGATGACCCCGGTGATCAGCGCCACGTTGCGGAAGGTCCGCCGCAGCATCGAGGACTCGTCCATCCAGGCTTCCAGATCGTCGCCCAGCATGTCCTGGTCGAACAGCCCGTCCATGTCCTTCGGTGTGCGCAGCGACCACACCGCCAGCACATAGTCGGTGGCGACGAAGCCGAGCGGGCCGCAGCCCATCCGCTCCATCCGGCGGGTCAGCAGCATCCCCAGGGTCTGGTGCGCGTTCCGCCCCTCGAAGGCGTAGACGACGAGGAAGCGCTTGCCCGCCTTGGGGAAGCTCTCCACCAGCAGCCCGTCGCGCGCCGGCAGGACGGAGCGCCAGCGCTGGAGCCGCAGCCATTCCTGCACGTCCTCCGGCAGGCCGGGCCACTGCGCCGGGTCGGCCAGCATGGCGCGCACCCGGTCGGCCAGCGCCGTGGTCAGCGGCAGCCGACCGCCGGCGTAGGCCGGGACCTTCGGCTCCCCGGTGCCGCCCTTGGCGACCTGCGCCTCCATCTCGCGGATGCCGAGGAACTTCAGCAACTGGCCGGCGAAGACGAAGGTGTCACCGGGGGTGAGGCCCTGGATGAAATGCTCCTCCACCTCGCCCAGAACCGGGCCGCGGCTCAGGCGCACGCGCAGCATGGCCTCCTGCGTGATGGTCCCGACGTTCATGCGGTACTGCCGCGCCACCGCCGGCCCGGCCACCGCCATGCGCCCGTCCTCGCGCAGCTTGAGCCGGTGGAAGCGCTCGTAATTGCCGAGCGCGTAGCCACCGGTCGCCACGAAGTCCAGCACGTCGTCGAACTCGTCCCGCGACAGCCCGGCGTAGGGGGCGGCGCGGACCACCTCGTCGTACAGGTCGTCGGGCCGGAACGGCTCCGCGCAGGCCATGCCGAGCATATGCTGGGCCAGCACGTCCAGGCCGCCGGGGCGGGGCCGCTCGCCGTCCAGGCTCATGGCCGCCACGGCGTCGAGCGCGGCGCGGCATTCCAGCACCTCGAACCGGTTGGCGGGGACGAGCAGGGCGCGGCTCGGTTCGTCCAGCCGGTGGTTGGCGCGGCCGATGCGCTGAACCAGCCGGCTCGCCCCCTTCGGCGCGCCGATCTGCACCACGAGATCGACCGCCGCCCAGTCGATGCCGAGGTCGAGCGAGGAGGTCGCCACCACCGCTCGCAGCTTGCCCGCCGCCATGGCGGCCTCGACCTTGCGCCGCTGCTCCGCCGCCAGCGAGCCGTGGTGGAGCGCGATGGGCAGGGTGTCGTCGTTGAGGCGCCAGAGTTCCTGGAAGACCAGCTCCGCCTGGGCGCGGGTGTTGACGAAGACCAGCGTGGTGCGGTGGGCGCGGATGCGCTGGTACACCTCCTTCAGCGCGTGCATGGCCATGCGGCCGGACCAGGGCAGCCGCTCGCGCGTCGTCAGGATGTCCACCTCGGCGGAGGCGCCGGCCCGCCCGGTGACCAGCCGCACGTCGCCGCCATCCGCGTGCCCGGTCTTGGACAGCCAGCCGAGCAGCTGCGCCGGCTCAGCCACCGTGGCCGACAGCCCGACCCGCCGGGCCTGCGGCGCCAGCCGGGCGAGCCGCGCCAGCCCCAAGGCCAGCAGGTCGCCGCGCTTGGTCCCGGCGAGCGCGTGCAACTCATCCACGATGACGCAGCGCAGGTGCCGGAAGCTCGTCGCCGCGTCGGCGTAGGCGATCATCAGCGCCAGGCTTTCCGGCGTGGTCATCAGGATGTGCGGCGGGTTGGCCCGCTGCCGCCGCCGCTTGGATTCGGGCGTGTCGCCGGTGCGCGTCTCGGTCCGGATGGGCAGCCGCATCTCGGCGACGGGCTCGTCCAGATTGCGCTGGATGTCCACCGCGAGCGCCTTCAGCGGCGAGATGTAGAGCGTGTGCAGCCCCTCGCGTGGGCGCTCCGCCAGATCGATCAGCGAGGGCAGGAAGCCGGCCAGCGTCTTGCCGCCGCCGGTCGGGGCGATCAGCAGGGCGCTGTCCCCGGCGGCGGCCGCCTCGACCATGGCAAGCTGGTGCGGGTGCGGCGCCCAGCCCCGCGACCGGAACCAGCCCTGGACGTTGGCGGGGAGGAGGGGGGAGGGAAGGTCGGGCATGAAGGACCGGGTGATTCGCTGGGACCGGAAAGAATAGTGTCGCGAATCGAACGGAGCAAGAACGGCAGCGCTTTTGCGTCCCGTTGACGGCTTTCGAGGCTGTGATATTTTGGGAGGCAAGGAGGTGATGCGCCTTCGGTCTCCTGGAGGCGGAGCCGGTTTCCCGACCCCGCCCATTGGTTCCTTAGCGATCGTGGTCCTGGTTGAAGCCGGCTTCGAACTCGAACTTCATCCGGAACCAGAAGCGTCGGAGCCACTTCAGGTACCTTTTCAAGCGCATCACCTCCTCTCGGATGCCGGACGGGTAGGGCCCGCCGGCACGCAACATCCGAATGAATGCGTGGGCGCGGTCAACCGGGGATGTGGCTCGGTGAGGCGGCTGCGGCACTTGGGCGCGTTGTTGGGGTGGGGAGGTTTTGCCCCCTCCCTGACCCTCCCCGCTCTCGGCGGACCGAAGGTCCGCCTGCCGCGTCAGCGCAAACCTTTGGTTTGCGCGAGAGCTTCGCAGGGGAGGGAAGTTAAGCGCCGGTCACAATGCGGACGTGGATGGGCAGGGGGATCGTGCCGCCCTGGGCCTGCGCGTCGAAGCGGCGGGTCACCTCGGCGTCCAGGTCGGCACGCTGCGCGGCGGTGAGGTCGTGCAGGCGGTGGCCGAAGCTCATCTCCAGCGTGGCGCGCCAGAAGGGCTGACCCTGGGGGGCCTTGCGGACCGGGGTGATGTCGGTCTCGTCCACCGTGGCGAAGCCGGCGGCGCGCATGGCGTCGGCCAGAAGGCCGGGGGCGGCGAAGCGGAACAGCGGGTCCAGGCTGCGGTCCTCGCCCAGCCGGGCCGCGACGGCCTCGCCCACCGTGTCGAACAGGGCGTTGCCGGCGCGCGGCCCCCACACCATGAAGGCCGCCCGCCCGCCGGGACGCAACACGCGCCGCAACTCGGCCAGGGCCGCCGCCACGTCGGGAACGAACATGATGCCGAAGCGGCAGGTCACGCGGTCGAAACTCTCCGCAGCGAAGGGCAGGGCGGTCATGTCGGCGGCGGCGAAGACCGGGCGCCGCCCGTCGGCGATCCCCGCGGCGCGGCGCCGGGCGCCGGCCATCATGCCGGGCACGAGGTCGCTGCCCACCACCAGCCCGTCCGGACCGGCGCGCAGCGCGGCGCTCAGCGCCGGTTCGCCGGCACCGGAGGCGAGGTCGAGCAGCCGGTCGCCCGCCGCCACCCCGGCGGCGTCCAGCAGGGGCTGGTTCAGCTTGTCGGCCAGATCGGCCATCGGGTCGGCCCAGCGGTCCCAGGCGTCGGCGCTGGCGGTCCAGCGGGCGCGCTCGGCGTCGCCGTCGATGGGGCGGGAGGACAGGTCGGGCATGGTCAGTGGAGAAGCCTTGCGGTGCCGGTGATGCGGGGGGCGGAGTCCGCGTCGCGCAGCCGCTCGTTCAGCGCCGCGACGTCCTCCGCCAGCTTGCGGTTCGCCTCGGTCAGCGTTTGGATGCGCCCCTCGGCGGCCTGCTGCTGCGCCTTCAGGGCGGCGACAGTCTCGGCCAGCCGGCGCATTTGCTGGGCGTGGCGGGCGCCGCCCTCGTTCACGCTGCGGCGGATCGAGCCGACGGCGGCGAGCACGATGACGCTGACCGCCGCGCCCGTCAGGAGCGCGGCGATGGCCAGAGCCCAGATCCAATCCCCCGTCGGCAGTTCCATGGCCGAAGCCGCCCCAGCGTTGCACCCGGACCACCGGCGGCGACCCTCCGGTGAACCAATGGTTTCAGCATCCGATGAATTGCCGGGCGGGTCAAGCCGTGCACCGGAACGGCAAAAGGCCCAGCCGTTGCCGGCCGGGCCTTTCGTAAAACCGGGGTTGCGCTCCGCGGTCAGGCGACGGTGTCGTCCACCGGGCGTGCGGCCTTGGCGCGCATGTCCTTCAGATGGTCGCCGAAGGCGCGCAGGACCGGCATGATCCGCTGCATCTGGTCCGACGTGACATGGGCGTCGGTCTTCAGGACGATGGTCGGCGCTTCCGACATCAGGCGCTTGGCGCGCATCGGACCGACCTTGTCGTCCATGAACATGGACAGCCCCATCAGGATGCCGAGCGTCACGTCATCCGGCGCCTTGGGCAGAGCCAGCACGTCGTGCAGCTCGTTGAGGAGGGTGTAGGCGACGATGGACGTGCGTTCGATGGTGTCAACGTCGGCGGCCATGGACATCGGCGTAATCCTTGAGGCGCTGAAAGTGTGCGATATGGCCGAAGGTTAGCGCTTGGATCGTAACCAAACTGTTAACCATCCCTCACCCGAGTCGCCACGAGTCGCTTTTTTCGAGTCGCAATCCCCGGTCGCCGAATCAGGAGAGTCGACTCATGCCTCCGCGTGAATCGACTTGGTGGTCATGGCCCGCTCCACCCGCTCGATGGCGGCCATCACCGCGTCCGGGCGGGCGTGCTGCGGCATGTGCCCGGTTTCCGCCAGCAGGTGCAGCGTCGATCCCTTCACCGCGTTGTGCAGCTGCACCGCGTGGGCGTGGGGATCGACGATGCGGTCCTCCCGTCCCGCGACGATCGACATCGGGCAGCGGATCTCGGAATAGCGCGGCGCCATCGCCGCCACGCCGGGAATCAGCGCGGCGAGCTGGGTGGCCGCCGCCTCCAGCTGCGTCGGGCGCAGCAGAAGGTCGGGAGGCAACTCGTTGTAGCGGGGCGGCACGGGGTTCGGTTCGAAGATGCGGCGCATCATCGCCGGCAGGATCAGCCGGTCCAGCGGCGGCAGGACGGTGTGGCTGAGCAGCGGACCGGCCACCGGAATGGCTGGTCCCATCATGGGGAGGAAGTCGAGCCGCGGGGTTGGGTGGGTGAAGGCCGACAGGATGACCAGACCGCCGACCTCCTGCGGGAAATCCAGCGCCCAGGCCAGCGCCACCGCCCCGGCCAGGGAGTGGCCGACGACGATGGGACGCTCCAGCCCCAGCTTGCGGGTGGCGGCGCGCAGCAGCGCGGCCTGGGCGGCGGGACCGGCGTCGCGCCGCGGCGTCGCCTCGCTGTAGCCATGGCCGGGCCGGTCGAAGCAGACGCAGCGCCGGTGCCGGGCTGCCTCGTCCAGAACGCTCAGCGCCCAGTCGTCGGCGGTGGTGCCGTTGCCGTGCAGGAACACCACGGGGGGCGCCGTGCCGTCCTTCGGCCCATGGTCGAGATAGTGCAGGCGGGTGCCGCCGACACTCATGAAATGCCCGAACGGCGGGTGTTCCCGCTCCGCCCGGTTGGTGCGGCGGCGGGTGTCCAGCCACAGGCCGGCCAGCAGACCGGCGGCGAGAGCCAAGCCGCTGCGCATCAGCGGACCCTCCGAGTGCACGCTTGCGGTGCGACGGAACAGCGTGTGGGATGCGGCATGGCTGGCCTCCTCCGTGTTGCGGGAACAGGGGTGCAACAGGAGGTGGGTGGGGCGGTTCCGGTGCGCAGGGCCGCCATGTCTCAACATTGTTTCCACAAATTAAACTAAAATCTTATCATTCTGCGGACACAAGGACGGGAGAACCGTCCATCGTTCGGAATTGGATCGACGCCATACCATGAAGCTTTTTTCCAAAGCGGGAGTATCGCGATGAGCGCCGCCGCCAAGCAGCAGCCGACCCCAGCCGCGCCCGACAACGCCGTTCCGGCGGGCGCGTCCCTGCCCGCCGTCTACACCGACCTGGGCCGCATCATCGAGAGCATGACCCGGCGTTTCCTGGACGTGCTGCGGATGGAGCTGGCGCGGATCGGGATCGACGACCTCAGCCCCGGGCAGGCCCTGATGCTGATCAACATCGGCGGCGAGGAGCTGTCGGTGCGCGACCTGCTGGAGCGCGGCTACTATCTCGGCTCCAACGCCTCCTACAACCTGAAGCATCTGGTGGAGGCGGGCTACGTCGACCGCTCCGCCTCGCAGCGCGACCGGCGCACGGCGCGGCTACGCCTGTCGGAGCGCGGGCTGAAGCTGTGCGAGGCGCTGCGCGGGCTGGAGGCCGTGCGGGGCGAGGCGCTGATCCGCACCGACGAGGAAGCCGCCGATCTGGAGACGACCTACCGCACGCTGCGCCGTTTGGAGCGGGCATGGAGCGATCTGATCCGCTACGATACGCCGGAGTATTGATCCCGAGCGTCCGTTCCGGAAGACCCAGCGCATGTCACAGCGGTCCCTGAGCCAGAAGGATGTCGAGCGCCTGCTGGCCGCCCCCGACGCCCAGGCGCGCATCGACACCATGACCCATCTGGTGCGCGACCTGGAGGCGGGGGACCTCGCCGAGGCGGAGCGGGCGCTGGCCATGGACATCCTGCAGCGCTTCGCCGCCGACGCGGTGACCGCCGTGCGCGAGGCGGTGGCGTGGCAGATCCACAACTCCTCCCTGCTGACGGAGCAGCTGGCGGAGAAGCTGGCCCGCGACGTGGACCGGGTGGCCTTCCCCATCCTGCGCCACGCGGAAAAGCTGAGCGAGGGGCTGCTTCTGGACATCCTGCGCGAACGGCGCCCGGCGAAGGAACTGGCCATCGCCGGGCGCCGCGCCGTCTCGCCCGCGGTGTCCGACGCGCTGGTGCGCAACGGCAACGTCATCGTCATCACCGAGCTTCTGCGCAACCGCGGCGCCGTCATCCCGGAACCGTCCCTGCACAGCGTGCTGGACCGCTGGGGCGGCGTCGCCACGGTGAACGAGGCCATGGCGGCGCGGCCCGACCTGTCGGCGGCGGTGGTGGAGAAGCTGATCCTCTTCGTGTCCGAGGAGATCCGCAACCGGCTGATCCGCACCCACCGGCTCAACCCCCGACTGATCGGCATCCTGGTGGAGCGGGCGCGGGAGGCGGCGACCCTGCTCCTGCTGAAGCCGCTGACCCCGCGGGAGGCGGACGTCGAGCTGCTCGCCCGCCATCTGCTGATCCGCGGGCGGCTGTCGGCGCCGTTGCTCTTCCGCGCGCTGTGCGCCGGGGAGATCGCGCTGTTCGACGCCGGAATCGCGGTGCGCGCCAACCTGCCGTTGGAGAACGCCCGCCAGCTCGCCTGGGACGGCGGGCCGCACGCTCTGAAGGGGCTGTTCGCCAAGGCCGGCCTGTCCTTCACCCTGCTGAAGCCCTTCCGCGTCGCCATCGCGGTGGCGAAGGCCATGGACTACCGGGGCGGCGACGAGGGGCGCGAGCGCTTTCAGACCGAGGCCATCGCCACCCTGTTCGACACCTGCGGCAACAGCCAGGACCGCGAGATCGACGACCTGCTGCTCCAGCTGTTCGACCAGACCTCGGCGGAGGTGATCGAGAAGGCGCTGGAACAGGCGGGGATGCCCTTTTCTCCGTTGAGCGGCTGAGTCACAGGCTGAAGAAGGTCTTCAGCCGGGCCAGCAGGTCATGCTCGGTCGTCGTCTGGATCACCGCGGCGGGGGCGCTGGCGCGGCGGTGGGCGTCGTTGCGGCGCTGGCGCAGGCCCATCAGATCGGCCAGCCGGGCGGCCAGCTCCGGACGGCGGCGCAGGACGGGGTCGAGCGCCTCCTTGTCCAGCTCGTAGACCAAGGCGTCGGTGTTGGCGATCACCGACGCGCTGCGCGGCTGGCCGGTCAGCAGCGACATCTCCCCGAACACGTCGCCCGGCCCCATGTGGTCGAGCAGGAGCGTCCGCCCGCCGAAGGCCCCGCGCACGTCCAGCGCCCCCTCGGCCACCAGGAAGAGGGAGGTCCCCGTCTCGTCCTGGCGGACCACCGCCTCGCCGGCGGCGACGTGGCGCAGGTGCATGCCGGCCGCCAGCTCGGCGATCTCCTCGGGCCGGAAGGCGGCGAACAGGTCGACGTGGGACAGCAGCTCCCGCCCCAGCCCGTTCGCCGAACAGGCGGGCGGCGCGGCGCGGCGGCGGCGCATCTCCTGCTTGGGGCTGGCCGGCTCCAGCCCGGCGCGGGAAAGATGCTCCAGGATGGTGGTCGCCACGGCGTCGCGGGTGGCGGCCAGCCGGGAATAGTCCGCCACCCAGAAACGCGCCTGATAGGTGACGCCGTTCAGCGTGATCGAGTCCACCACCACGTCGGGCCGCGGCTCGGTGGGGACGGCGTCGCAGCAGACGATGGCCGACAGGATGATCCGCTTGGCGCGGGCCACCGGCACCTCGGCGTCGAGGGTCACCGGCACGCCGGCGCGGAAGCCGCTGCCGGGCTGGCTGTAGTTGGTGATGCGGTTTCCCGCGGCCAGCCCGTTCGGCACCACCAGCGCCGTGCCGTCCAACGTGACCAGCCGGGTGGCCCGCCAGTTGATCTCGTCCACCCGCCCGGTGACGCCGGGGGTCAGCTCCACCCAGTCGCCGATCCGGTAGGGATGCTCGACGTTCAGCGCGATGCCGGAGAAGATGTCGGCGATCATGTTGCGCAGCGCGAAGCCCAGCACCGCGATCACCACGCCGGAGGTGGCGACCAGCCCGGTCACCGGCTGCCCCAGCACGAAGGCCAGGATGCCGAGGACGGCCAGCCCGTAGAGCAGCGCGCGCAGCAGGTCGGTCAGCAGGCGCGGCATCGGCGTGGCGCGGGCGTTGCGCGCGACCACGAGGTCGATGACCCGCGACCCCAGCCACGCCGCCCCCAGCCACGCCACCGCGGCGAGCAGCGAGGCCAGCGCGTCCGCCACCATGGCGCCGGCGATGGGGGCGATGTGGCCGGACAGCCAGGGGCGCTGCCCCGCCAATCCGGCCGCCCCGAGGGTCAGCAGGGCCGGGGCCAGCAGGTGGCGCAGGCCGGGGCGCGGCGGCGCCCCGGTGGGACCGACGGGAAGCGGGGCGAGGCGGGATGAATCGGGCATGCGGGACCGGCAACCTCCTGCCCCGTGACCTTCGCACCGCGAACGGAACCGTCAAGCCCAAAATAGGAATAGGCGAAGCGGTCCCGGTCTTCGCGCAAAATGGGGTGACTGGAGATTGCCAGCGCTCCTTAATATTCGGAGGGCGGGGAGAGAAAGGATAAGGTCCGAAAAACCGCGAACATTGTCCGTCCACCAAGCATAAGATTGAGACTCCCAAAGAGAAGAGCCAGAAGAGCGAGGTGTCCATGCCTCATGCCGCCATGATCGTGGCGGCCGCGCTGCTCCTGTTGCCGGGCGCGGCGTCGGCCCAAAACACGACCGCCCAAAGCACGAACACTCAAGGCACGACCGCTCAGAACACAAATGGACGGGAGAAGGCGCCGGAGGGTGCGCGCGCCTACATCATGTGGCCGTCCAACGGGACGACCGTTCCGGGCGGCAAGCTGTGGGTCCGCATGGGCCTGCAGAACATGGGCATCGCCCCGGCGGGCATCCGCAAGGAGGACACCGGTCACCATCACCTGCTGGTGGACACCGACCTCGCCACCTACGACGAACCCATCCCGAACACCAAGCAGTCGCTGCATTTCGGCGGCGGCCAGACGGAGGTGCGGCTGGAACTGCCGCCGGGCCGGCACACGCTCCAGATGATCCTGGGCGACGCGGACCATGTGCCGCACGACCCGCCGATCATGTCGCAGAAGATCACCATCATCGTGCCGCAATAAGAGCGCGACAGGGAGGAAGTCATGATGCGCAGCGCCGCCGCCCCGCTCCTTCTGGCCGTCCTGCTCGCCGCCGGGCCGCTGGCCGCGCAGTCGTCGCCGGAGGCCGACCCCCTCGACAAGCCGCTGTCCGACAGCACGAACACGCCGCAGCCGGCCAGTCCGGGACACGAGCATGAGAGCACGCCCTCCACCCCCGACGCGGGGAAGTCCGGGCGGACGGCGGCTCCGAAGGACGCCTATCTCTACATCGGCTGGCCCAACGACGGCGAGGTGGTGAGGGGCCGCTTCAAGGTGTGGTTCGGGCTGCGCAACTTCGGCGTCGCTCCGGCGGGCGTGCGGCGGGACAAGACCGGCCACCATCACCTGCTGGTCGACGCCGACCTGCCGCCGATGGACGAGCCGATCCCCAACAACCGCAACTACATCCACTTCGGCAAGGGCCAGACGGAAACCTTCCTGGAACTGCCGCCGGGGCGGCACACGCTCCAGCTTCTGATGGGCGACGCCGAGCACATCCCGCACGACCCGCCGATCCTGTCCAAGAAGATCACCATCACCGTGCGTCCGGGTGGCGACAGCACGCGCGTGTCGGTTCGCTGATCCAGTCGGGTGAACGTCCAGGGAGTGAGGCCATGGCATTTGAGGCGACGGGAATTGTCCGGCGCACCGGTTTCGCGAGAGTTGCCGCCGCTGCATCGCTCCTGCTTCTCGCGGCCTGCGTCACCTCGGGCGAACAGGCGACCCTGGTCCAGAAGCCGAAGACCCCGCCCGTGCGCACCGTGTCCAACTTCAGCGAGGCGCTGCGCTGCATGGACACGCTGATGTGGAACCATGGCAAGCGCGACATCTTCATCACCTCCAACGGCATTCCCGACGCCACGGGCCGGGTGGCCGGCGGCACCAAGGAGATGCTGATCACCGCCGTGTCGCGCATGTCGGAGCGGTCGAACGCCTTCCGCTTCGTCGATTTCGAGCCGACGCTGGACGACGTGAACGCGCTCTACTGGATGATCGGGGTGCAGCCCAACTTCCGCGCGCCGTCCTATTACGTGCGCGGCGCCATCACCCAGCTCGACGACAATGTGGTGAGCGAGGCGGCCAGCGCCGGCATCTCCCTGCCCACCGTCGACCTGGGCATCTCCGCCGACCAGGTGATGTCGGTGATCTCGGTGGACCTGAACATCGGGGAGCTGGCGACCCGCCAGATCATTCCCGGCCTGTCGGCCAGCAACTCGCTCGCCATCATCTCGTCGGGCAAGGGCGCGGACGCCGGAGCGGTGATCGGCAAGGCCGGCCTGTCCTTCAACGTCTCGCTCAACAAGTCCGAGGGGCTGCACCAGGCGGTGCGCACGCTGATCGAACTCAGCACGATCGAGGTGCTGGGAAAGATGACCCGCACACCCTACTGGCAATGCCTGGGCATCGACCAGACCAACCCGGCCTTCGCCGGGCAGGCGCGCGACTGGTTCGACGGCATGGCGCCGTCGCAGCGCGTCGCCTACGTCCAGCGCGTCCTGCTGGCCGAGGGCTACTACGACGGTCCGGACAGCGGCCAGCTCGACGAGCGCACCCGCGACGCGATTTCCCGCTATCAGGCGGACAACGACCTGATCGCCACGGGGCGCATCGACTTCGACCTCTACCAGCGGATGCTCGCCCAGCCCAGCGGCCAAAGGGGGTCGGAGAGGGGACCGGGGGCGCCGCGCCTGCAATCGGTGTCGAACGCCGGCGGCGAGGGGCTGCCCCGCGCCACGCCGGCGCCCGCCGGAGCGCCGCCCGATCTGGTGCTCAGTTCCGACCGCGGGCCGCAGCCGCGCTACCGCGCCGGGGAGGCGCTGGTGGTCAAGGTGCAGCCGACGGCCAACGGCTTCGTCTACTGCTACTACCAGGACGCCGCCGGGTCGGTGGCCCGCATCTTCCCCAACCGCTTCCAGCCCGACAGCTTCGTCCAGGCCAACCAGCAGGTGGAGGTGCCGCCGGGGGCACAGAAGCCCTTCAACCTGCGCATGGACCGTCCCGGCGCCTCCGAGACCATCGCCTGCGTCGTCTCGCCCGACGAACTCGGGACGCGCATCGCCGACCGCTACAAGACCGAGGACCTGCAGCCCATTCCCGGCGCGACGCTGGCCGATGTGGTGGGCGCCTACGGCAGCATCCAGGGGACCAACGTGCGCAGCCGGCAGATGGCCGTGCAGGTGCTGCCCGCGGTGTCGGCGCAGCGGTAGGGGGTTTGGCACAGGGATTGTGGGCCGGCTCACAGCGCGGGGACGGGGGCGGGGGTAGAGAAGGGGGCAGCCGAACACCACGCCAGATCATGGCGCCGAATCATGGGAGACCACCGATGCCGCGACCGACCTCCAAGACCATCGCCCGACGGCTGAACGGCGTGGCGCTTCCCGCTCTGGCCCTGCCGATGATCGCCCTGGCCTGCATGGCGGTTCCCGCGCGGGCGCAGACCGTCGAGGGCTCCGGCGGCAACCGCGTCATGATGTTCGAGCGCCCGCCGACCGTGGACGAGCTGCGCGAGGCGGTGAAGCCCGGCCCGGCGCCCACCGATGGCGCCGAGCAGCCGAAGATCCGCACCCGCAGCATCGAGATCATCGGCGGCGGCATGAACAGCGCCAACCGCCCGCGCCCGACCGACAGCGTGAACTACGGCGCGCCTGCCCAGCAGCAGGCGACCCCGCAACAGAGCTACAGCCCGCCGACCGCTCCGGCGGCGCAGCCGGAACCGGCTCCCCAGCCCAAGCCCAAGCGCGCGCCCGTGCAGGAGGCCGCGGCCCCGCCCGTCGCGCCGCCGCCGGCCGCGCCGCGCCGCGCCAACGGCGTGCAGCCGGCCACGCTGTCCGCGCCGGAGACCCCGGCGGAGACACGCCCGACCAACGGCTTCGGCTTCCGCATCAACTTCGCCTTCAATTCCGCCGACGTCCCGAAGGAGTTCTATTCCTACGTCGACGCCGTCGGTGGGCTGATGTCGCAGGACCCGCAGCTCCGCCTCGTCATCGAAGGGCACACCGACGCCGTGGGAAGCGAGCAGTACAACCTCGCCCTCTCCGAGCGCCGGGCGGTGTCGGTCGGCGAGTATCTGGTGCGCGTCCATCACATCGAGCCGCAGCGCATCGCCATCGCCGGCCTGGGCAAGAGCCAGCCGCTGACCCCCGACCCGACCGACAGCCGCAACCGGCGCGTCGAGTTCCGGCCCATCCAGTGATCGAGAGGGAAGGGAGGGCGCGCCATGGTCCGGAAACTCCTTCTCCTGGTGGCGATCGCGGCGCTCCCCCTCGTGGGGGGCGCCGCCGACGCGACGGTGGTCCGCAAGAAGAGCAGCGACGCGGGCGTGCAGCCCGGCGGCATCGACGTCGGAGTCCCCAAGGGCCGCGTGCGCATCCAGTGCTGGCAGGACGGCGAGAAGATCATCGACGAGAGCGATCTGAACGTCCTGTCGCTCAGCGTCGCCAGCCAGTTGAACGCGTTGCGTTTCCGCCGGGCCGGCGAGCCGGAGAACAGCCTGGCCATCGTGACGCGGAACCGCACGTCGTGCCTGTTGAGCCCGAAGGGATGAGTTGAGTGCCTTGCCCCCTCCCTGACCCTCCCCCGCCACGCAGGGGAGGCAACTGGTGTTGCTGACACGAAAAATCCCTCCCCTGCGTAGCGGGGGAGGGAGGGGACCCACGACGTGGCGAGGGTGGGGGCAACACCTTGCCCCCGACCCCTCAATGCACGCTGACCAGCTCCATCCCATGCTCCTGAAGCGTCGCCCCCGCCGAGGCGCGGTCGGTGTCCAGCCACAGGCAGGTGCCGTTGGCGGCGTACACGGCGTAGGCGGGCAGGCCGTCGATCTCCACCGACCGCAGATAGGCGACCTCCAGGATTCCATGACGGGCGAAGCGGTCATCGAAACCATCGGCGGCGTCGGCTTTGGTGCGGCGGGCGGTCATGGTCGGTCTCCTCGGGCGATGGGGCGGACCAACGGGGCGCCGGTCCTGCCCGGCACTCTAGGGGGTTGGACCGGGCCGCGCTGTGGCGCCCGCCACACTCAGTACGTCGGAGGGACCCCAACTCCTGCGCAACTTTGTGGTTCGTCTCACAGCCACCGCCAACCTGCGCCGTCTAGCCTCGACGGGCCGGCGCTTTGGCCGGCGCGCATCATTTCGGAGGTCCGACCATGCCCGTCCGTTCACGGTGTCCGCCCTTCTTTGGGCCGGGTCCCCAGCCCCGTCCTTCCCCCTTCGCCGCCTGGACAGGCGTCCGGGAAACGCCAATGATTCCGCGATCCCCGCCGGTGGAGGCCAGCATGGCGCACAGGACCATGAGCGGACTCGTGGCGGCGGCCTTCACCCTGGCCGCTTTCGGAGCAGTCGGCGTCACCGCTGGCGGAGCGGCGGCGGAGCCGGCGGTGGTCGTCGCCTCCACCGCCCCCGGCTACGCCCAGGGGCAACTGGTCCCCGACGGCGCCGCCGTCACCGTGCCGGACGGCGCCAACGCCATGTTCCTGTTCGCCAACGGGCGCATGCTGCGGGTCAAGGGGCCGTTCGACGGGCCGCTGGACCGCATGCCCGACGCCTCGGGCTGGAGCGGCGTCGGCAGCCTCGTCGGTGGCGAGCGCTTCTTCCAGACCGACCTGGGTGCCGCCCGCGCGGTCGGCAGCCCGATGCAGAAGGGGGAGGAGCAGGTCTTCACCCTCGACCCCGGCCGGGCCGGAACCCAATGCGTGAAGTCCGGCGGCACGGTGCTGCTGCGCAAGCCCGCCGACCCGGCGCTGATCCCGGCCACCCTGCGCGCGGAGGGGCGCGAGGCCGCCGCCACGCTGCGCTGGGACAAGGGAACCGCGGTGCCCTGGCCGCGCGAGCTTCCGATGAGCGACGGCACCGCCGTCACCGTCGCCGGACCGGACGGGCGGGTGCGCCACAGCCTGACCCTGCGCGTGATCGCCGCGGACGGGTCCGGCGCGGGCCAGGGCGCGGATCTGGCCGTCCGGCTGGCCGGCGCCGGCTGCGCGGCGCAGGCGGCGGCCCTGCTCGACCCGGTGCGGGACAGCGTGGCGCCGCTGAACCTCTATCTCGCCACCGACCGGGGCCTCTACCCGACCTACCGGTCCGGGGAGCCGGTGACGCTGGTGCTCCAGACGAACCGGGACGCGCATCTCTACTGCTACCTGCGCAACACGCGCGGCCAGCTGACGCCGATCTACCCGCCGGGTCCGTCGGCCAGCTCGCTCGTGGAGGGGCACCGCACCCTGACGCTGGCCGGCGACCGCATGCCGGTGCCGCTGCGCGCGGCGGAGCGGTCGGGGAGCCTGTCCGCCGACCAGGAGGTGCGCTGC
The DNA here is from genome assembly GCF_040500525.1 of Azospirillum formosense. NCBI lineage: Bacteria > Pseudomonadati > Pseudomonadota > Alphaproteobacteria > Rhodospirillales > Azospirillaceae > Azospirillum > Azospirillum formosense. The sequence continues at coordinate 1,537,286 of NZ_CP159402.1, read as the reverse complement.
TTCGCCGCCGGGCGCGATCTCGGCGCCGACCTGCCGGGGCGTCAGGACGCCTTCCGGCCCCTGTCCGACGAGGCGGCGGCCCGGCTGGAGCGGACGCTCGCCTCGCTGAAGCAGACCGAACTGGTGATGGCGCAGGTGATCCTGCGCGTGGAGTGAGGGCGCCGCCGTTGGGGACATCCGGGGGCAGGCTGGATTGGGCGAAGGTCCCATGGCTTGCCAGAGGGTTCGTGGGATTGGCCGCTGTGGTCGGCGTGTCGGCGGCGGCGCTGGGGCTGACCCGGCTGGTGCCGCCCCTGCGCTCCGCCGACGAGAGCTTCCGCGACCTCGCCATCGCCTACTTCACGCCGCCCGCCCCGCAGCATCCCGGCATCGTGCTGGTCACGCTGGGGGAGGATCTGTTCGCCACGCTGGCCTGCCGGTCGCCGGTGGACCGCGGCTTTCTCGCCGATCTGGTGGGGACGCTGGAGGCGGCGGGGGTGCGGGCGATCGGGCTGGACATCCTGTTCGACCAGCCGACCCTGCCGGCGCTCGACGAGCGGCTGCGCCAGCGCATCCAGCGGGCCTCGGTGCCGGTGGTCGCCATCACGGCGCTCGGCGACACGCCGCTGACCGAGGAGCAGCGCCGCTACCTCGGGCGGTTCCTCGACGGCATCCCGCACGGCCACGCCAACCTCGCCAAGGACCGGCTGGACGGCACGGTGCGCTGGCATGTGCCGCGCGGGCCGGACGGGCTGCCCAGCTTCCCGGCGCGGCTGGCCCAGGTCGCCGGAAAGGCTGCAGGGGAGGGGGCCGGAGGGGCGGCGATCGCGGCGGAGCCCTTCCGCATCGACTGGCACGCCCGCCCGTCGCCGGACGCGCCGCCCTTCCCGACCTATCCGGCGGACATGGTGGGGATGCTGCCGCGCGGCTGGCTGGCCGGGCGGATCGCCGTGGTCGGCACCGTCCTGGTCGGTGTGGACCAGCACCGCACGCCGCTGTCGGTCGCCGGCCTGTCCACGCCGGGGGTGGAGATCCAGGCCCATGCGCTGGCCCAGATCCTCGACGGGCGGACCAGCCGCGACCTGTCCGACGGCTGGGCCGTCGCGCTGGTGCTGGCGCTGAGCGCCGCGGGAGTGGCGCTGGCGGTGGCCGGCTGGCCGGTGTGGCTGCTGGTGCCGGCCAGCCTGCTCGGGCTGCTGGCCCTGTGGGCGGCGGCGCTGGCGCTGTTCGCCCAGGGCGGGCCGCTGGTGGCGATGATGGCGCCGTCGGCGGCGTGGCTGGGCGGCATCGCCGCGATGACCGCGCATCTCTCGCTGAAGGAGCGCACCGACCGCCGCAGCCTGATGCAGCTGTTCGCCAACCACGTCTCCCAACCCGTCGCCGAGGAGATCTGGCGGGAGCGCGCGACCTTCCTGGCCGGCGGGCGCCCCCGCCCGCAGGAGCTGACCGCCACCGTCTTCTTCTCCGACATCGAGGGCTTCACCACCGTCTGCGAGGCGCTGGAGCCGGAGCCGCTGATCCTCTGGCTGGAGGGCTATCTCGACGCCATGGTGCGGGTGGTGGCGGCGCATGAGGGCATCGTTCTGCGCTTCATCGGCGACGCCATCCTGGCGGTGTTCGGCGCCCCCGTCGCCCGCAGCACCCAGGCGGAGATCGACGCCGACGCCGAGCGCGCCGTGCGCTGCGCCATCCAGATGGGGCGGGAGCTTCGGGAGCTGAACAAGCGCTGGCAGGCGGAGGGGTTGCCGGCCATCGGCATCCGCGTCGGCATCCACACCGGTCCGCTGGTGGCGGGCAGCCTGGGCGGGCTGCGGCACATGGAATATTCGCTGCTCGGCGACACCGCCAACACGGCGGCCCGGCTGGAGGCGCTGGGCAAGACGGTGGACATGCGCTCCTCGCCCCATTGCCGGATCGTCATCGGGGAGCCGACCTGGACCGCGGTGCGGGACACGGTGGCCGGGCTGCCGGTCGGCGAGATGGCGCTGAAGGGCAAGCGCAAGGCGGTCCGCGCCTGGCTGGTCCTCGACCGCGAGGGGGAGGAGGCGAGGCCCGCGGCGGAGGCCGGGGAATGACCGCCCTTCTCCGTATTCGGGATTAGGCTGAATGAACGCTTGGTGCGCAGGAATCGAAATATTAAGATCGGCTAATTGGCAATTTTATGCCGACAGGTGCCGGGTATGGGGTGCGCAACCGCCTTCCCACCATGGAGCCGGCCGATGTTCGACGGACCCTTGACGCAGCGTTGTTCGGGCGCAGGCCGCTGGTCGGTCGCCCTTGCCCTGCTGTTGGTGGGGCTCCTCGTCTGGGCGCCGGGCGCGGCCGCCCAATCCCCGGCCTCCCAGCCTCCGCCGCCCCAGGCCTCCCAGTCCCCGGAGAAGCGCATCGCGCTGGTCGTCGGCATCGGCAAGTACGAATTCGCCCCCGAACTCCAGAACCCGGTCAACGACGCCAAGGCCATCGCCGAGGCGCTGCGCAAGCTGCAGTTCGACGTGGACGAGAAGTTCGACATGGACAACCGCGGCTTCGAGCGGGCGCTGCGCGACTTCGGCATTCGCGCCTCGCAGGCCGACGTGGCGGTGATCTTCTACGCCGGGCACGGCCTCCAGGTGGGCGGCAACAACTACATCGTTCCCGCCGACGCCAAGCTGGAGCGCGAGCGCGACCTCGTCTACGAGGCGATGCCGCTGAACCTGATGCTGGGCGAGCTGTCGCAGGCGCGCAAGCTGGGCATCCTGATGCTCGACTCCTGCCGCAACAACCCCTTCGTGGATCGGCTGAAGCAGGCCGGGCAGAACCGCATCCAGGTCAATTACGGCTTCGCCCGCGTCGACGACACGCCCAGCGACACGCTGGTCGCCATGGCCACCCGCGCCGACCAGCTGGCCGAGGACGGGCAGGGCGACCACAGCCCCTACACCGACGCGCTGCTCCAGCACCTCCAGACGCCGGGGCTGGAGCTAAGCCTGTTCTTCCGCAACGTGCGCGACACCGTGCGGCAGGCGACCAACGGGCGGCAGGAGCCCTACATCTTCGGCTCGCTGGGGGCGGCGCCCTTCTACTTCAACCCGCGCCCGCCCAACCGGCCGCCGGTGCTCGGCGAGATCCGCCCGCTGGAGCTGTCCGACCGCGCCGATGCCGAGCCGCTGCGCATCGGGCGCCCGACCGATCCCGACGACGACCAGCTTTTCGCCCAGATCTCCGGCCTGCCGCGCGGCGGCAGCGTGCGCATCGGCGACCGCATCGTGCTGATCGGCGACTATCTGACCGTGGAGCAGCTTGCCGCCACCAGCTTCAAGCCGGACGCGACGGTCGTGGGGGACGCCGGGCGGTTCGACTTCGCGATTATGGACGGGCGGGGCGGCGTGGTGCGGGGCGGCGTGGCGATCACCATCAAGCCGAGCAACCGCCCGCCGGTCGTCGCCGGCGCGCGCACCGTCCGCGCCCTGCCGAATCCCCTGGCCATCGAGGCGCCGGTGGACCCCGACGGCGACCCGCTGACCATCACCGTCACCGCCGTGCCCGACCGCGGCAAGGTGCGCGACGGCGCCACCCTGATCCGCCCCGGCGACCGGCTGCCGGCCGAGGCTCTGACCCGGCTGACCTTCGACCCGGAGCAGGAGCGGGCGGGTGCCGCCGGTGCCTTCACCTATCAGGTGGAGGACGGCAAGGGCGGCAAGGCCATCGGCACGGTGACGCTGGAGATCGCCCTGCCGGGCGCCGCCCCGGCCGCGCCGGCGCTGGAGGAATCGCTGTGGCAGATGGTCAAGGGCAGCCGCGAGCCCGCCGATTTCGAGGCCTTCCTGCGGCTGTTCGGGAACGGCACCTACGCCAAGCCGGCGCGGGAGAAGCTGGGTGCGCTCACCCCCGCCGCCAAGCCGCCGGAGGTCGCGGCGGCGCCGCAACCGCCGCCCAAAGCTCCCTCCCCCCCACCGATCCCCGCCCCGGTCGTCGAGGCGGCGAAACCGCCTTCACCGGCGCCGCCTTCACCGGTACCGCCCCAGCCGACGCCCGCCCCAGAGCAGGTCGCGGCGGCACCCCCGGCCGGCAACGGGAACAGCGCGGTGCGCAACCACAGCAAGTCCGCCAGCTTCCAGGACTGCCCGGACTGCCCGGTGATGGTGCGCATCGCGCCCGGCAGCTTCTCCATGGGCAGCGACCAGGGCGACCGTTCCGAACGCCCGGTGCACAAGGTGACCATCGCCAAGCCCTTCGCGCTCGGCGCCTACGAGGTGACGGTGGCCGAATGGCGCGCCTGCGTGGAGGGCGGGGGCTGCGCCGGCGGCATGCCGCGCATGACCAAACCCACCGACAGCACCCCGATCCACAACATCTCCTGGCTGGAGGCCCAGGCCTACGCGAAGTGGCTGAGCCAGAAGACCGGCCAGCGCTACCGCCTGCCGTCCGAGGCCGAATGGGAATACGCGGCGCGCGGCGGCACGACCGGCCGCTACTGGTGGGAGGGCCAGACGGGGACGCTCGCCAACTGCAAGGACTGCGGCGGCGCGCAGGAGCGGCTGACCCCCGCCTCGGTCGGCAGCTACAAGCCGAACCCCTTCGGGCTGCACGACATGAACGGCGGCGTGGCGGAGTGGGTCGCCGACTGCTGGCACGCGGACTATGCGGGCGCGCCCACGGACGGCAGCGCCTGGACCTCGGCCACCTGCCGGGAGCGCGTGCTGCGCGGCGGGTCCTGGCGGGGCGGCCTGACCGACATCACCGACACGGCGCGGCTGTTCTACGATCCCGACGTGCGGTACCTGAACAACGGGATGAGGGTGCTGCGGGAGTTAAATTGAGGGGGAGTGGTTGAGGCGAGCCCCCTCCCTGACCCTCCCCCGCTGACGCAGGGGAGGGGACGGACGACGCTTCGCAGAAGGCACCCTCTCCCGCCCAGCGGGGGAGGGCCGGGGTGGGGGCCCGACGCGACACCTCACCCATTCGCCTCGGCGATCTCCTCCAGCGCGTCGCGGTCGAGCAGGGTGATCCGCCCGGACTCCACGGCGATCACGCCGTTGCGCTGCCATTCGCCCAGCAGCTTGTTGATGCTCTCCCGTGACACACCGACCAGACAGCCCAGCTGTTGCTGCGACAGCTTGATGTCCAGCTTCAGCCCGCCCGGCACCGGCTTGCCGAACACGTCGGCCAGCCGCATCAGCGCGCGGGCGAAGCGCGACGACGCCTCCAGGAACAGCGTGTCCTCCAGATGCTCGCTGGTCTGGCGCAGGCGCTTGCACAGCACCGTGATGAGCTGGAGCGCCACCGCCGGACGCTCGTTGAGCAGCGGCACGAACTTCGAGCGGTCGAGCACCAGAAGGTCGGTCTCCTCCAGCGCCACGGCGTCGGCGGTCCGCGGCTCCCCGTCGAGCAGGGCGATCTCTCCGAACAGGCCGCCCTTGTTGATGATGTTCAGCACCAGCTCCTTGCCGTCGGTGGAGTGGGAGCAGATCTTCACCCGCCCGCGGATGACCGCCATCATGCTGTCGCCGGGGTCGCCCTTCTGGAAGATGACCGCGCCGGGCCGGAAATAGGCCAGCCGGGCGCTGGCGGCGAGGCGTTGCAACTCCGGCTTATCCAGATGCTTCAGCAGGAAATGCCCGGACAGCACCAGTTCCTTGTCGAACGCGATCCGCACCGTCGTCATGGTCGCCCCCATACGGCTCGATGCCGGACAGTGTAGCGGGCGGACGGCCCGCGACCGCGGCGCCAGAGGCGGTAACGCGCACGCCCGGCCCTGCCACGTTCTTGCGGGCATAGGGAAAGGGACCGACCGAAGGTGAATCTTGTCCTGCCCAATGGTTCGTGACTACCATCATCAGCAAGGCGTCCGGTATGAGGCGCCGGCCCGAGAGCGGGGACCGCAGAACAGGGAAGGAGACGAGCGTGGACGCCACCACTCCGTCCGCAGACCTATCCAGGCGCACGGCCAACCATGTGCCGCTGACGCCGCTGGACTTCCTGCGCCGCTCCGCGATGGTCTATCCGGACAAGACCGCCGTGGTCTACGGCCCCCTGCGGCGGAGCTGGGCGGAGGTCGAGCGCCGCGCCCGCGCGCTGGCTTCCGCGGTGACCGGGGCCGGCGTCCGGCCGGGCGAGGTGGTGTCCGTCCTGGCCTTCAACACCCCGGCGATGCTGGAGGCGCATTTCGGCATCCCCGGCGCCGGGGCGGTGCTGAACGCCATCAACACGCGGCTCGACCCGCCCGCCGTCGCCTTCATCCTGGAGCACGCCGAAAGCCGCCTGTTCCTGGTGGACCGCGGCCTGTCCACGGTGGCCCGCGCCGCGCTGGAGCGCATGGCGGCGCCGCCACGGGTGGTGTGGATCGACGACCCGGCGGCGCAGGACGCCGACCCCTTGGGCGATCTGGAGTATGAGGATTTCCTCAAGACCGGCGATCCCGAGGCGCCCTGGCGCACGCCGGAGGATGAGTGGGAGTCCATCGCGCTCAACTACACCTCCGGCACCACCGGCAACCCCAAGGGCGTTCTCTACCATCACCGCGGCGCCCATCTGAACGCGCTCGGCAACGTCATCACCTTCGGGCTGCGGCCCGACAGCGTCTATCTGTGGACGCTGCCCATGTTCCACTGCAACGGCTGGACCTATCCCTGGGCGGTGACGGCGGTGGGGGCGACCCATGTCTGCCTGCGCGCCGTCGACCCGGCGGCGATCTTCCGGCTGAGCGCCGAGGAGAAGGTCACCCATCTCTGCGGCGCGCCGGTCGTGCTGACCATGCTGATCCACGCGCCGGACGCGGTGAAGCGCGGCTTCGACCACGGCCCGGTGCAGGTGGCGACCGGCGGCGCGGCGCCGCCCAGCGCGGTGATCGCGGGAATGGAACGGATGGGCTTCCGCCTGACCCACCTCTACGGCATGACGGAATGCTACGGCCCCTCCACCGGCTGCGCGTGGCAGGACAGCTGGGCGGATCTGCCGCTTGAGGAACGGGCGGTGAAGATGGCGCGCCAGGGCGTGCCGAACGTCACCATGTCCGAGCAGACCGTGCTCGACCCCGACACCGGCCGCGCCGTGCCCGCCGACGGCGAGACGCTGGGCGAGCTGGCGCTGCGCGGCAACACGGTGATGAAGGGCTATCTGAAGAACCCGGCGGCGACCGACGAGGCGCTGCGCGACGGCTGGCTGCACACCGGCGATCTCGCCGTGCTGCACCCCGATCGCTACGTCGAGATCAAGGACCGCGCCAAGGACATCATCATCTCCGGCGGCGAGAACATTGCCTCGCTGGAGGTCGAGGAGGTTCTCTACAAGCACCCCCACGTCATGGAGGCCGCCGTCGTCGCCCGTCCCGACCCGACATGGGGCGAGACTCCCTGCGCCTTCGTCACGCTGAAGCCGGGATCGGAAGGGCGGGTGACGGAGGCCGAGGTGATCGGCTGGTGCCGCGACCATCTTGCCCATTTCAAGGCGCCCCGCACGGTGGTGTTCGGGGCCCTGCCGAAGACCTCGACCGGGAAGATCCAGAAGTTCGTGCTGCGCGAGCAGGCGAGGGGGTTGTGAGAGGGGCATTTGCGCCCCTCCCGACCTCCCCCCGCTTTCGCAGGGGGAGGAGACGTTCCCTCCCCTGGGCAGCGGGGGAGGGCTAGGGAGGGGGCCCGACGCATGAACCCCACCGTCACAAACCCAGGACCCCCATGATCCTCACCCTCACCAACCGCACCGCCCTGGTCACCGGGGCCTCCTCCGGGCTGGGCCGCCACTTCGCGGGCGTGCTCGCGGCGGCGGGCGCGCGCGTCGCGCTGGCGGCGCGGCGGCGCGAGAGCCTGGACGCCGCCGTCGCGGAGATCGGGGCGGCGGGCGGGCAGGCCATCGCCGTGCCGCTGGACGTCACCGACGCCGCCTCCGTCCGCGATGGCGTCCAGATGGCCGCGAGCGCGCTCGGCGGACTCGACATCCTCGTCAACAACGCCGGCACCACGGTCTCCAAGGCGGCGCTCGACCACACCGAAGAGGAGTGGGACCGGGTGATCGACACCAACCTGAAGGGCGCCTTCCTCACCGCGCAGGCGGCGGCGCGCGTGATGAGGGAGCAGGGACGGGGCGGTTCGATCGTCAACATCGCCTCCATCCTCGGGCTGCGGGTGGCCGGCCATGTCGCGGCCTACGCCGCGTCGAAGGCCGCCCTGGCGCAGCTCACCCAGGCGCTGGCCCTGGAATGGGCACGCCACGGCATCCGCGTCAACGCGCTGGCCCCCGGCTACATGGAGACCGACCTGAACCGCGACTTCCTGGCGACCGACGCCGGGCAGTCCCTGATCCGGCGGGTGCCGCAGCGGCGGCTGGGGCGGCTGACGGACCTCGACGGGCCGCTGCTGCTGCTCTGCTCCGACGCCTCGGCCTACATGACCGGGGCGGTCGTGCCGGTGGACGGCGGGCATCTGGTCAGCACCTTGTAATCAAAAAGAAAACGACGGAGAGGACCCGAACCGATGGATCTCAGCCTGCCGCCGCCGATCGAGGAGTTCCGCCGCCGCGTGCGCGCCTTCGTGGAGGAGCGCATCCTGCCGCTGGAAGCCGACCCGGCCTCCTACGACGAGCACGAGAACATCGCGCCCGCTCTGCTGGAGCGCCTGCGTGGGGAGGTGAAGGCCGCCGGTCTGTGGGCGCCGCAGATGCCGAAGGATCGCGGCGGGCAGGGGCTGGGCATCGTCGGCATGGCCGCCGCCTACGAGGAGATGAACCGCTCCATCTTCGGACCGGTCTGCTTCAACTGCGCCGCCCCCGACGACGGCAACATGCAGCTTCTCAACAAGGTGGCGACCGAGGCGCAGAAGGAGCGCTGGCTCCAGCCCATCCTCGACGGCAGGGTCCGCTCCGCCTTCGCGATGACCGAGCCGCATCCCGGCGGTGGCTCCGACCCTTCGATGATGAAGACCCGTGCGGAACGGAAGGGCGACCGCTGGGTGATCTCCGGCCACAAATGGTTCATCACCGGCGCGGGCGAGGCGCAGCATTTCATCCTGATCGCCCGCACCTCCGACGACAAGCGCAAGGGGCTGACCGCCTTCCTGTTCGACAAGGACCAGCCGGGCTGGGAGATCGTCCGCCGCATCCCGATCATGGGGCCGGAGGAGCATGGCGGCCATTGCGAGCTGCGCTTCGACGGGCTGGAAGTCTCCGACGAGAACGTCTTGATGACCGTCGGCGACGGGCTGAAGGCCACCCAGATCCGCCTCGGCCCGGCGCGGCTGACCCATTGCATGCGCTGGACCGGCCTGTCGAAGCGGGCCATGGAGATCGCCGCCGGCTATGTGCGCGAGCGCGAGAGCTTCGGCACCACGCTGGCCGGGCACGAGGGCGTGCAGTGGATGATGGGCGACGTCGCCATGCAGATCGAGATCGGGCGCCTGCTGATCATGAAGGCGGCGTGGCAGCTCGACCGCGGCGACTTCGCCCGCAAGGAGGTGTCGATGGCCAAGGTCCATGTCGCCGACACGCTGCACAAGGCGGTGGACACGGCCATCCAGCTCTGCGGGGCCAGGGGCTATTCGAAGGACACGGCGCTGGAGTGGATGTACCGCTACGCCCGGCAGGCCCGGCTGGTGGACGGGGCGTCGGAGGTCCACAAGATGGTCCTGGCGCGATTCTACATGGACGAGGGTGACGGCTTCTGGGCCTGGGGGTGACGGGATGGGCGCACTGATCGACGGGGAAAGCCGGCCGCGGCTGGAATCGTGGCTGGCCGGGGCGACCGGCGCGACGCGCGTGTCGGTGGCCGACGAAGGCACCCTGGGCGGGGGAGCCATCTCGCTCAACCTCGCGGTGACTCTGGACATCGACGGCGGGCCGCAGGCCGGTCGGCACGCCTGCGTGCTGCGCGCCCAGCCGGGCGGCGGCGCCACGTCCGGCATGAAGGCCAGCATCTCCAAGGCGCAGGAGTTCGCCGTGCTGCGCGCCGCCTTCGGCGCCGGGGTGGCCGCGCCCGAACCCATCGCCGCCTGCGGCGACCCGGCGGTCCTCGGCGCCGACTTCTACATCATGCGCCGCGCCGAGGGCATCGGCGCCGGGCACAAGGTGGTGAAGGCCGACCAGCCGCAGCGCGGACTCGCCCGCGAGCTTGGCCGCCAACTCGGCCGCCTGCACAAGGCCGGGCCGGACACGCCGGGGCTGGAGGACCTGCCGGTGCCGGCCGCGTCGCCTGGGCTCGACTGCGTCCACGCCTACCGCGACTGGCTGGGCGATCTGGCGCTGCGGGACGCCGTGCTGGCCTGGGGCCTGCGCTGGCTGGAAATCCACGCGCCGCCGCCGGGCGAACTGGTGCTGTGCCACCGCGACTACCGCACCGGGAACTATCTGGTGAAGGACGGCGGCCTGACCGCCATCCTGGATTGGGAGTTCGCGGGGTTCAGCGATCCCATGGAGGATCTCGGCTGGTTCTGCGCCCGCTCCTGGCGGTTCGGGCGCCACGACCGCGAGGCGGGCGGACTGGCCGGTCGTGAGGACTTCTATGCCGGCTATGAGGAGACGTCGGGCCGCCGGGTGGACCCGCGGGCGGTCGCCTATTGGGAAACCGCCGCCTACATGCGCTGGGCGGCCATCGCGGTCCTCCAGGGGCGCCGCCACACCTCGGGGGAGGAGCGATCGTTGGAGCTGGCGCTGACCGGGCGGATGCTGCCGGAAATCGAGTTGGATTTGCTGCGGCACATCCACGGGCTGGGACTGACGGCGTCCGCCCCGGCGGCGGTGGGTGCCGCACCCGCCGGCGATGCCGACGAAGAGAGGGTGGCCTGATGCGCACCAGCCCGAACGCCCAGGAGCTGCTGGGCATCACCGCGGAAACCTTCCGGACGGACCTGCTTCCCCACATCCCGCCGGCCCAGCGCTACACGGCGCTGATGATCGCCAACGCGCTCGGCATCGTGCAGCGCGAGCTGGCCGGAGCGGACGAGGCCGGCCACGCCATGCTGGCGGCGCTCGCCCTGCTCTACGGCGAGGACGCCGACGACAGCCTGTCCGGCGCCGACCTGCGCCAGCGGGTGGAGGCCCTGCAGCACCGGCTGTGCATCGAGATCGCCGCGGGCGACTTCGATCACGACGGCCAGGATGTGCTGATGGAATGTCTGGAGGAGATCGTCCAGGCCCGGCTGGGCATCGCCAACCCGAAGCTGTTGGGGGGCTGAATCGGGCTTCCCTCTCCCGGGGCGGGAGAGGGAAGCGAGGACATGGGCGTCACTCCGCGATCGGCTCGTAGAATTCCGGGCCGAAGTCGGCGGCTTGGCGGCTGGGCACGTTGAAGGGCTTCTTCAGGCCGCCGCGGAAATACCGCTTCACCAGATCCTGCCACGTCTCCACCGGGTCCACGCCGCGCTTGGCGCAGAGATGGCCGAACCAGCGGCGTCCGGCGGCGACGTGGGTGATCTCCTCGTCGTGGATGATCTGGAGCAGGGCGGCGCTCTCCGCGTCGCCGAACTCGCGCAGGCGGCGGACGGTCTCCGGGGTCACGTCGAGCCCGCGCGCCTCCAGCACCATCGGCACCACGGCCAGCCGGGCGGCAAGGTCGTGGGCGGTGGTCGTCGCCGCCTGCCACAGCCCGTCATGGGCCGGCAGCTCGCCATAGCCGGAACCGAGCTGGTTCAGCCGCTCCTCCAGCATCTGGAAATGCCGGGCCTCGTCGTCGGCGACCTGCACCCAGTCGTCGGTGAAGCCCTTGGGCATCCCCTCCCCGACGAAGCGGCTCACGATGTCCCAGGCGAGGTCGATGGCGTTCAGCTCGATGTGGGCCAGGGCGTGCAGCAGGGCGAGACGGTTCTGCGCGCTGCCGCCGCGCCCGCGCTTGGGCATGTCGCGGGGCAGCATCAGCGGCGGGCGCTCCGGACGGGCGGGGCGCTCCGGCGGGGCCAGCGCGCCGAACGCGGCGATGCGGCCATCGCGCCACGCCGCGGCGTAGTCCCGCGTCAGGCGCACCTTCTCCAGCGGCGCCGCGGTGGTCAGCACCGCAACGGCCGCCTCGCACAGGGTCGTCACCATCCATACGCAACGAAATGGGGGTTTAGGATGTCGGCCTTGCCGTAGAGGAAGGGCGAGCCGTCGGGCTGCTCCACCCGCCCGCCGGCGGCGGCGAGGATGGCGTGGCCGGCGGCGGTGTCCCATTCGCTGGTCGGGCCGAAGCGGGGGTAGAGGTCGGCCTTGCCCGACGCCACCGTGCAGAATTTCAGCGAGCTGCCGCAGGTCACGCGGTCCTTCACCGTGTAGCCGGCGAGGAAGCCTTCCAACTCGCCGCCGCTGCCGTGGGAGCGGCTGGCGACCACGGTCAGGCCGTCGGGGGGCGGCTTGCGCACCTGGATCGGGTAGTCGTGGCGGCCTTCCACCCAATGGACGGCGGTACCGGCCCCGCAGGCGGCGTAAAGGTCACCGGTGGCGGGCGCGTAGACAACGCCCAGGACCGGTCGTCCGCCGTCGATCAGGGCGATGTTGACGGTGAATTCGCCGTTGCGGTTGATGAACTCCTTGGTGCCGTCGAGCGGATCGACCAACCAGAAACGCCCGCCGGAAATGTCCGGCCTGTTCCCGGCGGCCACGGCCTCCTCCGCCACCACCGGGATGCCGGGGGCGATGTGGTGCAGGGCCGGGGTGATGACGTGCTCGGCGGCCAGATCGGCCTGGGTGACCGGGCTGCCGTCGACCTTTGTGGCGGCGTCGATGCCGTCGTTGTAGAAGCGCAGGATCACCTGACCCGCTTCGTGGGCGATGGTCCGCACCTTGGGCAGCAGGCTCGCCGCGGCGGTGTCGGTCATGGGTGGTCCTCCGGTCGGCTGGTGGGCGAACGGCCACCATAGCGCGCCCGGATGGTGGGCTGGAAGGCTGGAAAGGGCAGGGAGGATGGGAGAATGCGGATGAAGGCGGGCTGGCGCCCCATGGAACAGGCGGACCTGGATCGCGTGATGGCCATCGCCGAGGTCGTGCACCCCGATTACCCGGAGGACCGCGCCGTCTTCGCCGAGCGGCTGGCCCTCTACCCGGACGGCTGCGCCATGGCGGAACAGACCGGGGCGGAGGGGGACGTAACCTGCATCGGCTACATCGTCCTGCATCCGGGCCGGCTGGGCGTTCCGCCGCCGCTCGATTCGCCGCTCGGCACGCTGCCGGATTCGCCGGATTGCCTCTACCTGCACGACGTCGCCCTGCTGCCGGCGGCCCGGGGACTGGGGCTGGGAGCGGCGGCGTTGGAGCGCATGAACGCGCTGGCGGCGCGGCAGGGGGTGCGCTGGCTGGCCCTGACCTCCACCCCCGGCGCGCGGGCCTTCTGGGACGCGCAGGGATTCCTGCCCCATGACGGCGGGGCTGGGCTGGCGGCGAAGCTCGCTTCCTACGGCGGCGGGATGACCTACATGACGAAACCGGTGGAAGGCTGACCCGGCTTGTTTGAGATAATTTGCCAAAAATTGCATTTATCGCGCTGGGCGGGGATTCGATTTGCGGCAAGTTGTCCGACCCCGGCGGACGGTTCGGAATGATATCTTGCGGCGTCCCCACACCTTCAGCACAGCCGTTCGTCGGCAGGCCCCCTATGCAGCCATCCGCCCGATTCCCGTGGAAGTCCGAATACACGGTCGGAAACGAATCCATCGACGAACAGCACCGGACCCTTCTGGAACTGGCCGGGCTGCTGCACATGGCTGTGGCGGCGGGGCAGGGCTACAAGATCATCCAAAACGCCTTCGCCGCCCTGGTCAAGTACACGGCGGAGCATTTCTCCGACGAGGAGCAGTTCTGGATCGACGCCAAGAGCAGCGCCGTCGAGAAGCACAAGCGGCTGCACCGGGAGATCACCGAGGAACTTTTGGCGCTGCGGTTCGAGGGGCCGTACGGGGTGGTCTTCTGCACGCCCAACGAATTGACCAACTGGGTCGAGCATCGGCTGATCGCCCATTTCATCGAAGAGGATCAGGGCGTCTACCGGAGCCTGACCCAAGGCGCCAAGCGGAAGCGGACCTCCGCCTGAGCCCGGCACCGCCTCCGATGGTGGTCCGCCATCGCAGGTTTCACGTCCAACGTTGCCTTTGCCGTGGAACGGACCCAACTCTAACTGGTTTATGATGTGGCGCGGCTGCCGGATGGGCGCGGGATTCCCCGCCCGTGCGGCGGCCCCGCTCCACCAGACCAGCGGAGCGACGGCGGCGGATGAAGAACTCGGACAATGGCCGGATCGATCGGAACGACACGCTCTGGTACAAGGACGCGGTCATCTATCAGCTTCACGTTAAGGCGTTCTTCGACGCCGACAACGACGGCATCGGCGACATCGCCGGCCTGACGCAGAAGCTCGACTACATCCAGGAGCTTGGCGTCACCACGCTGTGGCTGCTGCCCTTCTACCCCTCGCCGCTGCGCGACGACGGCTACGACATCGCCGACTACAAGGCGGTCAACCCGTCCTACGGCAATCTCCAGGACTTCAAGCGGTTCCTGCGCGAGTGCCACGACCGCGGCCTGCGCGTCATCACGGAACTGGTCATCAACCACACCTCCGACCAGCACCCGTGGTTCCAGCGCGCCCGTCTGGCCAAGCCGGGATCGAACCACCGGAATTTCTATGTCTGGTCCGACACCGACCAGAAGTACCAGGGCACCCGCATCATCTTCTGCGACACGGAAAAGTCCAACTGGACATGGGATTCCGAGGCGCAGGCCTATTTCTGGCACCGTTTCTACTCGCACCAGCCCGACCTGAACTTCGATAACCCGAAGGTCCTCCAGGAGGTGCTGAACGTCATGCGCTTCTGGCTGGACATGGGGGTGGACGGGCTGCGGCTCGACGCCGTGCCCTACCTGAAGGAGCGCGAGGGCACCAACAACGAGAACCTGCCGGAAACCCACGACGTCCTGAAGGCGATCCGCACGGAGATCGACAAGGGCTACGGCGACCGCATGCTGCTGGCCGAGGCGAACCAGTGGCCGGAGGACGTGCTGCCCTATTTCGGCGACCTGGAGAAGGGCGGGGACGAATGCCACATGGCCTTCCACTTCCCGCTGATGCCGCGCATCTACATGGCCGTCGCCATGGAGGACCGGCACCCCATCGCCGACATCATGCGCCAGACCCCGGACATCCCGGACGAGTGCCAGTGGGCCATCTTCCTGCGCAACCATGACGAGCTGACGCTGGAGATGGTGACCGACCGCGAGCGGGACTATCTCTGGGACTTCTACGCCGCCGACCGGCGGATGCGGATCAACCTGGGCATCCGGCGGCGCCTCGCCCCGCTGCTGCAGAACGACCGCCGCAAGATCGAGCTGCTGAAGAGCCTGCTGCTGTCCATGCCGGGCACGCCGGTGCTCTATTACGGCGACGAGATCGGCATGGGCGACAACATCTATCTCGGCGACCGCGACGGCGTGCGCACGCCGATGCAGTGGTCGCCCGACCGCAACGGCGGCTTCTCCCGCGCCGACCCGGCGCGGCTGTACCTGCCGGCGATCCAGGACCCGATCTACGGCTTCCAGGCCATCAACGTCGAGGCGCAGCAGCGCAGCCCGTCCTCGCTTCTGAACTGGATGAAGCGGCTGATCGCCGTGCGCCAGCAGCACAAGGCTTTCGGGCGCGGCAGCTTCCAGCTCCTCTATCCGGGCAACCGCAAGGTCCTGGCCTATCTGCGCTGCCATTCGACGGAGGAGGGCGACGAGGTCATCCTCTGCGTGGCGAACCTGTCCCGCTCCGCCCAGGCGGTGGAGCTGGACCTCAAGCAGTTCCGCGGCCGCGTGCCGGTGGAGATGCTGGGCCGGACGGTCTTCCCGCCGGTCGGCGACCTGCCCTACCTGCTGACCATCCCGGCCTACGGCTTCTACTGGTTCGCGCTGGCCGCCGAGGCGGCGCTTCCGTCCTGGCACGAGACGATGCCGGAACCGGTGCCCGACCTGCTGACGGTCGTGGTGCGCGACGGCTGGAAGAGCCTGATCAGCGGGCGCGCCGAGGCCGAGCTCGCGCGCGACATCCTGCAGGCCTACCTGCCGCAGCAGCGCTGGTTCGCCGCCAAGGATCGCCGGATCGAGCGCGCGCATGTTCCGGTGTCCGCGCGGCTGAACGGGCCGGGCGACGGTTTCATGCTGCTCCACACCGACGTCGAGCTTTCCGGCGGCGGCACGCAGTCCTACTTCCTGCCGCTCGCCATGAGCTGGGAGGAGAACGCCGGCAACACCGGCTGGCCGCTGCTGCCCTTCACGCTGGCCAAGGCCCGGCGCGGTCCGCGCACCGGCGCCATCTACGACGCGATGCAGGCCGACGCCTTCACCCGCAGCCTGCTGGCCGCCCTGCGCGAGGGGCGGGAGATCCCGGCATCGCACGGGCATCTGCGCTTCTCGCCCACGGCCTGCATGGCCGACCTGACGGTGGACGACGACACCGAGATCCGCCGCCTGGGCGTGGAGCAGAGCAACAGCTCCATCCTGGTCGGCAGCCAGGCCGTGCTGAAGGCGTTCCGCCGCCTGACCCCCGGCGCCCATCCGGAGCTTGAGGTCGGCCGCTTCCTGACCGAGGTGGCGGGCTTCCAGAACACGCCGCCGCTGCTCGGCTCCGTCGAGCATGTGGCGGAGGACGGCACGCCGACCGCGCTGTTCGTGCTCCAGGGATTCGTCCGCAACCAGGGCGACGGCTGGAGCAGCACCGTCGACTCGCTGGTGCGCGAGTTGGACGACATCCGTCTCGGCCTCGCCCACGATCCGGAGGAACCGACCGAGGGCGAACCTTTCGGCATGCACGCCGCCATGATGGCGACGCTCGGCCAGCGCACGGCGGAACTCCATTGCGCGCTGGCGAAGCGGACCGGCGATCCGGCCTTCGATCCGGAGCCGGTCACCGCCGACGACCTGAAGGGCTGGGGCGAGGCCGCCCGCCGCCAGGCCGAGGCCGCCTTCGCCGCGCTGCCCGGCGCCCTCGACCGTCTGGCCCCCGCCGTGCGCGAGCAGGCGGAATCGCTGCTGGCCCGCCGCGCCGACGTGATGAATCGTCTGGCCGAGCTGGCCGACACCCCGCCGCAGGGCGACAAGACCCGCATCCATGGCGACTATCATCTGGGGCAGGTGCTGCGCGCCCAGAACGACTGGTACATCATCGATTTCGAGGGCGAGCCCGCGAAGTCGCTGGAGGAGCGCCGGGCCAAGCACAGCCCGCTGCGCGACGTGGCGGGGATGCTGCGCTCCTTCAACTACGCCACCTGGGCGGCGCTGTTCCGGATCGACGAGACGGGCGTGCTGGAGGAGGCCGGTGCTGTGATGGAGGCGGCGCTCGATTGGGAGCGGCGCAGCATGCAGAGCTTCCTGGAGGCCTACCGAGCCGCCATGGGGGCCTGCCCGGACGTGCCGGACGGAACCGCAACGGATCGCCGCCTGCTGGCGCTGTTCCTGATGGAGAAGGCGCTGTACGAGATCGCCTACGAGGCCGCCAACCGGCCGAACTGGATCGGCATTCCGGTGAAGGGCGTGCTGGGGCTTCTGGACGGCGAGTCCTGAGGCGAAAACCCGAAACGGGGCATAGGACGCCGCGGGCGTGGTGTGACAAACGCCCCGGCGCTATGTTCACACCCCAAGAACGAGCAAGGGTAGGGGAAGGTCAGCCGATGCCGAACGACATCCGAACGGGAAACCGTGCCAAGGCGCAGGGGGCGTCGCCGAAGGCCGTGTCGCCGTTGAGCGGCGGCATCGAGGCCATCGTCCGCGCCGACCACGGCGATCCCTTCGCGATCCTGGGCATGCACCAGTCCGGCAAGGACCAGCCCGTCGAGGTCCGCGCCTTCATCCCCGGCGCGGAAAAGCTCTGGGTGGTCGACAGCGCGTCGGGCGACCCGGTGGGCGAGGCCGACAAGGTCCACGACGAGGGCTTCTTCGTCGCCGTCCTGCCCGACCGCAAGGAACGCTTCCGCTACCGCCTGCGCGTCCAGTTCCCGCTGGCGACGGTGGAGTTCGAGGACGCCTACCGCTTCTGGTCCGTCCTGGGCGAGCTGGACATCCATCTGCTGGCCGAGGGCACCCATCTCAAGAGCTTCGAGCGGCTGGGCGCCCACCCGCGGGAGATCGACGGGGTGGCCGGCGTGGCCTTCGCCGTCTGGGCGCCCAACGCCCGGCGGGTCAGCGTCGTCGGCGATTTCTGCGAGTGGGACGGACGGCGCCTGCCGATGCGCAAGCGGATGGAAGCCGGCGTGTGGGAGATCTTCGTTCCCCACGCCACCGTCGGCCAGCGCTACAAGTTCGAGATCAAGGGGGCGGGCGGCGATCTGCTGCCGCTGAAGTCCGACCCCTACGCCTTCCAGGCGGAGTTCCGTCCGCAGACCGCCTCCGTCGTGCACGGGCTGCCGTCCTACGACTGGCAGGACGCCGAATGGCAGCGGACCCGCTCGGCCAGCGCCGACCTGACCGCGCCGATCTCCATCTACGAGGTCCATCTCGGCTCCTGGGCGCGGGTGCCGGAGGAGGGCGACCGCTTCCTCACCTACCGGGAGCTGGCCGACCGGCTGGTCCCCTATGTGAAGGACCTGGGCTTCACCCACATCGAACTGCTGCCCATCACCGAGCATCCCTTCGACGGCTCCTGGGGCTACCAGCCGATCGGCATGTACGCGCCGACCAGCCGCCACGGCACGCCGGAGGACTTCAAGTATTTCGTGGACGCCTGCCACGCGGCGGGGATCGGGCTGCTGCTCGACTGGGTGCCCGGCCATTTCCCGACCGACCCGCACGGGCTGGGCTGGTTCGACGGCACGCATCTCTACGAGCACGCCGATCCGCGCCAGGGCTATCACCAGGACTGGAACACGCTGATCTACAATTTCGGCCGGACGGAGGTGCAGAACTTCCTGCTCGGCAACGCGCTGTTCTGGCTGGAGCATTACCGGCTGGACGGGCTGCGGGTCGACGCCGTGGCCTCCATGCTCTACCTCGACTACAGCCGCAAGGCCGGCGAATGGGTTCCCAACCGCTTCGGCGGACGCGAGAACCTGGAATCCATCGCCTTCCTCAAGCGGATGAACGAGCTGACCTACGGCCAGAACCAGGGCATCATGACGGTGGCCGAGGAATCCACGGCCTGGCCGGCGGTGTCGCGGCCCGTCTATCTCGGGGGCTTGGGCTTCGGCTACAAGTGGAACATGGGCTGGATGCACGACACGCTGGAGTATATGGCGAAGGACCCCATCCACCGCCGCTACCACCACCACCAGCTCACCTTCGGCCTGATCTACCAGTTCTCGGAAAACTTCGTCCTGCCGCTCAGCCACGACGAGGTGGTGCACGGCAAGGGCTCGCTCATCAACAAGATGCCGGGCGATGACTGGCAGAAGTTCGCCAACCTGCGCGCCTATTACGGCTTCATGTTCGCCCATCCCGGCAAGAAGCTGCTGTTCATGGGCGGCGAGTTCGGCCAGTGGCGCGAGTGGAGCGAGGCGCGCAGCCTGGACTGGCACCTGCTGGAGGAGCCGCTGCACCAGGGGCTTCACGCGTTGGTGCGCGACCTGAACCGCATGTACCGCGGGCTGAAGCCGCTGCACCAGACCGATTGCGACCCGGCGGGCTTCGAATGGATCGAGGCCAACGACAGCGACAACTCCGTCCTCGCCTTCCTGCGCAAGAGCGGCGAGGACCCCGAGCACCATGTGGTCGTGGTCTGCAACTTCACCCCGATGCCGCGCGACGGCTATCGCGTCGGCGTCACCTTGCCGGGCCGCTACGAGGAGGTGCTGAACACCGACGCCCCCGAGTATGGCGGCAGCGGCGTCGGCAACGCCGGCGGCGTGGAGAGCGAGGAGACCGCGTGGCATGGCCGCCCGCACTCCATCAACCTGACGCTGCCGCCGCTGGGCACGCTGGTGTTGGAACGCAAGGCCGGTTAGCGGGTGCGTTTCGATCGAAGGGAGAAGGGCGGGGCGGCGTTCCGCACTTGACGCGACCGGCGTGCCGCTCCTTTATTGCAGGAGGTGGCTATCCGCTTCGGCCAGGTCACCCGCTGCGCCCGACGCAAGCCGCTTGCGGTTCCGCCCGATCTCCCGTGCCCGTGGTGAGTCTGCCCTGATGTCCATCTCAACCGCCACGCGCACCGCCGTCTGGCCCGGCAAGCCCTATCCCCTCGGGGCGAACTGGGACGGCTTCGGGGTCAACTTCGCCCTCTTTTCCGCCCACGCGGAAAAGGTCGAGCTGTGCCTGTTCGACCAGACCGGCCAGCGGGAGGTCGAACGGGTCGTCCTGCCGGAGCACACCGACGAGGTCTGGCACGGCTATCTGCCGGACGCCCGGCCCGGCCTGCTCTATGGCTACCGCGTCCACGGGCCGTACGAGCCGCTGGCGGGGCACCGCTTCAACCCGAACAAGCTGCTGCTCGACCCCTACGCCAAGGCGCTGTTCGGGCCGTTCCGCTGGTCCGACGCCCATTACGGCTACCGCGTCGGCTCGACGCGCGAGGATTTGTCCTTCGACCGCCGCGACAACGCCCGCGGCATGCCCAAATGCCGGGTGGTCGACCGCGCCTTCACCTGGGGCCACGACCGGCACCCGGCGGTTCCCTGGTCGGACACGGTCATCTACGAGACGCATGTCGGCGGCTTCACCATGCGCCACCCGGAGGTGCCGGCCCCGCTGCGCGGCACCTTCGCCGGCATGTCCACCCACGCGGTGATCGACTATCTGAAGGCGCTCGGCATCACCTCGGTGGAATTCCTGCCGGTGCAATCCTTCGCCGACGACCGGCATCTGGTCGGGCAGGGCCTGCGCAACTACTGGGGCTACAACAGCGTCGGCTTCTTCGCGCCTGAGCCGCGCTACATGACCACCGGCGTTCTGTCGGAGTTCAAGACCATGGTCGCCCGCCTGCACGAGGCGGGGATCGAGGTCATCCTCGACGTGGTCTACAACCACACGGGCGAGGGCAACCATCTCGGCCCCACCCTGTCCTTCAAGGGCATCGACAATCTCAGCTACTACCGGCTGCTGCCCGACAACCCGCGCTTCTACATCAACGACACCGGCACCGGAAACACCCTGAATCTCAGCCACCCGCGCGTCCTCCAGATGGTCATGGACAGCCTGCGCTACTGGGTGACGGAGATGCATGTCGACGGCTTCCGTTTCGACCTCGCCACCGTGCTGGCGCGGGAGCCCTATGGCTTCGACCCCGGTTCGGGCTTCCTCGACGCCGTGCGGCAGGACCCGGCGCTGGCCAACGTGAAGCTGATCGCCGAGCCGTGGGACGTCGGTCCCGGCGGCTATCAGGTCGGCAATTTCCCGCCGGGCTGGGCGGAGTGGAACGACCGCTACCGCGACACCGTGCGCCGCTACTGGCGCGGCGACGAGGGCATGCTGCCTGAACTGGCGGGGCGCATCGCCGGGTCGTCGGACCTGTTCGAGAAGCGCGGGCGGCGGCCCTGGTCGTCGGTGAACTTCGTCACGGCGCACGACGGCTTCACCCTGCACGACCTCGTCTCCTACAACGACAAGCACAATTGGGCCAACGGCGAGGACAACCGCGACGGCCATTCCGCCAACCATTCCTGGAACCACGGGGTGGAGGGCGAAACCGACGACCCGGCGATCCGCGAGGCCCGCGCCAAGCAGAAGCGCAACCTGCTCGCCACGCTGTTCCTGTCGCAGGGCACGCCGATGATGCTGGCCGGCGACGAGTTCGGCCACAGCCAGAAGGGCAACAACAACGCCTATTGCCAGGACAACGAGACGTCCTGGCTCGACTGGGCGCGGCTGAAGGGCGAGGGCGGGCCGATGCTCGCCTTCGTCAAGCGGCTGATCGCGCTTCGCAAGGCCCATCCGGTGCTGCGCCGCCCGGTGTTCCTGCACGGCCGCCGCACCTCCGCGGACGGGCTGAAGGACATCGTCTGGTACACCCCGCAGGGCGTGGAGAAGTCGGCGGAGGATTGGCGCAACGGCCACGCGCGCTGCATCATGCTGCTGCTGAACGGCCATGCCGGGAGCTACACCGGGGTGGACGGGGCGTCGCAGGACGACGGGGTGCTGCTGATCGTGCTGAACGCCCACACCGACACGGTCAACGTCACCCTGCCCGAGGTTCCCGACGCGCGCGGCTGGCGCTGCGTGCTCGACACCCGCGTGGCCGACGGGGCCGGCGACGGGCGGATGCAACTCGCCGGGCGGACGATGCCGGTGGATGGGCGGACGGCGCTGGTGTTCGTGCAGGTCGAATCGCCCGGTCGTTGATGCGGGTCAATAGGCGGTATTTTCCGCCTGTGCTAACGTCCTGGCCGGGGGTGGCCCTTCCACCTCCGGTTACCGCGGAATCGACGCATGCCCGATTACGACTATTCCCTGGTTGATGCCGCCATCATCGACACGCAGTCCAACACCCAGCGCGTCCTGCGCGAGGTTCTGGCGCGGCTGGGGATGAAGCGGGCGGAGACCTACGGCTCGGTCCGGGACGCGACGGACATGGCGGTGGCGGCCACCCCCGACCTGATCCTGCTGGACATCGATGGGGAGGAGGCGGAGGCGCTGCGCCTCATCCGCCGTCTGCGCAACGAGCCGGACACCCGCAACCCCTACGCCTGCATCGTCGCCACGACGTGGCAGCCGACACCGCTTCTGGTCATGCGCGTCACCAACGCGGGGGCCGACGATCTGCTGGTGAAGCCGGTCTCCCCCAAGCAGGTGCAGGAGCGGTTGGGCGCCCTGATCGAATCGCGCAAGAAATTTGTGGTGACCGCCGACTACACCGGACCCGACCGGCGCAAGTCGCCGCGCGAGGGCGCCCAGGTGCCGCTGCTCGACGCGCCGAACACGCTGCGGCTGAAGGCCACCAACCGCTGGGCGCACATCAACGCCCGCCAGCTGATGGCCGAGGCCAACCATTTCGTCAACGAGCAGAAGCTGCTGCGCATCAGCGTCCAGGCCGCCTTCCTCATCGAGTTCGCGGCCCCCGGCCTGGCCGCCCGCCCGCCGGAGCGCATGGCGATGGAGCATGTGGCCCGCGTCCCCGCCTTCCTCGACGACCTGCTGCGCCGCCTTGACGATCTGGGCGAACCGGGACCGGCGGAGTCCGTTGCCAAGTCCCTGAAGATGATGGCCGAGCGGCTGCGGCTCCACGCCGAATCGGGCGCCGTCGCGGCGGAGGAGCTGGAAAGCGCTCGCTCGCTCGCCCGCGACCTCATGCAGGCGGTGGACACGGCCCGCCCGCTCGACGCGATGATGGCGGAGGTCGCCGCCGCCGTGACCGGCTACCGCACCCGCCTGGAGCAGATGGCGCAGGCCAAGGCGGAGGCCGCGCGGGCCGCCCTGGCGGTGCCGGCGGCCGATGGGAATGCCCCGAAAGAGGCGGTGGAGGGATGACCCGGCGAAGGGCGCGCCGCTGACGGCGAAGCCGGGATCATCCAGGGTTGCGGCGCGTTGTCACCCTTGCCCCATCACCGCGCGCGAAAGCGTTGCGGTCAATATGAAAATTCGAATGTTCGGGGCTGGACGGAATTGGCCCGACGCGCAATGCTCGCGCGCAGGCCGTTGCGGCCAGGATGACGCCACCAAGACGCCACGACCGACAAACGCGGGGACCCCTGAATGAGCGATCTCGACCGGCTTGCCGAACGGCTTGGCATCGAGCCCTTCTACCATGACATCTGGGGCAACCGGCGCGAGACCTCCGACGCGACGAAGCGCGCTCTGTCCGCCGCCATGGGCTATCCCGCCGGCAACGGCGAGGAACTGGCGGCAAGCCTCCACGCGGTGGAGGACCGGGCGTGGCGGCGCATGCTGCCCCCCGTCCTGGTGATCGACGAGGGCGCGCCGCTCAGCCTCGCCCTGGCCGTCCCGGCCGGGCTGGAGGACGCCGAACTGACCTGGACGCTGACCGAGGAGGGTGGGCTCGCCCACCGCGCGTCGCTGCGCGTCGGCAACCTGCCGCTGGCCGAGCAGCGGGTGCTCGACGGCGTGGCCTACGAGCGGCGCACCGTCTCGACCCGCCTGCCGCCGACCTTGCCGCTCGGCTATCACCGTTTGTCGGTGGTGATCCGGCCCCAGGGCGTGGGGGGGACGCTGGAGGGCGGCACGGTGCTGATCGTCGCGCCGCAGCGCTGCCTGACGGTGGAGGACGTGGTTCCCGGCGGGCGGACCTGGGGCATCGGGCTGCAGCTCTACGCGCTGAAGAGCGGCGACGACTGGGGCATCGGCGACTTCGACGATCTCGGACGCTTCGCCGAGACGGCGGCGGGGCTCGGGGCCGGGCTGGTCGGGCTGAACCCGCTGCACGCCCTGTTCCCGGCCGACCCCAACCACATCGGCCCCTATTCGCCGAGCAGCCGGACCTTCCTCAACGTCCTCTACATCGACGTGGAGCGGGTGCCGGAGCTGGCGGACACGCCGCAGGCGCAGGCTCTGATCGCGTCGGAGGAGTTCCGGCAGCGGCTGGCCGCCGTGCGGGCGACGGAGCTGGTGGACTATCCCGCCGTCTCCGCCCTGAAGATGCCGGTGCTGGAGGCGCTGCACACGACTTTCCGCGCGCTCGGCGGGAGCGACGCGCGGCGCGAGGCGTTCGAGACGTTCCGGCGCGAGATGGGCGAGCCGCTGCGCCGCCACGCCGTGTTCGAGGCGCTGCACGAACATTTCTACCGCCGCGACCCCTCCCAGTGGATGTGGCGGAGCTGGCCGCCGGCCTTCCGGATTCCGGACAGTCCGGAGGTCCAGGCCTTTGCCGCCGAGCAGGCCGAGCGGGTGGCGTTCTTCGAATATCTGCAATGGGAGGCCGACCGCCAACTGGGCACGGCGGCGGAGCGCGGGCGGCGGGCCGGGCTGCCCATCGGCTTCTACCGCGACCTCGCCGTGGCGGCGCATCCGGGCGGCGCGGCGGCCTGGGGCGAGTCGGACATCCTGGTGCAGGGGGCCAACGTCGGCGCGCCGCCGGACCAGTTCAACATGAAGGGGCAGAACTGGGGCCTCGCCCCGCTGTCGCCGGTGGGCTTGCGCGAATCGGCCTATGGCAGCTTCATCGCCACGCTGCGCGCCAACATGCGCCACGCCGGGGCGCTGCGCATCGACCATGTGATGGCGCTGCAGCACCTGTTCTGGATTCCGGCGGACGGCAGCGACGGCGCCTATGTCGAGTACCCGTTCGAGGACTTGCTGCGGATCATCGCGCTGGAAAGCCGGCGCAACCGCTGCATCGTCATCGGCGAGGATCTCGGCACCGTGCCGGAGGGCTTCCGCCCGGCGCTGGAGCGGACGGGCATCCTCAGCTATCGCGTGCTCTATTTCGAGCGCAGCGCGGACGGCGGGTTCAAGGCGCCGCAGGAGTATCCCGCCGGGGCCATGGTCACGGTGACCACCCACGACCTTGCCACCTTCAAGGGGTTCTGGACCAACCGCGACCTCGACTGGCGGGCCCGGCTCGACCTCTATCCCGACGAGGCCGCGCGGAACAAGGACGTCTGGGACCGCGGGGTGGACCGCTGGTGGATGCTCCAGGCGCTGGAGCGGGAAGGGCTGCGCCCGGTCCGCTACCCGAACAACGAGGGCTCGCAGCCCTTCTCGCGCGAACTGATGGAGGCGGTTCACCGCTACCTCGCCCGCTCGCCGGGCCGCATCGCCATGGTGCAGATCGAGGACGCGCTGGGCGAGGAGGAGCAGCCGAACCTGCCGGGAACGGTCGACCAGCACCCGAACTGGCGCCGCCGCCTGGGCGTGCCGGTGGAGGCAATGGCCGGGGACGAGGGGCTGCGCCGGTTGGCCGAGGCGGTGCGCGGCGAGCGGTCCTGAAGCCAGCCGAACCGGAAGCCGATTGCGATCCTGCGCTATTGGCTTACACTCGGCGCCAGTCGTCGGGCAAAAGAACAGCGCGCCGCGCGCCACGCCGCACGGCCAATCAAGACGGAGGGGTAGATGAAAGGTGATCCGAAGGTTATCCGGCACCTCAACACGATTCTGACGAACGAGCTGACGGCCATCAACCAGTATTTCCTGCACGCCCGCATGTTGAAGAACTGGGGTTTGCACCGGCTGGCGGGCAAGGTCTATGAGGAATCCATCGGCGAGATGAAGCACGCCGACAAGCTGATCGAGCGCATCCTGTTCCTGGAAGGACTTCCCAACCTGCAGGACCTGCACAAGCTGAAGATCGGCGAGGACCTGCCGGAGATGTTCACCGCCGACCTCGGCATCGAGAGCCACAACCGGGGCAACCTGCTGGAGGCCATCGCCGACTGCGACGCGGTGCGCGACTATCAAAGCCGCGAGATCTTCCGGGAAATCCTGGAGGACACCGAGGAGCACATCGACTGGCTGGAAACCCAGCTCGACCTGATCCAGCGCGTGGGCCTGACCGCCTACCAGCAGGAACAGATCTACGGCGAGGATTCCTCGACCTAACAAGCGATGGGGAGCGGTCCGCCGCCTAGACGGACATCCCGGCCGACGCGCTGGCGGCATAGGCCGCCGCGTCGGCCTTGCGGTAGGCCGAGATGGCGGCGGACCAGGGTTCGATGTGCAGGCCGCTGCCCATGGCGTCCTGATGGATGCTCTGCGCGAGGAAGCCGGCGTTGGGCATGGCGCTGAGGCGCGGCGACGCGCCGGTGACCGGCCGGTTGCCGGCCTCCGCGTCGTCCAGCGCGAACGCCGAGGAGGAACCGGCGCGACCGGCGCGGTTTCCCTCCGCCTCGCCCAGTTCCGTCCGGCTTCCGCTTTTCAGCGCATCGTCGGTGGCCGAGATGTCGTCGGACCGCCGGCGCTCCTGTTCCCCCGGCACGCGCCGGATCGGCTGCACCGCGATGGCCTCGCTGGCCAGCATCTGGCGAATCTTGCTCATCCCCGACAGGGACGGCGCGCTCGACGACGATGACAGGGGCAGGATGCTGGACACGGGTGGCGGCGCGGGGTGTGGGTGGGCCAGGACCCCCATGGTATCAGCGCAAACCTTCCCGATGCCTTAAAAAATTCGGGCAGGGGAGCGGCGCCGTGGTGGCCGTCCATCCGACGGCGCCGGGAGGGCGCCGGGGATTGCGGTTCGAAGGGGTTAAGACCCCTTGCGGCCACGGACGTTGCGGCGGACGACCGATTGCGCTTCCACGATCAGATCGCCGCCGCCCAGGACACGGGTGAAGAGCGCCTTCACCGTCGCCTGCCCGTGCACCGTCAGCACGCCGCTGCGCGTGTCGTCCTCGATCTTCAGCACCGCGGTGTGGGCGCCCAGGAAGCTTCTGGAAAAGGCGTTGTCGAAGAAGCTGCGGATGTGGCCGTCGCGCTGGTCGTCGAACATGACCCGTCCACCGGCCAGCGCCGCCGCGTCCACCGCCTGCGCCAGGCGGGCCTGCACCGCGTAGCCGCGCACCGTCTCCAGGGTGTAGCCGGCGCCCACCGCCAGGGGGAGGCCGAGCGCGACGATCAAGGCCAGCGCGAGCTTGCGCCCGGACCGCCGTTCCTGCCGATGCTGGAGCGCGTAAGGGTGGTACACCATCACCATCGCCGGACCCAAAAAATGTGAAGGAGAACGCAAGACCAAATCTGCCGGATTTGCCTTAATGAGCGATTAACAGGCGCCGAATAAGTCTTTGAATGTTTAAAGGGCCGATAACGAAGGCGTGTGTTCGTTCACGCTTTCTCTCATTATTATTTTGAGTTGACCGAAGCTTTTTATCGTTATGAGGATAAAATGGTTCGAAATTCGTACTAAATCCTACGGACGGGCCAGCGTGCCGGGACCGCCTGGGACCATAAGGATTCCGCGCCGCATCGGAAGGGGAAAAAAAAGGATCGGCCATGCGGCCGGGGGATGCGCCGAAAGGATGCGGGAATAAAGCGGTCCGTCCCGGCGTCCACGATCCACCATCGTTTGAACAAGAAGTCAGGGGAGGGCATCCATGGTCCGCACCATCTTTGGGGCCGGTATCGGCGCTGCGCTATCGGCGGCGGTTCTGTTGACGGCGGCGCAGGCTCCCGCGCAGACGTCTGGCGGTTCCGCAGGCGGAGGCCCCGCGGGCATGAGCTTCTTCATAACCAGCGTCGGATCGGGGAAGGGCGCCGATCTCGGCGGCCTGGAGGGCGCGGACCGCCATTGCCAGCAATTGGCGCAGGCCGTCGGGGCGGGGAACCGCGACTGGAAGGCTTATCTCTCCACCCAGGCGGCGGATGGGCGGCCCGCGGTGAACGCCCGCGACCGCATCGGCGCCGGCCCCTGGCAGAACGCCAAGGGGCAGGTGATCGCCCGCAATGTGGAGGATCTGCACGCCACCAACGGCCTGACCAAGCAGACCGGGCTGACCGAAACCGGCGAGACGGTCAAAGGCCGCGGCGACACTCCGAACACCCACGACATCCTGACCGGCAGCCAACCGGACGGCCGGGCCTTCGACGGCGCGGAGGACCGGACCTGCGGCAACTGGACCCGCAGCGGGACGGAGGGCGCCGCCATGGTCGGCCATCACGACCGCATCGGGCTGAGCGACGACCCGCCGGCCAAATCCTGGAACAGCTCGCACCTGACGCGCGGCGGCTGCAGCCAGGACGCCCTGAAGAGCACGGGCGGGGCGGGGCTGCTCTATTGCTTCGCGGCAAACTAGCCGGAGAGGAGCGGGGGGCTTGTCCGCCCGCTCCCTTTCCGCGGGCGTCCGGGGGCGCTACAGTCCCGACATCCTGACGGTGTGTGGAGGCGGCCCGATGCGGGGCGGGGCGTGGCGTTCGGCGGTGCTGGGCTTTGCGGTGGCGGGCATGGCGCTCGCCTTTCTGGGGGTGGAGATCGGGCGGCTGGCCGTCGCCGACCCCGAGCGCTCCCTACTGGACATGGGGGCGGTCGGGCTCGGCGTGCTGGCGCTGTGGATGGCCTTCGCCCGGCTGAACCGCCATTTCCGCGATCTGGGACGGCTGCGCGAGACCCTGTCGGCGTGGCGCGGGCGCAGCGCCGCCGCCCTTGCCGCCGACGCCAAGGAGGACGAGGCCGGCGACCTCGCGCGGGCGGCGGCGGAGGCGCTTCGCCATGGCCGTCATGGCGAGAACCGGCCGGGCGAGCGGCTGGCCGGGGTGATCGCCGCGCTGGAGGAACCGGTGGTGGTGCTCGACGACTTCGGGCGGGTCGACACCCTGAACCCCGCGGCCTCGGCCCATCTCGGGCTGGCGGCGGGGGCCGACATCTATGACCACCTGTCGCGCCCCGAGCTGTTCCGCGCCATCGAGCGGGCGCGCGAGGACGGCCAGATGGTCTCCGCCCTGCTGCGCCGCGCCCAGGGGGGCGAGGTGCCGGTCCGCGTCAAGGATCTGGGGCTTCAATCGGGCATCGCCCTGGTCTTCCCGGCGAAGGCGGGGGAGGCGCAACCGCTGCTGTCCGGCGAGCGGCTGCTCCTGCGCCCCAACGCCCGCCCCGTCCATCTCGGCGACGAGGACCCGCTGCTGGCCCTGCCGATGGTCAGCCTGTGGGTCGCCACCGCCACCGGGCGGGCGGAGGAGGGGCCGGTCGTCGCGGTGGGCACGGTGCGGATGGTCGGGCCGCGCGTCTTCCGCAGCCTGTCGCTGGAGCTGTTCATCGATCCCGGCGCGCCGATCCCGGCGGAGGGCACCGCGATCCACGGCGTGACCGCGGCGATGGTGGAGGGCGCCCGTCCCTTCGCCGCCGCTTGGCCGGTGATCGCCGACGCCCTGCGCGGCTGCGCGGTGGTCGGCTGGGGAGTGGAGGCGGCGCTCGGCACGCTGGCCCGCGCCTGCCGCGACGCCGGCCTGCCGGAGCCCGAGGCGCCGCCGACGCTCGACCTCGCGCGGCTGGCCGCGGCCCTCGACCCGGCGCTGGAAGGAGCATCGCTGGAGCGGCTGGCCGCCGCCCGCGGCATCGCCACCGACCGCCGCATGGGGCCCTTCGCTCCGGCGCTGGTCGAGGCGGAACTGGCGGCGGCTCTGCTGAAGCAGCTCGACCGGCGCGGGGTCGTCACGCACGGGCAGGCGCGAGCCTTCGCCGCCGGTCAGGCCGGCGCGCTGCCGGAGTGACTCCTCACCGCCATTTCGGGCGCCGCCCGGCCTTCAGCGCCTGGACTGCCTGATCGAGCGTCTGCAGGAACTTCGACTTGTCCTGCTGGCTCATCGGCTTGTTGCCCCCGCTGACCACGCCCATGTCGCGCAGGTCCTGCATCAGCGCGCGGGTGGCGATGGCCGAGCCGATGCTGTCCTCGGTGAAGGGGCGGCCGGTCGGGCCGATCACCACGGCGCGCTTCTTGACGCAGCGGTCGGCGAGCTGGATGTCGGCGGTGACCACGATGTCGGTTTCGGTCGCGTGTTCGGCGATCCAGTTGTCGGCGGCGTCGAATTCCGACCCGACGACCACCAGTTCCGACAGGCATTCGTTGGGCAGGCGGAGCGGGCCGTTGCTGACGATCCAAACCTTGATTCCGTTGCGGCCGGCCACCCGGTAAATTTCCGACTTTACCGGACAGGCATCGGCATCCACATAGATCTCGACCACCCGGCTTCCCTCCTTCGCCGTTTCATGCCGCGTCCTTATGCGCTAAAACCCTGGGCGAGCGAAGTGGCGCCGCGGGTGGCGTCCTGGATTTTTCCTTTTTGTGCAGAAGGGTCGGAGCGGCGCATGGCGTCCTATCAATATGTCTATGTGATGAAGGGCCTGTCCAAGGTCTACCCCGGCGGCAAGAAGGTTCTGGACAACATCTGGCTGTCCTTCCTGCCCGGCGTGAAGATCGGCGTCCTCGGCGTCAACGGCGCCGGTAAGTCGACCCTGATGAAGATCATGGCCGGCCTGGACAAGGACTATTCGGGCGAGGCCTGGGCCGCGCAGGGCGCCAAGGTCGGCTATCTGTCGCAGGAGCCGCAGCTCGACCCGACGAAGACGGTGCAGGAGAACGTCCTGGAGGCCCTGGCCGAGACCAAGGGCCTGCTGGACCGCTTCAACGCCGTGTCGGAGGCGATGGGCGACCCGGACGCCGACTTCGACGCGCTGATGGCCGAGCAGGCCGAGCTTCAGGAGAAGATCGACGCCGCCGACGCCTGGGACATCGACCGCACGGTCGAGATCGCCATGGACGCGCTGCGCTGCCCGCCGGGCGATTCCGACGTGACCAAGCTGTCCGGCGGTGAGCGCCGCCGCGTCGCGCTGTGCAAGCTGCTCCTCGAGAAGCCCGACCTGCTGCTGCTCGACGAGCCGACCAACCATCTGGACGCCGAGTCCGTGGCGTGGCTGCAGAAGCACCTGGAGGACTACAAGGGCACCGTCGTCCTGGTCACCCACGACCGCTACTTCCTCGACAACGTGACCGGCTGGATCCTCGAACTCGACCGTGGGTCGGGGATTCCGTGGGAGGGCAACTACTCCTCCTGGCTGGAGCAGAAGCAGAAGCGCCTGGAGCAGGAAGGCCGCGCCGAGGAAGCCCGCCAGAAGCAGCTCGCCACCGAGCTGGAATGGATCCGGCAGTCCCCGCGCGCCCGTCAGGCCAAGAGCAAGGCCCGCATCTCCGCCTACGAGACCTTGCTGGCCGAGAGCGGCAAGGAGACGACGGGCGAGGCCCGCATCGTCATCCCGACGCCGCCGCGCCTGGGCAACGTCGTCATCGAGGCCGAGAGCATCAACAAGGGCTTCGGCGACCGCCTGCTGATCGACGGCCTGTCCTTCCGCCTGCCGCCGGGCGGCATCGTCGGCGTGATCGGCCCGAACGGCGCCGGCAAGACCACCCTGTTCCGCATGATCACCGGGCAGGACGGGCCGGACGCCGGCGCCTTCCGCGTCGGCGAGACGGTGAAGCTGGGCTATGTCGACCAGAGCCGTGATTCGCTGAACCCGAACAAGACCGTGTGGGAGGAGATCTCCGACGGGCTGGACATCATCGACCTCGGCAAGAAGTCGATGCCCAGCCGCGCCTACGTCTCGTCCTTCAACTTCCGCGGTCCGGACCAGCAGAAGAAGGTCGGCCAGCTCTCCGGCGGTGAGCGCAACCGCGTCCATCTCGCCAAGATGCTGAAGTCCGGCGCCAACGTGCTGCTGCTCGACGAACCGACCAACGATCTGGACGTCGACACGCTGCGCGCCCTGGAAGAGGCGTTGGAGAACTTCGCCGGCTGCGCCGTGGTCATCAGCCACGACCGCTGGTTCCTCGATCGCCTCGCCACCCACATCCTGGCCTTCGAGGGCGACAGCCATGTGGAGTGGTTCGAGGGCAACTTCGAAGCCTACGAGGCCGACAAGAAGCGCCGTCTGGGCGAGGACGCGGTGAACCCGCACCGCATCAAGTACAAGCCGCTGGTCCGTTCCTGAGCGGCTTCGGCGAACCCCCTCTCCCGCTTCGGGGGAGGGGGCCTCTTCCGGTTACCCTTCCAGCTTCTGATGCTCCAGGAAGGCGGTCTTCAAGAGCTGCTTGAGATCGTCGCCGTACTGGTGGAAGCGCACGGACACCTGTCCCTTTCCCACGCCCTTGTGGACCACCACCATCCGCGCGCTGGCGGTGACGTCGTCCCGCCCGGCCATGGACAGGCGGCCGTCGATCGTCTCGCCCTCCTCGAACAGATCGTCCGGCGCGTAGAGGCAGATTCCGCCGATCGACCAGTTGCGGGAGGAGTGGGCGCCGCGGTCGGTCTGGACGACCAGACAGGGCTGTGCGTAGCGCTTCTGCGCCCGCCGTTCCTCCGGCTCCGGCGGCGGCGCGGTGTCCACCGTCACCGTGATCCCCGTGCCGTCGAGCTTCGCCCCGCCCAGCTTGGCGGAGCGCAGCACCGCGCCCTCCATCCGGGCGTCGCGCAAATCGGCGCCGGTCAGGTTGGCGCCGTCGAAATTGGCCGGCCAGGGCCGGTCGCCGGACAGCCGGGCGGGACGGGCGTCGGCGCGGGCGAGGACGGCGCGGGAGAGACCGGCGCGGCGCAGGTTGGTGCCGTTCAGGCAGGCTTCCGTCAGGTCGGCCCCGATCATCTCGGTGTAGGAGAGGTCGGCCATCTCCAGGCTGGCCTTGCGCAGCCGCACGCCCATCAGGCGGCAGCGGCGCAGCCGCGCGGCGGCGAGAACGCGGCCGGTCAGGTCGGCCCCGATCACCGACACGAGGTCGAGATCGAGATGGCGGCCCTCCGCCCCCTGGCTGTTCACCCACCGCTCGTGTTCGGCGACGGCCTCCAGGAAGGCGCCCGACGGCATTGGCTTGTAGGCCGGCTTGACGATGGCGTTCTCGGGAAGGGAGGCGGGCAGGTAGTTGCGGTCGAGCGTCGCCTCGTCGATGGTCGTGCCGTCGAAGGTCACGCCGTCCAGTGTGGCGCCCCAGAAATCGGCGCCGACCAGGACGGCCGCGGTCATGTCGGCGCCCGTCAGGTCGGCGTCGTTCAGGTCGGCGCCGCTGAGGTCGCAGCCCGTGAAGTTCGCGCCGGCCAGGATGGAGCGCTCCATCTTGGCCTCGGTCAGGCGGGTGACGCCGTCGCTGCGCGGCTTGTCGCCCGTTCCGCTCATCAGCGACCCGGCGCGGAAGTCGGCGCCGCGCAGGTTGGCGTCGGTCAGGATGGCCCGGTGCAGGTTGGCGCCGCGCAGATCGGCCCCGATCAGGGTCGAGGCGGTCAGGTTCGCCCCCTCCATGTCGGCACCGAACAGGTCGGCCTGCGAGAGATCGGCCCGGACGAGGCGGGCGCCGACCAGATTGGCTCCGGCCAGCTTCGCCCCGTTCAGGTTCACCCGGTCGAGGTTGAGGCCCGACAGGTCACGGAAGCTAAGGTCGGCCCGCCGCCCGCCGCGGCGTGTCAGCCACGTCTGGTGGGCGAGGATGATCGCCTTGATCTGGTCGATCTCGTTCGGAGTCCGGTCGGCCATCGGATGGGGCGCCCGCTGCTGCAACACAAGAGAGGCTTCGGGCGCGACCATACCTCTTCCGACGGTGTTCGTCACGGAATCGCCGTTTGCCCCCCCATGAAAACGCGGCCATGAAAAAGGGCCGCCCGAAGGCGGCCCGTGCGAAGATCCTGTCATTCCCGGCGCGAAGGATCAGCCGGCGCTTCCCACCTTCTGGCGGAGCGCCTGGAGCAGCCCTTCGACCCGCCCGCCGTTCTGACCGATGACCGAGGCGAACTCCTGCCGCTGGGTCACGCCCATGCTGACCCCCTCGACCACCACGTCGATGATCTTGTAGGCGGTGTCGCGCTTGCGCACGCGCCAGTCCACGTTCACCGGCGGGCCGTTGGGGCGGACGATCTGGGTGCTGACCATGGTGTCGGCCTCGCCTTCGACGCGGGACCCGGTGATCCGGAAGGTCTCGCCCGAATATTCGACGAAGCGATCGGCGTAGGTGTTGACGATCAGCCGCTCGAACAGCTTCTGGTATTCGTCGTGCTGCTGCGGCGTGGCGGAATTCCAGTAGCGGCCCAGGACCCAGCGACCGATGTAGGCCACGTCGAAGCCCTGGTAGAGCAGGGCGCGGAAGCGCTGCACCGCCTGTTCGCGCGACAGGCTCTTGTTCGAGAAGGTGGCGACGGCCTCGTTCCCCAGCGATTGGATGAACGCGGTCGCGCCCGGATCGGCCGATTGCGCGGCGGCGGGACGGGCGGCCCAGCTGCTCACCGCGAGCAGGGCCGCGCACACGAGAAACAGGCGACGTGTCAGCATGGCAAGGCAAAAGTGGCTGCCGCGGGGCCATTGTCAACACTCAATCGGCAAAGGATCGAGCGCGGACGGTCGCACCGCGGCAGGCCTCCTCCTTATTTCTTGGCGGGTTCGTCGAAATCGGGGAATTCCGGCGTCGCCGGCGCGATGTCGTTGGCGATCGCGGCGCGGCGCTGCTGCGCGTAGAGGCTGCGGGCCGTCGCGTAGAAATCCAGCGAGTTCTTGCGAAGGTCGTCGATCTCGCGCAGGAGCTGCGAGCGCCGGTCCAGACCCGCGGCCGCGGTCCGCCCGTACATCGCGTTGTCCGCCCCGGCGGCGTTGGTGCCGATGCGGAACGGGTCGGCCAGCGTGTCGACGCCGTAGCCCAGCGTGTCGCGGACGTTCGACGGCCCGAGGAAGGGCAGGACCACATAGGGGCCGGGGCCGACGCCCCAGACGCCCAGCGTCTGGCCGAAATCCTCCGGACGGTCGCCGATCCCGGCCTCCGTCGCCACGTCGGCGAGGCCGCCGAGGCCGAGGATGGTGTTGGTCATGAAGCGGCCGGTGGCGACTTGGGCGCCCTCGAAATCGCCCTGCAGCAGGTTGTTGGCGATGTAGAGCGGGCCGAGCAGGTTCTGGATGAAGTTGTGAACCGCCTGGCGCAGCGGGTCGGGGACGACGCCCACATACACCTCCGTCGCCGGGCGGATCAGCAGGATGTCCGCGGTCTCGTTGACGGCGAAGACGAATCGGTTGGGAATCTCCAGCGGATCGCTGACCGTGGCGTCGGCTTCGTTGCTGCCGGGCGCGGTCGCGCAGCCCGCCATGCCGAGGGCGACGACGGCCACGGCGGCCGAGCGAAGAAGGGAGCGGGAGAGGTTGGCCAGCTTCATCGGCGACGGCTCTTTCTGGGGACACGACTTTTGGGCGGGGCATCCGATTCCGCGGCCCCATCGCGCCACGTCCGAGGGGTGAGACCCTGCGTCGGGGCGGCAACGGAGGCTGCCGGACAGGACATCGCCCGGAAAATCCGCGCGATCCCTTTGTTCCGTGCCTAACACAGGCGCCGCCTTTTGACCAGCGTGCCACGCGAGGTCACCGTACGGATACCGCCCTATGTGGTAGGATTGCCGCGCCCTTCGCGCCGCGTCCGGGCGGCGCGTCGGCCGGAACTCCCCGATTGGAAGGGGGAGTCCGGTGAAAACGTGTTTACGCTGCATAAAGATATCTTTATATCTGTATCCCGCATGGCGGGCCGTGGTGGTCCGCCGGTCCTTCGGGGCGTTTCGGGGCGGTGCCGGCGGTCATGGACGAACTGCTTGCGACATTGAAGGCGGCGGCGGAGACCACGCGGCTCCGGCTGCTGGCGCTGTGCGCGCATGGCGAGCTGACGGTGACGGAACTGACCCAGATTCTGGGCCAGAGTCAGCCGCGGGTGTCGCGCCATCTGAAGCTGCTGTGCGACGCCGGGCTTCTGGACCGCTTCCGCGAGGGCACCTTCGCCTTTTACCGGCTGACGGAGCGCGGCGCCTCGGCGGAACTGGCGCGGGTCCTGGTGGACGCGATTCCGTCCGACGACCCGACCCTGACGCTGGACCTGGAGCGGCTGGAGGCGATCAAGCGCGCCCGCTCCGAAGCGGCGGCCAGCTATTTCCGCGAGAACGCCGCCCGCTGGCATGAGATCCGCTCCCTCCACGTTCCGGAACGCGAGGTGGAGGAGGCGCTGCTGCGCCTGATCCCCGCCGACGGAATCGGCGATCTCCTGGACATCGGCACCGGCACGGGCCGCATGCTGGAGGTGCTGGGCCCGCGGGCCCGGCGCGCCGTGGGGGTGGACCAGTCGCGCGAGATGCTGTCCATCGCCCGCACCAAGCTGGAGGACACGGCGCTCCGCCACTGCCACGTCCGGCAGGCGGACATGTACCAGCTTCCGTTCCCGTCCGGGTCCTTCGACGCGGCGGTCGTCCACCAAGTGCTGCATTTCGCGGAGGCGCCGGCCGATCTGCTGGCCGAGGCGGCGCGGGTGCTGCGGCCCGGCGGCCTGCTGCTGGTGGTCGATTTCGCTCCCCACGGCCTGGAATCCCTGCGCGCGGAGCACGCGCACCGCCGCCTGGGTTTCTCCGACGCCGAGGTCGCCGCCTGGTGCCGCCACTGCGGCCTGGACTGCGGAGCCGTGGTGCATCTGCCGGGCGAACCGCTTACCGTATCCATCTGGCCGGCGGTGCGCGCCGCGAAGGGCGCATCCCCGGCCGACCCCTCCATCCTCTCCATCAGCGGAGCCCAGTCATGACGTCCGGCACCCCGTCGGTCAGCTTCGAATTCTTCCCGCCCAAGACGGAGAAGATGGAACAGAGCCTGTGGCAGGCGATCCAGCGCCTGGCCCCGCTCGGCCCGTCCTTCGTCTCGGTGACCTACGGGGCCGGCGGCTCGACGCGCGAGCGCACGCACAACACGGTGACGCGCATCCAGAAGGAGACGGGCATCCCCGCTGCCGCCCACTTCACCTGCGTGGGCGCGACGCGGGAGGAGATCGACGCCATCGCCCGCACCTATTGGGACGCCGGCATCCGCCACCTCGTGGCCCTGCGCGGCGATCCGCCGGAAACCGAGGGCGGGGTCGGCGGACGCTACGTTCCGCACCCCGGCGGCTACGCCTACGCCGCCGATCTGGTGGCGGGGATGAAGAAGGTCGCCGACTTCGAGATCTCCGTCGCCGCCTATCCGGAATCCCATCCGGAGGCGCCGAGCGCGCAGTTCGACCTGGACAACCTGAAGCGCAAGGTGGACGCCGGGGCGACGCGGGCGATCACCCAATTCTTCTTCGACAACGACGCCTATTTCCGCTTCCTCGACCGCTGCGCCGCCGCCGGCATCGCCGTGCCGATCGTGCCCGGCATCCTGCCGATCACCAACTTCGCCCGCGCGGTGGAGTTCGCCGGCAAGTGCGGAGCGGCGATGCCCAAGCGCTTCGCCGAGACCTTCGAGGGGCTGGACGCCGATCCGGAGACCCGGCAGCTCGTCGCCGCGACCATGGCGGCGGAGCAGTGCCAGGCGCTCCAGGCCCAGGGCATCAAGGACTTCCATTTCTACACGCTCAACCGCTCGGAGCTGACGGTGGCCATCTGCCGGATGCTGGGGGTGAAGGCGAAGCAGCCGGCGGTGTCCTGACCGCCCCCCTGTGCTAGGGTGTTGCGGATGATCGCGGTCGCGGAGGAAGGGCCATGGACAGCCGGATCGGTTACGACGACGACTTCTACGCCTGGACCCAGGAACAGGCCCGCCTTCTCCGCGAAGCCGCCCGCGAACGCCTGAACACGCCCATCGACTGGGAGCATGTGGCGGAGGAGATCGAGGGCATGGGGTGTTCGGATGCCAAGGCGCTCGGCAGCGCTTTGAAGCGGGTGATCGAGCATCTTCTGAAGCTCGAACATTCGCCGGCCTCCGACCCTCGGCTGGGATGGCGGGAGTCGGTGGTCAATCACCGCATCGCCGCCTGGGACGAGATCGACGCCAGCCCCAGCCTGCGCAGGAAAATCGACCTTGGGCGCGCCCACCGGGACGCCCGCCGTCTGGCCGTCCTTGGTCTCGCCCGGGATGGAGTGTCCGAAGACGCCGTCCCACAGGATTGCCCCTACACGCTGGAACAGGTGCTTGATCACGACTGGTGGCCCGCGAACCGCCATGGCCTTGAGTGAACCGCTGACGACCTTCTGACGCTTTCCGCCCGACCTTCTTTCCGAAACGGACCAGACCCTTCCCATGCCGCACATTCTCGACACTCTCCGCGACCGCGTCCTGCTCTGCGACGGCGGGTTCGGCAGCCGCATCCAGGCGCTCGATCTCGACGTCGAGAAGGATTACTGGGGGCACGAGAACTGCACCGACATCCTGCCGCTCTCGCGCCCGGACATCGTGCGGGAGATCCACCGCGGCTATTTCGAGGCCGGCGCGGACATGGTGGAGACGGACACCTTCGGCGCTTCCCCGGTGACGCTGGGCGAGTTCGGCATCTCCGAGAAGGCGTTCGAGATCAACCAGCGCGCCGTCGAGCTGGCGCGCGAGGCGGCGGAGACCTTCACGGACGGACAGCCGCGCTTCGTCATCGGCTCGGTCGGGCCGGGCACCAAGCTGCCCAGCCTGGGCCACATCCCCTATCAGGACCTTGAGGACAGCTTCTTCGTGCAGGCGGCCGGCCTGATCGCCGGCGGCGCCGACGCCATCCTGGTCGAGACCTGCCAGGACCCGCTGCAGATCAAGGCCGCCGTCAACGGCATCAAGCGCGCCCGCGCCGAGGCGGGAAGCGACACGCCGGTCTTCGTCCAGGTGACGGTGGAGACCACGGGCACGCTGCTGGTCGGCACCGACATCGC
This sequence comes from Azospirillum formosense, assembly GCF_040500525.1. NCBI lineage: Bacteria > Pseudomonadati > Pseudomonadota > Alphaproteobacteria > Rhodospirillales > Azospirillaceae > Azospirillum > Azospirillum formosense. The sequence goes on along the minus strand of NZ_CP159402.1, from coordinate 1,498,463 downwards.
GGCGGCGGCCACGGTGATCCAGGCGCTGGACGTGCCGCTGATGGGCCTCAACTGCGCCACCGGCCCGCTGGAGATGAGCGAGCATGTGAAGTGGCTGACCCAGAACTGGCCGGGCCTCGTCTCCGTGCAGCCGAACGCCGGCCTGCCCGAGCTGGTCGACGGCAAGACCCACTACCCGCTGCGCGCCGACGACTTCGCCCATTGGCTGGAGCGCTTCGTGACCGAGGACGGGGTGAATCTCGTCGGCGGCTGCTGCGGCACCAACGTCCCGCACATCGCGGCGGCCAACCAGATGCTGCGCAAGCTGGCCCCGGCCGGTTCGCACCGCCCGAACCCGAAGGGCCGCACAGTCCATTGGGTGCCCGCGGTCGCCTCGCTCTACTCCCAGGTCACGCTGCGCCAGGAGAACGCCTTCTTCGCCATCGGCGAGCGCTGCAACGCCAACGGCTCCAAGAAGTGGCGCGAGCTTCAGGAGAAGAACGACTGGGACGGCTGCGTCGAGATGGCGCGCGAGCAGGTGAAGGAGGGCTCGCACACGCTGGACGTCTGCACCGCCTTCGTCGGGCGCGACGAGGTGGCGGAGATGAAGGCCGTCGTGCAGCGCTTCGCCGGCTCGGTCACCGCCCCGCTGGTCATCGACTCCACCGAATACATCGTGCTGGAGAAGGCGCTGGCGCTTTACGGCGGCAAGGCCATCCTCAACTCCATCAACTTCGAGGACGGCGAGGAGCCGGCGCGCAAGCGCCTCGCGCTCGCCAAGAAGTTCGGCGCGGCGGTCATCGCCCTGACCATCGACGAGGAGGGCATGGCGAAGACGTCGGAGCGCAAGCTCGCCATCGCCAAGCGCCTCTACGATCTCGCGGTCAACGAGTTCGGCCTGCCGGCCCACGACCTGCTGTTCGATCCGCTGACCTTCACCATCGCCACCGGCAACGAGGACGACCGCAAGCTGGCCATCTGGACGCTGGAGGGCATCGAGGCGATCAGCCGCGAGATGCCCGGCTGCCAGATCATCCTGGGCCTGTCCAACGTCTCCTTCGGCCTGAACGCGGCGGCCCGCCACGTCCTGAACTCGGTCTTCCTCGACCATGCGGTGAAGCGCGGCATGACCGGTGCCATCGTGCATGTGTCGAAGATCATGCCGCTGCACCAGATTCCCGAGAAGGAGGTCAAGACCGCCGAGGATCTGATCTTCGACCGCCGCGCGGAAGGGTACGACCCGCTGCAGGCCTTCATCGCACTGTTCGAGGGCCGCAAGGCCGCGGACGCCAAGAAGAAGGCCCGCGCCGAGACCGTCGAGGAGCGGCTGAAGGAGCGCATCGTCGACGGCGACCGCACCGGGCTGGAGGACGATCTCGCCGAGGCGATGAAGACCCACCCGCCGCTGGAGATCATCAACACCTACCTGCTCGACGGCATGAAGGTGGTGGGCGAGCTGTTCGGCGCCGGCAAGATGCAGCTTCCCTTCGTGCTCCAGTCCGCGGAGACCATGAAGGCCGCCGTGGCGTGGCTGGAGCCGCACATGGAGAAGCTGGACGGCCAGCAGAAGGGCACCATGGTGCTGGCCACCGTGAAGGGCGACGTCCACGACATCGGCAAGAACCTCGTCGACATCATCCTGACCAACAACGGCTACAAGGTCGTCAACCTCGGCATCAAGCAGCCGGTCGGCGCGATCATCCAGGCGGCGAAGGAGCACAAGGCCGACGCCGTCGGCATGTCCGGCCTGCTGGTGAAGTCCACCGTCGTCATGCGCGAGAATCTGGAGGAGATGACCCGCGAGGGGCTGGACGTCCCCGTCCTGCTCGGCGGCGCCGCGCTGACCCGCGCCTATGTGGAGACGGACTGCGTGGCCTCCTACGGCTCGGGCCGCGTGGCCTATGCCGGCGACGCCTTCGACGGGTTGACCCTGATGGATCAGGTGGTGGGCGGCAGCTTCGACCAGCAGCTCGCCATCCAGCAGGCCAAGCGTGCGGGGCGGGCGGTCAACCGCCGCCGCGTGCTCGGGCAGGCGACCAGCGCCGCCGTCGGCCCGGTGGACAAGGACGCCGCCCGCGCCCGCCGCGCCCGTCTGGGCGAGGGCGTGCCGGTGCCGACGCCGCCCTTCTGGGGGCCGAAGGTCATCGAGCATGTGCCGCTGAAGACGCTGGTGACCTACCTGAACGAGCGCATGCTCTACCAGCTCCAGTGGGGCTACCGGAAGGACGGCAAGTCCTTCGAGGAGTTCAAGGAGTGGGCGAAGAAGGAGCTTCGTCCGGTGCTCGACCGCATCCTCCAGATCGCCGCGAAGGAGGAGATCCTGCGGCCCCAGGCGGTCTACGGCTACTGGAAGGCGGCGGCCGACGGCGACGACGTCATCCTCTTCGCCGAGGACGGGACCAGCGAGGTCGCCCGCTTCACCCTGCCGCGTCAGGCCAAGGAGGACGGCGAGTGCATCGCCGACTTCCTGCGCGACGTGAACGACGGCGAGCGCGACGTGCTGGGACTGCAGATCGTCACCATGGGCCAGCATTGCGCCGAGGTGGCGCGGGAGTGGTTCGCCGAGAACCGCTATCAGGATTATCTCTACCTGCACGGCCTGTCGGTGGAGATGACCGAGGCGATGGCGGAATACGTCCACGCCCGTATCCGCGCCGAGCTGGGCTACGGCGCCGAGGACAGCCGCGACAAGGAGAAGCTGCTGCAGCAGGCCTACCGCGGCAGCCGCTACAGCTTCGGCTACCCGGCCTGCCCGAACCTCGCCGACCAGGAGCAGCTTCTGACGCTCCTCGACGCCGGGCGGATCGGCGTGGAGATGTCCGACGAGCACCAGCTCCACCCGGAGCAGAGCACGTCGGCCATCGTCCTGCACCACCCGCGGGCGAAGTATTTCAGCGTCTGACCCGGGGCGCCTGAACCGGGGCGCCTGAACCGGGACATTGCCTCCTTTCCCGTGTCGCACGGGAAAGGAGGCCTTTTACGTTCGGCTCGAACCGGCGCCGCGGACCCTCCAAGCCGGTTCCCAAAGCGTGGCGGCATCGCTTATCCTTGGGGGCATGAACCATTCGCCCGCCCCGCTTTGCCTGCACCGGGAAACCGTCCGCCCGGAGTGGATCGACTACAACGGCCACATGAACGTGGCCTATTACCTGCTCGCCTTCGATCACGCGACCGACGCCGTGCTCGACCATTTCGGGATCGGCAAGGACTACGCGGAGGGCGAGGGGCGGTCGATGTTCGCGGTGGAGGCGCACCTGACCTACGCCCGCGAGGTGACGGAGGGCGACGGGCTGACCTTCGCCTCCCTGGTCCTGGGCGCGGACGCCAAACGGCTGCATCTGTTCCACGAGATGCGCCATGAGGAGGACGGATTCCTCGCCGCCACGGCCGAGTTCGTCCTGCTTCATGTCGATCTGGCGGAGCGCCGGTCGGTGCCGCTGGCTCCGGAAACCGCGGAGCGGCTGACACGCATCGCGGCCGAGCACGCCGCTCTGCCCGTCCCGCCGCAGGCCGGGCGTTCGGTCGGGCTGCGGACGCCGAAGGGGGCGTGACGGTAAGTCGCTGCCCGCCGCCGCCTTTTGTTGCGCCGGACCCTTTGTTATTCGGTCCCTGCGACACTATCTGTTGGCGCATGAAGACGACAATTTTCGCCGCCTTCGCGGTACTTTCCACCTTCCTGGGCACCGCCCTGGTCCCCTCCGCCGCATTGGCCGAATGCACCGACCCGGCGCAGCCGAAGGTGAACTGGCGCCGCTGCTATTTCGACGGGCGCGATCTGTCGTCTGTGAAGCTGGCCGGGGCGATGCTGCGCGACGCCACTTTCCAGCGGGCCACGCTGAAGGACGCCGACCTGTCGGAGACCGACGGCTATCGCGCGAAGTTCTTCAGCGCCACCATGCCGGGGGTGAAACTGGACGGCGCCCGCCTGATCGAGGCCGATTTCACGCGGGCCGATCTGACCGGGGCCTCCTTCAAGGAAACGGACCTGCGCAACGCGAAGCTGGTGAACGCGATCCTGCACAACGCCAACTTCACCGGCGCGCGGCTTGGCGGGGCGGACCTGCGGCATGCCGATCTGTCGGGCGCCACCTGGATCGACGGTACGACGGTCTGCGCCGAGAAATCCTTGGGCCAGTGCAACTGAGCAGCCAGCAAGTAAATTTCAAACAGATCGTAATATAATTACCTTACCGGAAAGTCGCTTGCCCGTCTCTTTCCCGCTGCGGTAGCTTTTTTTTCAAAGCGCGGTGGAAAGGCGGGCAGGATGGCGGGCGATCAGGATTTCGAGACGGCGCGGATTCTCGCGGACCGCGCCATGGAACGGATCGCCGCGCACGGGCTTTTGCCGAACCCGGAAAACTTCACCCTCTGGTACGCCTATTTCGGCGGGCAGCATCCGGAGCTGACGCGGGCCATCGAACTGGCCCAGCGCGATGGGGCCTTGCTGTCGCAAGGCCATTGCGACGAGCTGTACAAGCGCTTCTTCACGCTGGACGCCGAAGCGCAGGCCATCCGCGAGACGTCGGAGCGGGCGCGGGTCGCCTTGGGTCGCATCCTTGAGCAGTTGGGAAGCGTCGGATCGGAAACCGATCGCTACGGGCAGACGCTGGCCGGCTTCCGCGGAGAGCTGGACCAGCCGATGAGCCTGGCCGAGCTGCGCGCCATGGTGGCGGCCATCGCGGCGGAAACGACCGCCATCGTCGACCGCCAGACCCGCCTGCAGAGCCAGCTCCTCGAATCCAGCCAGCAATTGGCCGAACTGCGGGTCGTGTTGGATTCCGCGCGGCGGGAGGCGATGACCGACGGGCTGACCGGCATCGCCAACCGGCGGGGCTTCGATCTGGCGCTGGCCTCTGCCGCGGAGGAGGCGATGCAGTCCGGCATGCCGATGACCCTGCTGATGGTGGACATCGACCATTTCAAACGCTTCAACGACGTGCACGGCCATCTCGTCGGCGACCATGTGTTGAAGCTGGTTGCCAAGGTGCTGACCGAGGGGGTGAAGGGCCGCGACACCGTCGCCCGCTATGGCGGGGAGGAGTTCAGCGTCATCCTGCCTCACACGGCCCTTGCCAACGCGGTCAAGGTGGCCGAGCAGCTCCGCGCCTCCGTGGGGTCGCGTCAGATCATCAACCGGACGCGCAACGCCAATTACGGGTCGGTGTCCCTGTCGGTCGGCGCCGCGGAGTATCGCCCCGCCGAGGATCTGCTGGCCCTGCTGCGCCGCGCCGACGAGGCGCTCTACACCGCCAAGCGCGGCGGACGCAACCGGGTCTGCGCGGAGGCGACGGTGGCGGGCTGACCGCCGCCCGTCAATCCTTGCCGGTCAGGCGCCGGACCGCGGCGCCGGCCTCGTCCGCCAGCCGCGCCATCAGCTCCGCCGCCGTCTGCCGCCGCGCGAGACGGACGCCTTGTCCGGCCCACAGCGACAGGAACTCCGCCCGGCCCTGCCCGGCGGCGGCGGTGCGCATCGGGCGGGTCAGCGTGTTCTGGAGGGGGAAGGGAAGGGCGTCGCCGTCGGCGATGTCCTCCATGACGCGGTTGACGATCCCGCGCGCCGGTCGGCCCGAGAAGGCGCGGGTGACGCGTGTCTGGGTCTCGCTGGCGTCGAGGATCGCCTGCTTGTGCGCCTCGGGGATGCCGGCCTCCGCACAGGTCAGGAAGGCCGTGCCCATTTGCACCCCGGCGGCGCCCAGAGCCAGCGCCGCCGCGATGCCGCGCCCGTCCATGATGCCGCCCGACGCCAGCACCGGCAGGTTCACCGCGTCCACCACCTGCGGGACGAGCGCCATGGTGCCGACCAGACCGGCGGCGAAGTCCACCTCGCCCGGACCCGTCGCGAAGCTGCCGCGGTGTCCGCCGGCCTCGGCCCCCTGGGCGACCACGGCGTCCATGCCGGCCCGTTCCAGCGCAACCGCCTCCTCGACGCTGGTCGCCGTGCCAATCAGGAGCATGCCGCGCGCCTTGATGGCGGCCAGCGCGTCGGCGGGCGGGATGCCGAAGGTGAAGCTGAAGGCCGACGCCCCGCAGTCCAGCGCCGCCGCCAGCTGGGCGGCGAAGCCGTCGGCTCCCAGGACCGGCGTTCCGGGAGCGGGCAGGCCGAGATCGGCGTGGTAGCGCGCGATGGCGGCGACCGCCGCCTCCATCCGCCCGGCGCCCGGTGCTTCGGGCGCGGGCAGGGGGGCGAACAGGTTGATGCCGAAGGGGTGGGAGGTGCGGGTGCGGATCGCCCGCGCCCGTTCGGCGATCTGGTCCGGGGACAGATAGGCCGCCCCGATGAAGCCGATTCCGCCGGCCTCGCCCACCGCGGCGACGAGGTCCGCCGTGTCGGCGCCCCCGGCCATCGGGGCCTGGACGACGGGGTGGGACAGGCCCAGGCGCTGGGTCAAGGTGGTGTGAACCGGCATCGCGCCGCCCTCCGCTTTCGGTGATCCGCGGAGGGAGGCTAGGGCAGTCCGGCCATCGTGAAAAATGATTTGTTCAGATGGGACGGATCATGTCCGGTGATGGGTGCCTCGGAGATCGGCACCGACCTGGGCTCAGGCGGCGCGCAGCCACACCGCCGTGTCGTGGAAGGCCGCGCCGCCCGCCGGCGGGATCGGCTCGGGCGAGGTCAGGGTGTTGATTCCGATCCCCTCCACGAAGGCGCTGTTCGGCCAGATGCCTTCCACGATCACCACGCCGCGCGGCACCCCGGCGAAGGGCTTGGCGTGGACGACGACGCTGCCCAGCCCGTTGCCGAGGCGCACGGCGTCGCCGTCGGCCAGGGCGAGGTCGGCCGCGTCCTCCGGATGGATCAGGACGGTGGGGCGGCCTTCGCGGCGCTGGGCGGTCACCGTCTCGGTGAAGCTGGAGTTGAGGAACTGCCGCGCCGGAGCGGTGACCAAGCGGAAGGGATGCTCCGCGTCGGCCGGGCGGCCCGGCGCCATGTGGTCAGGAAGCTCCGGCAACTGGCCGGCGCCGTAGGGGCCGAGCGCCGCCCAGTCGGGCGCGAAGCGGAACCGCCCGTCCGGGAAGGCGAAGCCGTTCAGGAAATGCGAGGTCTCGAAATCCGGCTGGGCGTCGATCCAACGCTGTTCCGTCAGGGTGGCGGCGTCGGTCAGGCCGGAGGTCTTCAGCATGGAATCGATGATCTCCAACGCGCTCATGCCGAATCCCGGATGCTCGGCGCCGACGCGGCGGGCCAGCTCGGAAATCACCCGGTGGTTCTCGCGCGAGTCGAACTGCGGCTCGATCACCTTGCGGCCGATCAGGATGTGCATCTGCCCGCCGCCGCGGTAGAGGTCGTCATGCTCCAGGAAGGTGGTGGCTGGGATGACGATGTCGGCCAGCTGCGCCGTGTCGGTCATGAACTGCTCGTGCACCGCCACGAACAGGTCGTCGCGCAGGAAGCCGCGGCGCACGCGGGCGCTGTCCGGACAGATCGCCGCCGGATTGGTGTTCTGGATCAGCATGGCGGTGACCGGGGGACCGCTGGAGATGTCCTCCCCGGTCAGCACCGCGCCGATTCGCGACTGGTCGAAGCCGCGCACGGTGGTGTCCAGCCGGTCCAGCCCCTCCGACAGGGTACGGTCGATGCTGTAGATGCCGGAGGAACAGTAGAGCGCCCCGCCGCCCTTGTGCGCCCAGGCGCCGGTGACCACCGGCAGGCAGGACACGGCGTGCATCTGCGCCGCCCCGTTGTGGGCGCGCGTCAGCCCGTAGCCCAGCCGCAGATAGCTGCGCTTGGTGGTGCCGTAGAGGCGGGCGAAGTCGACGATCTCCTCCACCGTCAGGCCGGTGATCGCCGCCGCCCATTCGGGCGTGCGGGTGGCGAGATGCGCTTCGAACCGGTCCGCCCCGGCGGCGTAGCGGTCGAGGTAGGCGCGGTCGGCCAGCCCCTCGCGGAACAGCACATGCATCACCGCGCAGGCCAGCGCGCCGTCGGTGCCGGGGCGCAGCATCAGGTGGAGGTCCGACACCTCCGCCGTGCCGGTGCGGTAGGGGTCGATGGTGACCAGTTTCGCCCCGCGGCCCTTGCGGGCGCGGCTGACGTGGGTCATCACGTTGACCTGGGTCGCCACCGGGTTGCCGCCCCAGTTCACGATCAGGTCGCTGTCGGCCATCTCGCGCGGGTCGGCGCCGCGGATGTCGCCGTGGCCGGCCAGCCAGCCCATGTTGGCCGGGGTGTCGCAGACCGTGCTGATCTGCCGGGAATAGCCCTTCGCGTGGCGCAGCCGCTGGATGCCGCCGCGCTGCACCAGCCCCATCGTGCCGGCGTAGAAATAGGGCCAGACGGCTTCCGCGCCATGGACGCGCTCGGCGTCCAGAAAGGCGTCGGCGATCCGGTCCAGCGCCTCGTCCCAGCCGATCTCCGCCCATTGGCCGGACCCTTTGGGGCCGGTGCGCCGCAAGGGGGTCTTCAGCCGGTCGGGGGAATGGACGCGCTCCGCGTAGCGGCTGACCTTCGCGCAGATGACGCCGGCCGTGTAGCTGTTGGCGGCGGCCCCGCGGACCTTGCCGATGCGGTCCGGCGCGACCCGCTCGACTTCGAGGGCGCAGGTGCTCGGGCAATCGTGCGGGCAGGCGGTCGGCAGGAAGACGGAGTTCACGGAAGGGCGCCTCGGCGGGGAAAGAGCGGTGGTCAGCTTATGTCCGGCGTTCGGCTTTCCGCAACCGGTCAGGATTGTTTAAGGACTGCCATCAGATTTCAATATTGCAGCCCTATCCTTGTGGAGGCGCGTCCAGAAAAGATGTATGTTTCCGGAAAAATGCTCGCATAAGGACGTCAATGCGTCGGCGCGAGCACGGGACGACACAGCAAGGGGAAGCCGTATGATCGCGATTGTTGCCGAAGGCGCCCGGCGCACGCCGAGGGCCGGGGTGTTCGCCGGCCTGATCGGAGCCTTGGTCGGAGCCGTTGCCGGCATGGCCGCTCCGGGGATCGCCACGGCGCGGGCGGACGGCGTCAAGCTCGGCTATGTGGAGTTCCCGCCCTACACCCAGACCGACGGCGGGACCGCGAAGGGAAGCCTGATCGAAGCCTTCGACAAGGCGGCCAAGGCGGCCGGCATCGCCTACACCGCCGAATCGGCCCCGGCCCGCCGCCTCTTCTCCGGCATTGCGGACGGGGAGTTCAACATTTTCCTGGGCATCCGCACGGTCAAGGAGTTCGACGGCTCCACGCTGGTCAGCGCCGCCCCCATCGCCCGGATCGAACTGAACGCCTACGGCATCGGCGAAGCCCCGGCGGTGAAGGCGAAGGAGGATCTGTCGGGCAAGGCGGTCATCGCGCTGAACGGCTATTCCTACGGCGGCTGGCGCGCCTGGATGGAGGACCCGGCCAACAAGGTGCAGCTGGTCGATGCGCGCACCGCCGATCAGGCGTTGCAGCTTCTCCAGGCCGGGCGGGCGCCGACGCTGCTGCAATACTCGCTGCCGATGCAGCAGGCGCTGGGCGGGAAGACGCTCGCCGACCTGAAGGCCACGCCGGTCCAGAGCCTGGACGTCTACATCGTGGTGTCGAAGAAGACCCCCGACGCCGCGGCGGTCCTGGCGAAGCTCGAAGCCGGGTTCAAGGCGACCCAATAGTGCCGAGGCGGGCGCCGACCGTTCGGCAACCGATTGTTCAGCAAGAGAAAAGGGCGGATCATGACGGTCAGCGGCTCGGCGGGCGGATTTCAGAACGGCGAAGATCAAGGTGGCGGTCTGGGGCTGCGCCTGCGGGCGTTGCTGCTGATCGGCGGCGTTCTGCTGGTCTATCAGGTGCTGGCCATCGCCTGGGGGGTGCACGGCTCGGCCAGTCAGGCGAAGGAGACGCTGGCGGCGCGCGCCGACATGGTGGCGTCGCTGCAGGCCCGCGCGGCGGCGATTCCGCTCTACGATTTCGACACCGAGCAGGTGCGCGAGGTCGCCAAGGCGCCATCCTCCGACCCCGACTTCCTCGGCGCCCAGGTGCGCGACGACAAGGCCAGGGTGGTCGCCGAAGTGGGCGACACGAAGTCCGCGAAAGGCTTCATCGAGGTGGTGAAACCCATCGTCGGCGGGCAGGCGGGGCAGCGCAAGACCATCGGTGAGTTCGTCCTGCGCCTGCGCACCGACCGGGTGGAGGCGCGGGTGACCGCCGACGCGGCGACCCAGGTCGCCGTCGGGGTGGTCGCCTTCCTCGCCATCATGGCGGCGCTCTATCTGGTCGTCTCGGCCATCACGCGACCTCTGATGCAGATCACCGCCATGGTCGGGCGGCTGGCCCAGGGCGACTACGCGGTCGCCGTGCCGGCTCTGGACCGCCGCGACGAGATGGGCGCCATGGCCCGCACCATCGACATGCTGCGCCAGAACGCCCAGCATCGCCAGCAGCTCGAAGCCGAGAAGCTCGCCCGGCAGGCGGAGGAGGCGCAGCGGGGCGAGCGGCTGACCCGTCTTGCCGCCGCCTTCGACCGCTCGGTGCAGGCGACGGTCGGCGAGGCCTCCACCGCCGCCTCGCAGATGAAGGGCAGCGCCGGCAGCATGCTGGAGAGCGCGCTGCGCGCCGACCATTGCAACGCCTCGGTGGCCGGCGCCGCCGACGAGACCAGCCGCACCGTCCAGACCGCCAGCGCGGCGGCCGAGCAGCTCACCCAGTCGATCCGCAGCATTGCGGAGAGCGTGAAGCAGTCGGTCGCCATGTCCGCCCAGGCCATCGACCGCGCCGACGCCAGCCGCAAGACGGTGGAGGCGCTGGCCGCTGGCGCCGCCAAGATCGGCGAGATCACCAGCCTCATCACCTCCATTGCCGGGCAGACCAACCTGCTGGCGCTCAACGCGACCATCGAGGCCGCGCGCGCCGGGGAGGCCGGCAAGGGCTTCGCGGTGGTGGCGAGCGAAGTGAAGAACCTCGCCAGCCAGACCGCCAAGGCGACGGAGGAGATCGCCACCCAGATCGGCGCCATCCAGTCGGTGACCCAGGAAACGGTGTCCGCCATCGGCGCCATCACCGAGACCATCGGCCAGCTCAGCCAGCGTTCGGCGGAGATCGCCGCCTCGGTTCAGGAACAGTTGGCGGCGACCGGCGAGATCGCCGAGAAGGTCCGCACCGTGGCCGGCGAGGCCGACACGGTGACCCGCAGCATCGCCGTCGCCTCCGGCGCCTCGTCGGAGGTGGCGACGGCGGCCCGCCAGTCGGTGGAGGTCGCCCAGACCCTCCAGGCGCGCTTCGTCGATCTGCGCGACGAGGTGCAGAAGTTCCTGGCCTCGATCAAGGCGGCGTAAACGTCCTTGGGACGACACGCAACCTGCCTGCGGTGGGCGCGCATGCCCGCCGCGGGCAAGTTGCGTTTCCGGATTTCGCCTCGCCGCACTAGGATGCCGCTCCCGAACGGCGAGGATGAAATGGACGACGGATTGAAGTGCCCGAAATGCAATTCCGAGCATGTCTATCAGGACGGCATGCTGTGGATCTGCCCCGAATGCGCCCATGAATGGAACCCGCAGGCCGAAGGCGGCGCGGGTGCGGACGCGGCGGCGGATCAGGGGGTGCGGGACGCCAACGGGAACGCGCTGAGCGACGGCGACGCGGTGACGGTCATCAAGGACCTGAAGGTCAAGGGCTCGTCCCTGGTCGTCAAGGGCGGCACCAAGGTGAAGAACATCCGTCTGGTCGACGGGGCCGACGGCCACAACATCGCCTGCAAGATCGACGGCATCGGCGCGATGAACCTGAAGTCGGAATTCGTCAAGAAGGCGTGACGGCGCCCCGGCGTCCCCGAAAAGAGAAAACCCCTCGCCGGAGCGCTTCGGCGAGGGGTTTTCCTTGAGGGCCTTCGCCCGGGGATGAGGGATTACATCATCCCCAGAGCGCGCGGCAGCCAGGTGGAGATGATCGGCACGTAGGTGATCAGCACCAGGAAGCCCAGCATCGCCAGCAGCCACGGCCAGACGGCCACGGTCAGTTCGGTGATGCCCATCTTGGTGATGCCCGACGCGACGTAGAGGTTCAGGCCCACCGGGGGGTGGCACATGCCGACCTCCATGTTCACGACCATCATGATGCCGAAATGGACCGGATCGATGCCCAGCTTGATGGCGACCGGGAACAGGATCGGCGCCATGATCAGCACGATCGACGACGGCTCCATGAAGTTGCCGGCCATCAGCAGGAGGATGTTCGTCACCAGAAGGAAGGCGATCACGCCGAGCCCCTGGCCGACGATCCAGTCGGCGATCGCCTGCGGGATGTTCTCCGACGTCAGCACGAACGAGAACAGCACCGCGTTCGTGATGATGTAGAGCAGCATCGCCGACATGCTGGCCGAGGACAGCAGAACCTTCGGCACGCCGCGCAGCGGCATGTCCTTGTAGACGAAGACCGCGATGATGAAGGCGTAGACGGCGCTCATCGCCGCGGCCTCGGTCGGCGTGAAGACGCCGGAGTAGATGCCGCCGATGACGATGACGATCAGCAGCAGGCCCCAGATCGCCTCGCGCAGGGCCTTCAGCCGCTGGGCCAGGCTGGCCTTGGGCAGGCGCGGGTAGCCGAACTTGCGCGCGCGATACCAGGTGACGCCGCCCAGCACGAAGGCCAGCATCAGGCCGGGAATGACGCCCGCCATGAAGAGCTGGCCGACCGAGGCGGCGTGCGGGCTGCCGCTGGTGGCGACCGAGTACATCACCATCACGATGGACGGCGGGATCAGGATGCCCAGCGCGCCCGAGGTGGTGATGACGCCGGCGCCGAACTGCTTCGGGAAGCCCTGGGCGACCATCGCCGGAAGCACGATGGAGCCGATGGCCACCACCGTCGCCGGGCTGGAGCCGGACACCGCCGCGAACAGGGCGCAGCCCATCACGCCGGCGAGGCCAAGGCCGCCGTGCCAGTGACCGACCATCGCCGTGGCGAAGTTGATCATGCGCCGGGCCACGCCGCCGTGCGTCAGGAAGTTGCCGGCCAGGATAAAGAACGGGATCGCCATGATCTCGAACTTCTCGATGCCGGTGAACAGCTTCAGCGCCACGGCCTCGATCGGCACGTTGGTCATGGTGAAGAGGAAGGTCAGAACCGTCAGGCCGAGCGAGATCGAGATCGGCATGCCGGTGAGCATCAGGACCAGCAGGAGGCCGAAGATGATGGCGGCGTTCATCGGTCGTTCTCCTTCGGTCCCTTAGCGGCGGTAGGGCCGGAATCCGGGCCGTTGCCGGGCTTGCGGCCCTCGTGATGGGCGATGTCGTGCGGGTGCAGGTTGTCGTCCATCTCGAACCAGTTGACGTCCTGCGCGGCGCGCTGCGGGTCGGTGGTGTCCTCCTCCAGACCCTCGACATGGCCGTGGTCGTGGTGCGGCAGCTCGCCGGTGCGCAGGAAGTTCACCATCACCTGGAGGAAGCGGAAGCACATCAGGTAGGAGCCGACCGGGATCGCCAGATAGATGATCCACATCGGCCATTCCAGGTCCGCCGAGACCTGTTCGGTGTCCGACATGTGCCAGACGAAGGTGGAGCCCATGGTGCCGACCACGCCGGTGAACAAAGCTCCCGCCAGCAGGCCGAACACGATGAACTTCGACCGCATCGGGCCGGACAGCTTGTTGATGAGCACGTCCACACCCACATGGATGCCGGTGCGGACACCGTAGGCGGCGCCGAACTTCGCCATCCAGACGAACATGTAGATGCACAGCTCCTGCGCCCAGGCCAGATTCCAATGCAGGATGTAGTCCTGGATGACGGGGATGCCGGACGCATAACGGTGGACGACGGCAACGAAGATGATCGTCGTCGCCGCGGCCATCAGGAAGGCGATAAGAATCTCCTCCAGATGGTCTAGGATTTTCATGGGCATGGTGGCTCCGCGCGCAGGAGGAAGCGCCCGCGTCGAGTGAGCGGGCGCTTGCCGAAGGCCGTGCGTTGGTCTTGCTTGATTGGATCGGGCGGCCGGGCCGCCCGATCAGACGCTCTTGGTTACTCGCCGCTCTTAATTACTCGCACTTGGCGGCGTCGGTCTCGGTCTTGATGCTCGCCAGCAGTTCCTTGCCGACGCGCGACGCCATGTCCTCGTGGACCGGCAGCATCGCCTGGCGCCACGACGCGCGCTCTTCCTTGGTCAGCTCGTAGAACTTGGTCTTGCCGGCGGCCTTCATCGCCTCCAGCGCCTTGTCGTTCTCTTCCTGGGCGATGTTGTTGGCGTACTCGGTCGCCTCCTTCATCGCGCCGTCGAGCTGGGTGCGGACGTCGCCCGGCAGGCCGTCCCAGAACTTCTTGTTCACGATGACCGCGTAGCCCAGATAGCCGTGGTCGGAGAGCGTGGCGTGGCTCTGCACCTCGTGCATCTTCTGGGTGTACATGTTGGACGGCGGGTTCTCGGTGCCGTCGACGACGCCGGTCTGCAGCGCCTGGTAGACCTCGGAGAAGGCCATCACCTGCGGCAGGGCGCCGAGCGCGCGCATCTGCGCGTCCAGCACCTTCGACGACTGGATGCGCATCTTGAGGCCCTTGAAGTCCGCCGTGGCGTGCAGCGGCTTGTTGGCGCTCATGATCTTGAAGCCGTTGTCCCAATAGGCCAGACCGGTGATGCCCTTGTTCTCCAGCTTCTGGAACAGCTGCTTGCCGATCGGGCCGGTGGTGACCTTCACCAGGGCGGTCTTGCAGGGGAAGATGTAGGGCAGGTCGAAGATCTCGAATTCCTTGGCGCCCAGCGGCCCGAACTTGGCCAGCGACGGGGCCAGCATCTGCACGGCGCCGAGCTGCAGGGCCTCCAGCTCCTCCTTATCCTTGTAGAGCTGGCTGTTCGGGTAGACCTCGACCTTCACCTTGCCGCCGGTGCGCTGCTCGGCCAGCTGCTTGAACTTCTCGGCGCCCTTGCCCTTCGGGGTCTCCGGGGCGACGACGTGGCTGAACTTGATGACGATCGGCTCCTGCGCGGTGGCGGCGGTGGCGGCCATCAGGCAGCCGGCGGCGACAGTGGCGCACAGCAGCGAAACGAACTTCATAGGGGTCATCCTCCACTTGTTGTTGGTCAGACTGATGGTCCGGCCTTTGATATTCTTTCATTGTTCGATAATTTCTCCCCCGACGCTATTGTGGAAATCCGTAGCTGTGATCCTGACGCGTTGGTTGCCGTGGCGATACCTCTCCCCCCAATGACCGGCGGCGCGGCCAGCGCCGCCCATGGCCTCGGCCAGCGTAGCCCGGTGCAGGCCATGCCCATCGTGGCGATGGCGCTGGTCGTCCTTCTGTTCGGCGTTTTCCTGTGGGTGCTCCACCGCAGCGAGCGGGAGGAGGAGACGCTCACCCTCATCAAGGACGTCCTGTGGGTGGAGCAGAATCTCCATTTCCAGCTCACGTCCGACGAGGAGAAGCTGCAGCATCTCGCCGAATCGTTGGGGCGCGAGGACAGCAGCCCGGTGAACTACCCGGTGATGGCGCGCCACATCGTGACGGTGAATCCGGCGATCCAGCGCGTGGTGCGGCTGGACACGCAGGGCCGGCCGGTGCGGTCGGAGCCGCCGGTGGACGACGGCCCGGCGCTGGACGACGCCTTCGGCCCCAGCCCGCGCGCCGACGCCTTCCTGATCGCCCGTTCGTCGGGCCGCCGGGCCTATTCGGCGCCCTACCGGCTGGGGGCCGCGGACACCGCCTTCGAGATCGTCATCCCCATCTTCCGCGGGGAGGAGTTCGCGGGCGCGCTCGCCGGCGTGCTGTCGATCGACGCCCTGCTGACCCATCACGTGCCCTGGTGGTTCGCCCAGCGTTACCAGCTGGAAGTCATCGACCCCTATGGGGCGGTGTTGGGGACGAAGTCGCGCATCGCCATGCCGGAGCCGAGGCGCAGCCACGTCGTGCCCTTCGATCCGCCGGGGCACGGTCTGGCCCTGGTCGCCACGCTGCATCAGCTGTCCGGCAACCTCGGCCGCAACATCCTGATCGCCGCCATCTTCGCGCTGACCGTCTCGGCCTTGTGGAGCCTGTGGGCGGTGCGCCGCCACATCGCCCGGCGCATCCGGGCGGAGGAGGCTCTGCGCGCCGAGCACGCCTTCCGCAAGGCGATGGAGGACAGCCTGACGGTGGGCATGCGCGCCCGCGACTTGGATGGGCGCATCATCTATGTGAATCCGGCCTTCTGCCGCATGGTCGGCTGGTCGGCGGAGGAACTGGTGGGGGCCGGGCCGGTCATGCCCTATTGGCTGCCCGAGGATCTCGTCCACACCGAGGAGGTCTTCCGCGCCGTTCTGGCCGGCAACGCGCCGGCCAACGGTTTCGAGCTGCGCTTCCGAAGGGCCAATGGCGAGCGGTTCGACGCGCTGATCTACGAAGCTCCGCTGATCGACGCCAAGGGGCGGCACACCGGCTGGATGGGCTCCGTCCTCGACATCACCGAGCGCAAGCGGGCGGAGGAGCTGGCCCGCCAGCAGCAGGAGCGGCTGCAGCAGACCGCCCGGCTCATCACCATGGGCGAGATGGCCTCCACCCTGGCGCATGAGCTGAACCAGCCGCTGTCGGCCATCGCCAGCTACTGCACCGGTTGCCTGAACCGCCTCCAGGCCGGCAGCGTCCGGCCGGAGGAGCTGGCGACGGCGCTGGAGAAGCTGTCCGGGCAGGCCAAGCGGGCCGGCCAGATCATCCGCCGGATCCACGACTTCGTGCGCAAGAGCGAGCCGAACGTCGCCCCCTGCTGTCTGGCGCGGGTGCTGGAGGACTGCGTGGCGCTGATGGAGGCCGACGCCCGCCAGCAGGGGGTGAAGCTGGTTCTGGAGATGGGGCGCGGCCTGCCGACGGTGATGGCCGACCGCATCCTGCTGCAGCAGGTGGTGGTGAACCTGATGCGCAACGGCATCGAGGCGATGGCGGCGACGCGGCGCGACCGCCGCCGGCTGAGCGTGACGGTGCAGGCGCAGGATGGCGCCGTCCTGACGCGCATTCAGGACCGCGGCTGTGGCATTTCGCCCGAAAATGCGGAAAAACTGTTTTCTCCCTTTTTCACCACCAAAACCGAGGGCATGGGCATGGGCCTGAACATCTGCCGGTCCATCATCGAGCACCACCAGGGACGCCTGTGGTTCGAGCCCGCGCCGGACGGCGGCACCATGTTCCTCTTCTCCCTGCCGGTCCTCTCCGAACCATCGGCGACCGGCGCCCCAGACGGGAGAGCCGCCGATGTGTGAGCCGAAGCTGCACATCGTCGACGACGACGAGGCGATTCGCGACGCCATGGGCTGGCTGTTCCAGTCGCGCAACGTGCCGGTGGCCTCCTGGCCGTCGGCGGAGGCGTTCCTCGCCGATTACGATCCCGCCATGGCCGGCTGCCTTCTGCTGGACATCCGCATGGAGGGGATGAGCGGGCTGGAGCTGTTCGATAGGCTGACCGCCATGGGCTGCCGGATGCCGGTGCTGTTCCTGACCGGCCATGGCGACGTTCCCATCGCCGTGTCGGCCTTGAAGAAGGGGGCCCGCGACTTCGTGGAGAAGCCCTTCAACGACAACGACCTCGTCGACCGGGTGATCGACGCTCTCGCCTTCGACGCCGGGGAGCGGGCGCGTCAGGCCGGGCAGGCCGGCGTGGCCGCCCGGCTGGCGACCCTGACCCAGCGCGAACGGCAGGTGATGGGGCTGGTGGTGGCGGGCAAGCTGAACAAGGTCATCGCCGACGAGCTGGGGATCAGCATGCGGACCGTCGAGGTTCACCGCGCCCATGTCTTCGAGAAGATGGGGGTCAAGACGGCGGTGGAACTCGCCCGCATTCTCGCGGCGGTGGGCTGAGCGCAGGGGGACGGACAACCGGCGGGCTTGACAGAAGGGCGGATGCGCGCGACCCATTGGGGTGGGAAGCGCGCCGTCTTTCCCGTTCCAGTCCCGACGCCATTCCGTTTCCGCAAACGGTCGGAGAGTGCCTTGCGACTGCCCTCGTCGACGCTTGGTCTGGGGCTCGCCGCCATCGCCCCTCTGCTGCTGTTCCTGGCGGTGGTGGTCTGGATTCTGGACCTCCGGCAGCAGGACGTGCTGGAGGCTGAACTGGCGGCGCAGGCGCGGTCCGTCATGGTCGCCATCGACCGGGAGCTGGAGAGCAAGGCCCGGCCTCTGGAGCTTCTCGCCGCCTTGAGCCGCAAAACGGTGAACGACCTCGCCCTGCTGAAGTCGGAGGCGGGGGAGGCCGTGCGCAGCCAGCCGGGCTGGCTGGCGCTGGGGTTGGTGACGGTGGAGGACATGTCCTTCCTGTTCCATACGCAGTACCCGCTGGGCGCCGCCCTGCCGCCGCCGCGCCTGGACGAGGTGACCCGGCAGGTGGCCGCCACCCGGCGGACGGTGTTCGGCGGTGTCCTCCCTCCCGGCGGGCCGCCGGGGCGTCCGGCGCTGATCGTCCGCGCGCCGGTCCTCGATCCGGATGACCCGGAGGGTGCGTCGATCCGCCATGTGCTGTCGCTGGCGGTCGGGCTGGACGGGCTCGACGCCGTGCTGCGCGGGTCCGGAATCCCCGCGGCCTGGACGGTGTCGGTCGTCGACCCCGCCATGAACATCGCCGCGCGGTCCCACGACCCGGAACGGCATGTCGGCCAAAGGGTCAGGGACCTGATGGTGCCCCGGCTGACGGGGAAGAATCCGGGGCTGTTTTCGGCGACGACGCGGGAGGGGCATGAGGCGCTGGTTCTCGTTCACCGGTCGCAACAAACCGGCTGGTCGATCATCGTGGCCGTCCCGTTCGAGCAGATCAGCAGCCAGTTGAACCGGACGCGCACCACCATCCTGGCCGGTGCGGCGGGCGCCGGTCTGGCGACCCTGGTGCTGTCGCTGGTGGTGACGCGCCACGTCCGCCGGCGCCGCCACGCCGAACGCGAGGCCCGCGTCGCCCGCGAGGCCATGCTCGCGGAGCAGCGCCGCCGGCTGGAGGCTGAAAAGGAGCATGCCGAGGCGGCCAATCTGGCCAAATCCGATTTCCTGGCCAACATGAGCCACGAACTGCGCACCCCGCTGAACGCGATCATCGGCTTCAGCGAGGCGCTGCTGTCCGGACTGTTCGGCCCCAGCCCGCCGAAGCACCAGGATTACATCTCCAGCATCCATGCCTCCGGCCAGCATCTGCTGTCGCTGGTCAACGACGTGCTGGACATGGCGAAGGTGGAGGCGGGGCGGCTGGAACTCTACCCGGAGCCGGTGCCGGTCGCCGTTCTGCTGGGCGAATGCCTGGAGTTGATGGAGGCGCTGGCCGTCCAGAAGGGCGTGCGGCTGGAGGGAGCGCCGGTCGAGCCCGGCCTGACGGTGATGGCCGACGCCGTCCGTCTGCGGCAGGCGGTCCTCAACCTGCTGTCCAACGCCATCAAATTCACCCCGGCGGGGGGGCGCGTGCGCGCGGACGCGATGCGTGACGAGGGGGGCTGCGTGGTCCTGACCGTCGCCGACACCGGCATCGGCATGTCGCCGGAGGACATCCAGATCGCGCTGGAGCCCTTCCGCCAGGTGAACAGCTACATGACCAAGGCCCATTCCGGCACCGGGCTGGGGCTGCCGCTCGCCAAGCGCTTCATCGAGGCCCATGGCGGGCGGCTGGACCTATGCAGCGCCCCCGGGGAGGGAACGGTGGTGCGCATCGTTCTGCCCGGCGCGCCGCCGCCCAGCCCGATGACCGGACCGGGCGCCGTCGTGTTGCTCAAGGCCGATTGATAAGGCCCAGCGGTGGCCGGTCAGGCCGCCACGCGCTTCAGGCGGGCTTCCATGTTGTCGAGGCCGTCCGTCAGTTCCGCCGCCGTCTGGTCGGCAATCGCCCGCGCGAAGGGCCAGGCGTCGTCCGTGGCGATGCGCGCCGCCTCGACGCGGGCGGACAGCCGGTTGTGCTGGCCGCGCAGGGCGTCCAGCGTGCGCTCCAACTCGACCCGGCTCATGCCCTCGTGACCCTCAAGACCGAACCGCTCCACCTGCGACCGCAACCGGTCCAGCCGGTCGGCGGTCGCCTGGAGCAGGGTACGGCATTTGGTGTCGTGGGCGTGCCGGTTGCGGCGGCTCATCTCTCGCTCCTCCGTTCGGATCGCTCGGGGACCCTTGGACCGGATGTCCGGCCGGTCTTCCAGCGTGGCGCCGCGCGCTGGACACCCGCTTTCAAAAGCGTGTGCATTGCACAAATACACGGCGGCGGCGCCTGAATAAGAAATCCATCCGGTTGCCTTTCATAGACATATGAAAAGCAATTCCAGTTCCAAAGGACTTGATTTTTTGTGTGTCCTGTCCAGTCGGGAGCGTTCCATGCCGCTCCGAATGCTTCGGATTTCTTGAATCCGGTAGGACTCTTTCTGCACGATCGCTCCCGCCCCGTCAAGCGGGCCAGGAGTGTAAGTCTATGGCGATTTGTCGCAGCCGAATGGAAGGGGGGTGTTTCCATCGAGCGGGAGAAAGCGGTGCGAAAAGACCATTTTCTTCCGAAATAGCGCGAGCATGCCCTGGATTAAAAACCGCTCAACGGCGGTCAGGCGGCCGTCGCTGCTTTTGCCCTGTCGGGCGCAACTGAGGATTCCCGGTGCAGCGACTTGGTGGGGTGGGGAAGGGCGAGGCCCGTCACTCCGCCGCGACGCCGTAGGGAAACGCGTCGGCGTTGGCCGGTTCCGGGAGGGCAACCGGTTGCTGCACCACGGCATGGTTCGGGGCGGATTGTCCGGGGCAGGACGGGCACTGGTTCGCGCAGTGGCTCTGCACCATGTCCCGCATCATTGGAACGCATTTGCCGCACTGGACCTGACGCTCGTAATGCCGGAAGACGGAAGCCGGGGTGCGGGCGCCGTTCTCCAGCGCCTTGGTAACCTGCTTGTCGTTCAGCGCGTGGCAAATGCAGACGTACATGGGCCCCCGGCAGCGGTGCGTGTTGTGCGGTCGTGCTCGGGCCAATGTGCTGCGACTGAGAATGATTGTCAATTGATCTGAATCATGACGGCCAAATTTGAGCGGATTGCGACGGAATGTCACAGCCCTGGCGAACGGGGGATGCGGCTACCTCCGTGGTCGATGCCTTTCTTCAAGCGGCGGGAGGATGCGGTGCTGCGAAATGGGTGGCTGCCGGTGGTTGGAGCCACCGTCCTTTGGGCCGGCGGTGCCGCGGCGGAGGTGGGCATGCGCGCGCTGGCCTTTCCCGACCCGGCGGACGGCGGGACCGCCCGCGCGGTGGTCTGGTACCCCACGGACGCGCCGGAAACGCCGGTGCGGCGTGGCCCCTTCGTGTTCCGGGTGGCGGAGGGCGCTCCGGTGGCCGAGGGGCGCCACCCGCTGGTGGTCCTGTCCCATGGGGCGGGGGGAAGCGCCTTCGGCCACGCCGACACCGCCATGGCGCTGGCCCGGCGGGGGTATGTGGTCGTGGCGGTGCATCATCGGGGCAACGCCTTCGACGACGACCGTGACGCCGGCACGGAGCGGATGTGGCGCAAGCGCCCGGCCCAGCTTTCGGCCGCGCTCGATCACGTTCTGGCCGATCCGGGTCTGGCCGGCCGGCTCGACGGTGAACGCGTCGGCGCCTTCGGCTTTTCCGCTGGCGGATACACGG
The DNA here is from genome assembly GCF_040500525.1 of Azospirillum formosense. NCBI lineage: Bacteria > Pseudomonadati > Pseudomonadota > Alphaproteobacteria > Rhodospirillales > Azospirillaceae > Azospirillum > Azospirillum formosense. The sequence continues at coordinate 1,477,021 of NZ_CP159402.1, read as the reverse complement.
TTCTGGTGGCGGCCGGAGGAGTGGCGGAGCTGGGGCGCATCGCCGACCATTGCCGGACCCCGCCGGCCGGCGAGCGCTTCTGCCATCTCGGGAACGAGGAGACGCAGGCCCGCGTCGAGGCGCGCGACCCACGCATCCGTGCCGCCGTCCTGGCGGCGCCGGTCGGCGTTCCTTTCTCCAAGGATGGCCTCGCCGGAGTGACGATCCCCATCCGCCTCTACCGGGCGGAGCGGGACGAGCAGATCGCCGCCGCCCAGGTCGAGGGGGTGCGCGACCGCCTGCCGACGCCGCCCGCGTATGAGGTGGTGCGCGACGCCGGTCACTTCTCCTTCCTGATGCCGGTGCCGGTGGACATCGCGGCGGAGGTCGGGCCGCCCGCTCAGGACCCCCCGGGCTTCGACCGCGCGGCCTTTCACGAGCGGCTCAACACGGAGATCGCCGATTTCTTCGACCGCGCTCTTGCAATCGAACGCCAGGGGCGCTAGCCCCTCGGCATGAGCGATTCATCCGACACTTCGTCCGCCCGTCCACTCCCGGCGCACACGCCCCTGGGGCAGACCGTCTATCTGGCGCCCGAAGGCTTCGTACCGGATCTCGTGGCCGAACTGGGCGACGTGGCGGCGGTGGAGGACCGGCTGGTCTTCGCCGACGGGCCGGCGCGTCCCGCCGCCTGGGCGCAGAACATCTGGCATGACCCGGTGCGGATCGAGTTCGCCTCGATCAAGGAGGGGGCGCGGGCCCTGCGCTCCATCCAGCGCAACTGGGCGCTCTGGACGCTGCGCCATCACCGGCGGGCCAGCCTGATCCAGGAGAACCTGCCGCACGTCTCGGCCAAGCCGGTGGTCTTCCCGTCGCCGCTGCCGACGGCGCCGCTGGGCTCTTGGACGCTGCTGGACGAGAACACCATCGTCGCGGCGGCGCGCTGCTCCAGCCCCTACCGTCACGGCGAGGTCGCCTTCGTCGAGAACCGGACGGTCCCGCCCAACCGCGCCTATCTGAAACTGTGGGAAGCGCTGACCCTGTTCGGCGAACAGCCGGGGCCGGGCGACCGCTGCATCGACCTCGGCGCTTGCCCCGGCGGCTGGAGCTGGGTGCTGCACGAGCTGGGCGCCAGCGTGGTCAGCGTCGACAAGGCGCCGCTCGACCCGGCCATCGCCGCCCTGCCGCGCATCGAGTTCCGCCAAGAGAGCGCCTTCGGCCTGAAGCCCCAGGACGTCGGGCCGGTGGATTGGCTGTGCTGCGACGTGATCTGCTACCCCACGCGCCTGCTGCGGCTGGTGAACCAGTGGATGGAGAGCGGGCTGGCCAAGCGCTTCATCTGCACGCTGAAGTTCCAGGCCGAGACGGACCACGAGACGGCCCGCGCCTTCGCCGCGATCCCCGGCGGGCGGGTGCTGCACCTGCACCACAACAAGCACGAGCTGACCTGGATGTGGCCGGCGGCTCCCGTCTGAGCGCCGCTAGGCCCGGCGCAGGGCCAGCTCCAGCGCGGGCTTGAGGATCGACGCGGCGCCGTAGCCGATCTCCACCACCTCCTCCGCGCGGTCGAACTCCAGGATGCCGATGTGGGCGAGGCGCGGCGCGATCAGCACGTCCGGCGGCTCGCCGGCCAAGCGGGAGCGGGTGATGCGGTCCTGCATGATGTCGATGGACCCGGCCATCACGTCCATCACGTTGGGCGGCACGTTGGAGGCCGGGGCACGCGTCAGCTGGTCGGCGAGGAAGCGCGTGCGCGCCGCCGGCCGCCGCCCCATCCAGGAGGCGATCTGCGAGGTCAGGGTGGAAAAGACGGGGGAGGTCGCGTCCCCCGCCGGGGCCATCGCCGCCTCCGGCACGGGCTGGGCCTGCTGCATCCGCGCTTCCTGCATCTGTGACGCCTGCATCTGGGCCGGCTTGGCCTCCGCCGCCTTGCGCAGCTTGGCGGCGCCGCGCCCCGATGGGCGGCTCAGCGGCGACAGCTCGCTGTTCAGATTGACCGCGATCACCACGTCGGCCCCCAGCGCGCGGCACAACGACACCGGCACCGGATTGACCAGCGCGCCGTCCACCAGCCAGTGGTCGTCGCGCCGCACCGCCGGAAACAGGCCGGGCATGGCGGCCGACGCCTGCACCGCGCTGAGCATCGGCCCGTCGCGCAGCCAGATCTCCCGCCCGGTGCTGAGGTCGGTGGCGACCGCGGCGAAGGGCTTGCGCAGCTGATCGATGGTGACTTCGGTCCGGTGGTTGCGGAAGCGGTCGAAGGTGCGGTCGGCGGCCAGCAGCCCGCCGCGGCGGAAGGTCAGGTCGATGATTCCGAGCATGCCGAGCCAGCCCATGCTCTGCGCCCAGGCCTGCAACTCGTCCAACTGGTCCGTCAGGTAGGCCGCGCCGACCACTGCGCCGATGGAGGTTCCGCAGATCACGTCGGGCTCGACCCCGATCTCCTCCAGCGCGCGCAGAACGCCGATGTGCGCCCATCCGCGCGCCGCCCCGCTGCCCAGGGCCAGTCCGATCTTCAGTCCGCTCACCGCCAGCACCTCGTGTCTTGTGGGCTCGGTCAGGCTTGTCCGGCACCGACGCGTCGATGGGTGTCCAAAGGGATTTGGGGCATCGGCCCCCCGGCGGAAACCCTTCCATCCGGGGGACGCGGGACGCGCCCGGGGGGCTCCGCATGGGGGATGCCGAAAATTGTACCCGCTTTTGCCCTCTATTTGACTTGCATCAGTTTTTCTTCCGATTACCTGTGGCATTGCGATGGATGAAAGAGTTTCCGGGCGACGTTAACCAAACATCAACTGGAAACGTCCATTGTCGCTCTCAACACGGACAGTCAGGGATGGCGGAGGTTGCCATGGCCCAGGATCTCAAGAGTTTCAAGAAGGATTGGCAGCGCTGGTCGGCAGCGGAGAAGCTGACGGCGGTGGCCATCCTGATCGTCGCCGCGGTCGCGCTGGGCGGTCCGGTGACCATTCTGTTCTGATCGGCCCCGGGTGACCGGCGCATGCCGCCTCACAGCAGAGAGGCGAGGGCCGCGATCCCGAACGCTCCCAGCACCGCGCCCGAGGCGCGGTTGATCCACAGCATGGCGGCGGGCGTGACCCGGCGCCGGAACGCCCCGACCGAGGCGCTGAGCCCCAACCACCACATCGCCGACCCGGTGAAGACGCCCGCGACGAGCAGGGCGGCCACCCCGGTGCTGCTGCCATCCCCCGCCGACACGCCCAGCCCGCCGAACACCGCGGCGAAGCTGAGAATGGTTGCCGGGTTGGCGAGCGTCAGCGCGAAGGTGGAGGCGTAGGCCCCGGCCAGACCGCCGCCGCCGCGGGCGTCCGCGGCGCGTTCCGCCGGACGGGCGCGCAGGGTGCTCCAGCCCAGCCACAGCAGCATCAGTCCGCCAACCAGTTTCAGCGCCACCTGCGCACCCAAGAGCGCGTCGGTGATCAGGGCCACCCCGAAGCCGGCGATGGCGCCATAGACCGCGTCCGCGCTGGCGGCACCCAGCCCGCTGACGAAGCCGTGCGCCGGCCCGTCGGCCAGGGTGCGCCGGATGCACAGCAGCCCGATCGGCCCGACCGGGGCGGCGATGCTGAATCCGATGATCAGCCCCTTCAGCAGGGCGGGCAGGGCGTCCATGGCGAATGCTCCGGTTGGGTCAGTCGGACTCGATGGGAAGGATCGGCGTCTCCTTGACCGAGGAAAGCGCGATGACGGTGTGGGAGCGCACGACGCCGGGCAGCGCCTTCAGCCGGTCGGAGAGGAAGCGTTCGAGCGCCTCCGTGTCGGCCACGCGCACCTTGAGCAGATAGGACCAGTCCCCGGTGACGTGGTGGCACTCCTGAACCGCCGGGGTGGCGCGCATGGCGTCGCGGAAAGGCGCGTCATGCTCCGGACGGTCGAGCAGCACCTCGACGAAGGCCAGCACGTCCAGCCCGGCGGCTTTGGGCGACAGCCGCGCCCCCCACCCCTGGATCACGCCGTTGGCCTGCAGCTTCTTCAGCCGCTCGTTCACGGCGGACACCGAGAGTCCGGCCGCCGATCCGATGTCGGCGTAGGAAGCGCGTCCGTCTTGCTGAATGTGTGCGATGATTTTGCGGTCGGTATCGTCCATGGCCGAAATAATTGCCGATAATGCGGCGTTTAACAAGGAGAATTTTCCGATCAACCGCCCATCCGGCGGAAGTCCGGCTTGCCGGCGCCGCAGCGCGGGCAGAACCAGTCACCCGGCAAATCCTGGAAGGCGGTGCCCGCCGGCGCGCCGTGCTCCGGGGCGCCGTCGCGGGGGTGATGCTCGTAGCCGGGGCGATCGCCGCCGCACCGCCAGATTTCGGACAGGCGCGGGTCCTCGGCCCGCGCGGTGGGGGCGAACAAGGCGAGGATGGCGGCGATCAGGCGCAGGGCGCCACGCCGCCGGAGGGGGCGGGGAAGGGTGGGCATGGCGAAGCGTCCGGCCGATGGCGGTGCCGCACTATGCCCCGGGTCCTTTGCGGGATGATGACGGTCGTGGAGCGAAGGGGAGGGAAGGGGCGCGCGTCAGCGCCGCCGCGGCGCCTTGCCCTTGAGATGGGCGCGTTGCAGCTTCGCGCCGGCCAGATCCGCCCCGTCCAGGTCGGCGTTCTCCAGATCGGCGTCGGTCAGATTGGCCTGGACCATACGGGAATCGGTCAGCATGGCCTGCCGCAGGTCGGCGCCCATCAGGTTGGCGGCCCAGGAGCGGCCCGTTGGGCGCCCGCTGGGGTCCTTGATTTCCGCCGGTCCGAGATTGACCCGCGTCAGATCGGCCCCGGTCAGCCGGGCGAAGCTGAGGTTGGCGCCGGACAGGTCGGCGCCCATCAGGTTCGCGCGCTCAAGATTGGCGCCGGACAGGTCGGCCATCATCAGCCGGGCGCCGGTGAGCGCCGCGTCGGACAGGTTGGCGCCGCGCAGCGAGGCCGCGCTGAGATTGACGCCGCGCAGGTCGGCGCGGCTGAGGTCGGTGCCGTCCAGGTCGGCGCGCTCGCCGCGCTGGCCGACGCTGTCGATCCAGCGCTCATGATCGAAGATCGCCCGCTGGATTTCCGACCCCATGCTGTCGATCGGGCGGGTCAGGCAGGCGGCGCCGAGCTTGGCCTGCGACAGATCGCAATCGACCATCCGCGTGCCGACCAGATCGGCGTTGTCGAAGGTGCAGCCGTCCAGCAGGGCGCCGGTCAGGTTGGCCCCGTTCAGCCGCGCTCCGGACAGGTTGGCGTCGGTCAGCACCGCGCCGGAGAGGTCGGCGTTCTGGAGCACCGCCCCGCACAGGTCGGCTGCGGTCAGGTTGGCGCCGGCCAGCACCGCGCCGGTCAGATCGGTCGGGATGCCGCCCTCCGCCGTGACGCCGCCCTGCAGACGGGCCAAAGCGGTCCGGTGGCTCTGCCGGATGGACTCGGCATCCTGGGCGTCAGGATGGGCGTCCGGACCGGTGCCGCGGCGGGCGGTGCCGCCCGGTTCCAGCGTGCCGGCGCGCAGGTCGGCGTCGCGCAGATTGGCGTTGGAGAAGTCGGCGGAGCGCAGCCGCGCGCCGCGCAGATCCGTCTGCATCAAATTGGCGCGGGTGATGTCCGCATCGCGCAGGTCCACGCCGAAGAGGTCGGCCCCGGCGAGGTTCGTGCCGCTGAGCCGGCAGCGCGCCAGCTTCGCCCCCACCAGCCGCGCGCCGCGCAGATCGCGCTGCGACAGATCCGCGCCCTCCAGATCCGCCAGCGCCAGATTGGCGCGCGCGCCACCCGGCTGGCCCTTGATCCAGCGGGCGTGCCGGTCCAGGACTTCGGCCAGCTGGTCGGGCCGAAGATAGGAGGGGGCCGGCGCGGGGGCTGTGGCGACGGGGGGCACGGGCAGCAATCGAACGGGGGTTGTTTTCGCTATCCAAACTATGGAGGTAGATTCCTTACCGAAGGCTAAACGGTAAAGGCCACGGCAGTACCCCTTATGGTTGCCGTTTTTTGCCCCGTCCTTGTCACGATCGGCTAGGGGAGGCGTGGGCGCGTGACTCCATCCGCGGCGAATCAGGAAGCGAATCGGAGGGACGATCCGTCGTGTGTCACCCTTGTAACGTGACGCCCGGCCTTCCCAACCCTCGCACGGCCCCCCATCAAGACCTGGAAATGTGGGCGTTTTAAAGACGTTAACCATTGGTTTCTTGACAGAAGCGGGGGCTCTGCCGCCAAAAGTCATCGGACAAAAAGGGGGCGCTCTGTACGCCCCCCGTTCGGGACCCCATGGAGGCATGATGACCGAGGCCAAATTCCAACCGACCCCAGCAGCCAAGCTCGGCCGGAGGGAACTGTTGCGCATCGGTCTGGCGACGGCCGCTGCCGGCATGGTCATGGCGCCGGAGGTGTCGGAGGCGGCGTTGCGCGCCCCGCCGCGGCAATTGGTCCTGCTCAACCTCCACACCGGCGAGCGGGTGCGGGCGGAGTACTGGTCCAAGGGCCGCTACCAGCGCGACGGCCTGCGGGAAATCAACCACTTGCTGCGCGACCACCGCACCGGTGCCGTGCATCCCATCGACCCCAAGCTCCTGGACCTGCTGCACGCGCTGACCCGCAAGGTCGGCAGCAAGACGCCGGTGCACATCATCTCCGGCTACCGCTCTCCCGAATCCAACGCGTGGCTGCGCGAGCAGGACGGCAGCGGCGTCGCCCAGAACAGCTTCCACATGCAGGGCAAGGCCATCGACCTGCGGGTGCCCGGCCTGCCGCTGCGCACCCTGCAGCGCGCGGCGCTCAGCCTGCGTGGCGGCGGGGTGGGCTATTACCCGGACAGCAACTTCGTCCATGTCGACGTCGGTCCGAAGCGTCAGTGGGCGTCCTGACCGGCTCCCGATTGTAGAATCCGGCATAAAGTGTAAAAATTCGGCATAAAGTTTATTTCGCCCCTATGGGTCAATCAGGCGCCAAGTCCAAATTGGATTTGGCGCCTGTTGTGCTCCTAGGTTGTTTGTCCATTTTCGAGAAAATTAGTCGAGCCGGTTAGGCGGTTGTTCTGTCGCGGACATAGCTTCCGCTTCTTCGTTTTGTCTGGGGTGGCGGGAATTCCGTGTGATGCGCGGGAGGCCATGGGAACTGGAACGGAGAATGGGCTTCCTCTTGGCATAGTTCGCGACGCCGCCGACTTGGAGGTTAATAACGTCCGACAAGCGGCTACAGGACGTTCGCGCTCATGAACGGGAAGACCCGGACGGGATCGTGCCGGTCTCCCGCGCGAACCAAGCCGCCGCCTTTGCCAGGACGTCGCGCTCCTGGCGCAGTTGCCGGTTCTCGCGATGCAGGCGAGCCGGTTCCTCCTTTTCGGAACTGCTCAGGCCGTCGCTGCGGTGACCGTTATCGCGATCGGCTTGGGGCACCCAGTTGCGGATCGCCTGGGCGGATGGCTCGAACTCGCGGGCGAGGTCGGCTGTATCGCGTCCAGAGCGGACCAGCTCGACCATATGCTGCCGGAAGCCGGCGGATAAGGGGGGCGGGTTTTCGGCATCGGTCAACACAGCCTGCGCAAGTCAGATGGTGTCCACCGAGCCGGGGCAACTCCACACCAAAATTGGCCACTGCCGGAACATCCCCGAACCGTTGACCGGGAAAGTTTGCCGGCAGTGGTGGGCATCGTCAGAGACCGTGTTGATCGAGCAGCAATTGCCCGTCGCGCGCCACGTCGTCGCCGTGTTCGAACAGGTTGCGCCAGGACGCGACGCCCGCAGTGATGTCCGGGTGGGACACGGCTGAGGAGAAGGCTTCGACGCCGATCAGTCCCTGATACTTGGCCGCCTTCAACCGGCGCAGCATCGGGGCGAAGTCAATGGCCCCCTCCGTCAGACGGCCGCGGTGGTTCTGGTCGATCTCGAAATAACCGAGATAAGGCATTGCCAGCTCAAGCGCGCCCAACAGGTCATTCTCCTCGATGTTCATGTGGAAGGTGTCGAGATGGACGCGGACGTTGTCGGCGCCGATCAGCTTGACCATTCGAACGGCCTGTTCCGCCGTGTTGATCAGGTTGCTTTCGTACCGATTGACCACTTCGAGCGCCAACAGCATCCCATAAGATGCGGCCCGTTCGGCGACGATCCTCAACCCGTCCGCCGCCGCCTGGAAGTTGGCGTCGCTCGGGACCTTCGAGGCCTTCCCGAAGGCGCTGTAGAGAATGCCGCCCATGCGGTCCGCGCCCATATCGCGCGCCAGGGCGAGCGCCGCGCAATGCCGCTCGATCCCACGGCGGTGCACGTCCGGGTCGGTGCTCGAAATGTCGTTGTCCACCTGAAGGGGGGAGGTCGCGACGGGGCGGACTCCGGCCCGCTCGCACAGCGCGGCAATGGCCGCCGGTTCGATGCTGTCATGGTCGCGGATCGGCACGACGAGCTGGCCGTAGCCGAAGGCCGCGGCACGCTCGGCCGCGTAGGCACCATCCTTGGTGGACCACTTCGGAATCCAGGTGTAGCTGTGGATTGACCGCCTGTTCATCTCGTTTCCTCCTGATTGCACCCGCTTGCCGGGTCGTTGGTCTCGCCGCCGGTTCGCGAAGGGCGAGCAGCCCCCATCCCCGCCGGTAGCCCCACCGGCTTGGGGTGCGTCCGTCAGCGATGGTTGGAAAAGCCGTCCGGCGATGGACCCCCTCGGCAGGGGTCCCGGACGGGGCTTATTCGAAGAGAATGTCGTGGCGCTTGAGGATGTCGTCGCGCATCGCCTCGATCATCTTCAAATGCGCGAGCAGAAGCGACTGGGTTCCCGCGACATCGTTGGCCATGATCGATCGCATCAGCTTGACGTGGTCGGCGATCGCATCGTCCTCATGGTGGGCCTCCTGAAGCTCAAGGAAGCGCACCCGTGTCAGATGCGTCCTCACGTCACTCAGCATCTCCAGGAGCATGGCGTTTCCCAGAACCCCGATGACGGTGTCGTGGAACGCCACATCCAGTTCGGTGAAGCCGACATAGTCCTTCTCCCGCACGACCTGTCTTTGCTGCTCGATCAGCGACAGCGCCTTGCTTTGCGCCACGCTGTGATCGGCGGTTCTGTTCCAGATGCGCGCCACCTCGCCGAACGCCGAAACCTCCAGCGCCTCACGGATGAATTGGGCCTCCTTCACCTTCGCCGCGGACAGGTGGGACACCTGCGCGCCGCGCTGCGGCAGGATGCTCAACAAACCTTCGTTCGCCAGCCGGGAGAAGGCCTGACGGACCGGTGTCCGGCTGACGCCGTACTCGTCGGCGACGGCATTTTCGTAGATCATCGAGCCGGGCTGGAGCGAAAGCGAAATGATCCTCTTCCGCAGTTCCTTGTAGATCACGCTGTCCAGCGTGTTGCGTTCCAACACCAGCCGTTCGTTCTTCACCGTGCTCTCCCAGCCCCTGCATAAGCGGACATCGCCCTTCCCGAGTCTCGAATCACGATTATCGCCGGACCGGATTGGTCCACGCAAGGTCGCAGCGCCGCTGAACACAGGCCGGGACGCGGGTGGAACCGGACCGATGTCCGGGGCCGCCGGACGAACACTTCGGCACTATTGGTTGCACCTCCCGTCCGCGACACCGCCTCCTGCCGGGCGGAATCCCATCCGAATTCGGATTTGATTGGGAGCCAATCAAATCGTTCCATGGATGATCCGTACCATCTTGCATCCTTGGATACAAGTGTGCAAGATAACCGAACGTTGCGTTGGTTGAGCCGTTCGCCATCCACGTGTCGGCTGTCCGTTCCGCGGGAGTGGGCAGCAATGAATGACATAAGGGCATTCTCAGGCTCCGCGCTCAAAGCAACGGGCGCCCTTGATCCCCAAGCTCATAAGAAATTCTAGGGAGTAGGAAGTGACCAACATGTCCAAGCGCTTTGGCGCTCTTCTCGGAGCCACCGCACTGACGCTGATCGCGGGCATGGGGATGGCCCAGGCCCAGACGCAGAAGCACATCCTGCGCATGAACCACGTCCACAGCCCGGTCGAAGCCTATCACTCGGCGTTCCAGGAATGGGCCAAGCGCGTCGAGGAGCGGACCAACGGCGGCCTCAAGATCGAGGTGTTCCACAGCGCCCAGCTCGGCAACGAAGAGGACATCATCGAGCAGATCCGCCAGGGCGCCAACATCGGCCAAAACACCGACGCGGCGCGCCTCGGCAACTATGTCCGCGAGATTGCGGTCCTGAACGGCCCGTACTTCGTCGAGACGCTCGACGAGGCCTTCGCGCTGTCGAAGCTCGACATCGTCAAGAAATGGAAGACGGAGCTGGCGGACAAGCATGGCCTCCAGGTCGTCTGCTTCGACTTCGTGCAGGGCAAGCGCCACGTGTTCGCCAACAAGCCGGTCCGCAACCCGGGCGACCTGTCCGGCCTGCGCATCCGCACCCCGCCGGCCCCCATCTGGCAGGAATCGGTGCGCGCCATCGGCGCGGCCCCGACGGCGATGAGCTTCGGCGACATCTACCCCGGCCTTCAGCAGCGGGCCGTCGATGGCGCGGAACTGACCTACGCCAACATCCGTCCGGGCAACCTCCAGGAAGTCGTCCGCAACGTCAGCGAAACCGGCCACATCACGCTGATCAACTTCGAGGTTGTCAGCGCCTCCTGGTTCAAGAAGCTGCCCGCCGACTACCAGACCGCGCTGGTCGAGGAATGCAGCGCCGCCGGCCAGAAGGTGTCGAAGGTGCTCGCCGACGCCGCCGAGGGTGAGAAGGCCGCGCTGGTCAAGGGCGGCATGAAGGTGACCGACAACGTCGATCTGGCGGCCTTCCGCAAGGCCGGCGACGCGGCTTACGAGAAGCTCGGCCTGACCGACGTCCGGGCGGCCGTCTACAAGGAAATGGGCCGCTAACTCATCCGAAGCCGGCGAGGCCTGCCTTATGAAAACTCTCTACGACTATGTCCTGAAGCTGGAGGCGATCCTCGCCGGCTTGTTCCTGATGTTGATGGTCGGTCTGCTCCTGCTGGGCGGCGTGGCGCGCATGATGCAGCACCCGCTCAACTGGACCATCGATCTGGCGACCTGCTTCTTTGCCTGGGCGGTGTTCCTGTGCGCCGACATCGCCTGGCGCAAGGACATGCTCATGTCCCTCGACCTGGTGACCGCGAAGCTGTCCGAGCGGTACCAGCGGACCCTGCTGTTCGTGAACTACGCGGCGATCGCGCTGTTCCTCTGCTACGCCATCTACGGTGGGACCCTGCTCGCCTGGACCAGCCGGTCCCGGACCTTCAACGGCATTCCCGGCGTCAGCTATTCCTGGGTCACCGCCAGCATCGCCGTCGGGGCGGCGCTGATGCTCGTCACCACGCTTCTCAAGATCCGGACGCTGATGCGGTCCGACGGCGTCCCGTGCACCGCCGCCACCGCCACCGGGGAGACCGCCTGACCATGCTGCTCGTCGCCTTGGCCTTCGCGGTCTTCCTTCTCATCGGTATGCCGGTCGCCTTTGCGATCGGCATCTCCGGGGTGCTGTTCTTCCTCCAGCACCCGGAGCTGCCCTTCACCATCCCGCTGCAGGTGACGGTGTCGCAGACCCAGAACTTCGCCCTGCTCGCCGTTCCCCTTTTCATCATGGCGGGCAACTACATGAACCGGTCCGGCATCACCGAAAGCCTGCTGAATCTGGCGTCGGTGGCCACCGGACACTTCAAGGGCGGGCTCGCCCAGATTTCCATCGTCCTGTCGGCGCTGATGGGCGGCGTGTCGGGGTCGGCCATCGCGGACGCGGCGATGCAGTCGCGCATCCTCGGCGAGGAGATGACGAAGCGGGGCATGTCGCGCGGCTTCACCGCCGGCGTGATCTCCTTCACCTCGCTCCTCACCCCGCTGATCCCGCCGGGCATCGGCATGATCCTCTACGGGACCATCGGCCAGGTGTCGATCGGGCGGATGTTCGCGGCGGGCTTCGCCCCGGCGCTTCTGCTCGGCATCGCCATGAGCATCGCCGTCTGGTACACCTCCAACAAGCGCGGATACCCGCCCGAGCGGTCGAAGCGGGCCTCCCTGGCCGAGGTCGGCAGCGCCCTGAAGGGCGGCGTCTGGGCGTTGCTGTTCCCGGTCATCCTGCTCGTCGGGCTGCGCATGGGCATCTTCACGCCGTCGGAGATCGGCGCCTTCGCGGTGCTGTACGCGCTGTTCATCGGTTTCGTGGTCTACCGCAGGCTCAAGACGAAGAGCTTCATCGAGGCGCTGGAGATCAGCCTTGCCGACGTCGGGTCCGCGATGTTCCTCATCAGCCTGTCGGCGATCTTCAGCTACGGCATCGTCTTCGAGCGCATCCCGGAGGTCATCGCGTCGTCCCTGACCAGCCTCACCGACAACGTCCAACTCGTGATGGTTCTCATCGTCCTGCTGGTTCTGGTGGCGGGCCTGTTCATCGACGCGACGGTGATCATCATCATGATGACGCCGATCTTTTTGCCGGCCGTGCGGGCGATGGGCGGCGATCCGGTGCATTTCGGCATCGTCTTCATCGTCGCGGCGACCATCGGTAACTTCACGCCTCCGGTCGGAGCGGCGATGTTCACCGTCTGCTCAATCCTGAGGGTGTCGGTGGGCGCCTATGTGCGGGAGTCCCTGCCTCTGATGATCGCCATCGGGTTGACGACCCTGCTTCTGATCTTCGTGCCCGAGTTGATCCTCCTGATCCCGAACCTGCTCTTCGGATGATGGCGGCGCGGCCGGCGCGGGTGGTGGAAACGCTGCCCGCCCGGCCACGTCCAACAGACACGCCGAATCCTTGCGTCCAAACCGGGGCCGCGTGCGGCGCCGACTGGTGGAGTTCCAAACACGATGACCGGCAGACTAGACGGAAAACGCGCCCTTGTGACCGGAGCGGGACAGGGCATGGGGCGGGCCATCGCGCTCGCCTTCGCCAGGGAGGGGGCCAGCGTCGTCGCGACGAGCCGCACGCTGTCCAAGATGGACGATCTGCCGGGGATCGATCCCAACATCACCCCCGTCGCGCTCGACGTGACCGATCCGGTGGCGGTCCGGCGCGTCATCGCCGAGGCCGGGCCGCTTGACATTCTCGTCAACAACGCCGGATGGGTCCACAACGGCACCATTCTGGATTGCAGCGACGAGGATTGGGCGCGCAGTCTGGACCAGAACGTCACCTCGATGTTCCACACCATCCGCGCGGCGCTTCCGGGCATGATCGAGCGGCGCCGGGGCTCCATTGTGAACGTCGCCTCGGTGGCGTCGAGCCTGACCGGCGTTGCCAACCGCACCGCCTACGGGACCAGCAAGGCGGCGGTGATCGGCCTGACCAAGGCCGTGGCCCGCGACTTCATCGGCTTCGGCGTCCGCTGCAACGCGCTGTGCCCCGGCACCACCCACTCACCGTCGCTGGAGGAGCGCATCCAGTCCAGCGCCGACCCGGACGGAATGAGGGCGCAGTTCATCGCGCGCCAGCCGATGGGCCGCCTGGGCACCGTCGAGGAGATGGCCGCCGCCGCGGTCTATCTGGCCAGCGACGAATCCGGCTTCATGACCGGCAGCCTGCTCGTCGCCGACGGAGGGCAGACGCTGTGACCGGACACGCTCAGTCGCCCGCACGCTACGACGCGGATACCCTTGAAACCTTCTGCCGCGCGGTGTTCCTGGCGGCCGGCGCGGACGCCGCGACAGCGGACGCCGCCACCCGCGCGATGATGCACGGCTCCCGATTGGGGGTGGACAGCCACGGCGTGAGGCTTCTCGGGCACTATGTCGCCACCATGACGCAAGGGCGGGTGAATCCGCGTCCCGCCCTGCGCATCCTCTCTGAATTCGGGGCCGTCGCCACGCTGGACGCCGACAACGCGCACGGCGCGCTCGGCGCCTACCGCGCGCAGGAGAAGGCGGTCGAACTGGCTGGACGGTTCGGCATCGGGGCAGTTGCCATCCGCAACAACTCCCATTTCGGACCGGCCGGGGCCTTCGCGCTCGCCGCGGCGGAGGCGGGCTGCATCGGCATGGCCTTCTGCAACTCCGACAGCTTCATGAGGCTGCACGATGGTGCCGAGCGCTTCCACGGCACCAACCCGATCGCCATAGCCGTTCCGGTGAAGGGCGGCGATCCGTGGTTGTTCGACATGGCCACCAGCGCCATTCCCTACAACCGCGTCCAGCTCTATCGCAGCCTCGGGCTTTCGCTTCCCGAAGCCACCGCGTCGGACCCCGAGGGGCGCAACACCACCGATCCCGAACAGGCCGAAATGCTGGCGCCTCTGGGTGGGGAATTCGGCTTCAAGGGGGCCGGGCTCGCGGGGTTCGTGGAAATCCTGAGCGCCGTTCTGACCGGCATGAAGCTGAGCTTCGAGATCCTGCCGATGCCGGGGCCGGACATGAGCACGCCGCGCGGCATGGGCGCTTTCGTGATGGCGATCCGTCCGGACGCGTTTCTGCCACAGGAGAACTTCCAGGACAACATGGCACGCTATCTGGCCGCTCTGCGCGGGTCCCAGGCCGTGCCGGGCCGAACGGTCATGGCGCCCGGCGACCGCGAATGGGCCGAGGCGGCGCGCCGCAGGACTCTCGGCATTCCCGTCGATCAGACGACCATCGAATCCTTCAACCAACTCGCCCACGCATATGGCATTCCCACTCCAATCCCGGCAACCTCACCAACATGATGCCGGGTGGACTGGACACTACACTTCTGGCGTGAACCGCCTGCTCACTCTCCGGTGGTGCTGTCAGCTTGGCGGGAGCGGAACTCTCGTGGCATAGTCGCGGACATGAGTACGCCCCGCAACGGCTTCGTCACGAAAACCGGTCCGCCGCGCAGCTTGCTCGGACTTTCCGACAGGCTCACATGGAGGCGGACCGGCTGGTGCGAGACCTCAGCCCGGTTGTTCTGTCGCCGCCACCGCTCATGGCGGGCCGCCCAGCCGACTTCACGTAAGGCGACCCCAAAGGAGCGCAGACTGTCGGCGGTCACCTGGGTGGGAGCGAAGCCGTGCTTCTTCAGCAGCTTGCGCATCAACTTCAGGGCCGCGGCCTTGTCGCGCCGGCGCTGGACGAGCATCGCCAGCACCTCGCCTTCATCATCGACCGCCCGCCACAGATGCATCAGCTTTCCACTGACCCTGATCACCCTCTCATCCAGATGCCAGCGCGCGCTGGGCTTGGGTCGGAGGCGTCGCAGATTGCCGGCGATGGCCGGCCCGAACTTCAAAACTCAGCGCCGGACGGTTTCTCGTAGGACACATCGACACCCCGTTCGGCCAGCAACTCCTCGACATCGCGATAACTCAGTGTGAACCGCAGGTTCAGCCAGATCGCGTGTTGGATGACCGCGGGCGAGAACCGATGGCGGGCATACGAGAGCGGCGGCATCCGAACAAGATAATGCTGCGATCGGTGCGCCGCCCCCGGTCCCGTGACAACGCCAGCCGGACGTCTGGATGAACGCTTGATCAGAACGCCGTGAAATTGACCGGAGTCCTGATCAGTCTCGGCGTTCCCGCTGATTTCGTTCGTCTGCTGAGCTGAATGAGCCTTCTTTCGGCGTCGATATTCTGGAATGTTGCATGGATGCTTGAGCCATCATTCTATATGCTTCAACAGTGTTGATGTCCGTGGTTGTGATTGCGCTTCCCTCAGCGTCGGAAATCGCCAGGCAGTCTTCAAATGTCAGCATTTTTCGTCCTTCTAAAAAGAATTTGAAAGGGTTTTCCACGTCTGTCAGCGGGTCGGGACCGGCGGGTTCTTGGAGTGGTCGTAGAAACCGCGGCCGACCTTGCGGCCGACCCAGCCGGCCTCGACATACTTCACCAGCAGCGGGCAGGGGCGGTACTTGCTGTCGGCCAGACCCTCGTAGAGGACCTGCATGACCGCCAGACAGGTGTCCAGGCCGATGAAGTCCGCCAGCTCCAGCGGGCCCATCGGGTGGTTGGCGCCCAGCTTCAGCGCCGTGTCGATGGCCTGGACGCCGCCCACCCCCTCGTAGAGGGTGTAGACCGCCTCGTTGATCATCGGCAGCAGGATGCGGTTGACGATGAAGGCCGGGAAGTCCTCGGCCACCGCCGCGGTCTTGCCGATGTTCGCCGTCAGCTCGGCGATCGCGTTGAAGGTCGCCTCGTCCGTCGCGATGCCGCGGATCAGCTCGACGAGCTGCATCACCGGCACCGGGTTCATGAAATGCATGCCCATGAACTTGGACGGGCGGTCCGTCGAGGCGGCGAGGCGGGTGATCGAGATCGACGAGGTGTTCGTCGCGATCAGCGCCTCGGGCTTCAGGTTCGGGACCAGCTTCTTGAAGATCTCGCGCTTGAGCGCTTCGTTCTCCGTCGCCGCCTCGACCACCAGATCGGCGTCATGGAACACGGACAGGTCGGAGCCCGTGGCGATGCGGGCGATCGCCGCCGTCTTGTCGGCCTCCGTCAGCTTCCCCTTCTGAACCTGGCGGTCCATGTTCTTGGAGATGGCGGCCACCGACTTCTGCAGAATCTCCGCGCTGATGTCGGAGATGACGACCTCGTACCCCGCCAGCGCGCAGACGTGGGCGATGCCGCTGCCCATCTGGCCGGCACCGATGACGCCAATCTTCTTGATCGTGGACATATGAGCTTTCCCGCTTGTCTTTTGGCCCGCTGGTCTTTCGAGGAGGACTGGCCGGTTACGCCTTGTCCAGCGCGGCCGTCAGCTCCGGCACCGCCTTGAAGAGGTCGGCGACGAGGCCGTAGTCGGCGACCTGGAAGATCGGCGCCTCCTCGTCCTTGTTGATGGCGACGATGACCTTGCTGTCCTTCATGCCGGCGAGGTGCTGGATGGCCCCGGAGATGCCGACGGCGATGTACAGCTCGGGCGCCACGATCTTGCCGGTCTGGCCGACTTGGTAGTCGTTCGGCACGAAGCTGGCGTCCACCGCCGCGCGGCTGGCCCCGACCGCCGCCCCCAGCTTGTCGGCCAGCGCCTCCAGAAGCTTGAAGTTGTCGCCCGACTGCATGCCGCGGCCGCCCGACACCACGATCTTGGCCTGGGTCAGCTCCGGACGCTCCGACTTCGTCAGCTCCTGGCCGACGAACCTGGCCGAGCCGGTGTCGCCCGTCCCGGCGATGCTCTCGACCGTCGCCGAGCCGCCCGTGGCGGCGGCCGCCTCGAAGGCGGTGGTGCGCACCGTGACGACCTTGATCGGGTCGGCGGACTTCACCGTGGCGATGGCGTTGCCGGCGTAGATCGGCCGCTCGAAGGTGTCGGCGGAGACCACGCCGGTGATGTCGGAGATCGCCGCGACGTCGAGCAGCGCGGCGACCCGCGGCAGCAGGTTCTTGCCCTCCGACGAGGCGGCGGCCAGCACATGGCCGTAGCCCTTGGCCAGGCCGACGACCAGCGGCGCGACGTTCTCCGGCAGCGGGTGGGCATAGGCCGCGTCGTCGGCCAGCAGCACCTTGGACACGCCAGCCACCTTGGCGGCTGCCTCGGCGACGGCCTGGGCGCCCTGGCCGGCGACCAGAATGTTGACTTCCCCACCGATCTTGGCGGCGGCGCTGACCGCGTTCAGCGTGGCGGCCTTCAGCGCGGCGTTGTCGTGTTCGGCAATGACGAGAATGGACATGTCAGATCACTTTCCCTTCAAGGCGCACTGGCCCCTCAGATCGCGCGGGCTTCGTTCTTGAGCTTGTCGACCAGGGCGGCGACGTCGGCGACCTTGACGCCGGCCTTGCGCTTGGCCGGCTCGGCGACCTTGAGCGTGGTCAGGCGCGGCGCCACGTCGACACCCAGCGCGTCGGGGGCCAGCGTCTCGATGGGCTTCTTCTTGGCCTTCATGATGTTGGGCAGCGAGGCGTAGCGCGGCTCGTTGAGGCGCAGGTCGGCGGTGACGACCGCCGGCAGCGTCAGCTGCACCGTCTCCAGGCCGCCGTCGATCTCGCGGGTCACGGTGACCGCGCCCTCGCCCGGCGTGACCTTGGAGGCGAAGGTGCCCTGCGGCCAGCCCAGCAGGGCGGCGAGCATCTGGCCGGTCTGGTTGCAGTCGTCGTCGATCGCCTGCTTGCCGAGGATGACCAGGCCAATCCCATTTTTATGGGGGCCTTCCTTGTCGACGAGCGCCTTGAGCACCTTGGCGACGGCCAGGGGCTGCGTCTCGGCGTCGGTCTGGACCAGGATGCCGCGGTCGGCGCCCATGGCGAGGCCGGTGCGCAGCGTCTCCTGCGCGGCGGTCGGGCCGACGGTGACCACGATGACCTCGGTCGCCGTGCCGGCTTCCTTGAGGCGGACGGCCTCTTCGACGGCGATCTCGTCGAAGGGGTTCATGCTCATCTTCACGTTGGCGGTCTCAACGCCGGAGCCGTCCGCCTTGACGCGGATCTTGACGTTGTAATCGACCACCCGCTTGACCGGGACGAGGACCTTCATGTCTGGGTTGCTTCTTCCGTGGTTCGAATGTCGGACAGGAAACGTTCGATTTCCGTGCGTAGGCTGGCGGCTTGCCGGGTAAGGTCGCCGGAGGCGCTCAACACATCCCCCGCCGCCGTCTTGGTGCTGTTGGCGGAGCGCGCCACGCCGTCGATGATGGCGGTCACGGACTGAGTTGCCGTTGCCGCCTGACCGGCGTTGGCAGCGATCTCGGCAATCGCCGCGCCCTGCTCCTCGACGGCGCCGGTCACGGTGGCGGAGATTTGGCCCAATTCCTCAATCACCGAGACGATCTGGCCAATGGCAACGGCCGCCCCGTCGGTTACAGACTGCATGGTGTCGATCTGGGCGCCGATTTCCTCGGTCGCCCGGGCCGTCTGAGCGGCCAGACTTTTGACCTCCGACGCCACGACGGCGAAGCCCTTACCGGCCTCTCCGGCGCGGGCCGCCTCGATGGTCGCGTTCAGAGCCAGCAGGTTGGTCTGCGCCGCGATGTCGTGGATGAGCTGCACCACGGCGCCGATACGGCCGGAGGTTTCCACCAGCACCCGCATGGTGTCGCCGGCCTGCACGGAGGCACCGATGGCAGCTTGGGTGATGCGGCTGGATTCCTCGTTGTGGCGACGGATGTTGCTGATGGAAGCGCGGAGTTGATTGGCCGCCGAGGCCACGGTGCCGACACTCGCCGCGGTCTGCTCGGCCGCAGCGGCAACGCCGGTGGCCTCGCTCAGGGTACGGTCGGCACCGTCGCTCATGGTTTGGGCGGTCGCTTCCAATCCGTCCGCGGAAGAGGCCACGGCGCGGACGATGCCTCCGACACGGGAGTCGAAGCCTTGGGTTGCCTGCTCCAGCGCACGCGTCCGCTTTTCGCGCCGAGCGCGCACCCGCTCCTGTTCTGCCCTCAGAACCTCGGCACGCCCCAATGCCTCCTGAAACACCTGCATGGCGCCAGCCATCCGGCCGATCTCATCACGGCGATCCCGGGCCGGAATCGTGATGTCGAGGTCTCCTTCGGCGAGGCGTTGCATGGCGTGGCTCATCGCGCTCAGCGACGTCGTGATCCCACGGGCAAACAGGATGCCGCCCGCGCAGATGATGAGAAGCAAGAGGCAACCGGCGATCATCATCTGGTTGCGCATGGCATGAACCGGCGCCAGCACCTCCGCCACCGAGGCTTCCGCCAGAACGGTCCAGGCCAGCCGCTCGTGCCGCAACGGACGGGCCGCGGCCAGGGCCGTTGCCGTGCCAAGCGCGTTCGTCGTCTCGACCACGCGCGGGTTGTCATCAGATCCGCCAGTTGCGCCCATGGTTGTGGATCCGCCGACGTGGCGGGACAGGACGGGCAGGCCGTGAGCGAAGCGGGGCGTGCTGCGCAGAAGACCATCGGCGCCGAGAAGGTAGGTGTCGCCGGTCTCACCCATGCCATCGGTCGCACGCATGATGCGGTTTAGGCCGTCGGGCTCGAGCCGGAATGCGAGAAGGGCGAGCAATTGGGCGCTGCCGTCCGGCCGCGGCATGGTGATGGGACTGACGAGGAAGGCCGAGGGAGGCTCATCGGGCGCGCCATAGACAGTGAAGTCAGCGATCTGCAGGGTACCGGGGCGTGGATCGCTTCGGACGGCGGCCTGAAGGTTGGCCAGGGCGGGTGACGCGACCGGTTGGGCAAAGTCGGCCCCCTTGGCCACGCTATAGATCACCACTCCCTCAGGGTTCAGCAAAAGCACGTCGGCGAGACCCCGGCGCTGCATGAGATCCTGCATCCAGCCATGCAGCCGCAGGTGCGCGATGTCGTACATCGCGCCGGAATCCGCCTTTTCCAGCCTGTGGCGCTCGCCAGCCGGGTACGGGTTGTCGTCCACGTAGCGCTTGCGCAGGGAAGTGCCGGCGTCCCCGCGGTCGGCCTCGACGCGCCATCCGTTGCTCATCCCGACCGCAGCGTCACGCATGGACCGGGTGCTGGCGGTCAGCACGATGTCGTTTTCCAAATTGTCCAAGTAGGCGCGCACGCTGGCTTCGCGCGCATCGGCCAGCGCCACCAGCTTGTCCTGCGCCGTCTCCCGCAAGCGCCTGGACGCAGCGTCATAGGCGAAACTGCCGAGCAGCACGGCAGCAAGCACCGCCGAAGTCACCAACGCGCCAGGGATTTTGTACGTCAAGAACACGGCCACACCTCCGGTGCATGGCGAGGAAGGATCAGCGGCCGCGCCTGCCGATCCAGGCAAGGCACTCGCCGACGACGCCGCGTCGGAAGACCAGCACACAGACCACGAAGATGGCGCCGGTCACCACCGGAACCGGCAGGTTGAAGTCGGCCAGGTAGCTCTGCAGCGTGACGACGATGGCCGCCCCCACCACCGGGCCGAGCAGCGTGCCCATGCCGCCGAGCAGCGTCATCAGCACCACCTCGCCGGACATCTGCCACGTCACGTCGGTCAGCGAGGCGAGCTGGAAGACCAGCGCCTTGGTCCCGCCGGCCAGTCCGGCGAGGCTCGCCGACAGCACGAAGGCCAGCAGCTTGTAGCGCTCCGTCCGGTAGCCGAGCGACACGGCGCGCGGCTCGTTCTCGCGGATCGCCTTCAGCACCTGGCCGAAGGGCGAATGCACCGTGCGCCAGACCACCGCGAAGCCGACCAGGAAGACCGCCAGCACGAAGTAATACATGGACATCAAGTTGTTGAGGTCGATCACCCCGAACAGATGCCCGCGCGGCACCGCCTGGATGCCGTCCTCGCCGCCGGTGAACTTGAGCTGCAGCGCCATGAAGAAGACCATCTGCGACAGCGCCAGCGTGATCATCGCGAAGTAGATGCCTTGCCGGCGGATCGCCAGCGCGCCGAAGGCGAGGCCGAGCAGCGCGGAGAAGCCCATGCCGAGCAGGATGCTGACCTCCGGCCCCAGCCCCCAGACCTTGGCGGAATGGGCGGTGATGTAGGCGGCCCCGCCGAAGAAGGCGGCGTGGCCGAAGCTCAGCAGCCCGGCGAAGCCGATCAGCAGGTTGAAGGCGCAGGCGAACAGCGCGAAGCACAGCACCTTCATCACGAAGACGGGGTACAGCACGTAGGGCGCGGCCAGAGCGATCAGCAGCCCGATGCCGAGGATGATGGCGTTGCGGGTGCTGTCCTGCCCCGGACGGCGCAGCGCGATGGTCGTCGTCTGGGTGTCGGTCGTCTTGATTTGGGCGGCCATGGCTCAGCGCTCCCGTCCGAAGAGGCCCGCGGGCTTGATGAGAAGGACGATCGCCATCACGACGAACACCACGATGTTGGAGGCCTCGGGGTAGAAGACCTTGGTCAGGCTCTCCAGCAACCCCAGCCCCAGGCCGGTGACGATGGCGCCGAGGATGGAGCCCATGCCGCCGATCACCACCACGGCGAAGACGACGATGATCAGGTTGGAGCCCATCAGCGGCGACACCTGGTAGATCGGCGCGGCCAGCACGCCGGCCAGCCCGGCCAGCGCGACGCCGAAGCCGTAGGTGGCGGTGATCATCACCGGCACGTTGATGCCGAAGGCCTGGACCAGCACCGGATTCTCGGTGGCGGCGCGCAGGTAGGCGCCGAGCCGCGTCCGCTCGATGGCGAACCACGTCCCGAAGCAGACGATCAGGGAGGCGACGACGACCCAGCCGCGGTAGTTGGGCAGGAACATGAAGCCCAGGTTCTGGCCGCCCTTGAGCGCGTCCGGGATCGGATAGGGCTGGCCCGACACGCCGTAGAAGTGGCGGAAGGCGCCTTCCATGATCAGGGCGAGGCCGAAGGTCAGCAGCAGCCCGTAGAGATGGTCGAGCTTGTAGAGGCGCGACAGCATGGTTTTTTCGAGCACCACGCCCAGCAATCCGACGATCAGCGGCGACAGGCCCAGCGCCCACCAGTAGCCGAGGCCGAGCTTCGTCAGCAGCAGCCACGCCACGAAGGCGCCGATCATGTAGAGCGCGCCGTGGGCGAAGTTGATGACGTTCAGCATGCCGAAGATGACCGCCAACCCGAGGCTGAGCAGCGCGTAGAACGAGCCGTTGATCAGGCCCAGCAGCAATTGGCCGAACAGCACCTGGGGCGGCACCCCCAGCAGGTCAAACATGACCGTCCCTCCCTATAAATCGAGCGCTTGTTGGGTTTTGATTGTTGGACGGCAGGTCGTTTCCGCGCCGTCAGACGCCCAGATAGGTGTGGAGCTTGTCCATGTTCTGGGCGAGCTGGTCGTTGGGGATCATGTCCACGACATGGCCTTCCTCCATCACGTAGTGACGGTCGGCGATGGTCGCGGCGAAGCGGAAGTTCTGCTCCACCAGAACGATGGTGAAGCCGCGCTGCTTGAGCTTGCGCACCGCCACCCCGATCTGCTCGATGATGACGGGGGCAAGGCCCTCGGTCGGCTCGTCGAGCAGGATCAGGTCGGCGCCCGTGCGCAGGATGCGCGCGATGGCCAGCATCTGCTGCTCGCCGCCCGACAGGCGCGTGCCCTGGGTGGTGCCGCGCCCCTGCAGGTTGGGGAACAGCTCGTAGATCTGCGGCACGGTCATGCCGCCCGACTTCACCACCGGCGGCAGCATCAGGTTCTCGTCCACGCTGAGCGAGGAGAAGATGCCGCGCTCCTCCGGCACATAGCCGATGCCGAGGCGGGGGATCCTGTGCTGCGCCATGCCGATCAGCTCCTTGCCCTGGAAGCGGATCGAGCCGTTGCGCTTGCCGACGATGCCCATGATCGAGCGCATGGTCGTCGTCTTGCCGGCGCCGTTGCGGCCCAGCAGCGTCACCACCTCGCCCTGGCGCACGTCGATGTCGACGCCGTGCAGCACGTGGCTTTCGCCGTAGAAGGCCTGGAGGTCGCGGATCTCCAGCATGGTGGTCTTCACGGTCGCACCGTCAGGCATGGCCCACCTCACCCGTTCCCATGTAGGCTTCCATGACCTGCGGGTTGCGCGATACGACGTCGTACGAGCCCTCGGCCAGAATCTCGCCGCGGCGGAGCACGGTGATGGTGTCCGACAGGTGGGCGACGACCGACAGGTTGTGCTCGACCATCAGGATGGTGCGGTCGGCGGAGACGCGCTTGATCAGGGCGGCGGTGCCCTCGATGTCCTCGTGGCCCATGCCGGCCAACGGCTCGTCGAGCAGCATCACCTCCGGGTCGAGGGCCAGTGTGGTGGCGATCTCCAGCGCGCGCTTGCGGCCGTAGGGCAGCTCGGCGGCGGTGTGGCCGATCCAGGGGGTGAGGTTCACCGCTTCGATCAGCTCCTCGGCGCGGGCGTGCAGGTCGTAAAGGCTGGCTTCGGGCTTCCAGAAATGGAAGCTGGTGCCGCGCGGGCGCTGGAGCGCGACGCGGACATTCTCCAGCACGCTGAGATGCGGGAAGACGGCGGAGATCTGGAAGGAGCGCACCATGCCGAGCAGCGCCACGTCGGCGGGCTTCATGGCGGTGATGTCGCGCCCCTTGTAGAGGATCTGGCCGCGCGTCGGCGTCAGGAACTTGGTCAGCAGGTTGAAGACCGTGCTCTTGCCGGCGCCGTTGGGGCCGATCAGCGCGTGGATGGTGCCGCGGCGGACCTGGAGGTTCACCTCCTTCACCGCGATGAAGCCTCCAAACTCCTTCGAGAGTCCGCGCGCTTCGAGGATGATGTCATTGGTTCCGGTGATCATGCCCGCTGTCCCAAGTCCTGTCTCGTTCGGCCGTGCGTCCATCCTTTCAGTGCCCGGAGAAGCTCGGCGGCCTCTTGCCCAGCAAGGCGGCCACCGCTTCCTTGTGGTCGGCCGTCGCGTGGGCGAGCGCCTGCATCGCCGCCGACAGCTCGAGCACATGGTCGAGCGTGGCGCTGCGCCCTTCTCTCAGCAGCCGCTTGGTCATACGGACCGCGTGGGGTGGGTTGGCGGCGATGCGCATCGCCAGCTTGCGGGCTTCGGCGAGCAGCGCGTCGTTCGGCACCACCTTCGATACGAGGCCGCAGGCCAACGCTTCGGCCGCGTCGATCGGATCGCCGGTCAGAGCCATCTCGCAGGCTTTGGAGAAGCCAACGACGCGCGGCAGCAACCACGCTCCGCCATCGCCCGGCACGATGCCGACTTTGACGAAGCTCTCCGCGAACACGGCGCGTTCCGCGGCGATCCGGAGATCGCACATGCAGGCGAGATCGCAACCGGCACCGATGGCCGGGCCGTTCACCGCCGCAATGATCGGGACCTCCAGCGCCTCGAAGGCCAGGGGAAGCCGCTGGATCCCAAACTTGTAGTTCCGTCGGGTTTGGGCCGGCAAAGGGTCGTTGATTCCGCCCTTCTCCCCCATCGTCTTCAAATTCCCGCCGGACGAGAAGCTCGTCCCGGTGCCGGTCAGGATCGCCGCACGAATTGACAGATCGCGGTCAATCCGGTCGAGCGCCTCCAGCATCGCCTCGATCATGTCGGGGTCGGAAATGGGGTTGCGGGTTTCCGGCCGGTTGATCGTCAACGTGACGATCCCGTCGTCGTTCTCGAAGATGATTGGATCGGACAAGATTGGATCGGACATGGGGGAATTCCTGAAAAGCCGGTGTGGGCCGCCGACGGACGGCTAAAGGGAGGGGCGTCTCAGCGCAGCCCCAGGCCCCGCGCGATGATTCCGCGCAGGATTTCCCGCGTGCCGCCACGCAGGGAGAAGGCCGGCGCGTTTAGGATGGAGTAGCCCAGCACAGACGACAGGGCGTCGTGCGACCGCAGGTCGGGCTCCATCGCCATAAGCTGTCGGGCGATTTCCGGAATCTCCTGCTCGACCAGGGCGCCCAGATCCTTGACGACCGACGCCTGCAAAGCGGGGTTGCGGCCATCCTGCAGCATGCCGGCCACCGACCGCGACAGGCGGCGGAGAACGACCAGGTGGACGCCCAGCCGACCGAGTGCCCCCGCCGCATCCGGCGTCATTTGGCTGCCAAGCGTCCGCACCAGTTCGACAAACAGCACGAAGGTCGACAGGAAGCGTTCGGGCCCGCTGCGTTCATAGGCCAGTTCGCTCATCACTTGGTTCCAGCCGTCGCCCTCCTGCCCGATCAGGGCGGAGTGCGGCAGAATCACGTCCTCAAACACGACCTCGTTGAAGTGCCGCGCGCCCGACAGGTCGGCGATGGGCCGGACGGTGATGCCTGGAAGCGTCAGATCGACCAGGAACTGGCTGGTCCCGCCGTGCCGGTCGTCCGCAGCGCCGGTGCGGCAGTAGAGGATTATGGCATGGGCATGGTGGGCATAGGTCGTCCACAGCTTGGTGCCGTTGACCCGCCAGCCACCCTCCACCGGAACGGCGCGCGTGCGCACCGCCGCGAGATCGGATCCGGAATCCGGCTCGCTCATGCCGATGCAGAAGAAGAACTCGCCGGCGGCGATGCGCGGCAGGATGGTGCGCTTCTGTTCCTCGGTCCCGACCTTCAGCAGCAAAGGGCCGCTTTGCCGGTCGGCGATCCAGTGGGCGGCGACCGGAGCGCCGGCCGCCAGCAGTTCCTCCAGAACGACGTAGCGTTCCAGTGCGCTGCGTTCGTGTCCGCCATACTGCTTGGGCCACGTCATACCGATCCAGCCGCGCTGCCCCAGCTTGCGGCTGAAGTCGGCATCGAACCCGCTCCAGGAGCGGATGCGTTCGGCGGCGGGATAGCCGGCCAGTTCCGCGGCCAGGAAAGCGCGCACCTCGGCACGCAGCTCCGCCGTGTCCGGCGCCGTCGGCGGCGCCGGGAATGAAAAATCTTGCATCGAGGGATGTCTCCGGGAAGGACGGCGCTGATCAGAGGGAGGCGATCAGCGGCCAAACTCCATCGGCGCCGGCCTCGGCCATGCGCTGTCCGAACAGGCGATTCCAGTGCGCCTCGTTCCCAAACTCGTCGCGCCAGGACCACAGGCGCTTGGTCAGGAAATGCAGGCTGTGTTCATGGGTGAAGCCGATGGCGCCATGCACCTGATGGGCAATGGTCGCGACGACACCCGCCGCCTCGCCGGCCCGCGCCTTGCCGACGGCGACGGTCAATGACCGGGCCCCCTGGGACAGCCCCTCGGCGGCGAGGTCGGCGGCCCCGGACGCGGCCGCTGCGTGGCCCGCCATGACGGCCAAGGACTGCTGGATCGCCTGGAACTTGCCGATGGGGCGGCCAAACTGGGCGCGCTCGTTGGCGTAGCCGACGGTCAGTTCCAGCACGCGCCCGATGGCACCGGCCATCGCGGCGGTGCGCAGGGCCGCTCCCATCGCCATGAGGTCGCCGAATCCCATCCCGTCGGGCAGAGGGGCAACCGCTGTGTCCGGAACCGCGCCGTCCACGAACAGGCTGTCGCGTGGTTCGACGGCCAGATTATGAGCCGATTCCGTCCGGACCTGCCCATCGTCGAGCCGGACGGCAAAGGTCTGTCCACCCGCCTCGGCCAGGACGAGAACGGTCTGTGCCGAGCGCGCCCAGGGGATGCGGTGGGCGGTTCCGGACAGGTGCCATCCGCCGCCCGCTCGTTCCAAATGGAACCGATCGGTGGGGCGGACCGGCGCCACGGTCGCCGGTCCGGAGGACAGAGGCAGTCCCGCGGCGGCCAGGAAGCGGTTCGCCAGCATGGTTTCGGCCAGGGGCAGCGGCACGGCGTTGGCTCCGGCGACGCGGATCAGCATCGCAGCGTCCACGTCGTCGAGTCCGACCCCGCCATCCTCCTCGCCAACCATGGCGAGGGGCAAGCCCATCTCCTCGATCAGGGTCCACTCCTCGCCCAGCCAGGCGCCGGTTTCGGCACCGAGCAACAGTTGCGGGGAGATGCGTTCCGTGAACAGCCGGTTGGCCGTGTCCCGTACGATCTGACTTGTCTCGCTCACGTTTGGATCTCTTGACATGAAGGGGAGGGTGCGATGGCGATGACCGCGCGCCGGGAGCGAAGAGTGCCGCCCCCTTCCTATTTCTTGAGCAGCGGGCACTGGCTTTCGGTGACGGGGCGGAAGGCCTGCTCGCCGGGCACCGTTCCAACCACCTTGAACAGGTCCCAGGAGTCCCGCGATTCCTCAGGCTTTTTCACCTGGACCAGATACATCTCGTGCAGCATCCGACCATCCGCGCGCACGGTGCCGCCGTCGGCAAACATGTCCTTGACCGGCGTGGCCCGCATGGCCTCCATTACCTTGTCGGCGTTGTCGGTGCCGGTCGCCTCGACCGCCTTCAGGTAATGCAACACCGCGGAATAAGTGCCGGCCTGCACGCTGGTCGGGCGCTTTCCGGTCCTGGCGTGGAAGCGGTCGGACCAGGCGATGGTCTCCGGCGAGCGGTTCCAGATGAAACCACTCGACATCAGGATGCCGGCCGCGTCGGACAGGCCGATGGCGCGGATGTCCGGCTCGAAGGCGAGCAGAGCCACGACCTTGACCTTGCTGTCGTCGAGAATGCCGAATTCCTTGGCCTGCTTGATGGCGGTGATGGTGTCCTGGCCGGCGTTGGCCAGAGCGATGACCTTGGCACCCGACGCTTGGGCCTGCAGCAGGTAGGAGCTCATGTCCTGCGTGGGGAAGGGATGGCGGACGCTGCCGACGACCTTGCCGCCATTGGCCTCCAGCACCTTGCGCACATCGTTTTCCAGGTCGTGGCCGAAGGCGTAGTCAGCGGTGATGAAAAACCAGGTGTCGCCACCGCTCTGCAAGGTTGCTTTGGCGTTCACGGTGGCCAGCGAATAGGTGTCGTAGACCCACGACACGCCGTAAGGAGAACAGGACGCGTTGGTCATGCCGGACGTGCCGGCGCCGGTGTTCAGCGCCACCTTCTTCGAGCGGACCGCCACCTGTTGGAGGGCGAGGCCGACCGATGATGTCACCATGTCCGCGATGGCGTCGACCTGCTCGGTATCGAACCATTTTTGAACGACGGAACTGGCGATATCCGCCTTGTTCTGGTGATCGGCCTTGATGATCTCAATAGGAACGCCCTTGACCTTCCCGCCGAAATCCTCAGCCGCCAATTCGGCCGCGACCACCGAACCGTTGCCGGCGATGTCGGTGTAGACGCCCGACAGGTCGGTAATGACGCCGATCTTGACCTTGTTGTCGGAAATTCCTTGAGCGAAGGCCACCTGTGTCAGCGCAACGAGCGACGTGGCCAGAGCTGCCAAAGTCTTCATGATTCTCTTCCTCCCAAACCTGGTTTTGCTTTTCGCGGTTGTCGTGCCGGTGCCGGTGCCGGTGCCGATGCCGTGTCCGGTCAGTCCGGCAGGCGCGGCGGGGTGACGCCGGCGATGTCGCAGGCGTAGTCGAGCAGTGCGGAGAAGTCGCGCTGGGCATAGGCGCCGCCACGAGCGGCGCCGAGCGCACCGGCCGCCGCCAACCCGACCGGCAGACCGAGACGCTGCTGCGCGGCCGCCGTCAGCGCCAGCATCAAATCCTTGTGGGCAAGGTCGATGGTGAAGCCGGGCGCCGTGTCCCCCTTCAGCACCTTGGTCGCGAAGTTGATCTGGAACTGACCATTGGTCGCCGTGGTCCCACCCGACACCGCCTTCATCACGTCCACCGGCAGGCCAAGCTTGGTGCCCAGCAAAATGGCCTCCGCCGTCAACTGCGCGCCGATCACCGCCAGATAGTTGTTGACGATCTTCATGCGGGTGCCGGCCCCCTCCGGGCCGCAGCGGTGGACGGTCGTCCCCATGGCGTTCAGCATCGGTTCGGCACGGGCGAAGCCCTCATCGCTGGCCCCGACCATGAACAGGGACTCGCCGCGTTCCGCATGGCTGACCAGGCGGCCGACCGGAGCGTCCACGAAGGCAATGCCTTTCTCCAGACACGCCGCAGCAACCGTGTCCGTGGTCTGGGGGTCGACGGTGCTCATATCGATCACCAGCGAGCCCGGCCGGAGGCCGGCGAGAATGCCTGCACCGCCCAGGATCACCTCACGCACCTGCGGAGGGGCGGGCAGCATGGTGATGACGACGGTCGCGTCCCGCACGGCGGCGGTGACGTCGCTGGCCGGGCGTGCGCCCAGCGCAACCAGCTTGTCGAGCTTGCCCTGATCGAGGTCGAAGCCGATGACCGAAAAGTTCTTGCGGACCAAGTTGGAGGCCATTGGCAACCCCATGGCGCCAAGCCCGATGAACGCGATCGTCTCTGACATTTTATCACTCCCCTTCGAATGCCCCCGGCGCTGTGCAGCCGTCTGGCTTGCTGGCCGATTATCTGGCCGGCTTGTTGGTTGGCTGTTCCGTCCGGCGTCAGCCGGCGATGCCGTGGTTGATGTACGCGGTCTTGCCGTCCGTGAAGAACTCGACGGCCGCGCTGCCCTGCTCGCGTCCGCCATAGCCGGAGGGACCGCGGCCACCGAACGGGACGTGGTAGTCGATACCGGCGGTGGGAGCGTTGACCATGACGAGGCCGGCCCGCGAACGGCGGCGGAAGGTTTCGGCCGATGCCAGCCCACGCGTGACGATGCCGCTCGACAGGGCGTGTTCGCTGTCATTGGCGATGGCGATGGCGTGATCGAGCTCGTCAGCCGGTATGACGCAGGCAACCGGACCAAACACCTCGTCACGGTTGATCCGCATGGCGTTGTTGGTGCCGACGAACAAGGTCGGTTCCAGAAAATAGCCGTCCCCATCCATGCGCCTGCCACCGAAAGCCAGCTCCGCGCCTTCGCTGCGCGCATCCGCGATGCAGCGCAGGTCCTTGGCGAGTTGAGCGTCACTGACGACCGGTCCCATGTCCGTCGCCGCATCCATGGGATCGCCGACCCGCAGGGCGGCCATCCCCCTCACCAGCCGTTCGACGAAAGCGTCGTGCACCCGGCGATCGACGATGATGCGGCTGGTCGCGGTGCAACGCTGCCCCGTGGAATGAAATGCCCCTTGCAACGCGATGTCCGCCGCCAGATCCAGATCGGCGTCGTCATGAACCACCAGAGGGTTCTTGCCGCCAAGCTCGAGCTGGACGCGGGTCATGCGGGCGACCGAGCGTTCCAGGATCGCCCGGCCAACACCCGGCGAGCCGGTGAAGCTGACCGCGTCGGCTCCGTCGACCAAAGCCGGTCCCAGCGTCCGGCCGTCCCCCACCACCAGATTGAACGCGCCGGCGGGCAGTCCCGCGCGGTGCAGGATGTCCGCCAGTTCCCAGGCGCAGGCCGGGGTGACTTCCGAGGGCTTCAAGACCACCGTGTTGCCGAATGCGAGCGCATAAGCGGTTTTCCAGGCGGGAACCGCCATCGGGAAATTCCAGGGCGTGATCAGGACGACGACGCCGACCGGTTCACGGCTGACCATGGCGGTGGTGCCGTCGCGCAGACCGGGAAGGGCTTCGCCACCCTGGCGCAGCGGCTCCCCGGCCGCATAGTGGAAGATCTGTGCGCTGCGCCGGACTTCGCCGATGCCTTCACGCAGGGTTTTGCCTTCCTCTCGCGTCAGCAAAGCGCCCAGTTCTTCGGCGCGGGCATTCAACTCGTCGCCGACCCGCCGCAACACGTCGGAGCGGGTTTGCGGATTGCTCGCCGCCCAACCCGGCAAGGCCGCGCGTGCGGCGCCGAGCGCCTCTTCCGCCTGCTCGACCGAGGCCCAGGCATAATGGCCGATCACCTCGCTTGGCCGCGCCGGGTTGCGGTTCGCTTCCAATCGGACACCGTCGACCAGACGTCCGGCAATCCAATTCCTTCGTTCCATCATCTTCTTGGTCTCACGTCTTCGATGCGGCGGGCCGGTGGCGCCGGAAATGTCAGGGGAAGGCCGTCAGGAGCGGTTCGCGGTGCCGATCACGCCAGCGGCACGCAACTCCTCAAGCTCGTTTTCGGTGAGGTCCAGCAGGTCGGACAGCACCTCGTCCGTCTGTTCCCCCAGACGGGGCGGCACGCGACGGTAGCGGGCCGGAGTCCGGGACAGGCGCGCCGGAAAGCCGACGATCGGCACCGGCGTGCCGCCCGGCGTTTCCAAGCGATGGACAAGACCACGAGCCACCACTTGTGGGTCGTCGAACACTTGATCGATGCGATTGATCGGGCCGGCCGGGACTCCGCCGCCGGACAGCGCTTCGATCAGGTCCGCGGACGTCCACCGTGCCATGCTTTCCGCCAACGTGGCCTCCAGCTCCGCGCGGTGGGCCTGCCGTCCGGGGTTGCTGGCGAACCGTTCGTCCGCCAGCAAATCCTCGCGATCCAGCAACCGACACAGGGCACGGAACTGCCCGTCGTTGCCGACGGCGACGATGATGTGGCCATCGGCCGTCGCAAAGCAGCGATAGGGGACGACATTGGGATGTCCGTTGCCGAGCCGTTTCGGCACCTGACCACCAACCAGCCAGTTCATGCCCTGGTTGGCGAGCACGGCGATCTGGGTATCCAGCAGAGCGCAATCGATGTGCTGTCCCTCGCCAGTGCGATCGCGGTGGCGCAACGCCGCCAACACGGCAATGGTGGCATAAAGCCCGGTGAACAGGTCCGACACCGGCACTCCAACTTTGAGCGGCTCGCTGCCGGGTGCCCCCTCAGGCTGGCCCGTAACGCTCATCAGCCCGCTCATGCCCTGGATCAGGAAATCATAGCCGCCGCGGGGGGCGTAGGGGCCGGTCTGGCCAAAGCCGGTGATGGAACAGTAAACCAGGGCGGGGTTCTCCCGCCTCAGGCTCTCGTAATCCAATCCGTAGCGAGACAGGCCGCCGACCTTGAAATTCTCCAGGACAATGTCGCAGCTTCGTGCCAGCCGACGGACGAGAGCCGCTCCTTCCGGCTTGGCGATGTCGATGGCAAGCGACCGCTTGTTTCGGTTGCAGCTCAAGTAATAGGCGCTGGGCGGATCGTCGGTTCGGTCACCCGGCGCGGGCCGCAGGTTGGGCGGCCCCCAGGAACGGGTGTCATCGCCCTTTTCCGGATGCTCAACTTTAATGATGTCGGCGCCGAGGTCGCCCAGAATTTGGGACGCCCAGGGACCGGCCAGCACACGGCTGAGGTCGAGCACCCGCAGCCCGGCCAGGGACATCGGGCCGGCGGCACGGTTGCCGGCTTCGTCTTGGGGTGATTCGGGCAATGTCACAATGAGTGGTCTCCGGCTGCAAGCGTCACCGTTCCGGACCTGGAACGGGAGCCTCCCTTTTCACTTCCGACGCCTGGGACTTGCATTTCCCGGCGTCGCAGTCATTTCACTGTGTGAAACGATCATTTCATTATGGATAGGCTAACGGGCCCTCTGATAAAAGGCAACCGTCTTTTCAGCTTGGTCAAAAAACAGCGGGACGGACGGATGGCCCCTCCAACAATCCGTTGGCGATGGCGACATCGCTGGCGTACCCAAGTCCCGGCGCCAAACAAGGGAACGTGACCTCGATGCCTTCCTTCAAACCCGTTGCGGCTCTGACCCGAGGCCTTGACGTCCTGCGGATCGTCAACGAACTGCGCGATGCGTCCGTTGCCGCTCTGCACAGGGAAACGGGGCTCGACAAGGCCACGATCGTGCGAATGCTGGAGACGCTGGAGCATGAAGGTTACGTGACCCGCAACCCATCCAACTCAGGATACGTCGCGACCGGGCGCACGCTGCAGCTAAGCCGTGGTTACGACCTGCATCACCGAATTGGGCTGCTGTGCGAACCGATCCTGACGGAGTTCCGTCAGGCGATCGGTTGGCCGTCCGATGTGGCGCTGTTCGATCACGACGCCATGATCGTCGTCCAGACGAGCCGCGAAACGGGGCCGCTGTTCTTCAATCGCCGCCCTGGTTTCCGTGCGCCGATCCTGGAAACCTCCATTGGGCGGGCTTATCTCGCTTTCTGCGCCGACAGCGAACGGGAACGCATTCTTGCACGCCTGAGGCCCCGCACCGATCCCGCCAATGCCCTGGCCAGCGATCCGCAACGGCTTGAGGCCCTTCTGAGTGACGTGCGGGCCCGAGGTTTTGCCTGCATGGATGACTCTTACAGCGACCGTGAATATTCCGGCCAGCTTTGGGCCATGGCGGTGCCGGTGCGTGACGAGCAGGGTATTCTCGCAACGCTCAACATCATGATGCTGCGCAGCGCTGTTTCTCCGGAAGCCGCCCAGGAGCGGTTCCTTGATATGCTCATAACGAACGCCAACCGACTTGCCCATGTCCTCCGTCATGCTTCTTGGGGGTGACGAGATGGCTGTCAGGGCCTGGACCCATAAAGAGCCTTTCCCGAAGGGAATCGTTGTGATTCGAAGCCCTGGAAAGGGGCTTTGTGATGAACGACGGTCCGCTCCGGTTGACGGTGGAACAGTTCGGACGGCTTGAGCCGCACCTTCCACACGATGCCCGAGGCAAGCCGCGCGTGGATGACCGACGTGTGATCAGTGGGATCGTCCATGTGCTGAAGTCGGGCGGGCGCTGGGCGGACGCACCGCCGGTCTCCGGTCCGCGCAAAACGCTTTACAACCGCTTCGTCCGCTGGGCGGTCAAGGGCGTGTGGGAGGACATCTTCCATGCGTTGGCAGCGGCAGGCGGCCCACCGGCCCAGGTAATGATCGACTCCGCGGCGGTCCGCGCCCATCGTTCGGCGAGTGGCGGGAAAGGGGGGAGCGCGCCCAGGCCATCGGACGGTCCCGTGGCGGACGAACCACCAAAATCCACGCCCTGAGTGATCCGCGCGGTCGGCCGCTCGCCTTCCTGTTGACCGGCGGTCAGGTTGCCGAATGCACCGCCGCCGACCGTCTGCTCGACCGGATGCCCGCCACCGATCTCCTGCACGGCGACAAGGGCTACGACAGCGCCGCTGTTCGCCGGAAGATCGAAGAGGCGGGAGCCGCGCCCAACATCCCGCCACGCGCCAATGATGTTGTTCCGGTAATGGGAGCCGCAGTGGACGGAGGAAGCAAAACGTTCTTCCGGTCCTCCAACTTGGCGCGCGTGCCCCTGCAACGTTTGGTGCGCAGCGTCTTTAAGTTATTCCAATCGCGTTGGAAATGACATCCACTCGGATGATGGCTGGTGCGCATCCCTCCTCTATGCGGCTCCGTGATGTGACCGAGAGTCTCGAACAAGACGTAAGTCACTTTGATTACACCGGTAATCTTAATGCTGTGGTGTTTTCCTGGGCGACTTATGCCGGATTGCACACCGAGGGACTATGAAGAAAGCCCCCGCCGCGTGCGACGGGGGCTTTTTCTTTCTCTGAGCCGTCTTCGGCCGGACCTGCCGGGCCGCGTTACTCGACGGTGACCGACTTGGCGAGGTTGCGCGGCTGGTCGACGTCGGTGCCCTTAAGCACGGCGACGTGATAGGCCAGCAGCTGGACCGGGATGGCGTAGAGCAGCGGGGCGACCAGCGGGTCGCAGGCCGGCAGCTCCAGCGACCAGCGGACCTTGTCGGACAGTTTGTCGATCCCCTTCTTGTCGGCGATCAGCAGCACCTTGCCGGACCGCGCGCAGACTTCCTGGACGTTGGACACGGTCTTTTCGAACAGGTTGTCCGACGGCACCAGGACGATGACCGGCACGCTCTCGTCGATCAACGCGATGGGACCGTGCTTCAGTTCACCCGCCGCGTAACCTTCGGCGTGGATGTAGCTGATCTCCTTCAGTTTCAGCGCACCTTCCAGAGCCAGCGGGTACATCGCTCCGCGGCCCAGATACAGAACGTCGCGGGCCTCCGCGACCTCCTGCGCCAACTCGTGCAGGCGTTCGTCGTGGGCCAGCACGTCGGCGGCGCGGGCCGGCACCTCGCGCAGGGCCTGGGCGATCTGCTGCATCCGCTCCGCCGGGATGACGCCGCGGTCGTGGCCGACCGTGACCGCCAGACAGGCCAGCGTGGTCAGCTGCGTCGTGAAGGCCTTGGTCGAGGCGACGCCGATCTCCGGACCGGCCATGGTGTAGAGCACCGCGTCGGACTCGCGCGCGATGGTGCTTTCCGGCACGTTGACGATGGACAGGATCTTCTGGCCCTGGCGCTTGCAGTAGCGCAGCGCCTCCAGCGTATCCAGCGTCTCGCCCGACTGGCTGATGAACAGCGCCACGCCGCCCTCGGGCATCGGCGCCTCGCGGTAGCGGAACTCCGAGGCGATGTCGACCTCGACCGGCAGGCGGGCCAGCGTCTCGAACCAGTATTTCGCCACCACGCCGGCGTAATAGGCGGTGCCGCAGGCGACGATGGTCAGCTTCGTCGCCTTGGCGATGTCGAAGCTGGTCTCCGGCAGGGTGACGCGTCCGGTTTCCGGGTTGATGTAGGCGTTCAGCGTGTCGCCGATGACCTGCGGCTGCTCGTAGATCTCCTTGAGCATGTAGTGCCGGTAGCCGTCCTTGCCGATCAGCGCGCCGGACAGCGCGGTGGTCTTGACCGGACGTTCGACCACCGCGTCGCTGGCGTCGTGGATCACGGCGGCGGTGCGGGTCAGCTCCACCCAGTCGCCGTCCTCCAGATAGCAGATGCGGTTGGTCAGCGGCGCCAGGGCGAAGGCGTCGGAGGCGAAATACATCTCCCCCTCGCCGTAGCCGACGGCCAGCGGCGTGCCGTGGCGGGCGCCGATCAGCATCTCCTCCTGGCCGGAGAACAGCAGCACCAGCGAGAAGGCGCCGGTGAAGCGCTTGAAGGAGGCGGCCGCGGCCTCGACCGGACCCAGCCCCTCCTTCTCCATGTAATAGGTGACGAGGTGGGCGATCACCTCGGTGTCGGTGGCGCTTTCGAAGACGTAGCCGTGCTCGATCAGCTCGGTCTTCAGCTCCTGGTAATTCTCGATGATGCCGTTGTGCACCACGGCCACGCGGTGGGTGGCGTGCGGATGGGCGTTGTTCTCGGTCGGGCCGCCGTGGGTGGCCCAGCGGGTGTGGCCGATGCCGATCACGCCCGGCAGCGGCGCCTCGCGCAGCTTGGCGTCGAGGTTGAGCAGCTTGCCCTCGGCGCGGCGGCGCTCAATGCCGCCCTTGACCAGCGTGGCGACGCCGGCGCTGTCGTAACCGCGGTATTCGAGGCGGCGGAGACCCTCGACGAGGCGGGGGGCCGCGTCATGCGTGCCGATGATGCCGATGATGCCACACATGAACCTGCAACTCCTGAATGATGGCCGGGGCCGGGTGTACGGTCAACCGGGGCAATCTTACGCCTTTTTCGCTTTCTCGTTTTGCTTCCGTTCGCGGAAACGCTTGGCCCAGCCGGTGTAAGCCTGCTGGCGTCCGCGCGCCACGACCAGCGCGTCGCCCTCAACGTCGGTGGTGACCACGCTGCCCGCCCCGACGATCGCGCCGTCGCCCACCCGGACCGGAGCCACCAGCGCGGTGTTGGAACCGATGAAGGCCCCGGCGCCGATGTCGGTGTGGCTCTTGGCGTAGCCGTCGTAGTTGCAGGTGATCGTGCCGGCGCCGATGTTGGCCTTCGCCCCCACCCGCGCGTCGCCGATGTAGGTGAGGTGGTTGACCTTGGCGCCGGCCTCGATCTTCGCGTTCTTGATCTCGACGAAGTTGCCGATGTGGGCGTCCGGGCCGATCTCCGCACCCGGGCGCAGGCGGGCGTAGGGGCCGACCTGCGCGCCGCTGTCCACCCGCACCTGCTCCAGATGGCTGAATGCCTTGATCTCGACCCGGTCGGCGACGACCACGCCGGGGCCGAACACGACGTGCGGGCCGACGATCACGTCGCGGCCGAGGCGGGTGTCCACGCAGAAGGTGACGCTGTCCGGATCGGTCAGTGTGGCGCCGTTGTCCATGGCGGCCTTGCGCAGGCGGCGCTGGATCAGCTTTTCCACCTCGGACAGCTCGGCGCGGGAATTCACGCCGACGACCTCCGCCGGGGCGGCCTCGACCACCGCGCAGGCCATGCCGTTGCTGCGGGCGATCTGCACCACGTCGGTGAGGTAATATTCGCTCTTGGCGTTGCTGTTGCCGATGCGGCTGATCAGGTCGAACATCCGCGCACCGTCGAAGGCCATCAGGCCTGCGTTGCACAGAGTGACCTGGCGCTCCTCCTCCGAGGCGTCGAGATACTCGACGATCTTCTCCAGCCCGCCGCGGGCGTTCAGGATCAGGCGCCCGTAGACGCCGGGATCGTCGGGCCGCATGCCCAGCACGACGACCGCCGGGTCGCTCGGCTGGCGCCGTGCGGCGACCATGGCGCGCAGCGTGTCCGGCGTGACCAGCGGCGTGTCGCCGTAGAGCACCACCACGTCGCCGTCGAAGCCTTCCAGCAGGCCGAAGGCGGCGCGCACGGCGTCGGCGGTGCCGCGCTGCTCGTGCTGGACGGCGGTGGGGTAGGGGGCGACGGCGTCGGCCACATTATCCATGCCGGGGCCGACCACCACGACGACATGGTCGGGGTCGAGCGCCCGCACCGCGGACAGGACGTGTCCGACCATCGGCTGGCCGGCGACGCGGTGCAGGACCTTCGGCAGGTCCGACTTCATGCGGGTGCCTTTGCCGGCGGCGAGAATGACGCAGGCGAGCGGGCGGTGCGGAGTCATCGGATGTCCCTGCAGTATTGGGTGTGGGTTATAGCGGACGGGTGGAAAAGCGTGTGCATCAATATCCGGGCAAAAGGTGTGTCCTCAAGCATTGAGTGCCACATCCGGTGCCGGGACCCCAAGTCAACTTTTGTGTCAATCTGACATACACAATGCGCGGCCCGAGGGTGTACGCACGCCGCGCCGGCGGCTCCAAAGAGCCTATGCCGGGGGGATTGCGGGAACTGGGGGTCGCCGCCGGGGGAAGTCCATGCTATCGAAAGGGGTGTCCGCCCGTCGTCGTCCACCATGGAACTTCCGCTGATGTCTGCCGTGCCCGCCGCCATTCCCTTTGCCGCCGTCGTCTTCGACCTGGACGGCACGTTGATCGACAGCGCGCGGGACATGACCCGAGTCCTCAACCGCACCCTGTCGCGCTTCGCCCGGCCGGCCCTCAGCGAGGCTCATGTGCGCGGCATGGTGGGTGACGGCTCGGCCGCGCTCGTCCGGCAGGCCTTCGCGGCGACCGGAGACGCCCTGGACGACGAGGCGCTCCGGACGGCCCTGGCCGCCTACCTGGACGACTATCTCCAGGATGACGAGCCCCCGGTGCTCTATCCCGACGTCCCGGAAACGCTGGCGGCGCTGGCGGAGAGCGGCGTGAGGCTTGGGCTTTGCACAAACAAGCCGGAGCGGATCACCCGGAAGCTGCTGGCCGGGCTGGGCCTGTCGCCGCTGTTCGGCGCGCTGGCCGGGGGCGACACGCTGCCGGTGAAGAAGCCCGACGGCCGCCATCTGTCCTGGGTGGTCGAGGCGCTGGGCGGCGGCAGCGCCGCCATGGTGGGAGACAACCGCAACGACGTGGCGGCCGCACGCGCCGCCGGGGTTCCGGTGGTGGCCATGACCTACGGATATCCCCGCATGCCGGTGCGCGAACTGGGCGCCGACATCCTGCTCGATCGCATCGCCGACCTGCCGGACGCCCTGCGGCGGCTGGGCGCCTGAGCAAGGGAGGCGGGTTGCCCGAGGCAGCGGCGGCTTTGCCGTAGGTCTCCTTCTTGTCATGGTTAACGAGAGATTAACAGTGGCTAACGAAATGTAAATGTTGTTGGATGGGTGCATCGAATGGTGGCGAGCGAAGGAGACACCCGATGGCCCAGATCCTTGCCTTCCCCGGTAGGACCCAGACCGGCAACACCCTCTCCGCCGACGCTCTGTCCATCGAGGGCCACAACGCGGCCCGCACCCCGGCCAACAGCCAGATCGACTCGGCCACCGCGGATTTCGACCGCATGATGGCCCATCACAGCGACCTCCAGCGCAAGATGGCCGAGTTCAACCGCCTGTGCGAGCAGGCGCTGGCCGAGCGGCCGATGGCCGACCTGCTCTACCACCCCACCGCCGGCAGCGGCGGCGTCGGGCGCGCCTGATCCGTCACGGCCCTGATCGGTCAGGGCGGGGCGGGGCGATCCGCCGTTCGCTCGCTCTTGCGGGCGGCGGTGAGGTGGATGACCACCCCGCCGAATCCGCTGTCGGCTTCCAGCCGGACGGGCAGGGGCGGGCCCGCCCCCTCCACCGGAGCGATCCACAGATCGACGGGTGGGCGTTCCTCCCGGTTTCCGCCGCGTTGCCAGAAGGCCTGGCGCGGCGTGCGCTCGTAGCCGGCGATCGGCTTGTGGGACACCCGGCATTGCCGCGCCGCGCCCGCGAAGACCGAATGGCGCGACGCCCCGACCATGGTCATTCCCCGATCCGTGAAAATCATGTCGTAACGGCGCCGCCCGTCATAGACGGGCAACGTGCGCTGGCACCCCTGGCCGTGCAGCCCGGCCAGCAGCATGTCCAGGACGCCGCTCAGCGGGTCGCGGGTCTGCCGGGTGAGGTCGTCGGGCACGGGGTCGCGGTCCTCCTCCTCCGGGGGCGGGGAGACCTGCGTGCGAACGCGGCCGTCCGGCCCGTAGTCCAAGGTGACGGTCCGCGGGGAGCCGCGCAGAACGCCGGACTGGGTGTGACGGATCGGGGCGACGCCATCCGGGCCGACCGTGCCGACGCTGAGCGACTGGCTTTCCCAGGGAAACAGACGTCCCAGAAAGCCGTCCGTCGCGGCGTCGACCTGAACGCTGTAGCGGCCCTCGGTCAAGGTCAGTTCCGCCCGTGCGTCGAGCACGGCCACGCCGCCGACATGGACGCGGTAGTCCAGTTGCCAGCGCTGCGCCAGGGCGGGCAGGGGGAACAGCCCGGCGAGCGCCGCGCCTAATCCGGCGGTGAGGCCGGCGACGAGGGCGGCCGAGGGACGCTTGATGGAAGGCTTGGCGGGAGGCGCGGTCCGGTGCGTCATGTCCATTGGCTCATCGGGGGCTCCGGGCGGGAAGGCTTCTTTGATATTGGTGTGAAACAGGTGCTTGACAGGAGGGGGCGGGGCCTTTAGAAACCCGCCTCACCGCAGCGGTGGCAACGACGCGACAGCGAAACGAGCCGGATGCCGACGCGGTTTTACTGGGATGGGCGCATAGCTCAGCGGGAGAGCACACCCTTCACACGGGTGGGGTCGTAGGTTCAATCCCTACTGCGCCCACCATCCCAAAGTCCGGTGGTTCCTGGGCTTTGCGGATGGTACCATCCCCTCCACCACGAGAGCTGGTTAAGACCGGGGTCCATCGGACCTCGCTTTGCCGTCTCCGCGGTGCGTCAGCGGTTGTTTCTTTGGGATGGGCGCATAGCTCAGCGGGAGAGCACACCCTTCACACGGGTGGGGTCGTAGGTTCAATCCCTACTGCGCCCACCATCCCAAACACCGCCTCCTCTCCGATACATCGTTGCAAGTCGCCAGTAATGGGTTGTCTCGCCGATTGCGTGGTCCTGTGCTTGTGCGGAACACCGCGAAATACCCTTGCCCAATCGCTCGTGTCTTTTTGAGACGAACACCGCCCCAGTTGATTCAGATCAGCTACAACGCGTGGGGTTTTCGTCTATCGCTTCCAGCATCCGATTTTCTCAATCATCTGGAAGCAGTGACATGGAAGATACGCGCGTGACCCTTCTCGCCCTCGGCCTGCTGGTCGTGGCGCTCGTCGTGATCCTCGGTTCGGTGGTGCTGTCTCCGGCCACCCTGGTCCTCCTCGCCACGCTCGGTGCCTGGGTGAACCTGACCTATCTGGTCGTCGTCACGCTGATGCGCTGACCCCGCCCGCGGGCGGGGGACCGCCCGGTCCGACCCGCCCGCAGGATGGAAAAATTACAAATTCGTGTCCGTCCGGTTAATTCCATGACTGGACAGCGCCGGGCCGGCGGTTTATCCCAGCGCCGTTTATGACGCCTGTGGAGCACCCGCCATGACCTCCCTCGCCGCCGCCCGCCTGCCGGAGTCGGAACAGCCCCTTCCGGTCGTCCGCAGCGTGGACGATCTCCGCGCCCAGGTCACCGCCTGGCACCGCGACGGCAAGACGGTGGCCCTGGTGCCGACCATGGGGGCGCTGCACGACGGCCATCTCGCCCTGGTGCGTCGGGCGCGGGAACTGGCCGATCAGGTGGTCGCCAGCGTCTTCGTCAATCCGACCCAGTTCGCCCCGCACGAGGACTTCGACCGCTACCCGCGCGACGAGGCCGGGGATTCGCGCAAGCTCGCCTCGGCGGGCTGCCATCTCCTTTACGCCCCCACGGTGCGCGCGATGTATCCGGAGGGATTCGCCACGGCCATTTCGGTCGGCGGCCCGGCGGAGGGGCTGTGCGGCACCTTCCGGCCGCAGATGTTCGGCGGCGTCGCCCTGGTCGTGACGAAGCTTTTCCTGCAGGCCCAGCCCGACGTGGCGGTGTTCGGCGAGAAGGATTACCAGCAGCTGATGGTCATCCGCCGCTTCGCGCGCGACCTCGACATCCCGGTGCGGGTGGAGGGGCTGCCGACGGTGCGCGAGGCCGACGGGCTCGCCATGTCCTCCCGCAACGCCTACCTGTCGGCCGACGAGCGCGCCCGCGCGCCGGAGCTGAACCGCGCGCTTCTCGAAGCCGCGTCGGCGCTGGCCGGCGGGGCGGAGGCCGCCACGGTCCTGGAGGCGGTTCGGGCGCGCATCACCGCCGCCGGATTCGGCGCGATCGACTATGTCGAGCTGCGCGACGCCGACACGCTGGCGCCGGTGACCCGCGTCGAGCGTCCGGCGCGTCTGCTGGCCGCCGCCTGGATGGGCAAGGCGCGCCTCATCGACAACGTCCCGGTTATTCCGGCGTAACCGCCGGCGTTCCATCCCCGCCCCGCACGCCTGCCCCCGCCACGCGAAGGATCGCAGAGCGGGCATGGTGTCCTATACTCTCTGCCGCACACGCGGCCGGACGCGCGGCCGCGCGCAAGAAACGAGGGAAGGAAGGCACCATGCCGTATGATTCCGTGGACACCGCCCGCCGTCTTGGGCTGAAGGACGCCGATCTGCTGCGATTCCAGGGCTTCGTCGATGGCCGGTGGATCGACGCCGACAGCGGCAAGACCGTGGAGGTGACCAACCCCGCCGACGGCAGCGTCCTGGGCAGCGTGCCGATGATGGGCGCGGACGAGACGCGCCGGGCCATCGATGCCGCCGAGCGCGCCTGGCCGGCCTGGCGCGCCCTGACCGCGAAGGAGCGCGCGAAAACCCTGCGGACGTGGTTCGACCTGATGATGGCGAATCAGGAGGATCTCGCCCGCATCATGACGGCGGAGCAGGGCAAGCCGCTGGCCGAGGCGCGGGGCGAGGTGGCCTACGCCGCGTCCTTCATCGAATGGTTCGCCGAGGAGGGCAAGCGCGTCTACGGCGACACCATCCCGCAGCATCTGCCGGGCCGCCGCATCGTCGTGACCAAGGAGCCGATCGGCGTCACCGCGGCCATCACGCCGTGGAACTTCCCGGCGGCGATGATCACCCGCAAGGCCGGCCCGGCGCTGGCCGCCGGCTGCCCGATGGTCATCAAGCCGGCGACCGCCACTCCGCTGACCGCGCTCGCCATGGCGGTGCTGGCGGAGCGGGCGGGCATCCCGGCGGGCATCCTCGCCGTCGTCACCGGCTCGGCCCGCGCCATCGGCGGCGAGATGACCGGCAACCCGACGGTGCGCAAGCTGACCTTCACCGGCTCCACCGAGATCGGCAAGGAGCTGATGGCCCAATGCGCCGGCACGGTGAAGAAGATCTCGCTGG
Organism: Azospirillum formosense; assembly: GCF_040500525.1. Lineage (NCBI taxonomy): Bacteria > Pseudomonadati > Pseudomonadota > Alphaproteobacteria > Rhodospirillales > Azospirillaceae > Azospirillum > Azospirillum formosense. The sequence continues at coordinate 1,434,277 of NZ_CP159402.1, read as the reverse complement.
AACTGGGCGGCAACGCGCCCTTCCTGGTCTTCGACGATGCCGACCTCGACGCGGCGGTGAAGGGCGCCATCGCGTCCAAGTACCGCAACACCGGCCAGACCTGCGTCTGCGCGAACCGGCTGCTGGTGCAGGCCGGAGTCTACGACGCCTTCGCGGCCAAGCTGGCCGAGGCGGTGAAGGCGCTGAAAGTCGGTCCCGGCCTGACCACCGAGGGGGCGCAGCAGGGGCCGCTGATCGACATGGCCGCGGTGGAGAAGGTCGAGGAGCACATCCGCGACGCCACTGAGAAGGGTGCCCGCGTGGTGCTGGGCGGCAAGCGGCATGAGCTGGGCGGCAGCTTCTTCGAGCCGACCATCCTCGCCGACGTGACCCCGGCGATGAAGGTGGCGCGCGAGGAGACCTTCGGCCCGGTCGCCCCGCTGTTCCGCTTCGAGACGGAGGAGGAGGCCGTGCGCATGGCCAACGCCACCGAGTTCGGTCTGGCCGCCTACTTCTACAGCCGCGACATCGGCCGCGTCTGGCGGGTGGCCGAGGCGCTGGAATACGGCATCGTCGGCATCAACGAGGGCATCATCTCCACCGAGGTCGCCCCCTTCGGCGGCATGAAGGAAAGCGGCATCGGCCGCGAGGGTTCCAAGTACGGCATCGAGGATTACTTGGAAATCAAATATTTGTGCATGGGTGGAATCGGCGGCTGAAGGCCGGCCGCTGATTTCAAGTAAAAAAGCGGGGCCGGTCGCGCGACGCGCTTTGACCGGCCCCGTTTTTTTATCTAGGATAAATCATCGTTAAATGTGCCCATGCCCCATCAGGGGAACGGTGGGGGAAAGGCGACCCGTGCGGTTCCTGCTGCGGCGCTCCGATGGGGAATCGGTGTCCCTGATGCCCGTCGTCGTCGCGGTGGCCCTGGTGCTGCTCGCCGCCCTGGGCACCTGGACGGTCGTGTCCGGCGCATCCGGCGCCCGCGGCGGCGGTGGCGACCGCAAGGCGCAGAAGACCTACGCCTCCTTGCCGACGATGACCTTCACCCTGGGCGGCAGCGACGCGCGCCAAGTGGACATCCGCGTGCTTCTGGAGATCGAGCCCACCGGGGACCCGAATCCCGCCACGCCCTTCGTTCCCCGCATCGCCGACCAGATGGCCGACCGGCTGCGCCAGATCGAGCCGGGCCAGTTGAACGGGGCCGAAGGTGCCAACCTGATCAAGAGCACCGTGGCGAGCGTGATGAAGCGCGAGGCGCAGGCCATCCGGGTGCGCGAGGTGCTGCTGGAGCGGATGGTGGTGCGGTAGGCGCTTGAACCGCTTGCCCCCACCCCGGCCCTCCCCCGCTACGCAGGGGAGGGTGCCTTCTGCGAAGCGGCTGCCGTTCCCTCCCCTGCGTTAGCGGGGGAGGGGTAGGGAGGGGTAGGGAGGGGGCAAGCCCCTGCGGACGTCTTACTCCGCCGCCGCTCGGCGGTCGGCGTCGCGCTTCAGGCGGGCGCGCTTCAGCTCCTCGGCCAGCAGGAAGGCCAGTTCCAGCGCTTGGCTGGCGTTCAGACGCGGGTCGCAGGCGGTGTGGTAGCGCAGCGCCAGCTTATGGTCGGTGATCGCCTGGGCGCCGCCCGTGCACTCCGTCACGTCCTGGCCGGTCAGCTCGAAATGGACGCCGCCGGCGTGGGTGCCCTCGGCCTCGTGCACCGCGAAGAAGTCGCGCGCCTCCGACAGCACCTTCTCCACCGGACGGGTCTTGTAGCCGCTGGAGGACTTCACGGTGTTGCCGTGCATCGGGTCGCTGGACCAGACGACGATCCGGCCCTCGCGCTGCACCTTGCGGAGCAGGGGCGGGAACTTGTCCGCGACCTTGTCGGCGCCCATGCGGACGATCAGGGTCAGGCGGCCCGGCTCGTTGGTCGGGTTCAGCAGGTCGATCAGGCGGATCAGCTCGTCCGGATCGGTGGTCGGGCCGCACTTCAGGCCGATCGGGTTCTTCACGCCGCGCAGGAACTCGACGTGCGCGCCGTCCGGCTGGCGGGTGCGGTCGCCGATCCACAGCATGTGGGCCGACACGTCGTACCAGTCGCCGGTGGTGCTGTCGACACGGGTCATCGCCTGCTCGAACGGCAGCAGCAGCGCCTCGTGGCTGGTGAAGAACTCGGTCTCGCGGATCTGCGGGGTGGTCTGGGCGGTGATGCCGCAGGCCGCCATGAAGCCCAGCGTCTCGTCCAGCCGGTTGGCGATCTCGCGGAACTGCTCACCGGCGGGGGAGCGCTCGACGAAGCCCAGCGTCCACTGATGGACCTTGTGCAGGTCGGCGTAGCCGCCCTGGGAGAAGGCGCGCAGCAGGTTCAGCGTGGCGGCGGCCTGGGTGTAGGCCTGCATCATGCGCTCCGGGTCGGGAACGCGGGCGTCCGGCGTGAAGTCGAAGCCGTTGATGATGTCACCGCGGTAGGACGGAAGCTCGATCCCCTCCATCACCTCGGTGTCGGCGGAGCGCGGCTTGGCGAACTGCCCGGCCATGCGGCCGACCTTGACCACCGGAATGGCGGCGCCGAAGGTCAGCACGACGGCCATCTGCAGCAGGACGCGGAAGGTGTCGCGGATGTTGTTCGGGTGGAACTCCGCGAAGCTCTCCGCGCAGTCGCCGCCCTGCAGAAGGAAGGCGTTGCCGGTGGCGGCGGCGGCGAGGCTGTCCTTCAGCCGGCGCGCCTCGCCCGCAAAGACCAACGGGGGATAGGAGGACAGGCGCTGCTCGACCGCTTCGACCTTGGACGGGTCCGGATAGGTCGGAAGCTGCTTCGCCGGCTTCGACCTCCAGCTGTCGGGGGACCAACGCTCAACCATGACGCCCGCTCTTTCCTTGTGCTAAGGGTTCCTCTCGAAGGCCGGATGACGGCCAGAGGGGTACTCTGTATAGCGGTCGTCGGGAAATTTTTCCATAGTTTCGACCGCAACTTCCGCAATGGATGATGCGGCGCCGCGCCCGAAAAAGCGCGCTGGCCGGGGCGTCCGGCGGGAGCCTATACAGACGGTTACGCAGGTGTGCGGAAGGGTTGAACGGGTGAAACCATCCTCCTGGGGTCAGGCGGCCTCCGTCTATCTTGACCGGCGCGTTCTGGCCATTCTGTTCCTCGGCTTTTCCGAAGGGCTGCCGCTGGCGCTGACCGGGTCCACCCTGTCGATCTGGCTGCGCGAGGGCGGCGTCAGCAAGACGGCCATCGGCCTGTTCGCGCTGGTCACCATGCCCTACGCGCTGAAGTTCGTCTGGGCGCCGCTGATCGACCGGCTGCGCCTGCCGGTGATGACCCGCCTGTTCGGACGGCGGCGCGGCTGGGCGCTGGTGGCGCAGGCCGGGCTGATGGCGGCGCTGATCGGGCTGGGCAGCACCAACCCGGTCACCGACCTGTGGTGGACCGCCATGCTGGCCGTGGTCGTCGCCTTCTTCTCGGCCAGCCAGGACATCGTGGTCGACGCCTACCGCGTCGAGGTGCTGGAGGAGCACCAGCAGGCCGCCGGTGCGGCCATCCTCGTGCTCGGCTACCGCTTCGGCATGCTGGCGGCGGGGGCGGGGGCCCTGTACCTCGCGGAGTTCTTCGGGTGGCACGTCGCCTATTACGTCATGGCCGGGCTGGTCGCGGTCGGCATGGTGACGATCCTGCTGAACCGCGAGCCCCAGGTCGCCGACACCGCGGAATCCAAGGCGCGGGAGCAGCATGTGGCCGACTGGCTGGCGGCGCGCCCGCACCTGACGGGGTGGAAGGCGGACCTGCTGGCCTGGGTCTACGGCGCCGTCGTGGCGCCCTTCGTGGAGTTCATGACGCGCCCGGCCTGGGCGGCGGTGTTGCTGTTCATCGCCTGCTACAAGCTAGGGGACGTGCTGGCGGGGGTGATGTCGGCGCCCTTCTACGTCGATCTCGGCTTCGAGAAGACGGAGATCGCCAACGTCACCAAGCTGTTTGGCCTGTGGGCGACGATCATCGGCGGGCTGATCGGCGGGGTGCTGGTCGGGCGCATCGGCGTGCTGCGCGGGCTGCTGGTCGGCGGGCTGATGCAGATGCTGTCCAACCTGGGCTACGTCATGCTGGCGCAGGTCGGGCACGACGTGTCGGCGCTGGCGGTGACGGTGGCGCTGGAGAATGTCTGCGGCGGCATCGCGACGGCGGCCTTCGTCGCCTACCTGTCGAGCCTGTGCAACACCGCCTACACGGCCACGCAGTACGCGCTGCTCAGCAGTTTCTACAAGCTGGGCGGAGACCTGTTCGGCGCCTCGTCGGGCTGGCTGGCCGAACGGATGGACTGGAGCAGCTTCTTCTTGCTGTCCACCGGCGGGGCGGTGCCGGGGCTGCTGGTGCTGCTGTGGCTGATGACGCGGCCACGGCGGGACGCGGCGGTGGTGAAGGCCGGAACGTGACGCTTGCCCCCACCCTGACCCTCCCCCGCTGGGCGGGGGAGGGGAATATGGGCCTTACTTCACCGGGGTCATCTTGCCGGAACCGGGGCCGGCGCCGAGGTCGGCACCCGTCACCGGGTTCACGTCGGTGCGCGACATGGTGCGCTTGGCGGCCTCGTTGACGGCCTTCATCTCTTCGGCCGCCAGCCGGACCGAGGGGTTGCCGTCGCCGCCGCTGACCGGGCCCTGGTCGGGGGTGACATTCACGAACTCCCACTGCTCGCCCTGGTTCCACGGGCCGCGCATGTCGCCGTCGCCCTGGCTCATGTTGTAGTACTTGTCGGTGTATTCGGGGTTGCCCGGCAGCTTGCCCGGCGGGAAGTTGTTGTCGATCGAGTAGAGCGCCTTCTCGAACATCTTCTGGTGCGCCACCTCACGGGTCATCAGGAAGGTCAGCGCGTCCTTCACGCCGGGGTCCGGGGTGATGTTGATGAGGCGCTCATAGATGATCTTGGCCCGCGATTCCGCGGCGATGTTGGAGCGCAGGTCGGCGGTCGGCTCGCCGATGCTGTCGATGTAGCCGGCGTTCCAGAGCTGCCCCGCGGAGTTGGTCAGGGCCGGGCCGCCGCCGTAGAGCAGGGCCAGCGTGTGGCTGCCGTTGCCCTTGGCGATGTCGGCGTAGAGATCGGTGACCTCCTCGGCGCCCTCGGCCAGCTTGCCCTTCACGCCCTTGGTCAGCATGGCGACGATGCTGCCGATGATTTCCAGATGGCTCAGTTCCTCGGTCGCGATGTCGATCAGCATGTCCTTGCGGCCCGGGTCCTCGTCGGCCAGACCCTGCGTGAAGTAGCGCAGGGCCGCCGCCAGCTCGCCCTGGGGACCGCCGAACTGTTCCAGCATCAGGCTGGCCAGCTTCGGGTCCGGTTCAGCGACGCGGACCGTGTACATCAGGTTCTTGTTGTGCATGAACATGCGTAGGAGCCCTCCCGGAGCCTTTGATGAAGGATAGGAGGCGACGGCTTCCGCGGGGGTGCTGGTGCGCCGCCATGGGTGCCGCCGCCATCGTCGTGTGCCCTCAACACAGGCTTCTTAGAAGCGTTCCAGGAAATCCGGCGCCTGACCTTTGGTTTTATGCCCGATCGTCAGGACACCTTCTCGCGCATCAGGACGAACTCCTCCGCGGTAGACGGGTGGAGGGCGATGGTGCGGTCGAAATCTTTCTTTGTGGCGCCGCAATTCAGGGCGATGCCCAACCCCTGCACAATCTCCGGCGCGTCCATGCCCATCATGTGGCAACCGAGCACGCGCTGGCTCTCGCCGTCCACCACCAGCTTCATCAGGACGCGCTCGTCGCGGCCCGACATGGTGTGCTTCATCGGACGGAAGCCGGCCTTGTAGATGTCCACCGTCGCGAATTTCGCCCGCGCCTCCGCCTCGGTCAGGCCGACGGTGCCGAGCGGCGGGATGGAGAAGACGGCGGTCGGGATGTTGGCGTAGCTGATGCTGGTCGGGTTGTCGTTGAACAGCGTCTCCACGAAGGCGCGCCCCTCGGCGATGGCGACGGGGGTCAGGGCCATGCGGTCGGTCACGTCGCCGACGGCGAAGATGTTGTCCACGCTGGTGCGCGAATACTCGTCCACCCGGATCGCCCCGGCGTCGTCCAGCGCGACGCCGGCGGCCTCCAGCCCGAGGTCGCGCGTGTTCGGCCGGCGCCCGGTCGCCGCCATGACGAGGCCGGCCGAATGCTCCCGCCCGAGCTGGTCGGTGACGGTGAAGCCGCCGGGGCCCTCCTCGACCTTCACCGGCTGGGTGCGGGTGAGGATGGTGATTCCGCGCTTGCGCATCTCCTGGGCCAGGGCGACGCGGATGTCGTCGTCGAAGCCGTTCAGAAGCTCCTCGCCGCGGATCATGATCGTGACCTCGGCGCCCAGGCCGCGGAAGATCCCGGCGAACTCCACGGCGATGTAGCCGCCGCCCAGAATGATGACGGAGTGGGGCAGGGTGCCGAGCTGCAGCGCCTCGTTGGAGGTGACGGCGTGCTCGATCCCCGGAATCTTGGGAAGCGATGGCCAGCCGCCGGTGGCGACCAGGATGTTCTTCGCGGTGTAGCGCTTGTTCGCCACCTCCACCGTGTGGCGGTCGATGAGCCGCCCGAAGCCGGTGTGCAGGGTGACCCCGGAATTCTCCAGCATCTTGATGTAGATGCCGTTCAACCGGTCGATCTCCGCGTCCTTGCGCCCGATCAGCGTGGCCCAGTCGAAGGCCGGCGCGGTGGTGGCCCAGCCATAGGCGCTGGAATCCTCGAAGGCGTCGCGGAACTGGGCGGCGTAGACCAGCAGCTTCTTCGGAACGCAGCCGCGGATGACGCAGGTGCCGCCGACACGGCTGCCTTCGCAGATGGCGACCTTGGCGCCCATGGAGGCGGCCCGCCGGCTGGCCGCGACGCCGCCGGAGCCGGCACCGATGGTGAACAGGTCGAAATCGAACTCGGCCACGGCCGTCTCCTTGCAATCCCAAGATCCGAAGGGGACAGGAGTGTTCCCCATTCCGGAACGCCTGTCGAGCGTTGGCCGAGATGGCGGCTCGGGTCGGCGGGCAGGCCTTCCGTCAGCGCATGACGAGTTCCTGGACCAGCACCTGCCGGATCTTCATCGCGCCGAGTTCCTTCGCGGCGGTGCGCATCACCGCGTCCTTGATGTAGAAGGCGCCGTTGCGTCCGCGCAGCTCGCCGGGGTCGGTGTCCAGCATCACGTTGGTCATGGCGCTGGCGATGCGCGGCCCGTAGCTCTCCACCGTCTTGGCGGGGGCGGTCGGCTCCATGTCGAGGACCACGCGGACCCGCAACTCGCGCAGCCGTTCGCCGTCGCTCAGCGTGAAGATCATCGCCGGCAGGCGCGCGTAGTTGGCGGCGGTGCGCAGCGTGTCCCCCACGACGCGCCCGGCCTGCGCCGTGCCGGGCTTCAGCAGAAAGGCCCCGCCGGTGCCCGCCGCGGCCAGCCCGGCCATGGTGCAGAGAAGCCCGACCACGACCCGGCGGCCCAGGCGATCCAGCGTCGAGGGGGCCGCCGCAATGTTCGGCGCGTTCTGGTGGATTGTCCGGCTCATGCCGACCTCGTCGCTTTTCCCGGCACCGAAAGGGGGTGGTGCCTGTTCTTGGGTCTATGGTGAATGGGTAAAGGGAAGTCGTCAAATACAGGTATTTTATACTTTTTGGCGATGCCGCATTACAGTGAGGAACTGCGCATCTCTTCTCGGCTTCTTTGCGTTTGAAATGCGTCGGATTTCGTAGCGTATTTTTGGTAAATCACCATTGCTTGCGGCGGTGGGCCGCCGCGGATGAAGCCTCTTCCACCGGAGGGCCTGGGCGTATAATGCTGGTTTCTCTATCGGATCGCCGTTCCCGCGGTGGGGGCGGCCTCCGGACGTGACCGTCGCGAAGGGCAAGAGCGGGAAGACAAGGACATCGCCATGGACGAGACCAGGAACCAGCCGCCGGCCAGTCACGCGCCCGCCAGCCATCCGCCCGCGTCGGCCATCACCGAATGGACCGACACCTATTTCAAGCGGACCAAGGAGGCGGTCGGGAAGTTCGGTGACAAGAAGGTCACCTACGCCATCTTCATGCGCCGTCCGGTGGTCTGCGCGCCGCGACTCGCCATCGAATGGCTGGAGGCGGTGGCGCGGGAGCGCGGGTTCGATCTCGACATCGTCCTGAACTATCCGGAAGGGAAGTGGGTCGGTGCGGGCGAGCCGATCCTCTACATCACCGGTTCCTTCTACCATCTGGTCGACACCGAGACGATCATCCTGCAGAAGCTCGGCCCCGCCTGCGTCGGCGCCTACAACGCCTTCACCATGTGCGCCGACCTGCCGAAGACCGCCTTCCTCGCCATGGAGGCGCGCCACTGCGCCGGAACGGAGATGGAGGAGATGATGGCCTACGCCGCCTCGGTCGGTTCGGACCGGGCGAAGCGCAAGGTCGGCGCCAAGGGCTTCATCGGCAACGCCACCGACGCCACCGCCCATTTCTTCGGCCAGAAGAAGGGCATGGGGACGATGCCGCACGCGCTGATCGGCTATGCCGGATCGACCGTGCGGGCGGCGGAGATGTTCCACGAGACCTTCCCCGAGCTGCCGCTGACCGTCCTGGTCGATTACTTCGGGCGCGAGGTGACCGACGCGCTGGAGGTCTGCCGCCGTTTCCCCGGCCTCGCCGCGCAGGGCAAGCTGGCGGTGCGGCTCGACACGCCGGGCGGGCGCTTCCTGGAGGGGCTGGACCCGCCGGGCTCCTACGCGGTGCTGGAGCGGCACGCGCCGCATTCCATCCGCGGCTACCGCGACGAGACGCAGCTCCGCTACCTGATCGGCACCGGCGTGTCGGCCGCGGCCATCCATTTCATGCGCGAGAAGCTGGACGAGGCCGGATTCCCGGCGGTGAAGATCGTCGCCAGCTCCGGCTTCGGCCCGGCGAAGTGCCGCCTGATGGCGGAGGCCAACGCCCCCGTCGACATCATCGGCACCGGCAGCTATCTGCCGGAACGCTGGACCGAGACCTACGCCACCGCCGACATCATCGAATACGATGGCGAGAAGCGCGTGAAGGTCGGCCGCGAGTTCCTGTTCCGCAAGTAGCATCGTCGTTCCGCACGAAGAAAGCCCCTCCGCCGGCCGAGCCGGGGAGGGGTTTTTGCGTTGAGCCTTTACGTTCAGCGGGTCAGCACCATCACCAGCCGTTCGACCGGCGTGTCGTTGACGAGATGCGAGTCGACGATCTCGTCGATGTCCTCAGGCGTCTCCGGGCGGTACCACAGGCCCTCCGGATAGACCACCATCAGCGGCCCGGCGGAGCAGAAGCCGAGGCAGCCGGTCCAGGCCATCCCGACGTCGGGAAGCTCCTTGGCCTGGATGCGCTGGCCGAGCCGCTCCCACAGCGGGTGGGCGTCCTTTGCCGCGCAGCTCCCGCGCGGATGGCCGGGCGGGCGCTGCTGGGCGCAACAAAAGACGTGGTGGCGAAACACCGAGGGAAGGTCGAGGGGCATGAAAGGCTCCATAATCCATAATTTAATTATGGTTATAGGACCTGCCGCGGTGCAGCGCCACCGATTAAAACGATTCCAATGTCTCAGCTGTCCTATTCATCAGGCGTCCTCTGCCAGCCGCAGGCCGGTGAAGGACAAACGGGAGTCCGGCCGCAGGTAATGCCGGGTCGTCGGGTTGGCGTGGTCGAAGGGGGTGACGCAGCTGCCGCCCCGCAGCACCATGCGGTTGATCATGAAGCGGCCGTGGACGGCCTCGTCCACCCCGTCCGGCAGGCGGTAGCCGGGGTAGGGGACGAAGGGGCTGCGCGTCCATTCCCACACGTCGCCGAACAGCTGCCAGGGGCCGTCGCCGTGGCAGGTGCTGGGGCGCGGGTGGCGGTGGCCCGTGCCCAGCAGGTTGCCCATGCTGTCGCAGCGGGACGCCACGGCCTCCCACTCGGCTTCTTCGGGCAGGCGCTTGCCGGCCCAGCGGGCGAAGGCGTCGGCCTCGAACCAGCTGACATGGCAGACGGGTTCGGCCGGATCGAGCGGGCGCATGCCGTAGAGCGTGAAGATCTGCCACGCGCCGTCGCGCCATTCCCAATAGAGCGGGGCCTGCCACCCTTCGGTCTGCACCGCCTCCCAGCCGTCGGCGAGCCAGAGCGAGCGCTTCGCGTAGCCGCCATCCTCGATGAAGTCGCGGAAGGCGCCGCAGGACACCGGCAGGGCGGCGAGGCGGAACGGCTCCAGATGGACGCGGTGGCGCGGCCCCTCATGGTCGAAGCCGGCCCAGGCTTCGCTCCGCCCGATTTCGACGAGGCCGCCCTCATGCTCGACCCAGCGTTCCGGCTGCGGCGGGGCGGGAGCGACCTGTGGCGGCTGCTCGTAGGCGGGGCGCAGCGGGTTGCTCCAGAAGGCATGCTTCACGTGGGTCAGCAGCCGTTCCTGGTGGCGCCGCTCGTGCGTGATGCCGACGATCACGCGGTCGGCGATCTCCGGCAACTCCGCCTCGTCGGCCTGGTTCAGCAGGTGCAGGACCGCGGCGTTCACATGGTCGCGGTAGCGCATCACCTCCGCCGCGTTGGGCCGGGAGAGCAGGCGCAGGGTGGGTGAGGGAAGCTGATGGCTGCCGAAGCGGTCGTCGCGTGCGGCGAACAGCGTCAGAAAGGCCGGGTCGAAGGGCCGGTAACCGGGGTTGCAAGGCACCAGGACGGTGGTTTCGAACAGCCACGTCGTGTGGGCGAGGTGCCATTTGGCCGGAGCGCCGTCGGCCACCGACTGGACCATCAGGTCTTCCGGCGACAGGGGGGCGGCGAGTTCGGCGGTGCGGGCGCGGATCTTTTGGAAGCGGGTGGAGAGCGCTTGGCGAAGGGCGTCGCCGGACGGCTGGGCGTGCGTGGCGAGATGGGTGTCGGGCACGGGGGAACCTCCCTGCGGGAGCGGGTTTTCCGCGGCGGGAACGGCGCGGGAACGCGCCCGGACTCCGCCGGAGAAACAACGGAACCATTGTGCCGCATGGTCCAACCATCCAGGGTGGCGCATCGGAGGGGGGCTTTCTCCGAATTCGCGCATCACACCCGCGGTGGCGACGGTCAGGCGTCCACCACCAGATGCGGCCGGAAGGCGCCTTCAAGCGTCAGAAGCAGGCGGAGATACACGGCAACGCGCCGCGATGTCGTCGTCCGCTGTTCCAGGCATTCGCGGAGCTGGTTGGCGAGCGCCACATTCTCCGCCGTCTGTCCCGGCGGAAGCGCCGGATGCGTCGGCGCCGCCATGCCGACGATGTGGTCATGATCGACCGGATGGGCCGCGACGGCTTTTTCAAGAAGCGCCGCTGCGATGCGTTCGATGTCCTCATCCGGCGGCGGCTGGGCGAGGTTGGGGGCGAGGTGGGGCGGCGGTCGGCGGTCGGCGAGCTGCGCGCGCAGATTCTGCTTGATGCGCGCCCGCTGCCCGGCGTTCAGCGTGTCCAGCTCGTCGATCTCGTCGAACAGCAGGTCGTAGAGACGCCGCCGCTTGTGGTTGGCCTCGTCCTGGTCGCGGCGCTCCTGCTGCTCGCGCTCCTGCTGTTGCAGATCCTGCCGGTTCTGCCGCCGTTTTCTGCGGTCGGTCGCGCTGCCCGTGCGCTCCACCACGCCGGCCGAGCGGACCAGAGGTTCCGTGCGTCCGATCGATCCGTCGGTCATGGCGACCTCCACCGCGAGTGGCTGGGACTGTTCAGTGTACCAACTGTCGCGATTCTGTCAAGGTGACGCTTTGGCCTGCGGCGGTGGCCCGGTTTCAGGTGAGCGTTGCTCACCCGAACACGCGGCGTACTCGTTTGTCAGGGGCGTGGCTCGGGCTCGACAGTGGGGCATCTCAAACGCAGGACAGAAGGACCGCGTCATGTCCCTGACGACCAAACACGCCGACCCCGCCAACCCCGTGCTGTGCGTCACCGCCGGGGGGATCGCCACCCTCACTCTGAACCGTCCCGCCAAGCTGAACGCCATCAGCACGGCGCTGGCCGGCGCCATGCTCGACACGCTGGACGCGCTGGAGGCCGACGCGGCGGTGCGGGCGATCATCGTCACCGGCGCCGGGGAGCGGGCCTTCTCCGCCGGTGCGGACATCGCTGAGTTCACCCCGGCCGTCCGGCGGGGAGCGGAGGCGGCGGTGCGCGCCTTCCGGCCCGGACAGACGCTGTGCGCGCGGATTGAGTCCTTCCCCAAGCCCATCATCGCCGCGGTCAACGGCATCTGCTACGGCGGCGGTTGCGAGATTTTGGAGGCTACGCACCTCGCCGTCGCCAGCGAGCGGGCGAGCTTCTCCAAGGCGGAAATCAGGCTCGGCATGATGCCGACGTTTGGCGGGACGCAGCGGCTTCCCCGCAACGCCGGGCGCAAGCGGGCGCTGGAATGGCTGCTGACCGGAGACGCCTTCCCGCCGGCGACGGCATTGGCGGTGGGGCTGGTCAATCAGGTGGTGCCGCACGACGCCCTGCTGCCCGCGGCCTTCGAGCTGGCCGGGCGGATCGTCCGGCATTCCCCGGCGGCGGTGTCCGGCATCCTGGGGGCGGTGACCCGCGGGCTGAACATGACCATCGGCGAAGGGCTGGCGGTGGAGACCGAGCGCTTCGCCCGGCTGGCACCGGGGGCGGACCTGCGCGACGGGCTGGAGGCGTGGCTGGCGCGCTGAATCAAGATCCTTCCGGGGGATCGTCCGGCATTTCGGTTTGCGCGGGGGCGTGCCGGTGTGCAGGATGCGGGGGTGGATGTGGACCGCTCCGCCCCCTATCTTCCGGGGCCGGGGCTTTTTGGCGTGGATGGCATGAGCGACGAGAACACCCTGTCTGAGAGCGGCGAATCCCTGGACAACCGGCGCAAGCGGCTGCGCTTCCGGTCGTGGCACCGCGGCATGCGGGAGATGGACCTGCTGATCGGCAGCTTCGCCGACGCCCATGTCCCGGCCTTCGACCACGCGCAGCTCGACCGCTACGAGGCGCTGCTCGAACTCAGCGACCCCGACCTCTACAACTGGTACGCCGGGCGCGAGCCGGTGCCCGCCGAGCACGACACCGACGTCATGCAGCTGTTGACCAAGTTCCGCTACACGCCCCGTCAGGGGTCCTGAGGCCCGATCCTTGCCCAGCTTCGAACAGTTGCAGCCGGGACGCTCCGGCCGCCTTCTGGTCGGCGGCGCCCCCGCCGGTCATGACGCCCGCGTCCTCGCCGACCTCGCCAAGCGGGCGGGGAGCGCCGGACTTCTCCACGTCGCGCTCGACGACACCCGCGCCGCCCAGCTGGCGGAGGCGCTGGCCTTCTTCGCGCCGTCGCTGGAGGTGCAGGTGTTCCCGGCCTGGGACTGCCTGCCCTATGACCGGGTGTCGCCCAACGGCGGCATCGTGGCGAAGCGCATCGACACGCTGACCCGCCTGCTGGCGCGCAAGGCGGACGCTGCGCCGCTGGTCGTGCTGACCACCGTCAACGCCATGGTGCAGAAGGTGCCGCCCCGCGCCGCCTTCCGCGACGCGGTGTTCTCGGCGAAGCTGCGCGACCGGATCGACCTGGAGAAGCTGCAGCGCTATCTGGCCGGCAACGGCTACACCCGCGCCCAGACCGTGCGCGAGCCGGGCGAGTTCGCCGTGCGCGGCGGCATCGTGGACCTGTTCCCGCCGGGCACCGACGAGCCGCTGCGCCTCGACCTGTTCGGCGACGAGCTGGAGGCGGTGCGCAGCTTCGATCCCATGTCGCAGCGCACCACCGACAAGCGCGACGGCATCGACCTGAAGCCAATGTCCGAGGTCTTCCTCGACGAGGCCGGCATCGCCCGCTTCCGCTCCGGCTACCGCGAGCTGTTCGGCGCCATCACCGACGACGATCCGCTCTACGAGGCGATCAGCGCCGGGCGCAAGTACGGCGGCATGGAGCATTGGCTGCCGCTGTTCCACGAGACGATGGAATCGCTGCTGGCCTACATGCCCAAGGCCATCCTGTCGCTTGACCATCAGGCGACGGAGGCGCGCGATTCGCGCATCGCGCAGGTGGTGGACTTCCACGCCTCCCGCGAGAGCATGATCGTCATCGAGAAGCGGACGGGCTCGCCGGTCTACAAGCCGGTGCCGGTCGGCATGATGTTCCTCGACGCGCAGGCCTGGGACGACCTGTTCGCGGCCCACGCGGTGGCGCAGCTCCAGCCCTTCGGCACGCCGCCGGGAATCAAGGGCACGCTGGACGCCGGCGGGCGCCGCGGCCACGACTTCGCCGAGGAGCGGGCGCGGCCCGACGTGAACGTCTTCGAGGCGGTGAAGGACCATATCCGCGCCCTGCGGGCCGACGGGCGGCGTGTGCTGGTCGCCGGCTATTCCGCGGGCTCCCGCGACCGTCTGATGACGGTGCTGGGCGACCACGGCATTCCGGGGCTGGAGCCGGCGGAGAGCGTCGAGGACGTCCGCCGCTTCGACCGCCACGTCATCGGCATGATCGTTCTGGGGATGGAGCACGGCTTCACCTCCGCCGACATGGCCGTCATCACCGAGCAGGACATCCTCGGCGACCGCCTCGTCCGCCCGGCGACGAAGAAGAAGCGCAAGGCCGCCAACTTCATCGCCGAATACACGGCGCTCGCCTCGGGCGACCTCGTGGTGCACATGGACCACGGCATCGGGCGCTACGACGGGCTGGAGACGCTGGAGGTGTCCGGCGCCCCGCACGACTGCCTGCGGCTGATCTACGAGGGCGGCGACAAGCTCTACGTCCCCGTCGAGAACATCGAGGTGCTGACCCGCTACGGGTCGGAGGACGCGCACGCGCAGCTCGACAAGCTGGGCGGGGCCGGCTGGCAGGGCCGCAAGGCCCGCGTCAAGAAGCGCCTGAAGGACATGGCCGAGGCGCTGCTGAAGATCGCCGCCGAGCGCATGCTGAAAAAGGCCGACCCGGTCTACACGCCGGAGGGCGTCTATCAGGAGTTCGCCGCCCGCTTCCCCTACCCGGAGACCGACGACCAGTTGAAGGCCATCGAGGAAGTCTTCACCGACCTCGGCTCGGGCCGTCCCATGGACCGGCTGGTCTGCGGCGACGTCGGCTTCGGCAAGACGGAGGTGGCTCTGCGCGCCGCCTTCCTCGTCGCCATGAGCGGCCAGCAGGTCGCCGTGGTGGTGCCGACCACGCTGCTGGCGCGCCAGCACTTCAAGACCTTCACGACGCGCTTCGCGGGACTGCCGCTGCGCATCGTCCAGCTCTCCCGCATGGTCACCGCCAAGGAGCAGACCAAGGTCAAGCAGGAGCTGACGGAGGGCACCGCCGACATCGTGATCGGCACGCACGCGCTGCTCGGCAAGGGCGTGCAGTTCAAGCAGCTCGGCATGGTCATCGTCGACGAGGAGCAGCATTTCGGCGTGAAGCAGAAGGAGCGGCTGAAGGAGCTGCGCGCCGACGTGCACGTCCTGACGCTGACCGCCACGCCGATTCCGCGCACGCTCCAGATGGCGCTGTCCGGCGTGCGCGAGCTGTCGCTGATCGCCACCCCGCCGGTGGACCGTCTGGCGGTGCGCACCTTCGTCCTGCCCTACGACCCCGTGGTGGTGCGCGAGGCCATCCTGCGCGAGCATTACCGGGGCGGCCAGACCTTCTACGTCTGCCCCCGCGTCGAGGACTTGGCCAAGGTCGCCGAGCGGGTGCGCGAGCTGGTTCCCGAGGTGAAGATCGTCACCGCCCACGGCCAGATGCCGGCCAGCGAGCTGGAAGAGGTGATGACCGCCTTCGACGAGGGCAAGTTCGAGGTGCTGCTCGCCACCAACATCATCGAGAGCGGCATCGACATCCCCAACGCCAACACGCTGATCGTGCACCGGGCGGACATGTTCGGCCTGGCCCAGCTCTACCAGATCCGCGGGCGCGTCGGCCGGTCGAAGGTGCGCGGCTACGCCTACCTCACCTACGCGCCGAACAAGCCGCTGACCGGCACGGCGCAGCAGCGACTGCACGTCATCGAGACGTTGGACAGCTTGGGCGCCGGCTTCCAGCTGGCCAGCCACGACATGGACATCCGCGGCGCCGGTAACCTGCTGGGCGAGGAGCAGTCGGGCCATGTCAAGGAGGTCGGCGTCGAGCTTTACCAGCACATGCTGGAGGAGGCCGTCGCCAACGCCCGCGCCAACATGGACGGGCAGGTGCCGAGCGGTGCTGAGGACCAGCCCTGGACCCCGCAGATCAACTTGGGCACCCCGGTGCTGATTCCGGAGGAGTATGTCCCCGACCTGACGGTGCGCCTGTCGCTCTACCGCCGCATCGCCGATCTGGTGGACCGGGCGGAGATCGACGGCTTCGCGGCGGAGCTGATCGACCGTTTCGGCAAGCTGCCGGGCGAGGTGGAGAACCTGCTGGACGTGGTGACCATCAAGCAGCTCTGCCGACAGGCGGAGGTGGAACGGGTGGACGCCGGGCCGAAGGGCGCCGTTCTGACCTTCCGCAACAACAGCTACGCCGAGCCGGCCAAGCTGCTGACCTACATCAGCCAGCAGATGAGCCTGATGAAGCTGCGGCCCGACCACAAGCTGGTCTACACCCGCGAATGGACCGACGAGGGCCAGCGGGTGCGCGGCGTCAACCGGCTGATGAGCGATCTCGCCCAGATGGCCGGCGGCGGCGCCGTGCCGAAGGGCGAGGCGCCCCCGCCTCCGCCACCCCCGCCGCCGCCGCGCCCCAGCGCGCTGAAGGCGGGGTCGAAGTTCGGGCGGAACATCCCCTCGCGTCCCTTCGGGCGGCGCTGAGGCGATGAGCAAGGAGAGCGGACCCAAGGTTGGTGGGTCCAAGGACAGGGGCTTGGCGAAGGCCCTGGCGCTCGGCGGTGACCGGCGCGCCTTCGGCGACATCCCGACGGTGGCGGAGGCGGTGGCGGCCGACCCCGCCCGCCTGCCGGAACTGGTCGCCTGCCTGTTCGACGGCGACGCCGGGGTGCGCATGCGCGCCGCCGACGCGCTGGAGCGGGTGTCGCGCGGCGATGCCCGTCCGCTGGACGCCTTCGCGGAACGGCTGCTGACCGACGCGGCGGCCATCGAGCAGGCCGAGGTGCGCTGGCATCTGGCGGCGATCCTGCCGCGCCTGACCCTGACGGAGGAGCAGCGCGAGCGGGTGGTGGCGCTTCTGGAGGGCTGGTTCGAGAACCGGGCCAGCCGGATCGTGCAGAGCGCCGCGCTTCAGGCCATGGTCGATCTGGCGGCGGACGATCCGGAGCTTCGCCCGGTCGCGGCGGATATGCTGGGCCGGGCCATGCGCTCGCGCATCCCGTCGCTGGCCGCACGGGCCAAGCGCATCCTCAAGCCGTTCGAGGTGGACCGCGCCACCCTGGACGCCGCCCTGCTGCCGGAGACCAAGCCGCTGATCCTGTCGGTTCTGCCGGACCGGCTGGCGGTGGCCCGGCTGGCGCCGGGGGATGGAATGCCCGGCTGGCTCGACTGGACCGACCCGCTGGTCAGCGCCACCCGCACGGGGGAGGAGTTGTCGATCCTCTGCCGCGAATCCCGCGTGCCGGACGGCGTGACGGCGGAGCGCGGCTGGCGCGCCTTCAAGGTGGAGGGGCCGCTGGATTTCTCCTTGTTCGGCGTGCTGGCGCGCATCGCCGTGCCGCTGGCCCAGGCGCGCGTGCCGATCTTCGCCATGTCCACCTACGACACCGATTACGTGCTGGTGCGCGAGGAGGACGTGGAGCGCGCGGCCGACGCGCTGAAGCGGGTCTGCACCGTCGTCGCGTCCTCCTGACCGTCAGGCCTGCTTGGCCGTCTCCACCTCGACGGCGGCGAGCACCCCCAGCTCCTCCAACTGGGTGACGGCGCCGGTCAGGCTGGTCGCCACGCGGTCGGCGGTGGTCTGGGTGGTCGCCTGCTCCGGCGCCTCGGCTTCGGGGTGGGCGCTCCACAGGCAGAGCAGGATCGGCACATCCGGGCCGAAATGCAGGCGCAAGCGGCGCACCAGCCGGCGGGCGTGCGACAGGGCGGACGGGTTCAGGTAGGACAGCACCACCGCCGATACCCCGGTCGGCGCCAGCGCGGCGATGGAGCGGACGGACACCTTCTCGCAGGGGAGCACGTCGGCGCGCAGCCCGCGCGGGCGCAGCATGTGGCCGAGCAACGCCGCCGCCGCCTCGTCCAGGTCGTTGCGGGCGCCGATGCACAGGACCAGCGGCGTGTCCTCCGCGGCGGGCGGGGAAGCCTCCATCAGCTCGTCCAGCAAGGCCACCATGCCCTCGGCCACCGCCTGCCGCCCCTCCGGGTTGAGGCGGTTGCGCTGGCGGTCCTGCTCGGCCAACGACAGGGTGGGGATCAGCAGGCCGTGCCCGGCCTCCACCAGCCCGCCCTTGCTCATCCTCTCCTCGGCGATCTCCATGGCCTCGATGGGGTCGCGGGCGAGCAGGCGCTGGTACAGCTTGGCCTCTTCGGGCAGCACCGGCCGGTCGCCCAGCATCACCTCCAGGAAATGCAGCTGCGGCACGTGCCGCCCCAGCACCACGAGGCAGACGGTCAGGGGAGTCGCCAGCAGCAGGCCCACCGGCCCCCACAGCGTGGTCCAGAACACTGCGGCCACGATGATCGCCAGCGACGACAGGCCGGTGGCCGAACCGTAGAGCCAGGGCTCCACCACGTTGTTGGAGAACAGCTCCACCGCCACGAACAGGGCGATGCAGAGCAGCGGCAGGGTCCATCCCCCATCGACCGCGAAGGACAGCAGGATCGGGAAGGCCGCGGCGATCGCCGGCCCCAGGAAGGGGATGAAGCGCAGCACCGTCGACAGCAGGCCCCAGAGCAGCGGGTTCGGCACGCCGATCAGCCACAGCCCGATCCCGATGGGCAGGCCGTAGGTGACGTTGACCACGCACTGCATCAGCAGATAGCGGCTGACCCGTTCGCCCGCGTCGTTCATCGCCTCCGTCGTGCGGCTGAGGTCACCGGACCCGGCCAGCCGGATCAGCCGGTCGCGCAGATCCTCCCGCTGCAGCAGCATGAAGATGGTGAAGACCAGCACCATGCCCGCCGTGGCGACCGGCGCCATGGCCGGTCCCAGCACGTCGCTGATGATGGTCAGCGCGTCGCCGTCCTGCTCGATCCGCACCGGCACCGGCTCCTTCGCGGCGCCGGGGGCGGGCAGGGCGTTGGCCGGAGCGGCGGGCGCCGCGTCGCCGGTCACCTGCTCCAGCCCCTGCTTCAGGTCGCGGAAGGCTTCGGTGGCCTGCTGCACCACCCCGCCGCTGCCCGCCGACGCGGCGCGGGAGCGCAGCGAGTCCAGCTTGGCGTGCACGTTGCGCTGATAGGTCGGCAGGTTGTTGGCGAGGTCGGCGATCTGCCCGCCGACCACCGTGCCGAAGCCGGCGATGCCCGCGAAGACCAGCACCACCACCGCCAGCACCGACGGAATCCGGCCCAGGCGCAGCCGCTCCAGCCGGCTGACGATGGGCGCCAGGACGAAGGTCAGCAGCACCGCCAGCGCGATGGGAACCAGGATGTCGCTTCCCAGATACAGGGTCGCCACCACCAGCGCGATGACCAGCAGAGTCGTCTGGGTGGAGGCGGGCGGGGCGGCCTTCGGCACCGGAATGGGGCGGGCCTGCAACCGGCGGGCGGTGTCTTCGGCCATGATCTGCGGAGCCTCGGGGGAGAGTTGAGAGTGTGCAGAACGCGGCCGGACGCGGCGCGTTCCGGCGCCCCGGCGCAATCGCCGCAAGACACCGTGACGATTGCGGTCGACGGCCTGTTTAAACCCGCGTGGTTATCTCGTCAGAAGGAGGGGGCTATGCGTAAGGTTGCTGTTCCGGTCCTGTCGGCGGTCGCGCTTTTGGCTTTGGGGGGCTGCGCCGAGACGTCGAGTTGGTTCGGTGGGGGAAGCGAGCAGGCGTCCCGTCCGATGTCCGAACAGTCGCTCCAGACCGCCTCGCGGATCGAGCCGCAGGCCATGCTGGGCAAGTCCGTCGTCGCCTATGACGGGCAGAAGGTGGGGCAGGTCGAGGACGTTCTGTTCAACCGCAGCAACCGCCCGAGCCAACTCGTGGTCTCGACCGGCGGCATCATGGGCATCGGCGGGCGCAACGTCGCGCTGGACATCGACAACGTCCGCTACAACCAGCAGCAGGACGCCATCGTGGCGACCCAGCTCACCAAGGACCAGTTCGCCAACCTGCCGGAATTCCAGTATGGCGGGAACATGATCTCGCTCAGCCGCCAGAAGACCCCGCATTGAGCGGCGTCAGTCCTCCGGCTTGCCGGAGCGCAGGCGCTTGATGTCCGACCTCTGACCCTTGGCCTCCAGGCGGCGCTTCTTGGAGCCAAGGGTCGGCTTGGTCGGACGGCGGCTTTTCGGCACCACCGTCGCGTCGCGGATCAGATCGATCAGCCGCTCCCGCACGTCCTCGCGGTTGCGCAGCTGGCTGCGGTAGGTGTCGCCGACGATGATCAGCACACCCGCCGCCGTCATGCGCGAACCGGCCAGCCGGACCAGCCGGGCCTTCACGTCGTCGGGAATGTTCGGCGAGGCCGCCACGTCGAAGCGCAATTGCACCGCGCTGTCCGTCTTGTTGACGTGCTGGCCGCCGGGACCCGAGGCCCGGACGAAGCTTTCCTGAAGCTCGCTCTCGTCCAGGCTGATGCGCGGGGTGACCCGGATCATCGTTGAAATTCCATGATCGTCAGTCGGCCGCCGCCGTCACGCCTTCCTGCTCCTCCACCCCGAGGTCGAGAAGCGGAAGGAAGCTGGCGGGCTCCTGCGCGCCGGACAGCGCGTAGCGACGGTTGAAGATGTAGCAGGGCACCGCCTGAAGGCCGAGCTGGCGCGCGGTGGCGTCGGCGTTGAAGACCGCCGTGGTTTCCGCGTCGCCGTTCAGCAGGTTTTTGATGTCCGCGAAATCGAAACCCAGGCCGGCGGCGGTCGCGGCCAGCGTGTCGCGGTCGCCGATGTCCAGCCCGTCCACGAAATAGGCGTTGAACAGCGCGTCGGCCATCCGGTCGCCCAGCCCGTGGCGGGCGGCGATGCGGATCAGCCGGTGCCCGTCGAAGCTGTTGGGCGTGCGCCGGATGCGGTCCAGCCGCAGCGGCAGGCCGTCGCGCTCCGCCGTCTCCTCGACCACCAGATGGATCTGCCGCGCCCGCTCCGTGCCGCCGAACTTGGCCGCCAGATAGGCGCTGCGCTCCATGCCGCCCGGTGCCATGTCCGGGTTGAGCTGGAAGGGCTGCCAGCGCAACTCCACCTGGACGCGCGGCCGGTCGGCCAGCGCGCGGGCAAGCCGCCGCTTTCCGATGTAGCACCAGGGGCAGATCAGGTCGGCGTAGGTTTCGATCAGCATAGGCCCACTATCCCCCATTCCCGCCCCGCCGCGCAACCGCCCTGCCCGTGGGGCGTCCCGCCGCGTTCGGGCAACCGCCTTTGCAACCCTTTGTTAACCCTTGCCGCCGGAGAGTCGCCCTGTTGCGCGGACGGATTTCCGCGGCGGTCGGAGGCGTGTGGGCGATGGCGAATTCCTATGTGGACGGCAAGGTGCGCGACGCGCTGGTGGCGGCCAAGGGGAGCCGGGCAACCGCGCAAAAGCTCCTGATGGCCTGGGCGGCCGAGGACCCGCAGCTTTTGCTGGGCATTTCGCAGCCGTTCCTGAAAGCCATCGCCGCCGCGGCCATCGAGCGGGGCGTCCGCCCGTCGGCGCCCAGCCGCTCGGCGCCCGCGCAGCCGGGCCGGTCCCGCGGCCCCGCGGATTCGGCGCTGAGCAAGGAGGCGCTGGCCGACGTGCTGAGCCGCCTCGGCCGCGACCCCGGGGAGGAGGCGCCGGCCGCGCGCGGCCGCGCCGGTTCACCCGCTCCGGTCACGTCCGCCACCATGGTGGTTCCCGCCGGCAAGGGCGGTCAGGGCGGCGTCACCCATGAGAAGGCGATGATGACCCTCGCCAAGGCCTTCGTGGCAAAGAAGATGCGCTGAGGCCCGGCGCGGGGGGGTGCTCCGCCGGGCTTATTGCTCGGCCGCGGTCATCATCCGTTCGATCCAGCCCGGCTGCCGTGGTTCCGGCCGGATGTCCGGCGGCGGGCTCGCCAGGGCGGTGTGGCCGTTGCGGTGCGGATCGGGGATGTGGTGGCAATCCACGTCGGCCAGCGTCTTGTAGCAATAGAGGCGGGAACGGTCGACGTAGAGCTTCTCCGGGCAATACTGGCCGGTTTCCGAGAAGGACACGGACGAGCAGTCGCGCCCGGTCGCTGCGGACACCAGATGATCGCCGAGCGTCTTCTTTGTGCTGGTGACGGAGGCGAGATCGGCGCCGACGCTGGCGACCATCATCGGCCCGCTGCAGGCGCCCAGAGGCAGGGCCGCCAGCGCCATCACCGCGATTGACTGAGCGAGCCTCATCACCCCTTGCACCCCGTCCCGTGTTCGAGTCCGATTCCAGGCGAACCTCATTAAAAAGCCGTGAATCAGCGCAGAAGCGTGCAGATTCGCGACCGGCACTGCACCATGACGAAGGTGTCCTTGTCCTCCGTGCAGCCCACCTTGAACACGGTCTGGCCGGAGCGGCCGGTGACGTAGCTCATCACCTCCACCTTGGCGGGGGTGCAGTTGCCCAGCGACTTGGCGGCCTCCTTCGCCTCGGCCTGCCCGGCGGAGACGTTGGCGGCCCGGACCGTCGGCGACACCGACAGGCACAGAGCGAGGGCGCCGAGGGCAGCGAGGCGGGGTGCGGTGACGCGCATGGCCGGTTCGATGGGCTGGTGGGTGCTGATGAAGTTTATGGCACAGACGGCGCGAATTCGGTTGTGCAAAAGTGGTAACAGCGGGCTCACGCGCTTTTTGCGGGTTTTGCGGGTTTTGCGGATGCGGCGTGCCGGTGGGACAGGAAGAAGCGCAGCATCTCCCGCGCGGCGTCCGGCCCCTGCGGGTCGGTGTAGCTGCCGTCCGGGCTGCCGCCGGACCAGGCGTGGCCGCTGCCGTGGACGATCCACTGCTCGAACAGCGCCGCTCCGCCGCGGTCCGTGTGGACGGTTCGGGAGAAGGCGCGCCCGCCGGGTGCTTGGCCGTTTTCGGTCTTCGCGGTCAGTCCCTCCGCGTTGGCGGTGGCCTGGGCCATCACATGGTCGCCGTTGCGCGGATGCACGACCTTGTCGGCGTCGCCGTGGAAGACGATGGCCGGAACCACCGGAGCTCCGGCCGCCGGCCGCTGGCCGGGCGAGGAGCCGGCCTTCATCGCCAGCAGGGCGGACGGCACGCCGGTGGCCGAGCCGTAGGGCAGGCCGGAATGGACGCCCACCGCGGCGAACAGGTCGGGGTGCGTCGTCGCCAGGACCATCGCGGCGGACCCGCCCGCCGAAATTCCGGCGACATAGACGCGCCGCGGGTCGGCCACTCGCTCCGCCAGGACCTGCCGGGTGGCTCCGGCGATCAGCGCCGGTTCGCCGCGCTCGCGGCGCTGGTGGTCGGGGTTGAACCAGTTCCAGCATTTCCTGTCGTTCGCCGCGGAGGTCTGCTCCGGGTAGAGGACGAGGCAGCCGGCCTCCTCGGCCAGCCGGTTCATGCGGGTGCCGACGGCGAAATCCTCCGGTGACTGGGTGCAGCCGTGCAGCATGACCAGCAGCGGACGCGGCCCCGCCGCAGCCCCCTTCGGCACGAACAGGCGGTAGGCGAGCGAGCCGGAATCGCCGGCGAAGACCCCGGTTTCCATCGGCTCCGCCAGCGGAACCGGTCGCGGCGGGGGCGGAGGCACGGGCGCGCCGCGGCGGAACAGTTTTCCGGTCAGGCGGCGGAGGAACGCTGCGGCGCGGGCCAGGGCCGGGCGGGGCCGGTTGGGGTCGGTCACGGTCGGCGGCTCCGGGATCGTTCGGGAGGAAGGCGGCGGATGGTACGGGACGGAGGCGGAGGAGGACAACCGCCATGGCGGTTTGCGCCGGGGCGCCAACTGCGCTAACCATCCGGCTCCGCAAGCGCGTGTCCGGCAAGCGTCCCTCCCGCAAGCGTCAAGGTGGCCCGACCGTCATGAGCACCGACATCACCCTGGTCCTGGGCGGCGCCCGCTCCGGCAAGAGCCGCTACGCCGAGGGGCTGGCGGCCGCATCGCCCGGCCCGCGGGTCTACATCGCCACGGCCCAGATCTGGGACGCCGAGATGGCCGACCGCGTCGCCCGCCACAAGGAGGACCGCGGTCCCGGCTGGACGACGGTGGAGGAGCCGCTCGACCTGCCCGGCGCGCTGCGCCGCAACGCCGGTCCCGGAACGAACGTGCTGGTCGATTGCCTGACGCTGTGGTTGTCCAACCTGATGATGGCCGACGCCGACGTGCCCGCCCGCTCCGCCGAGCTGCTGGCCGCTTTGGTCGATGTGGAAGGGCGGGTGGTGCTGGTCTCCAACGAGGTCGGGCTGGGCATCGTGCCGGACAACGCGCTGGCCCGCCGCTTCCGCGACCATGCGGGGCGGCTGCATCAGGACATCGCCGCCGTGGCCCAGCGGGTGGCCTTCGTCGCCGCCGGGCTGCCGCTGCTGCTGAAAGGAGAGACGCCATGACCGAAGACGCCGACCGGAACCTTGCCGACCAGAACGCCCGCCACGCCGAGAAGATGAAGAGGCGCAAGGCGCTGCACGACCGGGTGATGGCCAGCAAGACGCAGGAGAAGGGTCTGCTGATGGTCAACACCGGCAACGGCAAGGGCAAGTCCACCGCCGCCTTCGGCCTGATCCTGCGCGCCGCCGGGCACGGCATGCGGGTGGGGGTGGTGCAGTTCGTCAAGGGCGCTTGGTCGACCGGCGAGACGGTGGCTCTGGAGCGCTTCGACGACCTCGTGGATTTTTACACGATGGGCGAGGGCTTTACCTGGGAGACCCAGGACCGCGAGCGCGACATCGCCGCCGCCAAGGCCGCCTGGGCCAAGGCGCAGGAGCTGATGGCCGATCCCCAATACGGCCTCGTCGTGCTCGACGAGTTGAACATCGTCCTGCGCATGGGCTACCTGCCGGTCGAGGAGGTGCTTCCCGTGCTGACCGGGCGGCGCGAGGGACTGCATGTGCTGGTCACCGGCCGCACCGCCAAGCCGGAGCTGATCGAGGCCGCCGACCTCGTCACCGAGATGACGCTGGTCAAGCACCCCTTCCAGGCGGGCATCAAGGCCCAGCCGGGCATCGAGTTCTGAGCCATGCCGCGCGCGATCATGCTCCAGGGCACCGGCTCCGACGTCGGCAAGTCGCTTCTGGTGGCCGGGCTGTGCCGGGCGCTGGTCCGCCGCGGCCTGACCGTGCGGCCCTTCAAGCCGCAGAACATGTCCAACAACGCCGCGGTCACCGCCGACGGCGGCGAGATCGGGCGCGCCCAGGCGCTGCAGGCGCGGGCCTGCGGGGTGGCGCCGTCCGTCCACATGAACCCGGTGCTGCTGAAGCCGCAGTCGGACGTCGGGTCCCAGGTGGTGGTGCGCGGCGTCGTGGCGGGTACGGCGCGGGCCGGCGACTACCAGTCGCGCAAGGGGCAGCTCCTCCCCACCGTGCTCGACAGCTTCGAGCGGCTGAAGGCCGAGGCCGACGTGGTGGTGGTCGAGGGGGCGGGCAGCCCGGCCGAGGTCAATCTCAGAGCCGGCGACATCGCCAACATGGGTTTCGCCACGGCGGCCGGCGTGCCGGTGGTGCTGGTCGGCGACATCGATCGCGGCGGGGTGATCGCCAGCCTCGTCGGCACCCACGCCCTGATTCCGCCGGAGGAGCGGGCGCTGGTCGCCGGCTTCCTCATCAACAAGTTCCGCGGCGACGTCCGGCTGTTCGACGGCGGCCTCTCGGTGATCGCCGAGCGCACGGGCTGGCCGAGCTTCGGCGTCGTGCCCTGGCTGGCCGATGCCGCCCTGCTGCCGGCGGAGGACGCGGTGGCGCTGGACACCTGGAGGACCCGCTCGGGTGGGCGGTTGCGCGTCGCCGTGCCGATGCTGTCGCGCATCGCCAACTTCGACGATTTCGACCCGCTGGCCCAGGAGCCGGACGTGGCCCTGTCGATGGTGCCGCGCGGCCAGCCCCTTCCGGGCGACGCCGATCTGGTGATCCTGCCGGGCAGCAAGGCGACCATCGCCGATCTTGCGGTGCTGCGCGCCCAGGGCTGGGACGTCGATCTCGCGGCGCACCGACGGCGCGGCGGGCGGGTGCTGGGCATTTGCGGCGGCTACCAGATGCTCGGCCGGCGCATCACCGACCCGGACGGCATCGAAGGGCCGCCGGGCGAGGCCGAGGGGCTGGGCCTGCTGGAGGTGGACACCGTCCTGAAGGGGCCAAAGGTGCTGGAGGAGGCGACCGGCGTGGAAACCGTCACCGGTGCCGCGGTCTCCGGCTACGAGATGCACATGGGCCGCACGGAGGGGCCGGACCGCGCCCGCCCGATGCTGACCCTGACCGGCGGACGGACGGACGGCGCGGTGTCCGCCGACGGGCGGGTGATGGGCTGCTACCTGCATGGCCTGTTCGGGGCGGACGGCTTCCGCGCCGCCCTGCTGACGGGGCTGGGAGCCGAGGCGTCCGGCCAGTCCTACGCGGCGACGGTCGAACAGGCGCTCGACCGCATCGCCGCCCGGTTGGAGGAACATGTGGACATCGACGCCCTGCTGGCCGCGGCGCGGTGAGGGGTGAGGCCGTGGGCGATGATTCATGAAACCGATTTCATGATCCCGCAACGCTGGGGTCAGGCGGGCGGCGCTACAACTGCAGTCATTGACGACGTTTGATTACTGGCGAGTCATCCACCGGCGGTTCCCGCCGCCGGCCACACACGATCCGGAATGTTCCCGCATACCCTCGGATCGTTTCTTGCGGCGGTGTGCATCGGGTTTTTGCCTTGGATCGGCGTCCCCCGCCCAGGCTTCCCCCCAAACCCCTGCACACCGCCGTCTTCTTTTCTCCCCACCGTCCCCATCGGAAACCGCCGCGCTTGACGCGGAGCCCCCTCGGCGGGCTTGAATGGGTGCCACAGGCCCCGTAGCTCCCCCTGCCGAGACCCCATCCCCGTGCGTCCCGTCGTTCTCTTCCCCCTGTTCCGTCCGGTGACGGCTCTCCCCGGCCTTGGCCCCCGGCTGGGCAAGCTCGTCGAAAAGCTGGCCGGTCCGCAGGTCGTGGACCTGCTGTGGCACCTGCCTTGCGGCGTCATCGACCGCCGCTACGCCCCGAAGATCGCCGAGGCGCCGAACGGGCGGATCGCCACCATGACGGTGCGCGTCGATTCGCACGCCGCCCCGCACAATTCCCGCCATCCCTACAAGGTCCGCTGCACCGACGAGACGGGCGTGCTGGAGCTGATCTATTTCCATGTGAAGGGCGACTGGCTGGAGCGGCAGATGCCGGTCGGCAAGACGGTGGTGGTGTCCGGCAAGGTCGAGTGGTTCCACGACACGCCGCAGATCACCCACCCCGACGCCGTGGTCCCGCTGGAATCGAAGGACGAGATCGAGGCGGTGGAGCCGGTCTATCCGATGACCGCCGGGCTTCCGGCCAAGACGCTGCGCAAGGCCGTGCGGGCCATGCTGAGCGACGTGCCGGAACTGCCGGAGTGGCAGGACGCGGCGTGGCGCTCCCGCAACGGCTGGCCGACCTGGCACGAATCGATCCGCCGCGCCCACACTCCGGAGGACGAGGCCGACCTCGCCCCGACCAACCCGATCCGCCGCAGGCTGGCCTATGACGAGCTGCTGTCGAACCAGCTCGCTTTGACGCTGGTCCGCATGCAGCAGCGCCGCCTGTCCGGCCGTGTCATCCAGGGCGACGGGCGGCTGCGCGCCAAGGTGGCCGAGGCGCTGCCCTTTTCCCTGACCAAGTCCCAGGCCACGTCGCTGGAGGAAATCTACGAGGACATGGCGGCGGAGCGGCGGATGCTGCGCCTGCTCCAGGGCGACGTCGGCAGCGGCAAGACGGTGGTCGCGCTGATGGCGATGCTGAACGCGGTGGAGGCCGGCCATCAGGCCGCCCTGATGGCGCCGACCGAGATCCTGGCCCGCCAGCACGCCGAAAGCCTCGCCCCGCTGTGCAAGGCGGCGGGGGTGGACCTCGCTTTGCTGACCGGGCGCGACAAGGGCAAGGCGCGGCAGGCGGTGCTGGACCGGCTGGCCTCGGGCGAGCTGCCGCTGCTGGTCGGCACCCACGCGCTGTTCCAGGAGGACGTCGCCTTCAAGGATCTGGCGCTGGCGGTGATCGACGAGCAGCACCGCTTCGGCGTCCACCAGCGGCTCCAGCTTTCCGCCAAGGGGCGGGCGGTGGACGTGCTGGTGATGACGGCGACGCCGATCCCGCGCACGCTGACCCTGACCGCCTACGGCGACATGGACGTGTCGCGCCTGACCGAGAAGCCGGCGGGGCGCAAGCCGATCCAGACCGTGACCATCGCGCTCGACCGGCTGGAGGAGGTGGTGCACGGGATCCACCGCAAGGTGCAGGAGGGCGCGCGGGTCTATTGGGTCTGCCCGCTGGTGGACGAATCGGAACAGACCGACCTCGCCGCCGCGACCGAGCGCCACGCCTTCCTGCGCGCCACCTTCGGCGACCGGGTGGGACTGGTCCACGGCAAGATGCGCGGGCCGGACAAGGACGCTGTGATGGCCGCCTTCCAGGCCGGAAACCTGGACGTGCTGGTCGCCACCACGGTCATCGAGGTCGGCGTGAACGTGCCCGAGGCCACCGTCATGGTGATCGAGCACGCCGAGCGCTTCGGCCTCGCCCAGCTTCACCAGCTCCGTGGCCGGGTGGGGCGTGGCGAGAAGCCGTCCTCCTGCCTGCTGATGTTCGACCCGCAACTGACCGAGACGGCGCGCGCCCGCCTGAAGACGATGCGCGACACCGAGGACGGCTTCGTCATCGCCGAGGAGGATTTGCGGCTGCGCGGCGCGGGCGAGGTGCTGGGCACCCGTCAGTCGGGGCTGCCGGAGTTCCGCATGGCCGATCTGGCGGTGCACGGCGACCTGCTGGCCGCCGCCCGTGACGACGCGAAGCTGATCGTGGATCGTGATCCGGACTTGGCCGGGGAGCGGGGGCAGGTGCTGCGGACTCTGTTGTATCTGTTCGAGCGGGACGCTGCGGCAAAGACGCTGCGGTCGGGGTAGGAGCGCAGATCAAGACCCCGTTTTAATGGGCGCAAACCATTGATTTTGCTTGGTGCGATCAAAATCTTGATCGGCGCCTCGAGTCTGTTTTCCGGCAAGCTTCTCAAGCCTGACGTGTGCGCGCTTTTTCGCGTGAGCCTGCCCGTCGCCGAGTCCCCAAAGAGTGCCTCTCTCTCAATGCATCACCACTGCCAAGTCGGCAGTAGAAATGCTCGTCTACACTTCTTCAACGAAATGCGATGCATACGCAAATATTCAAATAATTTGCATCTGCTTCTAATGATTAGATAACTAATTATTGGCACACATTGATGTTTTTTCTCTTGGAAATTGTCTTTATGTCGGCTAATGATGAATCCTAATCAATGGAATCATAAATTGAATAGGGAGTTCGTCAAGTTTGTGATTATTGGAACGGCGGGCGCGGATTGTCTGCCTGGAACCGCCGGGGATGATAGTATTGTTGGACTTCAAGGAAACGACGAAATATACGGCTGCGGCGGAGATGACTGGATCTACCCCGATGATGGAAACGATTACGCTGATGGCGGCTGGGGACGGGATCGTGTTTACGGGACCATTGAGGGAGCCGCAGTCAACGGATCGCTCGTCGGCGGCTGGGGCGCTCTCGCGCACTCGTCATGGAACAGCCTGTTCTCCTGAGTGATTTTTGGAAGAGAGTAATTGAATATCAATAACAATGATCAACGCTCATACGCAGGTCGCGTGAGAAATTCAAAGCTTATGGTCGGCTGGGCGTTGATCGATGTTTGCTTTTTGCAAGATGTGGCCTGAATTTATTAATGAGTATGTACATGGTTTTGTGTGTGACTGGTGTCTTCATGATCCTTTTTGTTTATAATTTGCGCAATGCCACTTTTCCTAACTGGCGAGGAATCCGGCGATGAGCATTTCCGATGTCTCCTCACAACTGGGCGGATCAATCCAACGCACATCGTCTTCCGTTCCGTCTCCGTCCGCTTCGTCGGCGTCAGGAGGCGGAGCAGGGCGGGCGATCGGTGGGACCACCGGAGGGATTGCGGACAGTGTGTCGTTGAGCCCTCTGGCCTCTTCCCTGCGTGATGAGTCTTTGACCGCGTTCAATGCGCTGTCTGCTGAAACACGGACGCAGTTGTCGTCGTTGGTCGACAGCGGCAAGCTGACCGGCGAAGACGTCCATAATGCGCTCAAACAGCGGCTCAAAGAGTCCCGTCTCACGGCGTACTCGGCGACGTTTCGCATGGCTCACAATGATAATGCGGGGCTTTTCTCCAGCGACGACGCCACGTCGGATGATTTCAGAAAAGCTCTCAGCGCGACCAGCGCGAAGCGAGAGGAGCTTATGGGAAAGCTGTCGCTGCTGGATCAGCGTGGTCAGGGAGCGTCGGAGCAGTATGGGGAGATATCGACCTCACTGATGGCGCAGGGCACCAACCCGGCGCTGTTGCTTGCTCAATCCGGTAACCAGCGTATGATTCTGGATCCCTTCCAAGGTTTCAGCATCACGCAGCCCGCCGATTCGCGGATGGCGTACACACGCAAGGAAGCCGATGCGGCTTATAAGTTGAAAGATGCCGGGGTTGACCTGTCGTCCATCGACAAGGCCCTTCGCTCCCTCGGAGAGCGTGATGCGGCTTCTCTGATTGCAGAGCGAACGGGGCAGCCATCCACCCATACGGTTGCGCAGGACCGTGAATTCACGTCGGACGATTCGTTGTTTCCCTCGATCTCCCTTCCTGCATCGCAAGCCAGGACGGACGCTCCGGTGATGGGCCAGCGGGTTCAATTGCGCGAAGAGGTCATGGCGGCGTGGGAAGCGATGCAGAAGGGCGGCGTTGGTGCCTTCGAGGACGCGAAATCCGCTCAGCAATACCGTGAAGGCATCCGTGTGAGCTACTGAGCGGGTTGAGGGCGCTGGTGACCGTCAGGCACTTTTGCGCTCCCGATCCAGCTTGTGAAGCTGCGGCGGGGGCTTGCGGTCAGGCGGGGTGACGATGCCGCCGGACATCACCAGCTTCAGCCCGTCCTCCACCGTCATGTCCAGAACGGTCACCTCGCGCCGCGGCAGGATCGCCAGATAGCCGGCGGTCGGCGGGGCGCAGGGGATGAAGACGTGCACCATCTCCTCCTCGGAGATCTTCTGAATCTCCGGGTGGGCGCCGCCGGTGATGAAGCCCAGCGACCACATGCCGTGGCGCGGGAACTCCACCAGGACCACCTCGCGGAAGGCCTTGGACTTCTTGGCGAGAACCGTCTCGACGATCTGCTTCACCGCCCCGTAGACGGAGCGGACGACCGGCATGCGCTCCACCACCCCCTCGCCGATGCGCACCACCAGCCGCCCGACATAGCCGGCGGCGAAGGCGCCGATCAGGGTCAGCACGATGATCAGGGTCAGAACCCCGATGCCGGGAATGGAGAAGGGCAGGTAGTTTTCGGGGTTGTAGGCGGAGGGGATCAGCGGGCGCACATGCCCGTCGATGAAGGCTAGCAGCCACCAGCCGAGATAGACCGTGACCGCGATCGGCGCCGTCACCAGAACGCCCGCCAGGAAATAGGCGCGCAGCCGCCCCGTCAGCCCGATGCCGGCGGGCCGGTGGGACGTGCTCTCGTCCGCCGCGCTCTGGCCGTTCTGCTCGTTCCGATCCACCGTCCCACCCCCGAAAAACCGACGCCCGCTATAGTGATACAGGACATGGCTCCGGCTCAATCCACAACGACGCATCGGACGGCGGGAAAGAGTCGCGGGGGAGCAAGCGAAGGAACTCCCTCCGGGGGGCTGGTCCGCCACCCCCGCGCGCATCACATCGCTGCTGATGAACCATACCCCCCGCATCCTCTCGCTCGCCACGGCCCTGCCGCCCCATTGCCTCAGCCAGGACGAGGCGCTCGGCGTCGCGCGGGCGGTCTTCGGGCCGCGGATGCGCGACTTCGAACGGCTGGTGCCGGTCTTCGCCAACACCGGCATCGAAACGCGCCACGCCGTCATGCCGGTCGGCTGGTACATGGAGCCGCGTGGCTGGCCGGAGCGCACCGCCGCCTTCCGCGAGGGGGCACTGACCTTGCTGGAAGAGGCGGCGGGGCAGGCGCTGGTCCGCGCCGGTCTGGGGCCGCAGGACGTGGACGCCATCGTCTGCGCCTCGACCACCGGCATCGCCACGCCCAGCCTGGAGGCTTTGCTTCTGGAACGCATGGGCTTCCGCCCGGACACGGTGCGGCTGCCGCTGTTCGGGCTGGGCTGCGCCGGCGGCGTGCTGGGGCTGACCCGCGCCGGGCAGATCGCCCAGGCGATGGCGGGGCGGACGGTTCTGTTCCTGGTGGTGGAGCTTTGCACGCTGGCCTTCCGCTCGGCGGAGGCGACGCCGACCAACGTCGTCGCCAGCGCCCTGTTCGCAGACGGCGCCGCCGCGGCCGTGCTGCGCGCCGATGGGGAGGCCGATGCGGAGGGGGAGGGGCCGCGCCTCGTGGACGGGGCGGAGCACACCTGGCCCGGCACGCAGGACGTGATGGGCTGGCGGGTCGAGGATGACGGGCTTGGTGTGATTTTCAGCCAGAGCATCCCGGCGCTGATTCGCGATCGGCTGGAGCCGGTGTTGGACGGCTTCCTCGAGCGGCGGCGGATGGCCCGCGGCGACCTCGCCGGGCTGATCGTCCACCCCGGCGGCGCCAAGGTCCTGCACGCGCTGGAGGAGGTCTGCGCCCCGGTGTCCGCCGGGCTGGACGACGCCTGGGCGGTGCTGCGCCGCTGCGGCAACATGTCGGCGGCCAGCGTGATGTTCGTTCTGGAGCGGCGAATCGCGTCCGGCGCCCGCGGCCCCCATCTGATGAGCGCGCTCGGCCCCGGCTTTACCGCCGCGCTGGCCCAGATCGACCTCTAGGAGCGTTTGGAATGGAGACGCTGCCGTTGGGCTGGCCCCACATCATCCTGCTGCTGGTCGCGGCCCAGCGTCTGGGCGAACTCGCCGTCGCCCAGCGCAACACGCGCCGCTTGCTGGCCGAGGGCGCGCAGGAGGTCGGGGCCGCCCATTACCCGCTGTTCGTCGGGCTGCACGCCGGCTGGCTGGCCCTGCTGTTCGCCGTCGTGCCGGCGGACGCGCCGATCAACGGCTGGCTGCTCGCTTTGTTCGTCCTGCTGCAGGCGGGGCGGGTCTGGGTGATCGCCACGCTGGGGCGGTTCTGGACCACCCGCATCATCACCCTGCCCGGCGCGCCGCTGGTGCGGCGCGGGCCGTTCCGCTGGGTCCGCCACCCCAATTATCTGGTCGTGGCGGGGGAACTGGCGGTTCTGCCCCTGGTTTTCGGGGCGTGGTGGATCGCGGTGCTGGCCACTCTGCTGAATGTGCCGCTGACCCTGCACCGCATCCGTGTCGAGGATGGCGCGCTGTCCGGACGGCGCACGCTCAGGTCAGCAGGAAGCACAGCATCGTGACGCAGCCGGCGATGGCCGCCCCGTCGAGGTGGTTCGGGAAGGCGTGCCAGAAGGACTCGCGGGGCTCCGGCTCATCGCGGTCCATCTCGTCCAGCCACAGGCCGGCGGGCAGGCCACCGTTGGCGCGCTCCGCCAGGGCGCCGGACAGATGGGCCATCGACACCGCCAGATAGCAGAACTTCACGAAGTTCAGGACGAAGTACATGGGCCCGCCGGCCTCGGCGATGGGGTCGGTCACGCCGCCCATCGCCGCCACGGCGGTCGCCATGGCGATGGCCGCGGCGAAGGGAATGGCGACGACCGACAGCAGGCGCTGCGAATCCACGCGGCCGGCGTTGGGGATCAGGCTGCGGGGAACGGGGCCGGAGGGCAGTTGGAACGACATGGCTCTCTCAATTCCGGTGGGCGCGTCCCGTTCGTTCTGCCGCCTTCAGGGTTAACGGGACGTTAGCGATACCCGTCGGAGGGAGGCGGTTCCACCTTTGCGCAGGCCCCGCTATGCTGGCCCGCCCATGACCTCTGGCTGCCGACCGACTGCAACCGACCGACGGCAACCGATAGACCGCCGCCAACGACCAAGGAGACGCCGTGCCCGCCGACGCTGGACCGTCCCGGCTGGATGGGATCACCCTGTTGAGCCCGCTGACCGCGGAGGAGCGCACCGCCGTCGCGCGGCTGTGCCGCTGGCGCCGCTTCCACGTGAACGAGCAGATCATCGATCATCAGGGGGACACGCGGGACGTGGCTCTGGTGGTCGACGGTCGCGTGCGGGTGCTGAGCCATTCACCCGCGGGCCGCGAGATCAGCTTCGACGACATCGAGGCCGGCGGCTTTCTGGGCGAGATGGCGGCCATCGACGGGCTTCCCCGCTCGGCCTCCGCGGTGGCGGTGGAGGAGGGGACGCTGATCGCCTTCCTGGCGCCCCGGCCATTTCAGGACCTGGTGTCCGGCCATCCGGAACTCGCCATGGCGGTGATGAGGCGGCTGTGCCGGGTCGTCCGCATCGCCACCGACCGGGTGATGGAACTGTCGACGCTGGGCGCCAACAACCGCGTCCACGCCGAATTGTTGCGGCTCGCCAAGCGGGGGCAGGTTGACGGGCGGACGGCGGTGATCACGCCGATCCCCGTCCATGCCGACATCGCCAGTCGGGTCAGCACCGCCCGCGAGACGGTCGCCCGCGTGCTGAGCGACCTCGCCCGCGATGGGCTGGTGGAGCGGCGGGCCGACGCGCTGGTCGTCCGCGACCTGGGGCGGCTGGAAGCGCTGGTGGAGGATGTCCGGGCCGGCGTCTGATGGCGGCGCCGGGCGAAACCGACGGGCATGGTCCTGCGGAGCCGCGGTCGCGGCTCTTACCGTCGAGCGTCGCACGGAACCGACTCTCGGCGGTATCAGCCGGCCCGACCCAGCACGGTGAGGATCAGGGCGCGCAGCGATTCCGGATCATAGGGCTTGGGAAGGAAATGCCAGCCGGCATTGCGGATCTCCGACTTGGTGGCCGCGGACTCGTCGCCGGTCGTGATGATGACCGGGAGGTCGGGGCCGAGGTCCGCCAGAACCGTCCGCACCGACTCCGGAGCCTTGCCGTGCCGCCCCAGATGATAGTCGGCCACCAGGATGTCGGGGAGTTCCCCGCCGTTCAGCGCGTCCAGGAGAGCGGCGGGGGTCGGGGCGCTGACCAGCAGCATTCCCCAATCCTCGAACAGGGTTTCCATGCACAGGCACAGCACCATGTCGTCCTCCATGAGGGCGACCGTCAGTGTGCCGGAGTTGGTGGATCTGCCGGCGAGGGGAGCGTCGGTCATGCGGTATCCAAATGAACAGCGGGGGACCAATGAACAACAGGACGGCGCTGCCGGCTGCCCGATACCCTTCGTTCGGCGTGTTCAGGAAAGCCGTCTCGGGGTGGCCGCTGTCCGCTGGGTGATCTGTCCGCTCAATTATCTGAGCAGGTAATTTAGATTCTATATCGAACAGCGCACCACTGCATTGTCATAGGTTAATCGGAAGAGGATATCGCCGGGGCACGGCGAGCCGGTCAATCGCCGGCGCGCTTGCGGTCGGACTTGGCGTCCAACGCGTGCTCCAACTGCTTGGGTGCCTGAATCAGGTGCAGGTACAGCTCGTCGAACTGGCCGACGGAGGCGAGCTGCTTCACGTCATGGACGGTGATCTGCTGGCCCGCCAGATCGATCAGCCCGATGTCGCGCAGCCGGCGGAGCGTCCGGTTGATGTGAACGATGCTCAGACCCAGCGCGTCGGCGAGGATCTCCTGGGTGACGGGCAGGGTGAAGCGTCCCTCCTCGACCAGCCCGACGATGCTCAGGCGCCGCAGCAGTTCCACGATCAGGTGGGCCGTGCGCTCCAGCGCGGTGCGGCGCCCGACGCTGAGCAGGCGTTCGGCGATGATCGCCTCCTCCTTGGCGCCCGACCAGGCGAGGGCTGCGGCGAGACGTGGAAAGAGCTTGAACAGTTCAATGATGCGTTCGGGCTGGAAATTGGCGACCTCCGCCGGGGTCAGCGTCGTGACGCCGTGGTCCGCCGTTTCGAACAGGTTGCAGTAAAAGCCGATGATGTCCCCAGGCAGTACAAAATTGACGACCTGCCGCCGTCCGTCGGGAAGCGCCTTGTGACGGATCGCCCAACCTTTGCGCATCACGCGCACGCAACCGTAGCGTTCGCCTTGCTGGAGAAGATCGGATCGCGAACCGTGCCGCGTAACATTGCGCTCCAACTCGTTGAGGAAACTCTTCTCCTCATCTGTCAAGCTCATGTAACTCGTTATCTTGCGCCCCAGTGGAGATGACGGTATGTTGGCCTGGGCGCGGGTCATTTCTGTTCCAGCCTTTGATCGTCCAATTGTTATGGCCCCGAAGCGAGTGCCAGTGCCAGCCCAATTCCGGGCGGCCTCGAACGATTAAGCCAAACGATAAAACCATCTATAACATAGGTTAATGGAGGTTAGATTTTCTCGACCGGACAGGTGAGGGATCATATACAAAACTGTTGGTGGCATTGGCCGTATGGGGTTTTGAACGGCCGGCGGTGGTAACAGAGCAGTGCGGGGGGCGGCATGGCGGCGGAGCGGGATGCGGCGGGATTGGCTGCCCTCTCGATTTGTGAATCCCTTATGCTCGCATTGGTGGAAAGAGGCGTCTTGCGGCTCGAGGACGCGCACGCCGCGCTCGAGGACGCCGCTGCCGCCCATCAAAATCGCGACCCGAAGGGCGAGGACCCGAACCTGCATCGCCTGGCGCTGCAGATCGTCGAGCGGCTGATCATCCAGGTGAACGCCACCCATCCTGCGCAGGCGCATGTCGGCGTCGGGCAGTTGGCCGACGGCGGTTCCCAGGACTGAGCAGCCAGCCGGCCTTGGCAGGCCGGCCTCGAGGGTGGAAACAAGAAGAGCCCCGTCCTGGCGACGGGGCTCTCTGCGTGTGCGATTCCCTGTGCAATTCAAGGAACGGGAACGGTCAGTCCGCCCCGGCCCCGGCGGTTTCGGTCGGCTGCGGACGCTGCTTGCCCAGCCCGATGTTCGGGAAGGCGTTGATCAGCGCGGTGATGAAGGCCGACAGGTACGGCAGCGACTGCACGACCAGCAGGCCCGACCACATGAAGGCGTCGCGGTTCTCGTGGCCGAACACCAGCACGATGGCCAGAGCGGCGCCCCACAGGCCCAGCAGCAGAGCGATCTCCTCCCGCGCCATCAGGAAGGCCTGCATCAGGGCCGGCTGGTTCTCGCACTTTGGCGTGCGGACGAAGGGGCGCCCGGAGGTGAACATGCCCAGCCACATGGCGCGGCCCACCGTGTGGGTCAGAGCCATGCCGGCGATGGCCGCCCCAACCTTGTCCCAGAAGCCGCACTTCACCCGCGCCTCGTACAGCCAGAGCGACGCGCCGACCTTGAAGGCGAAGACGCTGAGCGTCGGGATCATGAAGACGCTGGGCGGGAACTCGAAATATTTCGGGAAGGCCAGCAGCCCGAGCGACCAGATGATGCCGGCGATGCCAAAGATCATGTGGGCGGCGTCGGCGAACCAGGGCAGCCAGCCGGTGATGAAGTGGTACTTCTGCCCGGCGGTCAGGCGCGGGCCGCCCGGCAGCAGGTCGCGCCAGTGGTGCTTGAGGATCTGCACGGCGCCGTAGGCCCAGCGGAAGCGCTGCGTCTTGTAGGCGGAGAAGCTGTCGGGGACGAGGCCCTTGCCGTAGCTCTCCGGCATGTAGACGGCCTCGTATTTGTGCTCGAACAGGCGCAGGCCGAGATCGGCGTCCTCGGTGATGCACCACTCGCCCCAGCGCCCGACCTCCTCCAGCGCGGACTTGCGGATGATGGTCATGGTGCCGTGCTGGATGATCGCGTTGCGCTCGTTGCGCTGGATCATGCCGATGTGGAAGAAGCCGGCGTATTCCCAGTTGATCATGCGCTGGAACAGATCGTGGCTCCAGTCCCGGTAGTCCTGCGGGGACTGCACGAAGCCGACCTCGGGCCGGTTGAAATGCGGGATGGTCGCCTTCAGCCAGTCGGGGTGGACCTGATAGTCGCTGTCGATGACGGCGATGTGCTGGGCGTCCGGCGCCGTCTGGGCGAGGCCGAAGTTCAGCGCGCCGGCCTTGAAGCCCGGCCAGTTGTCCAGGTGGAAGAAGCGGAACTTCGGCCCCAGCTTTCGGCAATACTCCTCGACCGGGCGCCACACCGCCGGGTCCTTGGTGTTGTTGTCGAGCAGCAGGACCTCGTAGTTCGGGTAGTCCAGCCGGGCCAGCGCGTCCAGCGTCTCCATGACCATGTGCGGCGGCTCGTTGTAGCAGGGCACATGGATGGAGACCTTCGGCGCGTTGGGCAGGGGCGCGGCCGAGCAGGGCTGGAACTTGCGCTTGAAGCGGTCCTGCCAGACGACCTCGGTCAGCTCGAGCCCGTCGATCAGCATGACGGCGAGCAGGACGAGCTGGCAGAAGACCAGGATGCCCCAGGCGATCTCGGTCGTGGTGGCGAGGCCGGCGACGCTGGCCGCGGTGAAGGTAAAGACCAGCACCGACGACACGCCCTGGATCATCGCGCCGTAGAAAACCTGCCCGCCGAACTTCAGGTCGCCGCCGCGGCGCCACAGGAAGAAGACGAGCGGCAGGAAGCCCACCGCGATGGAGATGCCGCAGAGCAGCGGCCAGTTCCGCAGCTCCGTCACCTCGCCGATCATCGGGAACTTTGGCTTGCGCCACGCGTCCCACAGCCCCCAGCTCGTGCCGGCGGTGCCTTCGATCTCCCGCTTCCAGGGCTGGTCGAAGGCCTCCATGATGAAGTAGTCGAGCTTGTTCTGCGCCGCGACGTTCAGGAAGGTGCGGATGAACTTGGCCTGGTTGACCTGGCTCGCCTCGGCGCCGCGGCGCCACGGGCCATCGGCCGGCCAGCCGATTTCCGAGATCAGGATGTGCTTGTTCGGAAACTTGGTCTTCAGCTCGTTGTAGCGGAACATGGCGTAGTCGACCGACTGGTCGGCGGGCACGCCTTCCCAGTAGGGCAGCAGGTGGACGGCCAGGAAGTCCACGGCGTCGGCCAGTTCCGGATGCTCCAGCCAGACGTGCCACGGCTCCGCGGTGGAGACCGGGACGTTGACCTTCTTCTTCACGCGCTTGATGTATTCGATGGCCTGCGGGACGGTGACGTCGGCGCGCAGGATCGCCTCGTTGCCGACCAGGACGCGGCGGACGTTGTTGTTGTCGCGCGCCAGCTTGATCAGGCCGTTGATCTCCGGCTCGTCGATCTCCGGCTTGCCGGCGATCCAGGCGCCTGCGGTGATCGGAATCCCGTACTTGCGGGCGATGGGCGCCGTCTGCTCCGACCCGTCGGTGGTGGAGTAGATGCGCACGCCCTTGACCGACCCCTCCAGGGCCTTCATGTCCTTC
This sequence comes from Azospirillum formosense, assembly GCF_040500525.1. Classification (NCBI taxonomy): domain Bacteria; kingdom Pseudomonadati; phylum Pseudomonadota; class Alphaproteobacteria; order Rhodospirillales; family Azospirillaceae; genus Azospirillum; species Azospirillum formosense. The sequence continues at coordinate 1,395,026 of NZ_CP159402.1, read as the reverse complement.
TCGATGTCCTCCGCCGAGGCCTTGTCGCCCTTGGACGGGCTCTTGTCGGGGTGGAAGGGCGTGTAGCCGACGCCGCTGATGGCGCCGCCCCAGGAGCGTTCGGCGACCGGGCGGTTCCACAGCGCCCAGACTCCGATGTTGCCCAGGATCACGAGAAGAAGAGCCGCAATCGCCGACTTGCGCATGACCGTCTTTCTTTGTCCCAAACGTGTGCCGACCGTCCTGGCTTTGTCCGCCCCGGCCGGGCATTCTTCCATTCAGCGAAGGGGTTCAACCGGATCGGCACGCAGGGGGACCCGCCGCCCCGACACCGCCTTCGGACCGAACACCCGTACCCATCACCCTGGTTGCAGGACACGCCTCAATCCGCCGCGCGATCCGCATAAGCCGGAAGACCGAACGCCCCCGACCGGAACATCACCGGACCGAATAAAGATCGTGCGGCAGTTTATACATTTTTCCTAGTCCCGCAACCAGTCCTACTCCGACGCGCCGGCGGCCAGCCCTGCAACGCCGGCAATCCCCACTGGACGAACGCACCGGATGGGCGTTTTCTTCCCGGAACGCCGCAAGGAAAACCTTACGAGCCGAAGGGAAGACACGGAACCCCATGACGATGTTCCATCTGCACGACCGTTTGCAGGCCGATACCGCCCCGGTCGCCGAGTTGCCGCTGTGCCGCGTCCTGCTGATGGACAACCGGGTGTGGCCTTGGCTGATCCTCGTCCCCGCCCAGCCGGACTTGACGGAGATCCACCACCTGTCCCGGGAGGACCGGCACCGGCTGGTGGATGAGATCGCCCTGGCCTCGCGCACGCTGGAGACCCGGTTCAGCCCCGACAAGATCAACGTCGGGGCCCTGGGCAATCTGGTGCCGCAGCTTCATATCCATGTCATTGCCCGCTCCAGGACGGATCCGGCGTGGCCGGGGCCGGTGTGGGGTTCGGGTTTCGCGGAGCGCTACAGCCCGGAGGAGCGGGACAGCCTTACCCGAAAGATCAGGGAGGGGTTGGGCCAAAAGTGAGGCCCGGCAAAGCCCAACGTGACGGCCCCTCTCCCTTTGCGGCCAAGCGGAGGCGTGACGTTTCCCATGCTGCCCTGTTTATGCTCCCTGAAACAGTCACCGATCAAAGGAGAGGGCACCATGAACACCGATCGCATCACCGGTGCCGGCAAGGAGCTGAAGGGCGAAGTCAAGAAGCAGGCCGGCGATCTGACCGGCAATCAGGATCTGAAGGACGAGGGCCGCGCCGACAAGGCCGAGGGCAAGCTGGACAAGGTCGTCGGCAAGGTGAAGGACATCCTCAAAGGCGACAAGTGATGGGCGCGGAGGAGCGGGGGCATCGCAAGGACGATGCCCCGTCCGACGCCGCCCAGCGGATCGAGGACAAGCTCATCGAGGAAACCGGGCAGGCCTCGGGCGACCCCGACAAGCCGGTCCAGGAGAAGTTCGATGAATTGGGCGAGAAGCCCGACATCAAGAAGAAGAGCCTGAGGGACTAGGAGTCGCCCCCTTCCATCCGGAAGGGGGTTTTTCTTTGTCAATCAACGGTGACACGCGCCTCGACCCGCACCGGGAAATTCACCGAATTGGCGATGAAGCACTTCTCGTGGGCTTCGTGGTGCAGGGCCACGGCCTTGGCGGAATCGCTTCCAGGGGCGAGGGTGACCCGGGGGCGCAGGACGACGTCGGTGAAGCGTCCGCCGCCGTGGGATTCCTCCGCCATCGTGCCGGCCGCCTCGTCCGTGTAGGCGGTCACGGTGACGCCGTTCACGGCGCACAGATGCAGGTACCACAGCATGTGGCAGGCCGAGAGCGACGCCACGAGCATGTCTTCGGGATTGTAGCGGGCGGAGTCGCCGCGGAAGGCCGGGTCGGACGAGCCGGGGATGGGCGGCTTGCCGGGCGCGGCGATCTCAAGGTCCCGGCTGTAGGCCTTGTAGCCCGAGGTTCCGGTCCCCTGGTTGCCCGTCCAGGTGACGGTCGTGCCATAGGTGTGTTCGCGCCCCGACATCGGTCCCTCCGCATGCGTTTTTCGAAGGGTAGCCGCGGCGATCGCTTCTGAAAAGAAAACGGGAGGGCCGAAGCCCTCCCGCGATCTCAATGCAGACCTGTGGCTTTCGCCTCAGCTGGCTTCCGCCGCACGGGCGTGACGCTTGCGCTCGTTCGGGTCGAGGTAGCGCTTGCGCAGGCGGATGGACTTCGGAGTCACCTCCACCAGCTCGTCGTCGCCGATGTAGGACAGGGCGCGCTCCAGCGTCATCTGGATCGGCGGGGTCAGGCGGACCGCCTCGTCCTTGCTGGTGGTGCGGATGTTGGTGAGCTGCTTGCCCTTGATGACGTTGACCTCGAGGTCGTTGCCGCGGGTGTGCTCACCGATGATCATGCCCTGATAGACCGGAACGCCCGGATCGATCAGCATCGGGCCGCGATCCTCCAGGTTCCACAACGCGTAGGCGACCGCGGTGCCGTCGGCGTTGGAGATCAGCACGCCGGTGCGCCGGCCGGCGATCGTGCCCTTGTAGGGGGCGTAGCCGTGGAACAGCCGGTTCATGATGCCGGTGCCGCGGGTGTCGGTCAGGAACTCGCCCTGATAGCCGATCAGGCCGCGCGACGGGGCGTGGAAGACGATGCGGGTCTTGTTGCCGCCCGACGGACGCATCTCGATGAGGTCGGCCTTGCGCTCCGCCATCTTCTGCACGACGGTGCCGGAGAACTCCTCGTCCACGTCGACGACGACTTCCTCGATCGGCTCCAGACGCTGGCCGTTCAGCGGATCGGTCTTGAACAGCACGCGCGGACGGCTGATGGCCAGCTCGTAGCCCTCGCGGCGCATCGTCTCGATCAGGATGCCGAGCTGCAGCTCGCCGCGGCCCGCCACCTCGAAGGCGTCGCCGCCCTCGGTGTCGCTGACGCGGAGCGCCACGTTGCCCTCGGCCTCGCGCATCAGGCGGTCGCGGATCATGCGGCTGGTGACCTTGTCGCCCTCGCGGCCGGCCAGCGGGCTGTCGTTGACCGAGAAGGTCATGGCCAGGGTGGGCGGGTCGATCGGCTGGGCGGCCAGCGGCTCGGCCACGTCCGGCGCGCAGATGGTGTCGGCCACGGTGGTGGTGGTCAGGCCGGCCAGGGCGACGATGTCGCCGGCGTGCGCCTCGTCCACCGGAACGCGCTCCAGGCCGCGGAAGGCCAGGACCTTGCTGACGCGGGCGTTCTCGATCAGCTTGCCGTCGCGGCTCAGCGACTTGATGGCCATGTTGACCTTGACGGTGCCGGTCTGGATGCGGCCGGTCAGGATGCGACCCAGATAGGGGTTCGCCTCCAGCGTGGTCGCCAGCATGGCGAAGGGCAGGTCCTCTTCCACCTTGGGCGGCGGGACGTGGTCGCGGATCAGCTCGAACAGCGGGGTCAGCGTCTCGCGGGCGCCGTTCTCCAGGTCCGTGGTCGCCCAGCCGTTGCGGCCCGAGGCGAACAGGGTCGGGAAGTCGAGCTGCTCGTTCGAGGCGTCGAGCGAGGCGAAGAGGTCGAACACCTCGTCATGCACCTCGTGCGGACGGCCGTCGGGACGGTCCACCTTGTTGATGACGACGATCGGGCGCAGGCCCAGCTTCAGCGCCTTGCCCAGAACGAACTTGGTCTGCGGCAGCGGCCCTTCGGCGGCGTCGCAGAGCAGGACCACGCCGTCCACCATGGAGAGAATGCGCTCGACCTCGCCGCCGAAATCGGCGTGGCCGGGGGTGTCCACGATGTTGATGCGCAGGTCGTTCCACAGGACCGACGTGCACTTGGCCAGGATGGTGATGCCGCGCTCGCGCTCCAGGTCGTTGGAGTCCATGGCGCGTTCGGCGACCTGCTGGTTCTCACGGAACGAACCGGCCTGCTTGAGGAGCTGATCAACCAGGGTCGTCTTGCCGTGGTCGACGTGCGCGATGATGGCGACGTTACGAAGATTCATGTGTCGGGGACTCTTAAATCCGCTTTGGGGCTTCCGTTGCGCAATGCCGCCCCGACACCGCGGCTCGTTGACCGCGCACAACAAAAAAACCCTCCGAGATCAATCGGGGGGCTCTGCCGGGGAAACTGTTGCGACGCAATATAATGATCTGGCTTCATAACGCAAGCGGCGAGGTGGGGGAAACTCGCCCAAAGCGCCTATGCGGAATTTCCTTGCGTCTCGGCGACCGAATCATTGGCGTCCGGAACAAGGAATCCCACATGGTCGGTTGATGACCCGCCGCGTTTCCGCTTCCCGCCTCGCCATCATCCTCCTGTCCAGCGCGCTCGTTGCCGTGCCGGGCGACCCGTCGCGCGCGCAGGACCCCGCGCCGGACGCCGCTCCGCCGCCCGCGGCGCAGGACGGGACCGGGCAGGACGACCCCACCCCCGACGCCCCCGGCCCGCAGATCCCCTACGAGGTGGAGTTCACCGGGCTGGACGACGACGACCTGCGCACCCTGCTGCGCGACAGCTCCTCGCTGGTCAGTCTGAAGGACGACCCGCCGCCGTCGGTGCTGGGGCTGGAGCGGCGGGCCGACAACGACCGGGAGCGCCTGCAGACGGCGCTGCGCTCCGCCGGCTTTTACGACGCCGTGCTCGACATCCGCGTGGACGCGGCCCGGACGCCGGCCAAGGTGACCGTCGCGGTGACGCCCGGGACGCCTTACCGCTTCAAGACCATCACCGTCGCCTCCACCGACGGCGCGCCCCTGCCGGGCGGCGACGTGACGCCCACCGACATCGGCCTGCCGGTGGGAGAGCGGGCGCGCGCCCCCCAGGTGGTGGACGCCCAGGCCGCCCTGCTGCGCCGGATGACCGACCGCGGCCACCCCTTCGCCACCGTCGCCGAGCGGCGGGTGGTGGTGGACCACGACGACCACAGCATGGACGTCACCTATTCGGTCGATCCCGGCCCGCTGGTGATGTTCGGCGACACGACGATCACCGGGCTGGCCAGCGTCAACGAGAAGCTGATCCGCGGTCGCCTGCCCTGGAAGCAGGGCGACATCTACAGCCCGGCCAAGGTCGACCGGGCGCGCCAACAGATCGCCCAGCTCGACGTGTTCGACACCGTGCGGGTGCGGCTGGCCGATGAGCCGGGGCCGGGCGGCGTCACGCCGGTGGACGTCACGCTGGCGGAGAAGCTGCATCGCTTCATCGGGGCCAGCGCCTTCTACTCGTCGGAGGACGGCGTGGGCGGCTCGGCCTATTGGGGCCACCGCAACCTGTTCGGCGGAGCGGAGCGGCTGCGGCTGGGGGTGGAGGTCGGGCGAATCGGCGGCGACAACGGCGCCGCGCAGGGGCCGCGCGGCAGCCTGGACCTGCCGGACATCCGGTTGTCCGCCAATTTCCGCAAGCCCGATTTCCTGGCGCCGCGCCAGTCGCTGATCCTGGATTTCCAGGTCGCGTCGGAGCAGCCGCCGGCCTACGACCGTGTCGCCACCATCGGCTCGGCCTCGCTGGAGCGGCAGGTGACCGACCAGCTCAAGGTTTCCTATGGCGTGTCGGGGGAGCGCGGGCGCGTGCGCTCCAACCTGCGGGAGTACCAGACCGGCTTCATCGGTGTGCCGCTGGGCATCGCCTGGGACGGTTCGGACAATCTGCTGAACCCGTCCAAGGGCTACCGCGCCTCGCTGCTCGCCACGCCCTGGTTCCCCTACACCGGGGATACCAACTCGATCTTCACCAGCTTCCAGATCAACGCGTCGGCCTACCGCGACCTGTCCGACGACGGGCGCTACGTCGCGGCGGCGCGCATCGGTGTCGGCAGCACGGTGGGGGCGTCGCTGGACCAGGTTCCGCCGGACCACCGCTTCTACGCGGGCGGCGGCGGGTCGGTGCGCGGCTACGGGTTCCAGAAAGCCGGGCCGCGCGACGTCTACGGCGACCCGACCGGCGGGCGGTCGCTGTTCGAGGCCGGGCTGGAGCTGCGCGTCAAGGTGACGGAGACCATCGGCATCGTGCCCTTCGTCGACGCCGGCACCGTCTTCGACAGCGCTTTTCCGGACTTCAAGGAACCGCTGAAGGTCGGCGCGGGAATCGGCGCCCGCTACTACACCGATTTCGGGCCGTTGCGCGCCGACGTGGCCTTCCCGCTGAACGCCGATTCCGGCGATGCGAAGTGGCAGCTCTATCTCAGCCTGGGTCAGGCCTTCTGATTCGTCCTTTCAACGGGTGATGCCGGGCAGGGTCGCATTTTTGCCACTTGGTTCGGGATCGCCCATGCTCTTTCCCGTTATACCATTCGGGGAATGCCGCAACGGGGTGCGTGGTGTCGGGTCTGCGTCGTCTGATCGTCCTTCTTCTGGCCATCGCCGTCCTCAGCGGGGCGGTCCTGACGGAGGCCGCGCGCGCGGCCGACACCGAAGGGGGCGGCTGGGGGCCGGCCAACGCCGTCCGTCGCTGGATCGCCCAGACCATCGAGAAGGCGGTCAACGGCCCGGACCTCCAGGTCAAAATCGGCACCATCGGCGGCGCGGTGCCCATCAACTTCACGATCTCGGACGTGACCGTCGCCGACCGCGAGGGCGTGTGGCTGCGTCTGGAGGATCTGCGCGTCAACCTCGCCCCGACCGCGCTGCTGACCGGGCGGGCCAAGGCCGACGCCATCGAGGCGCAGCGTGTCGTCGTGGAGCGCGCGCCGCTGCCCGCCGAGGGGCCGCAGCCGCCGCCCGACCAGGGGCCGACCTCTCTGCTGCCCAGCCTGCCGGTGGGCGTCGCCGTGGACAAGCTGGCCATCGCCGAGCTGCTCCTGGCGGAGCCGCTGATCGGGCAGGAGGCGCGGCTGAGGATCGACGGGTCGCTCGACCTCGCCTCGGGCGGGTCGTCGCTGGAAGCGCATCTGAATGTGGACCGGCTGGGCGAGCAGCCGGGCACGGTGGCGCTCGACGTCGCCTTCAACCCCGACGACAAGCGGCTCGACCTGAATTTGAAGGCGTCGGAACCGGCGGGCGGGCTGATCGCCACCGCACTGAACATCCCCGGCGCGCCGCCGGTCAGCGCCTCGCTGGACGGCCAGGGTTCGCTCGACGACTGGAAGGGCACCTTCACCGCGGCGGCGGAGAACGCCGCCCGGCTGGCCGCCGACGCCACGATCAAGGCGGTGCCGGAAGGGCACGCCGTCACCCTCGCGGCGACCGGCGACGTGGCGTCCCTGCTCGGCCCCGACATCGCGCCGCTGGCCGGGCCGCAGCCGGTGCTGAAGGGCACCGTGGTGGTCGCTCCGGATGGTGCCCTGACCCTGCAGCCGGTGGCCGTCGAGACCGCCGCCGCCACGGCCACCCTCTCGGGGCGGGTCGGCGCCGACCGCCGCAGTCTCGACCTGCGCTACGAGCTTCAGGCCGGGCCGGACTCCACCCTGCACGGCTTCGCCCCCGGCATCGCCTGGCGGGAGGGCACCGTGTCGGGCACCGCCCAGGGCACGCTGGACGCGCTGACCGTGGTGGTTGAGGGACTGGTCCGCGATCTCGCCGGCGACGATCCCGCCCTGGCCTCGGTCGCCGGGCCGGAGGTGCGGCTGGACGGGCGGGCGCGGATCAACGCCGACACCGGGGCGGTTGGAATCGAGGGGGTGACCCTGACCACCGCGGCGGCCAGCGCCGGGGCGCAGGGCAATGTGACCGGCTGGGGCCGGACCGCCGATGTCACGGTGTCGCTGAACGCCGACGACCTGTCGCGTCTCTCCACCCTCGCCGGGCAACCGCTGGCCGGGTCGCTGGCCCTGGCCGGGCCGGTGCGCCGGCAGGAGGACGGCACGCTGACGGCGGGCCTCAGCGGTGCGCTGCGCGGTTTGCAGACCGGAACGCCCGCCGACGGCGTGCTCGGCCGCGACGTCAGCTTGGGCGCGCAGGCGGTGATGGAGCCGGGCGGCGCCATGCGCCTCACCGATCTGACGGTGGACGGCCGCAACGGGCGGCTGACCGGTGATGCGGCACTGGTGGACGGGGCGGTGGACGCGAAGACCCGGCTGGAGATCGCCGATCTCGCCCCGGTGGGCACCGCCGCCGGGACGGAAATGGCGGGTGTCCTGACACTCGACGCGACGGCGAAGGGTCCGCTGGACAAGCTGGTGGCGGAGGCGGCGCTGCACGCGCGGAACCTCGCTGTGCAGGGGCGCCGCTTCGGCGACACGCGGCTGAACGCCACCGCGCAGAATCTGCCGGGCGCGCCGCAGGGGCGCGTGTCGGCCCGCACCGAATTGGCCGGAGCCGGGCTGACGGCGGATGCCGCCTATGCGCTGGAGGGGCAGGCGCTGCGGATCAGCGACCTCGCCGTGGCGAACGGGCCGAACCGGATCACCGGGGCGGTGCGCGTCGCGCTCGACGCCATGACCGCGACCGGCAAGCTCGACGGCAACCTGCCGCAGCTTCAGGCTCTGTCGGAACTGGCCGGCGTGCCGCTGACCGGGGCGGCGGGCTTCACCGTCGCGCTCGACGCGCCGAACGGCAAGCAGGCGGCCAACCTGACCGCCAACGCAACCAACCTGCGTGTCGAGGGAGAGGGCGGACCGCTGTTCGCCGCCCGCCGCCTGACCGCCAACGCCGATGTCGCCGACGCGCTTGGTAACGCCAGCGGCAAGGCGCGCGTGGAGCTTCAGGATGGCGCTGCCGCCGGCAACGACCTGTCCCGCGTGACCGCCAGCGTGGACGGCTCGCTCGCCAAGGCGGCCTTCCGGGCGGAGGCCGCAGGGGCCGGGCGCGACCCGCTGGGACTCGACCTGGCCGGCGAATTCACCCAGAACGGCGCTCTGAACCGCATCCGGCTCGACCGGCTCCAGGGCCGCTACAGCGGCGAATCCTTCCGGCTGACCCAGCCCGCCGCCATCGCCCTGGGCGAGCGGCGCTACGAGGTGTCCGGCCTGCGGCTGGTCAGCGGCAACGCCCAACTCGCCGCCGACCTCGGCCTGAACGGGGAGCGGCTGTCGGGTGAGCTGCGGCTGGACCGCGTGCCGATGGCGCTGGCCCGGCTGGCGAACCCGACCCTGCGGCTGGACGGCACGCTGAACGCGCAGGCGACTCTCGGCGGCACCGTCCGCCGTCCGCAGGCCGACGCCACGCTGCGCGTCGCCAATCTGAAGGCGCAGCAGACCACCCAGGCCGGCGTGCCGGGCCTGAACGCCACCGTCAGCGCCCGCTGGAGGGAGGCCCGCCTGTCGGTGGACGGCGATGTCGCCACGAGCAACAACGCCGGCCGGGTGACCCTGACCGCCGCCGCACCGCTGGCCATGGACCCGGACACGCTGGCCTTCTCGGTGCCCGAGCGCGGGCGGATGGAGGCGGCGCTGCGCGGCGCCGTCGACGCCTCGCTCGCCAACGACCTGCTGGCGGCCAGCGGCGACCGGGCGCGCGGCACGCTGCGGCTGGACGTCAGCGTCGACGGCACCGTGGCGGCCCCCCGGCTGGGCGGCACGGTGACCCTGGCCAACGGGCGCTACGAGAACCGGGCGAGCGGCGCCATCATCAGCAACATCGACGCCCGCGTCGTCGGCGACGGCGACGTCTTCACCATCCAGAGCTTCCGCGGGCGGACCACCAACGGCGGCGAGATCAGCGCGCGCGGCGTGATCCGCCCCGCCGCCGCGGACCCGCAGCAGCAGCTCAACCTCGCCATCCAGGCCGACCGGGCGCGGCTGGTGCAGAACGATCTGGCGGCGGTTACCATCGGCACCAACCTGACGCTGACCGGCAGCTTCCTGAATCCGCGGCTGGCCGGCCCCGTGCGGATCGAGCGGGCGGAAATCCAGATTCCCAACCAGACCCCGCCCAACGTGGTCGACCTGAAGGTCGTCGAGGTCGGGAAGGGCCGCAAGGCGCAGCCGGTCAGCCTGAAGAACGGGCCGGCGGCGTCGGAGCCGGCCTTCGCGATGATCCTCGATCTGACGATCAGCGCGCAGAACCAGATCTTCGTCCGGGGACGCGGGCTGGAGGCCGAGTTCGCTGGGCAGCTCGCCGTCACCGGCACCTCCAGCCAGCCGCTGATCAGCGGGCGGCTGAACATGCTGAAGGGCGAGTTGGACCTTCTCGCCAAGACCTTCGTCTTCAAGCGCGGCATCATCGAGTTCGACGGCGGTCCCACCATCGACCCGCGGCTGGATTTCCTGGCGGAGGCCACCGCCAACGACGTGACCGCGCAGGTTCTGGTCACCGGCACCGCCGGGCAGCCGAAGCTGGAGCTGACCTCCCCGCAGGGGCTGCCGCAGGACGAGGTGCTGTCCGCGGTGCTGTTCGGGAAATCGGTCGGCAGCCTGAACGCGGTGGAGGCGGTCCAACTCGCCCAGTCGGCGGCGACCCTGGCCGGCTTCGGCGGCGGAGGGCCGGGACTGATCGGCAATCTGCGCCGCGGGCTCGGAATCGACCGGCTGGAATTCACCGGTGGGGCCGACGGCAAGGGCGGGGCGGTGGAAGCCGGGCGCTACGTCAGCGACCGCGTCTATGTCGGGGTGGAGCAGGGCATCGGCGCGAACCAGAGCCGTGCCACGGTCGAGGTGGACATCACCAAGAACATCAAGGCCCAGGCGGACGTCGGCGCCGACTCCGACACCCGCGTCGGCGTCAAGTGGGAGTGGAATTACTGACCGGTCCGGCCCGTGCCCCCGTTCGCGGGGTGCTTTCGGGTGCTGGTCATCGGCGCAAGAACCCCCATATCGAGCAAGGATGAAGGCCGCGCCCTCAAGGCTCCGGTCATCGGCGAAGGGGGAGCGGTGCGCGCTGCCAGAAGGATTCCCTACGTCAACCAGGGCATCGTCATGGCCTGCACGCTGGCCTTCGTGCTGGGCGTGCCGCCGGAATCCCTCGCCTTCGTTCCCGCCTATTTCTTCGGAACCGTGGAGACGGCCGGGCCGCTGCCCAGCTGGGCGGTGTGGCGCGGGCTGTTCGGTCATGTCCTGATCCACAGCGACATCGTGCATCTGGTCAGCAACATGCTGGCGCTGTGGGCCTTCGGCGGCGCGGTCGAGCTGGCGATGGGCAGCCTGCGCTATCTGCTGTTCTTCCTGCTCTGCGCCGCGGCGGGGGCCGTCGTGGAGGGGGCGTTGGCCGTCGACCCCATGGCGCCTCTGGTCGGGGCGAGCGGGGGCATCTGCGGGGTGATGGGAGCCTTCCTGCTGCTGCACCCGCAGGCCACGCTCGGCGTGACTCCGGGGCCGAGGGTTCCCGCCTCCTTCGTGGTGGGCAGCTTCCTGGCGATCAACGTGGCGATGACGCTGATGCCGCCGTCCCCGGATTCCAGCCTGGGCGACGTGGCCTGGGCGGCCCATCTCGGCGGGTTCGGCGCCGGGATGGCGCTGGTCGCCCTGTTCCGCCGCCCCGGCGTGGCGCTGTGGAGCGTCGCCCGCCTCGGCACCGCGGCGAAGGCCGCCGTCTACCTGACGCTGGTCGTGGTGCTTCTGCGCACGCTGTGACCGCCGCCGTGGCCGCGCCGGTGACGGTTGCCTTTGCCGGGCCGGGGCGGAATACTGCGCCCTCCCATTGACGGAGGCATGTGACTATGGCGCAAACCGGGTCCGCGCCGGTGCTCGGCGTGATCGGCGGCAGCGGCGTCTACGACATCGACGGCTTGGAGAATCAGAGCTGGGTGAAGGTGGAAACGCCTTTCGGCGACCCGTCGGACGAACTGCTGACGGGCGAGCTGAACGGCCAGAAGCTGGTCTTCCTGCCGCGCCATGGCCGCGGTCACCGCATCCCGCCGTCCGAGCTGAACTTCCGTGCCAACATCTACGCGCTGAAGGCGCTGGGCGTGACCGAGATCCTGTCGGTGTCCGCCGTCGGCTCGCTGAAGGAGCATCTGCCGCCGGGCACCTTCGTGGTGATCGACCAGTTCATCGACCGCACCTTCGCCCGCAACAAGAGCTTCTTCGGCACCGGTCTGGTGGCGCATGTGGCGCTGGGCCATCCGGTCTGCGGGCGGCTGGGCGATCTGATCGAGGAGGCGCTGGTCGAGCTGAAGGTGCCGCATCAGCGCCGCGGCACCTACATGGTCATGGAAGGCCCGCAATTCTCGACCAAGGCCGAGTCCGAGCTGTACCGGAGCTGGGGCTGCGACGTGATCGGCATGACCAACATGCCGGAGGCCAAGCTCGCCCGCGAGGCGGAGATGTGCTACGCGACCGTCGCCATGGTCACCGACTTCGACTGCTGGCATCCGGACCATGACCACGTCACCGTGGACGCCGTCATCCGCGTGGTGGTCGCCAACGCCGGGAATGCCCGGTCCCTGGTCAAGACGCTCGCGCCGAAGCTGCGGGGGCGCGACGGGCTGTGCGCCCAGGGCTGCCACACCGCGCTCGACCACGCGATCATGACCGCGCCGGACAGGCGCGATCCGGAGATGCTCAAGAATCTCGACATCATCCTCGCCCGCGCGCTGGGCTGAGGACGCCAACGCAAAAAGCCGCGGGACCCGGCGTGCGTCCGGGTCCCGCGGCTTTTTTTCGGATCGCGCGGAAAGCCTCAGTGGCGGGTGCGCGCCGGGGTGACGTAGACGCCGTCCCAATCGACGCCGAACAGCGCGTCGTCGCCGGCTTCCTCCACCAGCTCGTCATAGTCGCTGATGTCGATCAGGCCGAAGATCGAAGCCGTGCCCGAGGCGTCCAGGTCGCAGGTGATGACCCGGCCGGCGAACTCGACGGAGGTGAAGAACACCTCCGGCAACTCCATGCTGTCGAGATCGGCGGACACCGCGCATTCGATTTCATGGACGAGGCGCGAGGAGAGGGAGCCCCGCAGTTTCGCCGCCTGGGAGGCCCAGACGATCTTCTTGACCCGCGCAGCCGGGCGGTTGTCGGTTTCGCCAATGCCCTCGTCGGGCTGGGCGGCCATGGCGATCATCCGGGAAACCAGGTTCGACGGGCTGGGCGCACGCATAGAGACCTCCGTGAAGAACGAGCGCAGATTCACCCGGCGTCGGTTAACGGGTGCTTAAATCCGGATGTCACGGATGGCTTACCTCTTATGCGTAATGGTCTATGACCGATCAGGCCGTCAGCGCCGCGTAGGCCGTCGCCAGCCGCGCCGCGGTGACGGCGTTGTTTCGGATCAGCGCCATGTTCGCGGTCAGGCTGCGCCCGCCGGTGATCCGCTCCAGCGCCGCGAGGAGATAAGGCGTAACGGATTTCCCCGTGATTCCATCATGTTCCGCCTTCCTCAGCGCCTGGGCGATGGCCCGTTCCATGGCCTCGCCATCGAGCGCGTCGGCCTCCGGGATGGGGTTGGCGAGGACCACGCCACCCTCCAGCCCAAGCTCCCATTTGGCCCGCAGGATGGCCGCGACCTCGTGCACGTTGTCACAGCGATGAGAGACAGGCAGACCAGAGTTGCGGCTGTAGAAGGCCGGAAATTCATCGGTGCCCAGCCCCAGGACGGGGACCCCGCGCGTCTCCAGAACCTCCAGCGTCTTGGGCAGGTCGAGAATCGACTTGGCACCCGCGCAGACGACGCAGACGCTGGTGCGGGCCAGCTCGTCGAGATCCGCCGACACGTCGAAACTGGTTTCGGCGCCGCGGTGCACGCCACCCAGGCCGCCGGTGGCGAAGACGGCGATCCCGGCCAGCCGCGCGGCGATCATGGTGGCGGCCACGGTGGTGGCGCCCGGCACCCCGGTGGCCAGAGCGACGGGCAGGTCGCGGCGGCTCAGCTTCATGACGCCGGTGCCGCCCTTGGCGAGCCGTTCCAGGGACTCGCCGTCCAGACCGACGCGGATGCGCCCGTCGAGGACGGCGATGGTCGCGGGCACCGCCCCCTCGGCTCGCACCGCGTCCTCCAGCGCCGTCGCCGTCTCCAGATTCCTCGGGTAGGGCATGCCGTGGGAGATGACGGTGGATTCCAGCGCCACCACGGGCCGGCCCTCGGCCAGGGCGGCGGCGACCTCGGGCGTCGGGGACAGGCGGTGGTGCATGGTCGGACTCTCCCTCGTTCTCCCGCATCCTGCGCTGTGCTCCGCGCCGGTGCAACCGCTGGAATCGGAATTTTGTCCTTTCGCGAGGACGGCCTATATTGCAGCACATGCCTGCACAAAGCCCCGCCCGCCCCCCCGCCGAACGCTGGATGAAGGTCTGCCCCGAGGGGCTCTACGTGGAGCCCGGCGGCTTCTACGTGGACCCCCTGCGCCCGGTGGACCGCGCCGTGGTCACCCACGGCCATTCCGACCACGCCCGGCCCGGCCACGCCTGTGTGCTCGCCACCGCCGGGACGCTCGCCATCATGCGGCAACGGCTGGGCGAGGGGGCGGGGGCCGCCACGCAGACGCTCGACTACGGCGAGGCGATCCGCATCGGCGACGTGACGGTGCGGCTGGTCCCCGCCGGTCATGTGCTGGGCAGCGCGCAGGTGGTGCTGGAGCATGCGGGGACGCGGGTGGTGGTGTCCGGCGACTACAAGCGGCGCTTCGACCGCACCTGCGCCCCGTTCGAGCCGGTGCCCTGCGACGTCTTCATCACCGAGGCGACCTTCGGCCTGCCGGTCTTCCGCCATCCGCCCGACCTGGGCGAGATCGACAAGCTGCTGCACTCCCTGTCGCTCTTTCCGGAGCGCAGTCACGTCGTCGGGGCCTACGCGCTGGGCAAATGCCAGCGGGTGATCTCCCTGCTGCGCGCCGCCGGCTACGACCGGCCGATCTATCTGCACGGCGCGCTGGAGCCGATCTGCAAGCTCTACGAGGGCTTCGGCGTGCCGCTGGGCGAGCTTCGCCCAGCCACCGTCGCGGCGAAGGAGGAACTGAAGGGCGCCCTGGTCCTGGCCCCGCCCGGCGCGGTGGCCGACCGCTGGGCGCGGCGGCTGACCGACCCGGTGGTGGCGATGGCCTCCGGCTGGATGCGGGTGCGGCAGCGGGCGCGCCAGCGCGGTGTGGAACTGCCGCTGGTCATCTCCGACCACGCCGATTGGGACGAGCTGGTCCAGACGCTCGACGAGGTCGCCGCTCCCGAGGTCTGGGTGACCCACGGCCGCGAGGAGGCGCTGGTCCACCACGCGACCCAGCGCGGCATCCGCGCCCGCGCCTTGGCCCTGGTCGGCTTCGAGGAGGAGGGGGCGTGAAGAACTTCTCCTCCCTGATCGACGGGCTGGTCTTCATGCCGGCGCGCAACGGCAAGATCCGCCTGCTGGCGGATTTCTTCGCGACCACGCCGGACCCCGACCGCGGCTGGGCTCTGGCGGCCCTGACGGAGTCTCTGGTCTTCCACGAGGCCAAGCCGGCGGCCATCCGGCAGCTGGTCGCCACCCGCGTCGATCCCGAGCTGTTCGCCTTGTCCTACGACTATGTGGGCGACCTCGCCGAGACGGTCGCGCTGATCTGGCCGGAGCGTCCGGAGCGGGCGAACAGCCTGCCGCCCTCCATGACCGAGGTGGTGGATACGCTGCGCGCGGCCAAGCGCGGGCAGGTGATGGGGCTGGTGGAGGGCTGGCTGGACACGCTCGATTCCTCGGGCCGCTTCGCGCTGCTGAAGCTCATCACCGGCAGCCTGCGGGTGGGCGTGTCGGCGCGGCTGGCCAAGACGGCGCTGGCGGAATGGGGCAAGGTCGACCTCGGCGATCTCGAGGAGTGCTGGCACGGTCTGACCCCGCCCTACGCCGACCTGTTCGCCTGGCTGGAAGGACGGTCCGACCGGCCGGCGGCGGGAAAGGGCGCCGGCTTCCGCCCGTTGATGCTCTCCCATCCCCTGGAGGAGGAGGACATGGCCGGGCTCGATCCGGCCGACTACGCCGCGGAATGGAAATGGGACGGAATCCGCGTGCAGCTGGCGGCCCGCGGCGGCGAGCGGCGAATCTACAGCCGCACCGGCGACGACGTGTCCGGCGCTTTTCCCGACATCGCCGACCACATGACCTTCGACGCCGTGCTGGACGGCGAGTTGCTGGTCGCCCGCGACGAGGGCGACATCGCGCCCTTCAACGACCTCCAGCAGCGGCTGAACCGCAAAACGGTCACCGCCGCGATGCTCAAGGAATTTCCCGCCTGGGTGCGGCTCTACGACATCCTGTTCGACGGCGAGGAGGATCTGCGGAGCCTGCCCTTCACCGAGCGGCGCGCCCGGCTGGAGCGCTGGCACGACGCGGTGCGGCCCCGGCGGATGGATCTGTCGCCGCTGGTGCCGTTCGAGGGCTGGGAGGCGCTGAAGGGGCTGCGCGAGGGCAGCCGGGAGTACAGCATCGAAGGGCTGATGCTGAAGCGCAAGGACAGCGTCTACGTCGCCGGGCGCCCCAAGGGGCCCTGGTTCAAGTGGAAGCGCGGGGCGCTGACGCTCGACACCGTGCTGATGTACGCCCAGCGCGGCCACGGCAAGCGGTCCAGCTACTATTCGGACTTCACCTTCGGCGTCTGGCGCGGCGAGGAGCTGGTGCCGGTCGGCAAGGCCTATTTCGGCTTCACCGACGCCGAGCTGGTGGAACTCGACCGCTGGGTGCGCAACCGCACGACCCGCCGCTACGGCCCGGTGCGCGAGGTCGAGCCGGGGCTGGTGCTGGAGGTCGCCTTCGACAGCGTGCACCCGTCGAACCGCCACAAGAGCGGTCTGGCGATGCGCTTCCCGCGCATCCACCGCATCCGCTGGGACAAGCCGGCGGCGGAAGCCGACCGGCTGGAAACGCTTCAGGCGATGGTCGTCGGCTAGAGCGATGGGCCAAGCGGAGCCGCTTCTTCCATTTTGAACCGGGTCCGTGTTGACGCCGGCGGGACGTCGCTTAGTCTTCTGCAACCGTTCGCTGCGGTCGAGCGGGGTGGAAGACATCAAGCCGGAGACCTGACCATGCCGTTCGCCGCCGCTCCCGAATTCAAGAAGCACAAGGCGAAGTGCGAGTCCGAGGCGAAGAAAATTCCGAATTCGGGCGACGCGCTGGCGGTGGTGAAGAAGTCCGGTGACGTGGAGAAGGCCGCCGCGGCCTGGGACAAGGCTTACAAGGCCGGGGACGCCAAGGCGCTGCGCGCGGCGCTGGCCGACCTGCTCCAGGCGACCAAGATCTTCCGGGCGAAGCTCAGCGCCGTCATCGTGAAGGCGCAGAAGGCGAAGAACGAGGGCGCCGTCGAAGTGGCGGCCGACATGCTGGGCGGCGCCATGAACGTCGAGCAGATGGCCCAGCTGGAAAGCCAAGCCGCCCTGAAGAAGCTGGAGAAGGCCGGCGGCGGCAAGGAGATGCCCGCCACCACCTTCTTCGCCGACTGGACCGCCGCCAAGAAGATGTTCGAGGCGCTGACCGGCAAGAAGAAGCCGGCCGAAGGCTTCCTGCTCGCCTTCCGGGCGTCGAGCGGGCTTGAGAAGGCGACGAAGGCGCTGGACGCCGCCACCCGGGCCAACGACGTCGACGCCCTGCAGAAGGCCATCAAGGGATTCGAGAAGACCGGCAGCGAGTATTTCTCGACCGTGAAGAAGAAGGCCAAGGTTTCCGTCGCCGCTGACGACACCGACATCCCGGACGAGTCGGAGGAGGCCTTCAATTACGATCAGGCGCTGGCGATCCTGCTGAAGAACCTGAACGTCATCCGCAAGGAGGCCGGCGACATCCTGGCGGACGCCAAGAGGTAGACGGAATTTCCCGCCCTAACGGCTCAGCCGCATGTCGATGTGGTCGATGCCGACGTCATCGTAAACGCCGCTGACGCGGCGGAAGCCGAAGCTGCCGTAGAATCGCTCCAGGTAAAGCTGCGCGCTGATCTGAACGTCGTGCTCCGGCCAGTTGAGGACCAGCCGCTCCAGGCACTCCGCGACCAGCCGGCGCCCCAGGTCCTTGCCGCGCCATGCCGGGGCCAACGCCAGCCGCCCGAAGGACGTGGCGCCGGTCGCCGGATCAGGGCCGAAAATACGGGCGTAGCCGACCGGAGCCGGGCCGTCGCCGTCATACAGAGCCAGATGCTGCGCAACCGGATCGCGACCATCCAGATCGGGGAAGGGCGAGGCCTGCTCGACCACCAGCACGCTCTGGCGGAGGTGGAGCATGTCGTGAAGGGTGCCGGCGGATAGATCGGCGAAGCGGTACCAGCGGGAATGCATGTCAGCCCCTAGAAGGAGAGGTCGGTGGGGTTCAGATGCTCCACCGTGAAACCGAAGCGGCCGTGAAGCGCCTCGCCGACGCGGAGCCGGTGGCAGAGGTGCGGCGACGCCTCGAAGCAAAGCAGGCAGGCGGGCTTTTCCCGCGCCAGGGCGGCGGCGCGGTTCAGATCGTGCTCGGCTTCCGGAGTCTGCATCTTCGCTTCGACGATCGACCAGAAGCGGTCGAAATCGCCCTGGTGGGCGGCGACGCGGCCTTCCTTGGGCGTGCCCAGCCCCTTCAGGTGGACGTAGCCGATCCCGGCTTCCTCCAGTCCGGCGGACAGCGGCCTCTTGGAGAAGCCGGCGCGGCGGGACAGCGGCAGCTCCCGCACGTCCAGCAGAACCCCGACGCCCCGCGCCTTCAATGCGCGCAGCACGGAGTCGAAGGAAGCGCCTTCGTAACCAATGGTGTAGAGAGGCGGTCTGCTCATGACGGGGAGGGCAGGGCGTTGCGGATCATGTAGTCCGCGATGTCCTTCGGCTTCACCTTGACGTCGGTCAGCGGCTCGTCGGCGGACATCGCTTTGGCGACGAGAAGGCTGTTCTGGACGTTGGTCAGGGTGATGCGGAAGACTCCCGTGGCGCCCTTCAGCTTCGGGTAATAGGTCGGATCGATGACCTTTTCCTTGCGCATCAGGCGCTCGATCACCGCCTCCTCCTCAAGGTCGGCCACCTCCTGGCTGTGGACCGGGCGCCAATCGCTCTCGCCCGCCCAGCCGGCGTCGATGGCGGCCTTGGCGGCGTCCTTGTCGGCCGCGACGCCCAGCTTGAAGATGTGCTTCCCCTGTCCGACGTCGGACGCCCATTTCGTCAGCGCGGCGCTGCGCGCCACATAAACCACGGCCATTCTCGCGTTTCCCTACCGGTCAGACGGTCATGCTGCCGCGAAGCGGCCGATGAGGCAACCGCCGGAAGAGGGAAGGGGGTCAGGGAAAGGAGGATTGCCGGGACAGCGGGGTGATGAGGATGCGGCTGACCACGTCCTTGCCGAACAATTTGACGCTTTCCTCGTCGATCTTGCGGCGCAGGGCGGGCATGTTGGCGATGTTGCCGCGGACGATCCATCCCTCCTCGATGCCCAGATAGACCGCGCGCAGGGCGGCGTCGTGCAGCCGCGGGATGGCCACCTGGACCTCGCCCAGACGGGTGGCGTTCGCCACCTCCAGCATCACCTCGATCTGCGTGTAACGCTCGACCTGCCCGCGGGTGACGATGGGGACCATCACCGGCTTGATGCGGACGGAGGGTGGCAGGGCCGCCGGTCCCTCCGCCGCCTGTGCCACCATGGCCGAACCGGCGACGGTGGCGGAGACGAGAAGGCAGCCGAGGAAAGACGCGACCCTGCGCATGAGCGGGCACCGAAAAAATCGATTGGGTGACCCCGATAGTAGGGGCTCACCCGCCCGCCTTCAATGGCCCCCGCTGTAACAAGAGATTCGGCTCGTGACCTGGCGTGCCGCGGTCAGGCCGCCTTCTGCCCGCTGGCCTGCATGGCCTTCTTGTTGACGTCGTTGATGGCCAGGACATTCAGCTTCTTGTCGGTTTCCTTCTCCTCGTTCAGGGTCTGCTCCAGCAGATCCGCCACCTTGGTGAGGCCGCAGGCGGTGGCGTAGGCGTGGACGGTGCCGTAGCTGGCGATCTCGTAATGCTCGACCTTCTGGGCGGCGGCGATCAGGGCGGCGTCCTGAACCTCCGGGGCGAGGCCCATCTCCATGATTTCGCGGGCTTCGCTGATCAGCCCCTCCATCGCGTCGCAATGCTTGCCGCGGGTGCGGGTGTCCAGTTCCTCGAACACCTGCTCGAGCCGCTCGATCTGGCCGCGGGTCTCTTCCAGATGGGATTCGAAGGCCGCGCGGAGCTGCTCGGAATGGGCCGCCTTGGCGAGCTTCGGCAAGGCCTTGGTGAGCTGCTTTTCGGCGTGGTAGATATCGCGGAGTTCTTCGATCAGCAGATCCTGCATGGTCTTGGCAGCCATGGTGCCGGTACTCCCTTGCTGAGTGCGTCGTCCGCCAACAACAGAACGTAGCAGACGGGGTTCCGCGACGGTTGCGCTGTGCTAAGGTGGTAACGGGACCGGCGAAGGCCGGCGATGGAGAAAAAGCAATGGTGGGCAATCGGGCGCCCGGAAAAGGCCAGGCGGCTGGAAATGGCGCGGGCAACGGCGCACGGGGCGGCGGCGGCGAGGTGCTGTTCGAGTTCCAGCGGGTCGGCAGCTATATGAAGGTGATGGCCATCGATCCGGTCACCGCGACGGAGGTGTCGGTCGTCGGACCCGCCACCGGGAGCCTGGAACTGCTGAAACGGACCGCGATCAGCAAGCTGCAGTTCGTCCTGAAGCGTGACGCGGCCAAACGCTGACCCGGATCTGGACATGAAGACGCCAAGAAGCGCGCCCTCCCGGCGGGGCGGGGGGCGCGGCTAGTCTTGGCTTCTGCTGATGGTGAGCACTGACATCCCGGCACCGGACCTGCGGAACCGTTCCGGGGGTGAACTGCTCGGGTCCGACTCTAGACCTATGCCGCGCCTTGGGCACTGGTGCATCGGATGTAACGCCTGTAGAAACCCCTCCACGAACGAACGGACCGCCGTGCGTCCCGGGCAGCGCTCTCCCGGGCGCGGCGGCCCTGACCGAATGTGGAGGGAGACGATCGCAATGCGTTGCGTGACGGTCTTGCGGAGAATGCCCGTGCTGTTGAGAAAGATCCCGGCTCCGGCGGCCGCGCTGCTGGTTCTGGCCGTGGCGGTGCAAAGCCCGGCGCGGGCGGAAACCACCATCATCTGCACGAAGCCCGGCGTTCCGCTCTGCATGAGCGACACCACCACCTTCGTCAGCGCGGACAAGATGGCCGCCTGCCAGTTCGAGGTGAAGGAGTACGTGGACAAGACCATGGACTATCTGCGCTGCCTGAACGAGGAAAACACCAGCACCGGGCAGGAACTGACCCGCAACGTCGAGCGGTTCAACTGTCGCCTGTCGGGCCGCAACTGCGGGTGATGAGGGGCGCGGGCGGCTTCGGCGACGTCCGTCCGCGCCAGGGCCCGGACGGTCCAGCCTCGCGAAAGACATGGCGGTGAAACGAGACAGGGCCGGCCTCCCATCGGGAAGGCCGGCCCTGTCTCGTTCAGGACGGTGCGGACTCTCAGCCGGCCTTGCGGCGGGTCTGGCGGCCGGAGCTGCGGCCGAGGCCGATCCGCTTGGCGAACTCCGAGCGCTGCGCCGCGTAGTTCGGCGCGACCATCGGGTAATCGGGTGGCAGGCTCCAGCGCGCCCGGTATTCGTCCGGCGACATGTTGTATGTGGAGCGCAGATGGCGCTTCAGCATCTTCAGCTTTTTGCCGTCTTCCAGGCAGACGATGTATTCGGGCGTCACCGACTTGCGGATCGGCACGGCGGGCTTCAGGGGCTCCGAAGGAACTTCTCTGGGCTGCGTGTTCAGCCCGGTCAGCGACGAGTAGACCGTGTTGATCACCTCGGGAATCTGCTGCGCCGGCAGAACGTTCTTGCTGACATATGCGGAGACGATGTCCGCGGTCATCCGCAGAAGCTCGTTATCGGGCACATCGGCGCGAAGCTGGTCACTCATTGCCATTAGTCCTGATTTTTCATTTTGTCCCTAGCAACCAAGTTGCACAGCGTGATTTGGGTGTCAATATAATTTCGAAAGCAGCGAATTAAGTTATTTGCGATCTGCATGAAGTTACAAGGCGCGGCAAATCAGATGTCCCAGGAAATGGCCGGCCTGGGGCTGCTCTGCCCCACGTTTAGGCATTGTCTAGTGAGGGGAAGTTAGCCAAGACCATGGGAATCGGGCACGGCAACTGACCGATTCGTGGAGCGACACCGAAGCGCTCGACATGCTTACTGGCCGTTAACGTCAACGGACACGGGAAATAGAGAAACATTTGTTCTCGGCATGTATCGCGAGCCCTGTCCATTTTTCCGCCTCCGCCTCCGGCATGCCCCCTTCTGCGGTTCTGTGCCCGGCGCAAAGCCCCCGTGCGTTGTGTCCTTCTGGCGGTTCGGGGCGACATCTGGTAGCTTGCCCGCCGTGCCGCCGTCCCCGCCGGGTGTTCCCTCCGGGCCGGCGCCATTCGTATTCGTGCACGGAGTTTTTCTTTCATGACCACCATCGCGATCGCGTCCGATCACGCGGGGTACGAGATGAAGGCCCAGATCGCCTCCTGGCTGGCCGGCAACGGCTACGAGGTGCTGGACCTCGGCTGCAACGGTCCGGAATCGGTGGACTACCCGGATTTCGCCACGGCGCTGGCGGGTGCCATCAACGGGAAGCGCGCGGCGCTCGGCGTCTTGATCTGCGGCAGCGGCATCGGTATCAGCATCGCGGCGAACCGCCATCCGGGCATCCGTGCCGCCCTGGTGCACGACGTGACCACCGCCCGCCTCGCGCGCCAGCACAACGACGCGAACGTGGTGGCGCTGGGTGCCCGCATCATCGGCGCGGAGATCGCGAAGGATTGCGTGGACGCCTTCCTGAAGACCGATTTCGAGGGCGGTGAGCGGCACAGCCGGCGAATCGCCAAGATGGGATGAGACGGCCCTTTACCCGGCCCGCGACTGTTTTCTGAACCAAGGACCTGCCCTGCCATGACCGTGACCAACGCCGACCCCCGCGCCGAGATCGGCCGC
Organism: Azospirillum formosense; assembly: GCF_040500525.1. NCBI lineage: Bacteria > Pseudomonadati > Pseudomonadota > Alphaproteobacteria > Rhodospirillales > Azospirillaceae > Azospirillum > Azospirillum formosense. The sequence continues at coordinate 1,372,370 of NZ_CP159402.1, read as the reverse complement.
TTCTTCGCCGCCTCGCTCGCCGAGACCGATCCCGAACTGGCCCGCGCGGTGCGCGACGAGCTGGTCCGCCAGCAGGAGCAGATCGAGCTGATCGCGTCCGAGAACATCGTCTCCCAGGCGGTGCTGGAGGCCCAGGGCTCGGTCATGACCAACAAGTACGCCGAGGGCTATCCCGGCCGGCGCTACTACGGCGGCTGCGAGTATGTGGACGTGGCCGAAACGCTGGCGATCGAGCGCGCGTGCAAGCTGTTCGGCTGCGGCTTCGCCAACGTCCAGCCGAACTCCGGGTCGCAGGCCAACCAGGCGGTCAACCTCGCCCTGCTCCAGCCGGGCGACACCATCCTCGGCATGTCGCTGGCGGCCGGCGGCCACCTGACCCACGGCGCCGCCCCGAACCTGTCGGGCAAGTGGTTCAAGGCCGTGCAGTACGGCGTGCGCCGTGACGACCACCTGATCGACTTCGACGAGGTCGAGCGTCTGGCCCGCGAGCACAAGCCGAAGCTGATCATCGCCGGCGGCTCGGCCTATCCGCGCGTCCTCGACTACCAGCGCTTCCGCGCCATCGCGGACGAGGTCGGCGCCTACTTCATGGTGGACATCGCCCACTATGCCGGACTGATCGCCGGCGGCGTCTATCCGAACCCGTTCCCCTACGCCGACGTGGTCACCACCACCACCCACAAGACGCTGCGCGGCCCGCGCGGCGGCATGGTGCTGACCAACAGCGAGGAGATCGCCAAGAAGATCAACTCGGCGGTCTTCCCCGGCCTGCAGGGCGGCCCGCTGATGCACGTCATCGCCGCCAAGGCGGTGGCCTTCGCCGAGGCGCTGCGTCCGGAGTTCAAGACCTACGCCAAGAGCGTCCTGGACAACGCCCGCGCCCTGTCGAAGGTGCTGAGCGAGGGCGGGCTGGACATCGTGTCCGGCGGCACCGACAGCCACATCGTGCTGGTCGACCTGCGTCCGAAGAACCTCACCGGCAAGGCCGCCGAGGCGAGCCTGGAGCACGCCGGCATGACCTGCAACAAGAACGGCGTGCCGTTCGACCCGCAGAAGCCGATGATCACTTCCGGCGTCCGCCTGGGCAGCCCGGCGGCCACCACCCGCGGCTTCGGCGTCGCCGAGTTCGAGCAGGTCGGCCGCCTGATCGTCGAGACGCTGGACGGTCTGGCCGCCAGCAACTCCGGCGACAACGCGGCGGTCGAGGCGAAGGTGCGGGAGGAGGTGCGCGAGCTGTGCCGCCGCTTCCCCATCTACCCGACCCTGTAATCATCAAGACCGACTAAGGGGAAAGGCCGGACATGCGCTGCCCGTTCTGCGGACACGAGGACACCCAGGTCAAGGACTCGCGACCGACCGAGGACAACTCGGCGATCCGCAGGCGGCGGTTCTGCCCCAGTTGCAGCGCGCGCTTCACCACCTTCGAGCGCGTTCAGCTCCGTGAGCTGACGGTGGTGAAGAGCACCGGCCAGCGGGAGCCTTTCGACCGCGAGAAGCTCCTGCGCTCCATGCGCATCGCGCTGCGCAAGCGCCCGATCGACGCCGACCGCATCGACCGGGTGGTGAACAGCCTGGTGCGCCAGCTCGAATCCTCCGGCGAGAGCGAGATCCCGTCGAAGCAGATCGGCGAAATGATCATGGTGGCGCTCCAGACGCTCGATCAGGTCGCCTACATCCGCTACGCCTCGGTCTACAAGGACTTCCGCGAGGCGTCGGACTTCAACGAGTTCGTCGAGCAGCTCGCCCCCGAAGCCCAGAACGGGTGAGGGGACGGGCGGCGCCCATGGCGATGCAGGCCATCCATCCCGACGATGTCCGCCACATGCGGGCCGCCCTGGCCCTGGCGGCGCGCGGGCTCGGCAACACATGGCCGAACCCGGCGGTGGGCTGCGTCATCGTGCGCGATGGCGTGGTGGTCGGGCGCGGCTGGACCCAGCCGGGCGGACGGCCGCACGCCGAGACGGAAGCGCTGGCCCGCGCCGGCGGTGCCGCGCGCGGAGCGACCGCCTATGTGACGCTGGAGCCCTGCAATCATTACGGGAAAACGCCGCCCTGCGCCCTGGCTCTGGCCGAGGCCGGGGTGGCACGGGTGGTGGTGGCCTGCGGCGATCCCGACCCGCGGGTCGCCGGTGGCGGGCTGGAGCGGCTGCGCGCCGCCGGGATCACCGTGGACGCCGGAGTCTGCGAGGACGAGGCCTGGACGCTCAATGAAGGCTTCTTCCGGCGCATCCAGGACGAACGCCCACTCTATACATTGAAGGCGGCGACGACTCTGGACGGGCGCATCGCCACCCACAGCGGCCAGTCGCAATGGATCACCGGGCCGACGGCGCGGGCCTGGGGGCACCGGCTGCGCGCCACCCACGACGCCATCATGGTCGGCATCCGCACCGCCCTGGCCGACGATCCGGAACTCACCTGCCGCCTGCCGGGACTGGGCCACCGGTCGCCCGTGCGCATCGTGGTGGACAGCCGGCTGCGCCTGCCGCTGACCGGGAAGCTGGCGGCGGGCGCGCGGTCCGTCCCGACCTGGGTGGTCACCCGCGAGGACGCCGACCCGGGCCGTCTGGCCGTCTTCCAGGACTGCGGACTCGAGGTGATCCGCGTGCCCGCCGACTCCGCGGGCCTGCCGGATCTGGTCGCGGCGAGCGCCGCCCTGGCGCGCCGTGGCCTGACCCGCGTGCTGGTGGAGGGCGGCGCCACGCTGGCGGCCTCGCTGCTGCGCGCCAATCTGGCGGACCGGCTCGAATGGTTCCGCGCCGCCTCGGTCATGGGCGGCGACGGGCTGCCGGCGGTCCACGCCTTCGGGGTGGACGGGCTGGAGCGCATGGCGCGGTTCCGCCGGACCGACCTGCGTCCGGCCGGGGACGATCTTGTGGAAAGCTACGTCCGCCGCGGTTGAGCGGTGGCGTTTTCCACGGCGTCCGGCACCGTGCCGGGCGCAACAGTCCGTTGCGTGGCACGCCGTGCGGATGAATCTTTCACACGATTGAAAACCTGCTAAATTGCCGGCCCATGTTCACCGGAATCATCACCGATGTTGGGCGCGTTCGGGCCGTGGAACGGCAGGGCGACACCCGGTTCACCGTCGAGACCGCCTTCGCTATGGAGACGGTTCCCATCGGCGCGTCCATCGCCAACAACGGCGTCTGCCTGACCGTGGTCGAGAAGGGGCCGGGCTGGTTCGCCGTCCAGGCTTCCGCCGAAACCCTGTCGAAAACGACGCTGGGCGGCTGGGCCGAGGGCACGCGCGTCAATCTGGAGCGCGCGCTCAAGGTCGGCGACGAGCTGGGCGGGCACATCGTGTCCGGCCATGTCGACGGCGTCGCCACGGTCGTGGAGGTCCGCGCCGACGGCGAGTCGAAGCGCTTCACCTTCGAGGCGCCGGCCACCCTGGCGAAATACATCGCCTCCAAGGGGTCGGTGGCGCTGGACGGCGTGTCGCTGACGGTGAACGAGGTCGATGGTGCGCGCTTCGGCGTGAACATCATCCCGCACACCCAGGATGCGACCACCTTCGGCGCGCTGAAGGCCGGGGATCGGGTGAACCTGGAAATCGATATGCTCGCGCGGTATGTGGCGCGGCTGGCAGGGCAGGAATGACGTCCGAGTTTCACGAGTATCTGTCGCGCCCCGAGGAGATCATCGAGGAGGCGCGCCAGGGCAAGATGTTCATCCTCGTCGATGACGAGGACCGCGAGAACGAAGGCGATCTGGTCATCCCGGCCCAGTGCGCGACTCCCGAGGCCGTGAACTTCATGGCCAAGTACGGGCGCGGCCTGATCTGCCTCGCCATGGACCAGAACCACATCGAGCGGCTGCGCCTGCCGCTGATGGCGCAGCAGAACGGCACCCGCCACCAGACCGCCTTCACCGTCTCCATCGAGGCGCGCGAGGGTGTGACGACCGGCATCTCCGCCGCCGACCGCGCCCGCACCATCCAGGTCGCCATCGACCCGACGGCCGGGCCGGACGCCATCGTGACGCCGGGCCACGTCTTCCCGCTGCTCGCCCGCGACGGCGGCGTGCTGGTCCGCGCCGGCCACACGGAGGCCTCGGTGGACATCGCCCGCATGGCCGGGATGACCGCGGCGGGCGTGATCTGCGAGATCATGAACGACGACGGCACCATGGCCCGCCTGCCGGATCTGGTGAAGTTCGCCCAGTTCCACGGGCTGAAGGTGGGCACCATCGCCGACCTGATCGCCTACCGCCGCCGCACCGAGACGATCGTCGAGCAGAAGCTGGCGGCGACCCTGGACAGCCGCTTCGGCGGGCGCTTCCAGATGTACGTCTACGTCAACAAGGTGGCCTACGCGGAGCACATCGCGCTGGTGCGCGGCGACATCTCCGGCGACGAGCCGGTGCTGGTGCGCATGCACGCCCTGTCGGTGCTGGACGACGTGCTGGGCGACAAGAGCGCCGCGCGCGACGGCGAGCTTCAGGCCTCCATGGAGATGATCGCGCGGGAAGGCCGCGGCGTCATCGTCCTGCTGCGCGAGCCGATGGCCAACAGCCTGACGGAATCGGTGCTGGCGCGGCTGGAAGGTCACGACAACCCGACCCCCGCCCTGCGCGATTACGGCGTGGGCGCGCAGATCCTGCTGGACCTGGGCGTGCGCGACATGGTTCTGCTGTCGAACCGCAAGAAGTCCATCATCGGGCTGGAGGGGTACGGCCTGACCGTGCTCGGCCACCGCCCGATTCCCCCGCAAGACCAGTAACGGCCAGCCGAGCGACCCTGAGATGACCGAAAAGCCCCATCTGATGATCGTGGAAGCCCGCTTCTACGAGGACATCGCCGACGAGCTGGTGAAAGGCGCCATCGCCGAGATCGAGAAGGAGGGCGCCACCTACCAGCGCGTCTCGGTCCCGGGGTGCCTGGAGATCCCGGCGGCGATCCTGTACGCCCTGCGCTCCATGGATTTCTTCACGGCGCGCAAGCGTTTCGACGGCTATGTCGGGCTGGGCTGCGTGATCCGCGGCGAGACCACCCATTACGACATCGTCTGCAACGAGAGCGCCCGCGGTCTCCAGGATCTCGCGCTGCGCTACGCGCTGGCCATCGGCAACGGCGTGCTGACGGTGGAGAACCGCGAGCAGGCCTGGGCCCGGGCCTCCGTGACCGCCAAGAACAAGGGCGGTTTCGCGGCGCGCGCCTGCCTTGACATGATCGAACTCAAGCGCCAATTCCGCCTCTATCCGCGGTAACCCCGCGGTGCAATTCCTGACAGACTGAGCATCATGAGCAACGACGACGCGGCTGGCCGCGCGAAACAGAAGCGCGGCTCCCGGAACCGGACGGGTGGCGGATCGGCCAAGGCCCGGCGCAAGGCCGCGCGCCTTGCCGCCGTTCAGGCCCTGTACCAGATCGACCTGAACCAGATCGAACCGACCGGCATCGCCGTGGAATCCGTGATCGGCGAATTCGTCAATCACCGGCTGGGGGAGGAGATCGACGGAGCGAAGTTCGTCGCCGCCGACCCGCAGCTGTTCGCCGACATCGTCCGCGGCGCCGCGCACCGCCGGGCGGAGGTCGACGGCATGCTGGCCTCGGCTCTGGAGCCGCGCTACGCGCTGGACCGTCTGGAACTGCTGATGCGCGCCATCCTGCGGGCCGGCGCCTATGAGCTGTTCGTCCACAACGACACGCACCCGCGCATCCTCATCAGCGAGTATGTGGATGTGGCGCACGCCTTCTTCGCGGCGCGCGAGCCGGGGATGGTGAACGGCGTGCTCGACCATGTGGCCCGCGCGCTGCGGCCGGACGAGCTGGCCCAGCCGGACCCCAGCCGTGACCAGTCCAAAGACCGCTAGGTCAGCCCCCGCCGGTAGGCCGCTCGGCGAGTTCGGGCGGATCGACCGCTATTTCAGGCCGCTGGCGTCCGGTTTTCCGGGCGCCCGCGGGCTTGCCGACGACGCCGCCGTGTTCGGCGTCCCGGCGGACCAGGAGCTGGTCGTCACCACGGACGCGATGGTCGCCGGCGTCCATTTCTTTGCCGACGACGCGCCCGCCGACATCGCCGCGAAGCTGCTGCGCACCAACCTGTCGGACCTCGCCGCCATGGGGGCGGCCCCCTACGCCTACACGCTGGTCACCGCCCTGCCGAAGACGGTGGGCGAGGACTGGCTGGCCGGCTTCGCCGCCGGCCTTGGCGAGGACCAGGGGCGGTTCGGCATCGCCCTGGCCGGCGGCGACTCGGTCTCGACCTCCGGCCCGATCACCCTGTCGGTGACCGCCTTCGGTCTGGTGCCGAAGGGCGGGGCGGTGCCGCGCTGGGGCGGGCGCCCCGGTGACCGCGTCTACGTCACCGGCACCATCGGCGACGCCGCGCTCGGCCTGCGCATCGCCTACGGCACGCTGGAGGTGGCCGACGACTCGGCGCGCTCCATGCTGCTTCGCCGCCTGCGGCGGCCCGATCCGCGGACCACGCTGGGGCCGCGTCTGGTCGGGCTGGCGACCGGCTGCCTCGACGTCTCCGATGGTCTGGTCGCGGACCTCGGCCATCTTTGCGAGGAGTCGGGCTGCGCCGCGATTCTGGAGTCGGGGCGGGTGCCCCTGTCGGACGCCGCGCGGTCGGTGATCGACGACGACCCGGTGCGTTTCGCCATGGCGCTGACCGGCGGCGACGATTACGAACTGCTCTTCACCGCCGCGGAGGACGCCGCTCCGACGCTCGCCGCCCTGTCGGCGGAGACCGGCGTGCCGGTGACCGCCATCGGCCATCTGCTGGACGGGCCGGCGGGCGAGGTCACGGTGACCGACGCGCAGGGGCGGGGGCTCGACCTGCCGACTCGCGGCTGGGACCATTTCTGACGGCGGGACCGCCCCGCGACTCCGCTTAACGCAATCGAAAGCAGGGCGGCGCTAGCGTCGACCCATTCCGTTTCCGGGAAAGGGTTGGCGTGATCAAGGCCGTCATATTGCTGGTTTTGGGCCTGCTGCTGCTGGGCGGCGCGGGCTTCGGCGGCTGGATGATCTACAACAAGTATTTCGTCGAGCATGAGGAGTCGGCCCCCAAGAAGGAGGAGCCGCCGCCCAAGCCGCCCACCGGCTTCGTCCGCATGGCGCCGCTGGTCGTTCCGGCCATCGGAACGCAAAAGGTCGAGCAGTTCGTGACCGTGGTCGTCACGCTGGAAGTCGTTCTCGACAAGGTTCCCTATGTCCAGGCCCGCCAGCCGCTCGTGTACGACCGGTGCCTGTCGACCCTTTATGCGGCGGTGGACGACCGGTCGGTGATGACCGGCAACTTGGTCAACATCATTGCCGTAAAAGAAAAACTCGCCGCCGCCGCCGCGAAAGTGGTGGGGGAGGGCGTGGTGCAAAATGTTCTTGTTCAGGTGGTTACACAGCGTAATTTGTAACCGTTCTGAAAAACGCCTATCCGAAAGTCAGGAGCGCCTCGGCCAAATCGCCGCGCCTATTCGGACGTGGCGGCTGTTGCATTGTGCCTTTCTCTTCGGCATCCTTTTCGTGAACAACTCGCCCGTCATCCACCTTCGTTTGTACGGGTCGTTTTCACGACAAGGCGGTAATCGGGCCCGAAACCATAAGAATTTGGGGGAACCGATGGCAGCAGCGTTCGTCATCATCATCGCCAGTGGCCTGTTGGCCCTGGCGTATGGGTACCACGCGGGCAAGCAAGTCATGGCGGCCTCCGCCGGTTCCGACCGCATGCAGGAAATCGCAGCGGCCGTGCAGGAGGGCGCCCGAGCCTATCTGAATCGCCAATACACAACCATCGCCATCGCCGGCGTGGTGCTTCTCATCATCCTCGGCGCGTTCCTCGGCCTCCATGTGGCCATCGGCTTCCTGATCGGGTCGGTTCTGTCGGGGGCCGCCGGCTACATCGGGATGAACGTGTCGGTGCGGGCCAACGTGCGCACCGCCCAGGCGGCGACCCAGGGCTTGGCCCCGGCGCTGGACATCGCCTTCAAGGCCGGAGCGATCACGGGTATGCTGGTGGTCGGGCTGGGTCTGCTGGGGGTGGGTGTCTACTACGGCATCCTGACGATGATCTACCGCGTGACCGATCCGGTGCAGGTCCGCGCGGTGCTGGAGGCCCTGGTCGCCCTCAGCTTCGGCGCCTCGCTGATCTCGATCTTCGCGCGGCTGGGCGGCGGCATCTTCACCAAGGGGGCCGACGTCGGCGCCGATCTGGTGGGCAAGGTCGAGGCCGGCATTCCGGAGGACGATCCCCGCAACCCCGCGGTGATCGCCGACAATGTGGGCGACAATGTCGGCGACTGCGCCGGTATGGCCGCCGACCTCTTCGAAACCTACGCCGTCACCATCGTCGCCACCATGCTGCTGGCGGCGATTTTCTTTTCGGGCGAGGTGATCCGCCTGCTGCTCGTCTACCCGCTGGTCATCGGCGCGGTCTGCATCGCCGCCTCCGTCGCCGGCACCTTCTTCGTGAAGCTGGGCAGCAACAACAACATCATGGCCGCCCTCTACAAGGGCCTGGCGGCGACCGCGGGCATCTCGCTCGTGCTGATCCTGATCGTGACCGCGATCATGTTCGGCTTCACGCGGCCGATTCCCCTGAACGGCGGCGGCTACGTCACCGGCGGCAACCTGTTCGTCTCGTCGCTGGTCGGGCTGGGCGTGACCGGCCTGCTGGTCTGGATCACCGAATACTACACCTCCACCGCCTTCCGCCCGGTGCGCAGCGTCGCCCGCTCGTCGGAAACCGGGCACGGCACCAACGTGATCCAGGGTCTGGCGGTGTCGATGGAGGCGACGGCGCTTCCCGTCCTGGTCATCTGCGTCGGCATCATCATCGCCTACGGGCAGGCCGGCATCTTCGGCATCGGCATCGCCGCGACCACGATGCTCGCCCTGGCCGGCATGGTGGTGGCGCTCGACGCCTACGGACCGGTGACCGACAACGCCGGCGGCATCGCGGAAATGGCCGACATGCCGAAGGACATCCGCGTGACGACCGACGCGCTGGACGCCGTCGGCAACACCACCAAGGCGGTGACGAAGGGCTACGCCATCGGCTCGGCCGGTCTCGCGGCCCTCGTTCTGTTCGCCGCCTATGTGCAGGATCTGAAGCACTATTTCCCGAACGTCGCGGTCGAGTTCCGGCTGGACGATCCCTATGTGGTCGTCGGCCTGCTGATCGGCGGCCTGCTGCCCTACCTGTTCGGGGCGATGGGCATGACCGCGGTCGGCCGTGCCGCTGGCTCGGTGGTCGTCGAGGTGCGCCGCCAGTTCCGCGAGATCAGCGGCATCATGGAAGGCACCGCCAAGCCGGACTACGGCCGCGCCGTCGACATGCTGACCCGCGCGGCGATCAAGGAGATGGTCATCCCGTCGCTGCTGCCGGTGCTGGCGCCGGTGGTCCTGTACATCGTCATCGCCGCCATCGCCGGTCAGGCGCAGGCCTTCGCCGCCTTGGGCGCCATGCTGCTGGGCACCATCGTGACGGGGATCTTCGTCGCCATCTCGATGACCTCGGGCGGCGGCGCCTGGGACAACGCCAAGAAGTTCATCGAGGAGGGCAACCACGGCGGCAAGGGCTCCGACGCGCACAAGGCGGCGGTGACCGGCGACACCGTCGGCGACCCGTACAAGGACACCGCCGGCCCCGCGGTCAATCCGATGATCAAGATCACCAACATCGTGGCGATCCTGCTCCTGGCGATTCTCGCCCAGATCGGCTGAGGTCGGATCGCGCACGCTCCAAACGGATCGGCGCCAAAAGAAAAGCCCCGCGGAAGCGGGGCTTTTCGCGTCTCGGAAGACTGTTCCGCGTCAGCGGCCGGGGCCGCGGTTGCGCGAATCCTTGGCGGAGAAGCGGCCGACGTTGCCGAGCATCTGCTCCAGCAGGCTCAGCTCGCGTCCGGCGGTGGGCGTGCTGCGGTCGACGATGTCGACCCGCTGGCCGTCGGTGGCGTCGAGCTGCTTCATCTCCTTCACCACGCCGGCGTCGTCGAAATGGACGACGACGACGCGGCGCTCCATCACGCTCGGCTCGAAGAAGGCGAGCTTCTCCGTCTTCTGGCCGATGTAGTACCAGACATTCTGGTCGAAGGTTCCCAAGGAGGTCGGCGTGCCGAGAATGTCCGCCACATCCTCCCGCCGCGACTGTCCGGCCTTGATCTCGGCGACTCGGTCGGGGTCCGCCATGTTGCCACGGGTCGCCACGGTCGGCGAGCAGGCGGAGACGGCGAGACCCAGAAAGGCGAAGGCGCACAGCGCCGAAGGAATCGATCTCGTCATGGTGCTCAGGCTATGATGGCGCGGGCGGACCGCCGGACTCGAGCGGCAGGCCGGATTCCGCCCGCAATGCCGGGACAATCGCATCACGCGGTTTGTCCTGTCAACGAAACTCCGAGCGAGAGAGAAACCGTGCTTGACCGCCTGTTCCGGCGTCGGCGTGAAGCCCGTGCCGTCGCCGATTTCTATCTGACGATCGCGGCGCAGGCCCGGCTGCCGGGCTTTTACCGTGACCTTGGCGTTCCCGACACGCTGGACGGGCGCTTCGACATGGTGGTGCTTCACGTCTTCTTGGTGATGCGCCGCCTGAAGGGGCAGGGGGCCGCCGCGGCGGACCGCTCGCGCCTCCTTTTCGAAGCGATGATCGACCATTTCGAGAAGTCGCTGATGGAGCAGGGGGTGGGCGACAGCGGAGTCGGGCGGCGAATCAAGACCATGGCGCGCGGCATCGCCGGACGGATCGAGGTCTACGACCGCGCGCTCGCCGATGAAAACGATGCGGCGTTGGAGGTCGCCCTCGACAACAACGTCTACGGCACCGCATCGGATGTGCCTCCGCAACGGCTGGCCGTCATGGCGGCCTATGTCCGGCGCGAGGCGGCCGGGCTGGAGGCGCAGCCGCTGGAGTCGCTCATGGCCGGGAAGGTCCGCTTCGGTCCGCCACCCGGCGCCGGGATGGACTGACCGTTCCGGCCGAGTCTCTTTCTATGGGGCTCGTTCCATGGGGCTCGCCGAATGGGCTTGCCTTTCCCGGCAACCGGATTCATCTGACAGAGAGACGAAGGCGCCCGCTGCAGAACGGGCGCTGTGACAAGGAATTGCCTGACATGCGCAACACGACTCCGCCTTCCGCCGGTTCCGCTTCGGAATTCTCGCGCATCGTCCGCGCCGACGCCGTCCATCGCGACGGCGATCTGATCGAAACCATCGAGGCGACGGAGGCCGAGCGCAAGGCGCTCGCCGAGCGGTTCGAACTGGACGGAATCGGACGTCTGACCGCCAGGGTCCGCCTGCGCTCCGTGCGCGGCGGCCAGATGGTGCGCGTCGAGGGGGAACTGGAGGCCGACGTGGTGCAGACCTGCGTCATCACGCTGGAGCCGGTGCCGGCCCAGGTCTCCGACCGCTTCGGCGCCCTGTTCGCTCCGGAGTCGCTGGTTCCCAGCGAGGATGACGAGATCGAGATCGACCCGAACATCGCCGAGGAGGACATTCCGGAGGCCATGACCAACGGGCGCATCGACATCGGTGAACTGGCCGCCCAGCATTTGTCCCTGGCGCTCGACCCCTATCCTCATGCAGAAGGCGTGGCGTTCGACGGATACAACGAAGGCGAAGAGGAGGAGGAGGCACCGGCCCCCTCCGATCATGACGTCGACGCCGATCCGGAGAAGCCGAACCCGTTTGCCGTGCTGGAACGTCTGAAACGACAGAATTGAGGGCGGAACGGGCTTGCCCTTCGGGGGCAATTGCCGTATTGAATGCCGCTCGCGTCAGGCGGCCCCTCTTCGGGCCGCCTTTTACAATGAAGAGAGTTTACGGCCATGGCTGTTCCGAAGAAGAAGACCTCCAAGTCGCGCCGCAACATGCGTCGCTCGCACCACGCTCTCCCGACCTCGTCCTACGCCGAGTGCTCGAACTGCGGCGAGCTGAAGCGCCCGCACCATGTCTGCGGCTCCTGCGGTCACTACGACCAGCGCGAAGTGGTTCAGAGCGCTCCGGCGGCCTGATGGCGGTTTGGTTGGCCGCCCTACGTCCTAGCCAGGGAGCCTGTCCGCGGTGAGCCAGCGCCTGACCATTGCCCTTGATGCCATGGGCGGTGACAAAGGACCCGACATGGTGATTGCCGGGGCGGATATCGCCCGCGAGCGTCACCCGCAGGTGCACTACCTGCTGTTCGGGGACACCGCCCGCATCGAGCCGCTGCTTGCGCAGCGACCCGCCTTGAGAGCGGTGGCCGAGGTGCGTCACACCCCGGACGCCGTGGCCGGCGACGCCAAGCCGTCGGTCGCGTTGCGCGCCGGGCGTCAGTCGAGCATGCGTCTCGCCATCGACTCGGTGGCGGGCGGGCAAGCCGCCTGCGTCGTATCCGCCGGCAACACCGGCGCGCTCATGGCCATGGCCAAGTTCGTGCTGAAGACGATTCCCGGGATCGACCGCCCGGCCATCGCTTCCTTCTTCCCGACGCTGCGGGGGGAGAGCGTGATGCTCGACCTCGGCGCCAACACCGAATGCCAGCCCGAGAACCTCGTGCAGTTCGCCGTGATGGGCGCGGTCTTCGCGCGCACCGCGCTGAACCTGTCCGAGCCGACGATCGGCGTGCTGAACATCGGTTCGGAAGAGGTGAAGGGGAACGAGGTGGTGCGCGCCGCCGCGACCCGTCTGCGCGAGATGCCGCTGCCCGGGCGTTTCCATGGATTCGTCGAGGGCAACGACATCGCCACCGGCACGGTGGACGTGATCGTGACCGACGGCTTCACCGGCAACGTCGCCCTGAAGACCGCCGAAGGCACGGCGAAGCTCTTCACGGAGTTCCTGCGCCGGACGTTTCAGTCCTCCTGGACGGCGCGTCTCGGCTATCTGCTGGCCCGAGGGGCCTTCAAGCGGTTGAAGCAGCGCACCGATCCGCGCCGCTACAACGGCGCCATGTTCCTGGGGCTGCGCGGAGTCTGCGTGAAGAGCCACGGGGGCACCGACGCCATCGGGTTCGCCAACGCCATCGGTGTGGCCTACAATCTGGCGGCAAACGGTTTCAACGACCGAATCAAGGAAGAGATGCAGCGTCTCGGCGACGCCAAGCCTCTTCCCGACACGAAGGCGGCGGCGGTCTAACATCATGGTCAAGCGTTCCCGAGTTCTCGGCTGCGGTTCCTACCTCCCGGCCAACGTCGTCACGAATCGCGACCTCGAAGCCCGTGTGGACACCTCGGACGAGTGGATCGTCCAACGCACCGGCATCAAGTCGCGCCACATCGCCGCCGACGGGGAACTGACCTCCGACCTCGCCATCGCCGCGGCGACCCGCGCGCTGGAGCATGCCGGGGTGGACGCCGCCAGCATCGACTGCATCGTGCTGGCGACGACGACTCCGGACAACACCTTCCCGGCGACCGCCACCAAGGTGCAGGCGGCGCTGGGGACCAAGGGCTTCGCGCTGGACATCCAGGCGGTGTGCGCCGGCTTCGTCTACGCCATGTCGATCGCCGACAACTTCATCCGCATCGGGCAGGCCAACCGCGCCCTGGTCATCGGCGCGGAGACCTTCTCCCGCCTGCTCGACTGGAAGGACCGCACCACCTGCGTCCTGTTCGGCGATGGCGCCGGGGCCGTGGTGATGGAGGGGTACGACGCCGCCGGCACATCGGCGGACCGCGGCGTGCTGTCCACCCACCTGCATTCGGACGGCGCCCAGTACGGGCTGCTCTACGTCGATGGCGGCCCGTCGACCACCGGCACGGCCGGGCATGTGCGGATGAACGGCCAGGACGTGTTCCGCCACGCCGTCAGCAAGCTGTCCTCGGTCGTCGAGGAGGCCCTGGCGGCCAACGGTCTGGAGCCGTCGGCGGTTGACTGGCTGGTGCCGCACCAGGCCAACCAGCGGATCATCGACGGCATCGCCCGCAAGCTGAAGCTGCCCTCCGACAAGGTCGTCCTAACGGTCGACCGGCACGGCAACACCTCCGCCGCGTCGATCCCGCTGGCGCTGTGCGAGGCGGTGCATGACGGCCGCGTGAAGCGCGGCGACCTGATCCTCATGGAGGCCATCGGCGGCGGCCTGACCTGGGGCGCCGCGATGGTGCGCTGGTAAGCGGCGCACCCGCTTCGTTTTTCCGCAGGGTGGCGTTTGCTGCGCTGCTCACAACGATGCGATCCAAGCTTTTGAATTGACCGGGTTCTTTCCCCGGATTACGGTTTTTCCCCTATGGTTTCGGGGGGGAAGCGAACCATGTCACAGAACACCGTCACCCGCGCGCAGCTCAGCGAGGCGGTCTACCAAGAGGTCGGCCTGTCGCGCAACGAATCCGCCGATCTGGTCGAAAGCGTCCTGGAGGAGATCTCCGACGCCCTGGCCCGCGGCGAGATGGTCAAGATCTCGTCCTTCGGCAGTTTCCAGATCCGGCAGAAGGGGCAGCGGGTCGGCCGCAACCCGAAGACCGGCGAAGAGGTTCCGATCCTGCCCAGGCGCGTCCTGGTCTTCCGGGCGAGCCACGTCCTGAAGAACCGCATCAACGAGGTCGTTGAGGCGGAGGAAGCCGAGGCGCAGCGCGTGAAGGCGGTTTCCTGATCCGCCTCACGGAGCGGTCGACAACAAGGGTTTCCCGGACATGAAGGCGCGCGGCCCCACGAAGTCCGCCACGGCGTTCCGCACGATCAGCGAGGTGTCGTCCGACCTGGACGTGCCGCAGCATGTGCTGCGTTTCTGGGAGGGCAAGTTCCCGCAGCTCCGCCCGCTCAAGCGCGGTGGAGGGCGGCGCTACTACCGCCCGGAGGATGTGGACCTGTTGCGGCAGATTCAGAACCTGCTGTATGGCGAGGGCTACACGATCAAGGGCGTGCAGCGCCTTCTGAAGGGCGGGAAGGTGGACGACGATCCGGAGGCCCGGAGGGTTGAGGAGACGCCGGAGGAACCGGATATCCCCGACGCCTTCGCGGCCGCTCCGGAGGAAGCGGGCCTGGAGTCGCCCGACGGGGAGGAGGGTGCTCCGGTCGTTGCGTTCGACGGCCTGTCGGACACCATCCGGCAGGCCATCGCCCAGGCGCTCGACGAGTTGAGGGAGGCGCGCCTTCTGCTCGCTCTGGGAGAGGAAAAAGAAATTCGAGAGGTGTGAAAAAAAGTGAACTGTAGCGCTTGCGTTGGACCAAGGTCCCGGCTATAGTCCCGCTCCCTTCCAGAACGAAGGGCGGTCCGTCGAACGGAGCGTAGCGCAGCCTGGTAGCGCATCAGACTGGGGGTCTGGGGGTCGCAGGTTCAAATCCTGTCGCTCCGACCAATGTTCTGGAAGATGAAAAGGCCTTGGAGCTGATCGGCTCCAAGGCCTTTTCTTTTGCTTGTCTCCAACGGCCCGATCGCGGAAGCCGCCGCGCCTCCGCTGGAGAGGCCGGCGGCGGTTCCGTGCGAGGCGCGTCCGCTCAGGCGGCGTTTTCCGACGCGGCCATCGCCTCGTCGGTGGCGGCGTCCTGCTGGTTCATCCTGCGCCGTTGCGCGGCCATGTCGATCAGGGCCGTGCGCAGCGCCGGGTGGCGGGCGGTGAACTGGTTGAAGTCGCGCCGCTCCAGCACCTGGAACTGGCAGTAGTCGACCGCGGCGACGTCGGCGTTGCGCCGCTGGCCGCTCAGCAGGGCCATTTCGCCGAACATCGTGCCGGCGCCCAGGCGGATGGTCTGGCCCTCCATGAGCACCTCCACGGCGCCGGAGGAGATGAAGTACATGGCGTTGGCGCGGTCGCCCTTGCGGATGATGCGCTCGCCGGGCACCGCCGACTTCGGCCGGAACAGCATCATCAGCCGCTCCTGCTCGTGGGCGTCCAGCAACGACAGCACGGGGAAGGTCTTGGCCAGCGCCTGGATTTGCAGGTCATGCTCCTTCTCGCGCTCCTCCGCTTGGTGACGGGCGTCGGCGAGGCTGCTCTGGAGCCGTTCGAACTGCTCCCAGCCATAGGGCGGCACACCGGCGGCCCGCTTGGCCTGGAGGTGCTTGCGCAGCGCCGTGACACCGGCGAAGACCGCCGGGTTCAGCGTGATCGACAACAGCGCGCCGGCCAGCACGAGGTCGCGCCCTTCCTCCGGCAGCAGGCCGAGCGACAGGCCCAGCCCGACGAGGATGAAGGAGAACTCGCCAATCTGCGCGAGGCTGGCCGACACGGCCAAGCCCATGCCCACCGGGAAGCGCAACAGGACCACGATGCCGAAGGCGATCAGCGACTTGCCGACCACGATCAGGGCCACCACGGCGATGACCGCCAGCGGGTCGCGCAGCAGGATCGACGGGTCGAACAGCATGCCCACCGACACGAAGAACAGCACGGCGAAGGCGTCCTGCAACGGCATCGAATCGGTGGCCGCCTTGTGGCTGAAGCGGGATTCGTTCAGCACCACGCCGGCGAAGAAGGCGCCGAGCGCGAAGGACACGCCGAACAGCACCGCCGAGCCGTAGGCGACGCCCAGCGCGATGGCGAGGACCGACAGGGTGAACAGCTCGCGCGAGCCGGTCCGCGCCACGTTGGTCAGGATCACCGGGACGACCCGCGGGCCGAGCACGATCGCCAGAACGGAGAAGGCCGCCACCTTGCCCAGCGTGAGCGCCAGCGTCAGCCAGATCGGACCGTCGGACCCGCCGCCATGGCCCCCGGCGGCACCCCCCGCGGCGCCCGGCGCGTGGCCGCCCAGAACCTCCGCCAGGGCCGGCAGCAGGACGAGCGCCAGGACCATCGCGAGATCCTCGACGATCAGCCAGCCGACCGCCACGCGGCCCTCGGCGGTGTTCAGCATGTCGCGCTCTTCCAGGGCCTTCAGCAGCACGACCGTGCTCGCCACCGACAGGCTGAGCCCCAGCACGAGGCCGGCGCCGAGGCTCCAGCCCCACAGCCAGGCCAGCCCGACTCCCAGCGCGGTGGCGAGGCCGATCTGGCCGACCGCTCCGGGAATGGCGATCTTCCGGACCGCCAGAAGGTCCGAGGGGGAGAAATGAAGGCCGACGCCGAACATCAGAAGAATGACGCCGATCTCGGCCAGCTGGGCGGCCAAAGCCCCATCGGCGACGAATCCCGGTGTGAAGGGGCCGATGATGATGCCGGCGACCAGATAGCCGACCAGGGGAGGCAATCGGACCCGGTCGGCGATGTATCCGAAGATGAAGGCCAACCCGAATGCGATGGCGATCATGGAAATAAGCGGAACGTCATGGGACATGCAAAAATCCTGGCTGCATCGGCGCGATGCCGCATAGTACGGATTTTGCTGGTGCTTGTGAGCGGCGTTATCGGGATTTTTTCCTGTCCGCCGCTCGCTTTTTCAGGGACTGGAAGGCGATTTGCGCGAATTTCCCTCAATTGCCTACTGATTCGGCGAAGGCGGGGAAACGCTGTGTGACCTTGCTGGCCCCCCGTCATCAAGGGGTGGATAAGCGGGGCGGGGCCGCTATGCTCCGCCGGGCGATGGTGAGGTGAGGAGCATGGCGAGCAAAAGACGCAAGACATCCAGGAAGGCGGGCCGTGGTCGTCCGGGAACGGGGCGTCCGCTGGCGGGCGAATCAATGGTTCTGGAGGGGCGGGCGGCGCGCCCGTCGGTCCGGACGGCTCCCGCGGCGCGCAGCCGGAGCGTGGCGAAGCGCGCCCTGTCCCTGGACGGCGATTCGGGGGCGTTTCTTGGACCCGAGCAGCAGTATCTGCTGAAGAAGCGCCAGGAGATCGAGCGGCGGGAGGCCCGGCTGCGGCGCACCGTGGGCGGTGTGCTGGCGGTGGTCGCGGCAGCGGCGGCGGGGGGGCTCTTCTGGGTGTTCGGCGGCGTGTGAGCCGAACCGCGCCCGCCTCCCTGCGCATCTGCGCGTTGGGAGGCGGGCGCGGTGCGGCGTGTGTCAGGAGCCCAGGCGGCGGCGCAGGAGCGACAGCGGCTGCGGGTCGTCCAGCGACGGCTGGAAGGCGACGGTGATCTCCGTCAGGGCGCGCGCCCAGCTCTCCGGGTTGGTGTTTTCCGGCGCCTCGGCGGAGGTGAAGCCGGTGCGCAGGAGGAAGCGGTACTGGTCGGGGATGACGTGCCCGACCGCCCGGATTTCCCCCTCGTAGCCGAAGCGCTCACGCAACTCGCGGGCGGTGGAGAAGCCGCGGCCGTCGCGGAACTTCGGGAACTCGATCGCCACCAAGGCGAATCGGTTCAGGTCCGGCGCGATGGTCGGAGCCAGCGTCCCGCTCTTGACCCGGACGCCGAGCGCCGCGTTGCGCCCGTCGAAGCTCGCGCGCTCCGCCTGCCAGCGTTCGAAGGTGACGATGGCGGGACGGTCGGCGGGAACCGGCTCGCCGTCGGCGACCGCGACCCAATCGTCCTCGACGATGCGGCCGTCCTTAATGAGCGGCATAGACTCTCTCCTTGAACGGGCCGTGGCCGACGCGCTTCAGCGTGTCGATGAAGCGCTCCCCGTCGTGCCGGTTGGCCAGATAGACCTCGACGATGGCCTCGATGGCGTCCACCGTCTCGTCGGCGGTCACCGCCGGGCCGAGGATGTCGCCGATCGCCGTGGTCAGGGTCGGGTCGCCGCCGACGGTGATCTGGTAGAACTCCTCGCCCTTCTTATCCACGCCGAGAATGCCGATGGCGCCGACATGGTGGTGGCCGCAGGCGTTGATGCAGCCGCTGATCTTGATTCCCAGCTCGCCGATGGTCTGCTGCCGCACCGGATCGGCGAAGCGGGCCGAGATGGCCTGGGCCAGCGGGATCGAGCGGGCGTTGGCCAGCGCGCAATAGTCGAGGCCGGGGCAGGCGATGATGTCGCCGATCAGACCGGCGTTCGGCGTGCCCAGTCCGTTGGCCTCCAGCGCCGTCCACAGGGTGAACAGCGCGTCCTGCCGGACATGCGCCAGCACGAGGTTCTGCGCGTGGCTGACGCGCAGTTCGCCGAAGCTGTGCGCGTCGGCCAGATCGGCGATCAGCTCCATCTGCTCCGAGGTGGCGTCGCCGGGAATGCCGCCGGCCGGCTTCAGCGAGATGGTGGCGGCGGCGTAGCCGGGAACCTTGTGGGTCAGCACGTTGACCGCCACCCAGCGGGCGAAGTCCGGGTTCGCGGCCTTGGCGGCCTGGAAGGACTCCGGCTCGTCGGTCAGCGTCTCGAAGGCCGGGCCGCCGAAGCGGCGGCGGATCTCGTCGACGACCTCCGGGGCGAGGCGGTATTTCGGGCCGCGCAGGCGGGCGAACTCCTCCTCGACCTCCTGGGTGAACGTCTCCTGGCCCAGCTCGTGGACGAGGATCTTGATGCGCGCCTTGTAGATGTTGTCGCGCCGGCCGTACTGGTTGTAGACGCGCAGGATGGCTTCGAGATAGGCGACGAAGTCCTCCTCCGGCACCCAGTCGCGGATCAGCTTGCCGATGAAGGGCGACCGGCCGAGGCCGCCGCCGACATAGAAGGTGAAGCCGACCTCGCCCCGCTCGTTGCGCTTGGCGAAGACGCCGACATCATGGACGCGGATGGCCGCGCGGTCGGCGTCCGACCCCATGATGGCGATCTTGAACTTGCGCGGCAGGTAGGTGAATTCGGGGTGCAGGGTCGTCCACTGCCGCAGGATCTCGGCGTAGACCCGCCCGTCCACCACCTCGTCCCGCGCCGCGCCGACGAACTGGTCGGTGGTCACGTTGCGCACGCAGTTGCCGCTGGTCTGCAGCGCGTGCATGTCCACCTCGGCCAGCTCGTGCAGGATGGCCGGGGTGTCCTCCAGCTTGATCCAGTTGAACTGCAGATTCTGGCGGGTGGTGAAGTGGCCGTAGCCCTTGTCGTACTTCCGCCCGATCTCGGCCAGCTTGCGGAGCTGCCGCGCGGTCAGGACGCCGTAGGGAACGGCGATGCGCAGCATGTAGGCGTGGAGCTGGAGGTAGAGGCCGTTCATCAGCCGCAGCGGTTTGAACTCCTCCTCCGTCAGCTCGCCGGACAGGCGGCGCTCGACCTGGGCGCGGAACTGCTCCACGCGCTCCGCGACGAAGCGGCGGTCGATGTCGTCGTAGCTGTAGACCCCGGCGTTGCGGCCGGGCGCGATGTGGTTCATGGAACTCGCCCTGTTCAGAATGGTGGCCGCCCGGTTCAGGCCGCAGCCTGTTTGCCGAGATCGATGCGGACGGTGGGGCCGAGCGCGCGGATGCGCTCCCGCGTCTTGACCGGCAGAGGCTGCCCATCAACGACGCGCAGGTCGAAGGCGTAGACGTCCACGGCGAACTGCTCACCCTCCGCCTTGGCCTTGGCGGCGGCCAATGCCGTTTCGGCGGCCGCCGCGTCCTCGAACAGGGCGGCGTCGTCCAGACGCTCCACCCAGCCAAGGTCGGGGCCGGGGGCGAGGAAGATCACCTCGCCGTCGCGCAGGCGGTTGGCGGTGATGGCCTTCAGCACCGCCTCGTTCCTGGACTTATCGTTCAACGCCATGCCTTCAACTCCTAACACGAACGCTCACGCCGACACGGCGATGGGAAACGGATGCTGGCCGGTGGTCTGCTGCCACGCGCCGATCAGGGCGCGCAGCCGCACGACCTCGCCGACCACGACGATCGCGGGGCGCTTGGCCTGTAGCCGCACGACGTCCCGCGCGCAATGGGCAAGATTGGTCTCGATGACGCTCTGCGCCTCGGTGCTGGCGCTCGACACGATGGCGACCGGGGTCATCGGCGGCTTGCCGGCGGCTTCGAGCCGCTCGGCGATGGTCCCGATGGTGCCCAGCGCCATGTAGAACACCAGCGCGCCGGGCAGCCGCGCCAGCACGTCCCAGTCGAGGTCTGCGGGCAGCCCGCCGGCCTTGTCGTGGCCGGTGACGAAGGTCGCGGTGGTGCCGAAGCCACGGTGGGTCACCGGAATGCCGGCGTAGGCCAGCCCGCCGATTCCCGCGGTCACGCCGGGCACCACGCGGAAGGGAATCTCGGCCTCGGCCAGCGCCAGGCATTCCTCGCCGCCGCGCCCGAAGACAAAGGGGTCGCCGCCCTTCAGCCGCAGCACCCGCCGGCCTTCGCGCGCCAGTTCCACCAGCCGGGCGTTGATCGCCTCCTGCTTGGGCGAGGGATGGCCGGCGCGCTTGCCCATGTCCACGAGAAGGGCCTCGGGGTTGGCGGCTTCCAGGATGCCGCTGCCGACCAGCGCGTCGTGGACGATGGCGTCGGCCTCGCCCAGCGCCTTGGCGGCCAGCAGGGTCAGCAGGCCCGGATCGCCGGGGCCGGCCCCGGCCAGCCAGACGCTGCCCGGCTCGAAGGCGGGCAGGCGCGACAGAAGTGACGTTGCGATCATGGCAGCCATCCTTTGGCAGCGATCATGTCCCGGCAGGCGCGCAGCACCTCGGGCCCCTTGGCGCCCGCGGCGCGCAGGCGGTCGCGGAGCGCGGCGACTTCCGCCAGCCGGTCCGCCCAGACGGCGGGGAACAGAGTCTCCAGCCGTTCGCGGAGAAGCTGGGCCAGCGCCGGGCTGCGGCCGCCAGTCGAGACGGTCATCAGCAGGTCGCCGCGCCGTATCACAGACGGAGCATGGAAATCACAGAGCGGAATCACATCCTCGACATTGACCAGGATGCTGCGGTCGCGTGCCTGACGGGCCAGCGACTCCGCGGTGGGGTCGTCGATGCCGACGACGAACAGCACCTGCACGCCCTCCAGGTCGGCGGGCGAGGGCAGGGCGCGGCGCAGGGCCACTCCCGCGAGGGCGAGCAATTCCGCATCCGGTTCCGGTGAATAGACCGCCGGTGCCGCGCCGCCTTCCCGCAGCTGCGCAAGGCGGCGCTTCGCCAGCGGTCCCTGGCCGACCAGGGCAATCCGCGCATGCGCCGGGTCAAGGGCGATCGGGATCATCGCCGCCCCCTGGAATGCACACCGGAGCCATCGTGAAAAGACATCATGGGGGCATTTAAGCGCGATGGCGGGGTGCAATCAACAGATTTCACAAACTCGCTTAAACCTATAATACATGTAGACAATGTATATGCATTGCAACGACGTGAAACTGGTGTTAATGTGCAATTCAGAACAAATACTCCACTTCGTGGATAGGCAAACAGGCCATGCTCGATGGATTTGCTCATGCTGTGAAACGCGGCCGTGTGGACGACCTGACCGAGCGGTATGGGCGGCTTGACGGTGCGGTGCTTCTGAACGCGCTTCTGCGCGATGAATTCGACGGCCGCGTCGCTGTGGTTTCGTCGTTCGGAACGGAATCGGCGGTGCTGCTCGCCCTGGCGGCGGAGGCCGATCCGTCCTTTCCGGTGGTTTTCGTCAACACGGGGAAGCTGTTCGGCGAGACCCTGCGCTACCGCGACAAGCTGATCGCCGCGCTGGGCCTGACCGGCGTGCGCACCATCGGCCCGACCGACGCGGATCTGGCGGCGGGGGACCCCGACAGCCTGCTGTTCACCCGCTCGCCCGACGCCTGTTGCCATCTGCGCAAGACCGTGCCGCTGGACCGCGCGTTGGAGGGCTTCGACGCCTGGGTGACCGGGCGCAAACGCTTCCAGGCCACCACGCGCGCCGCCCTTCCCCTGTTCGAGGAGGAGGGCACGGGCCGCATCAAGATCAACCCGCTGGCCCATTGGGACCGCGAGCGGATCGAGCAGGAATTCACCCGGCGCAACCTGCCGCGCCATCCGCTTGAAGCCGACGGCTTCTTGTCCATCGGCTGCTTCACCTGCACCGAGCGCGTCGCTCCCGGTGCGGACCCGCGGTCGGGCCGATGGGCCGGAACCGCCAAGACCGAATGCGGCATTCACACCTTCAAGAAGACCGGAACCGCACAATGACCGCCGATCTCGATTACCTTGAGAGCCAGAGCATCTACATCCTCCGCGAGGCCTACAACCGCATCGACAAGCTGGCTCTGCTGTGGTCGATCGGAAAGGACAGCAACGTCCTGCTCTGGCTCTGCCGCAAGGCGTTCTTCGGGCGCGTGCCGTTCCCTGTCGTCCAGCTCGACACCGCGATGGAGCTGCAGGAGGTCTACGACTTCCGCGACCGCATCGCCGGGGAGTGGGACCTCGACCTGCGGGTGGAGCAGTGCCCGCCGGAAGCGGACATGGACCAGACCCTGCCGCCGCTGACCCGCGCCGCCGCCCGCAAGACGGAGGGGCTGAAGAACCTCCTGCGCACCGGCAAGTACCAGGGCATCATGGTCGGCATCCGCCGCGACGAGCAGGCGACCCGCGCCAAGGAGCGCGTCTTCTCGCCCCGCTCGCTGGAAGGCGACTGGGATGTGAAGGACCAGCCGGCGGAGTTCTGGGACCATTACAAGACCCGCTTCGACGAAGGCACCCACGTCCGCATCCACCCGCTGCTGCATTGGACCGAGCTGGACATCTGGCGCTACTCCAAGCGCGAGGGAATTCCCATCGTCCCGCTGTACTTCGCCAAGGACGGCAAGCGCTACCGCTCGTTGGGCGAGAAGAACATCACCTTCCCGGTGGACAGCACCGCCGGCACCATCGACGAGATCATCGCCGAACTGGTCGTGACCCGCATTCCGGAGCGCGCCGGCCGCGCCATGGACAACGAGGCCGAGGACAGCTTCGAGCGCCTGCGCAGCTCGGGCTACATGTAAGAAGCGGGGATTGGGACCATGGACATCCGGAACGAACTGAACGGCCAGCTCCGCATCGTCATCGTCGGCCATGTCGACCACGGCAAGTCGACGCTGATCGGGCGCCTGCTGAACGACACCGGCAGCCTGCCCGACGGCAAGGTGGAGCAGGTCCACGAGATGAGCCGCAAGCGCGGCATGCCCTTCGAATGGGCCTTCGTGATGGACGCGCTCCAGGCCGAGCGCGACCAGGGCATCACCATCGACACCACGCAGATCCACTTCAAGACGGAGCAGCGCCCCTACGTCATCATCGACGCGCCGGGCCACACCGAGTTCCTGAAGAACATGGTGACCGGCGCCTCGCAGGCCGACGCCGCCCTGCTGGTGATCGACGCCGCCGAGGGCGCGTTGGAACAGTCGCGCCGCCACGCCTTCCTGCTGCATCTGCTGGGCGTGCGCCAGGTGGCGGTCGCCGTCAACAAGATGGACCGGGTCGACTTCGACCAGTACCGCTTCGAGGCGGTGTCGCAGGAGATCCGCGCCTATCTGGCGGAACTCGGCCTGCACACCTCCACGGTGATCCCGATCGCGGCGCGCCACGGCGACAACATCGTCACCCGCTCCGACAAGGCGCCCTGGTACGAGGGACCGACCGTGGTGGAGGCGCTCGACGCCTTCCGCCCGCAGCAGGCGCCGACCGAACTGCCGCTGCGCTTCCCGCTGCAGGACGTCTACAAGCCCGACGACCGCCGCATCCTGGCGGGCCGAATCGAGAGCGGGCGCCTGCGCGTCGGCGACACGCTGCGCTTCTCGCCGACCGGCGCCACCGCCACGGTGGTCAGCATCGAAGGGTGGAACCACAGCCAGCCCATCGTCGCCGCCCAGGCCGGGCAGAGCATCGGCATCACGCTCGACAAGCGCATCTTCGCCGAGCGCGGCCACATCGCCCACCATGAGGAGGGCGCGCCGCACGTTACCCACCGGCTGGGCGTCCGCGCCTTCTGGCTGACCTCGGAGCCGCTGGCGGTCGGCAAAACCTACACGCTGAAGATCACGACGGGCGAGCACCGCGTGACGGTGGAGAGCATCACCGCCGTCATCGACATCGAGGACCTGTCGAGCACCCCGGCCAAGGCGGTCCACCGCAACGAGGTGGCCGAGGTCGTCCTGCGCTCCCGTTCCCCGATCGCCGTCGACCTCGCCTCGGCGCTGTCGCGCACCGGGCGCGGCGTGCTGATCGACGGCCACGACGTGGTCGGAGGCTGCATCGTCGTCGAGGTGGACGAGGGTCCCGCCGCCTCGGCCAACACGACCGAGGTGTCGCACGCCGTCACCGCGGACGAGCGCAACGCCGCCAACGGCCATAAGGGCGGCATCCTCTGGCTGACCGGCCTGTCCGGGGCCGGCAAGTCCACGCTGGCCATGGCGCTGGAGCGCGCCTTGTTTGACCGCGGCTGGCAGGTCTTCGTCCTGGACGGCGACAACGTGCGCAACGGCCTGAACGCCGGTCTGGGCTTCTCGGCGGAGGACCGGGCGGAGAACATCCGGCGCGTCGCCGAGACGGCCAAGCTGTTCGCCGACGCGGGCGTTCTGGTCATCGCCTCGCTGATCTCGCCGCTCCAGGCCGACCGGGCGCGGGCGCGGGCCATCGGCGGCGAGCGCTTCCACGAGGTCTATGTGGCCGCCGATCTCGCCACCTGCGAATCGCGCGACCCCAAGGGCCTGTACCGCCGGGCGCGCGCCGGGGAGATCGCGGAGTTCACCGGCGTCTCCGCCCCTTACGAGGCACCGGAGTCGGCGGAGCTGACCATCGACACCGGAACGGTCACCCCGGTGGAGGCACTGGGCGAGCTGCTCGACTATGTGGACGGCGCGTTCGGCCGTAACGCCCTGATGCGCGGCCGGGCATAACGGTTTCCCTCTTCCGTACCGGAAAAAGCCCCTTCGCCCTCCCGCGAAGGGACTTTTTCCTATGGCCTATCAGATTTCACAGATCGAAACGTATTATGTGAAATCATCAATTTCATCATTCAAGAATGTGTAATTCGCTCTTCCTTCCGATGGGAGATGTGCTAAATAGGCGGGCAATTTCCTGCGAGGATGGAACCATGACCACCCTGACCCGACGCTCCGCGATGCTGGCCGTGGCCGCCGTCGCCTCTCTGGCCGCCTTCACGCCCGGCGCGGTCCGCGCCGCCGACCCGGTGAAGCTGGAGGTCGGCTACATCCCCATCCTTGCCGCCGCCCCGCTGTTCATCCTGGAAGGGGAAGGCTGGGCGCGCGAGGCGGGCATCGACCTGAAGCTGACCAAGTTCGAATCCGGTCCGCACGCGATCCAGGCGATGGCCGCCGGCAAGATCGACCTGCTCTACGCCGGCGTCGCCCCGGTCCTGGTCGCCCGCTCGAAGGGGGCCGACGTGTCGGTCATTGCCAACTCGGCGGTCGAGGAGATGGTCGTCGCCAGCCGCGGCGAGTTCGCCAAGGCGCTGGGCGGCAAGGCCACCGCGGAGTCCATCGCGAAGTTCGTCGCCGACAGTGGCCGCAAGGTCAAGATCGGCACGCAGCCGCCGGGCTCGGTCCCGGACACGGTGCTGCGCCACTGGCTGTTCAAGGTGGTGAAGGTCGATCCGGCCAACGTGGACATCATTTCCATGGGCATCGAGAAGACCCAGCAGGCCCTGCTGGCCGGCGCGCTCGACGCGGCGACGATCCGTGAGCCGACGGTGACCGTGACCCAGAAGGTCGACCCGAACGTCGGGCTGCTCGCCACCGGCGCGGAAATGTTCCCGAACCAGCCCGGCACCGTCATCGCCGTCCGCGGCCCGGTCGCCAAGGAGCATGGCGAGGCGCTGACCCGCCTGCTCAAGGCGCACATCCGCGCCGTGGACCTGATCGCCAAGGACCCGGCCCGTTCCGCCAAGGTCGCCAACGAGTATCTGGGCAAGGGCCTGATGGAGCCGGCCACGCTGGAGGCCGCCTTCCGCTCGCCGGGCTCCAAGTTCGTCGCCGACCCGCACGGCGTGGTCCCGGCGGTCGAGCAGATGATGGCCTACGCCAAGGAGATCGGTTCCGCCGAGGGCACCATCCCGGTGGCGGAGGCGTTCGACTTCCGCTTCTACGACGCGGCGGCCGCGAAGTAAGCGCGATGCGTCAGCCGCTGAAGCTCCACAGCTCCATCGCCCTGTCGGCGCTCGGCGTCGGCGCTTTCCTGCTCGCCTGGGAAGCGCTGGCGCGCAGCGGCGTCGTGCCCGCCGGGCTGCTGCCGTCGCCCAGCGCGGTGCCCGGCGCCTTCCTGGCGGAGTTCCGGTCCGGCACCTGGCAGGCGATGGTCTTCGCCAGCCTGTCGCACTACCTGTCTGGTCTGGCGCTCGGCACCGTCCTTGGCATCACCTTCGGCACGGCGGCGGCGACCTGGGGCATCTGGGACGCTTTCCAGGCCTGGGTGGTGCGCATGCTGCGCCCCATCCCGTCCATCGCCTGGATTCCCTTCGCCATCATCTGGTTCGGCGTCAGCAAGTCGGCGGCGACCTTCCTGATCGCCCTGACCGTCTTCTGGATCAACTACTACGCCACCTACAGCGCGGTGCGCGGGGTGGACAAGGACCTGATCGAACTCGGCCACGCCTTCGGGCAGGGCGGGCTGATCCCGCGCCTGTTCAAGATCGTCCTGCCCGGCGCGCTGCCGGGCATCCTGTCGGGCGTGCGCGCCGGGCTGGGGCAGGGCTGGATGACGGTGGTGGCGGCGGAACTGTTCGGCATCTCCGGCCTGGGCGCGCGCATGTCCGACGCTTCCGGCCTGCTCGCCACCCACATCGTCGTGCTCTACATGGTCACCATCGCGGCGCTGTACGGCGTGTGCGACTTCCTGTTCATGCAGGTTCAGCAGCGGGTGCTCGCATGGCAAAAGTGAACGGCTCCGCTGTGATCGATTTGAAGGGCGTCGCCATCGGCTACGGGGCCGAGGCCCCGCCGGTCCTGGTGGACGTCGATCTGTCCATCGAGCGCGGCAGCTTCGTCGCCATCGTCGGGCCGTCCGGCG
The DNA here is from genome assembly GCF_040500525.1 of Azospirillum formosense. Taxonomy (NCBI): domain Bacteria; kingdom Pseudomonadati; phylum Pseudomonadota; class Alphaproteobacteria; order Rhodospirillales; family Azospirillaceae; genus Azospirillum; species Azospirillum formosense. Next base: position 1,344,869 of record NZ_CP159402.1, on the reverse strand, counting down.
TCGGCAAGTCCACGCTTCTGCGCGTCGTCGCCGGTCTGCACACGGCGCGCGCCGGTGCGGTGACCATCCATGAGACGAAGAAGCCTGGCCACCGCCCGGTCAGCCTCGTCTTCCAGGACGCCCGCCTGCTGCCCTGGCGGCGGGTCGCCAAAAACGTCCGCTTCGGGCTGGAGGGGCTGCCGATCTCCACCGCCGAGCGGGAGGAGCGGGTGGCCGCCGCGCTGCGCCTCGTCCGGCTGGACGATTACGGGCGGCGCTGGCCCTACGAGCTGTCGGGTGGCCAGCGCCAGCGCGTCGGCATCGCCCGCGCCCTGGCCGTCGATCCCGACATCCTGCTGATGGACGAGCCGTTCGGCGCGCTCGACGCCATCACACGGCACGGCCTTCAGGACGAGCTGCTGCGCATCCACCGGGAGACGGGCAAGACGGTGCTGTTCGTCACTCACGACCTGGAGGAGGCGGTGCATCTCGCCGACCGGATCATCGTGCTGGGCGGCAGTCCGGCGCGCATCGTCCAGGACGTGCGCAACGAGCCGGGCCGCGAGAGCGGCGGCTTCCGCGAACAGGTCGAGCAGTTGCGGTCGGGGATCGCGGACAATTACAGCATTTGAAGGTGGGGATGGTCGTGCAGGGCCCCCCTCCCGGCCTCCCCCCGCTCTCGGCGGACCGAAGGTCCGCCTGCCGCGTCAGCGCAAACCTCCGGTTTGCGCGAGAGCTCCGCAGGGGGGAGGAGAAAAAGCCCTCCCCTGCGAAGCGGGGAAGGGGTGGGTGGGGGCTCCGTTCGACCACTCACGCTTTACGGCGCGACCCGCCGCACATCCCTTGCCGTCAAATGGACGTTCGCGTCCGGGTCCAGCTTGCGGTCCATGATGCGGGCCTCGACCGCCTTGTCGAAGACCGGGCGGTTGAGGCAGACATACTGCAGCGCCTCGTCCGGTTTCGGCAGATGGCCGGCGAGGGTTTGCAGGGCGCGGCGCGGGACGAAGACCCGCCCGTGATACTCCCCGACCTCCACCGCGAACTCCACGGCGTCGGCCTCCTCGTTCCAGGACGGGTCGTCGGGGAACACGAACAGCGGCATCACACCCTCACGCAGAACACATCTCAGTCCAGGATGTAGGTAACATCGTAGCCGCTGCGCTTGAAGCGGGTCTTCAGCAGCGTGCCCTGCGCGTCGAACCACAGGTCGCGCTCCACGTCGCCGGACATGCGGTGATGCTGCGCCGGCACCGCGCGCCCGCCGACGGTCAATGTCTCGGTGCCGACAAGGTCGGTGCGCACGCTGTAGGGCTTGCCGTCGACGACCGACAGCAGGGTGGGGCGCTTCAGCACCTCCGGAGTCCACAGCGTCAGGGGCAGGGCGTCGGCGCCGGCCTGTCCGGCCTTGCCGTCCACGGTGACGGAATAGCCGCCGCCGGTCCGCATCATGCGGATGGCGTGGGGCGTTCCGTCGTCGTCGGTCTGGGCGCTCATGGATTCGAGCGTCCGGCCCTTCCAGACCTCCTCCCGCTTGTGGTCGTAGCGGAAGTTGATGAACAGCACCTTCACCCGCGTCGAGGCGGTGACGGCGACCTTCGTCACCTCGCCCTGGGGGTCCAGCCGGACGGTTTCCGTGCCGACCGGATCGTCGCCCATCAGGATCCGGTAGGTCAGCGTGCGCGGCTCGGCGGCGTGGGCCGCGGCCGCGGACAGCAGCAGGCCGGCGGCCGCCAGCGCCGCGCGCAGGGCGTGCGTCATGGATGTTCCCTCCCTGTGGTCGCCTATCGTGGTCGTTGTGCGGCGGCGGCTTATGGTGCCGCCGTCCGGTTCCCGTCTCTCGGTCGTGGGCGCTCAGTCGTCGAGGAGCTGCGCCAGCTTCATGGCGACGCCCATCGAGCCGTCCACCTTCAGCTTGCCCATGGTGAAGGCCAGCATCGGGTTCAGCCGCCCGTCCATCAGCTTCTTCAAATTCTCGGCGGAGATGCGGATGGTGCAGTCGGGATCGGCGTCCCCGGCGCCCTCCCGCGCGATGGCGACGGGCGTCTCGCGGGCGTTGACCCGCACCGCCTCGCCATCCTCCAGCGCGAAGCGGACATCGGCCCTCAGGCTGCGGAAGCTGGTGGAGCGTGACTGGAGTTCGCGCAGGATGTCCTCAACCATGGATCGGTCTCTCTCCCCTGGATTCGTGCTTGTCGGACCTTGACAGTAGGCGAGCTTTACGTTTACGTCAACGTCATAACCAAAACGTTTCCGGCGCCTGAACGATCCGGGACCATCAAATCATCCAAGGGGAGTGAAACCATGCAGACCGCCGCCGCGCCCGGGCTCCGAACGCACCGCTCCGCTTTCCGTCGCCGCTTGTCCTGACCCCACGCGCAGCCGGGAGGATCGGAGATGACCGAGAATCTTGCGCGGCGGGACAGCCTGGGCGACGACACGCCGGCCCATCCCTGGCTGGCCCACTACCCGGACGGGATCGCCTGGGACCAGCCGATCGCCGTGACCCCGCTGGCCGAGCTGTTCGAGGAGGCCGCCCGCCGCTACGCCGACCGTCCATGCCTGGACTTCCTCGGCCGCCGCTACCGTTACGCGGAAGTGCTGGGGCTGGTGAACCGGGCGGCCAAGGGCTTCGCGGCGATGGGGGTGAAGCCGGGCGTCCGGGTGGGGCTGTGCCTGCCGAACACGCCGACCTACGTGATCGCCTATTTCGCGATTCTGAAGGCCGGCGGCACGGTGGTGAACTACAACCCGCTCTACGTCGAGCGGGAGCTGGAGCACCAGATCGAGGATTCCGGGACCGAGATCATGGTCACGCTCGATCTGAAGCAGATCCATCCGCGCATCGAGGCGATGCTGGACCGCACGCGGCTGAAGACGGTGGTCGTCTGCCGCATGGCCTCCATCCTGTCCCCGGTGAAGAGTGTTCTGTTCCGCGTGCTGAAGCGCAGCGAACTGGCCAGCATCCCCCAGGACGGGCGGCATGTGGATTTCGACGCGCTGCTCGCCAACGACGGCGCGATGGCGCCGGTGCGGGTGGACCCGCGGCGCGACGTGGCGGTGCTGCAATACACCGGCGGGACCACCGGCGTGCCCAAGGGGGCGATGCTGACCCACGCCAACCTCGTGGCCAACGCCCGGCAGGTGCAGGCCTGGTTCCCCGGCATGGCGCTGGGGGAGGAGCGGATGCTCGCCGTCCTGCCCTTCTTCCACGTCTTCGCCATGACGGTGATCCTGAACATGGGGCTGGCGGCGGGGGCGGAACTGGTCATGCTGCCGCGCTTCGACACGCTGCAGGTGCTGAAGACCATCGCGCGGCGCAAGCCCACCCTGCTGCCCGGCGTGCCGACCATGTACAAGGCGCTGCTGAGCCATCCCGACGTGGCGCGCCATCCGATGCGGTCGATCCGCTACTGCATCTCGGGCGGGGCGCCGCTGCCGATGGAGCTGAAGCGCCAGTTCGAGGAGGCCACCGGCTGCGTTCTGGTCGAGGGCTACGGCCTCAGCGAGGCCTCGCCGGTCTGCGCCTGCAACCCGCTGACCGGAGTCAACAAGGAGGGCTCCATCGGCCTGCCTCTGCCCGGAATCATGGTGCAGATCCGCGCACTGGACGACCCCGACCGCGTGCTGCCGCCCGGCGAGAAGGGGCAGGTCGTGCTGTCCGGCCCCAACGTCATGGCCGGCTACTGGAACAAGGACGAGGAGAGCCGGCGCACCGTCGTCGGCGGCTGGCTGTTCACCGGCGACGTCGGGCTGATGGACGAGGACGGCTACGTCTTCCTGCTCGACCGGCTGAAGGACCTGATCATCTGCGGTGGCTACAACGTCTATCCGCGCATGATCGAGGAGGCCATCTACCAGCACCCCGACGTGGTTGCCGTCTGCGTCATCGGCGTCCCCGACGATTACCGCGGCCAAAGCCCGAAGGCCTTCGTCCAGCTCAAGCCCGGAGCCAGCCTGACGGCCGAGCAATTGAAGGATTTCCTGCGCGACAAGATCTCGCGGATCGAGATGCCGAAGCTGATCGAATTCCGCGCCGAACTGCCCAAGACGGCGGTCGGCAAGCTGTCGAAGAAGGAGCTGATCGCCGAAAGCCTGCCGAAGCCGGAGGGATGACCGGGGAAAGGCGCGCGGCTTTGTCACGCCGTGGTGTGTGTGGTAGGAACGGAGACGCCGTCCGGCGGCGTGGAGCGAGCGGCCCTCGTTCCCCATGCCGCCGCGGCGCGACGTGACGGAAGGCGTGCCCCCCACCATGGAACAGCTCTACACGGTCAATCAGTTGGCGGAGGAACTGGGAATCACGCCGCGCGCCCTTCGATTCTACGAAGTGAAGGGGCTGCTCTCGCCCAACCGCCTGGGCAACAACCGGGTCTACACCAAGCGCGACCGCGCCCGGCTGAAGCTGATCCTGCGGGGCAAGCGGCTGGGCTTCTCGCTGGCGGAGATCCGCGAGTATCTCGACCTCTACAACGTCGATGGCGGGGTGGAGCAATTGAAGGTCCTGCAGAAGCGCATCGACGCGCGGCTGAAGGACCTGGAGCAGCAGCGCCAGGACCTGGAGGCGACCGTGGGCGAACTGCGGGAGATCGAGGCCCAGGTGCAGGCCGCGCTGGACGAGCGCGGGTTGGCGTCCAAGAGCGCCTGAGCCGGTGCGGTCCTGTCCGCCCGGCCAAGCCGGAGGGGATGGGGTTATGAATTTGCTGTTCCGCCTGATCGCCGTGATCGCGGCCGCTCTGACCGGTCGGCCGGTGGGCTTTCTGGAGCCGGCGCGGCTGCGCTTCCGGGTGTGGCCGACCGACCTCGACCTCAACATGCACATGACCAACGCCCGTTATTTCAGCGTCATGGACCTGGGGCGGGTCGATCTGATGCTGCGCTCCGGCATGGGGCGGTCGATCCTGCGTCACCGCTGGCAGCCGGTGATCGGCGCGGCCAACGTGCGCTTCCGCCGCCCGCTGGCGCCCTTCCAGCGCTTCGAACTGGCGACCCGCGTGCTGTGCTGGGACGACAAGTATTTCTTCATCGAGCACCGGGTGGAGACCGCCACGGGCACGGCGGCGCTGGCCGTGGTGCAGGGCGCCTTCGTGGCGCGCGGCGCCGTGGTCGCCCCGGCGGAGATTTTGGCGATCCACGGCGAGCATGGGGAATCGCCGCCCATGCCGGACGCCGTCGCCGCGTGGCGCGAGCGGCCGCTGGCGCCCTGATGCCTGTGCCCTGACGCTTGCGCGGTGCCGCCCCGTTGCACTATGGCTGGCCGGACGCGAAAAGCCGGCAAAGCGGAAGGGCAGGGTCATGGGCGCACACGGAATCAACGGCATCGACCATCTCGTCATCGTCGTCCGCGATCTGGAGAAGGCGCAGGACGCCTACCGTCGCATGGGCTTCACCATCTCGCCGAAGGGCCGGCATGGCGAGCTGAAGTCGGCCAACCACACCATGATGTTCGGGGCGGGCGACTATCTGGAACTGCTCGCCATCGAGCAGCCGCACCCCTTCACCGCCTTTTACAGCGACGTGTTGAAGACCCGTGAGGGCATCGCCGCGGCGGCCCTGAAGACCGACGACGCACGGGCGGCGCAGCGGCTTCTGGTCGAGGCCGGCTATCCGGCGGGCGAGCCGGTGGAGTTCGGCCGTCCCGTCGAGCTGCCGGGCGGCGCGCAGCCGGCGCGCTTCACCACCACGGCCATCGACGGGGTGCCGGAGTGGGGCGGGCGGGTCTTCCTGTGCCAGCATCACACCCCGGACGTGGTCTGGCGTCCGGAGCTGATCCAGCACGACAACACGGTGACGGGGCTCGCCGCCCTGGTGGTTGCCGCCGACGATCCCGACGCCACCGCCGCCGCCTACGCCCGGCTGTTCGGCACGGTGGTGGAGGCGCGGGGGCCGTCGCGCGTCGTGCCGACCGGCAGCGCCCCCATCGTGGTGGCCAATCCCGCCGCGCTGCATTGGGGCTGGACCAGCGACCCGGCCCTGGCGGTTCCGCGCCCCTTCCTGGCCGGGATGGTGCTGACGGTGGCCGATCTGGAGCGCGCCCAGCAGGCGCTTCAGAAGAGCAAGTTCCCGACGGTCGTCGGCAACGGCGTGCTGCGCGTGTCCTCCGCCAGCGCCTGCGGCGCCATGCTGGCCTTCGCCAAGGAATTCGACCTCGGCGCGCTGATCCCCTGAGGCAACCGGGCGGCCCGTTGTCATAACGGAATCATATTGCTGCACTGCGTCCGATCCGTTGGACAGGACGCCGTCGCGGGCGCACATTCCCCTTCCGCGTGTATGTTGCGGCGCATCATGGGGACGGACCGACGTGGCGGACGGCGATTTCGGCAGGGTTCAGATCGAGCCGGCGGGGCAGGGAACGCCCGGACAGCACAGGGTGGCGGCGGACTATCTCGTCGCCGGCACGCCGGCCTACAAGCGGGCGAGCCGCATCCTCTTCGTCGCCGGCTTCTCGACCTTCGCCGCCCTCTACTGCGTGCAGCCGCTGATGCCGGAGTTCACACGGGCGTTCGGCGTCACCCCCGCTCAGTCGAGCCTCGCTTTGTCGGTGTCCACCGGCGTCCTCGCCTTCGCCCTTCTCATCGCCGGGGCGGTGTCCGACCGCTTCGGGCGCAAGGCGATCATGGCCCTCTCGCTGCTCGCCTCCGGCACGCTGGGAATCAGCGGGGCGATGGCGCCGGACTGGGCGTCGCTGCTGCTGATGCGGGCGCTGGAGGGGATGGCGCTCAGCGGCCTGCCCGCCGTCGCCATGGCCTATGTGTCGGAAGAGGTGGACCCGCGCTCCGCCGGGGTGACGATGGGGCTGTACATCGGCGGGACGGCGCTGGGCGGCATGTCGGGCCGGGCCTTGACCGCGCTGGTCGCCGACGTCGCGTCCTGGCGCATGGCGATGGGGGTGATCGGCACGCTGGGGATCGCCGCCGCCGTGGCGGTGTGGGTGGCGCTTCCCGCCTCGCGCCATTTCCAGCGCCGGCCGGCGGGCGTGCGGGAGCTGGCCGAGGCGTGGCGCGGGCACCTGATGGACCGCGGGCTGCTCGCCCTGTTCGCCATGGGGTTCCTGTCCATGGGAGCCTTCGTCACCGTCTTCAACTACATCGGTTTCCGTCTGCTGGCACCGCCCTTCGACCTGCGCCCGGTCGCGGTCGGGGCGGTCTTCACGGTCTATCTCTGCGGGGTCGTCAGCTCGCCGCTGTTCGGCGGACTGGCGGTGCGGCTGGGGCGGGGCCGGGTGCTGGCCGCCGCCGCGGCGATGATGGCGGCCGGTCTGGCCTTGATGACGCCGGACAGCCTGTGGACGATGACGCCGGGCATCGCCCTGTTCACCTTCGCCTTCTTCGGGGTCCACACCGTCGCCTCGGGCTGGATCGGGCAGCGGGCGCCGGTCAACCGCGGGCAGGCCTCGGCGATCTACCTGTTCTGCTACTACATGGGCTCCACCATCGCCGGGACGCTCGGCGGGGTCTTCTGGCACGGCTTCGGCTGGGCCGGAGTCGGCGGATTCGTCGGTCTTCTGCTGGCGGTCGGACTGGTTGTTTCGCTGGGGCTGGCGATCCGCCGCTGATTCGTTCCTTGCGAGCATACCGAGGTATGGCTTCAACCGTTTCGGTTGCGCCGGTCACCGCTTCGTCCCATGCTGGGTGCATCTGCACAACGAGGCGGCCATGGCACGTCTGTCCGTCTACAGCGACACCGATCCCACGGTTATCGAACTCTCCTCCGCCGATCCGGCGCTGGTCACCGCCCATCTGGCGCTGGCCGGCGTGCTGTTCGAGCGGTGGCCGGCGCCGCAGGCCATTCCCGACACCGCCAACGCCCAGACGGTGCTGGACGCCTATGCCGGGCCGGTGGCGGCCCTGAAGGAGGCGCGCGGCTTCCAGTCCGCCGACGTCGTGCGGATGCCGCGCGGCTTACCGGACGCCGCGGCCCGACGCGCCGCCTTTCGCGCGGAGCACACCCACGACGAGGACGAGGCGCGGTTCTTTGTGCAAGGCGGCGGCGCCTTCTACCTGCACATGGACGAGAAGGTGTACCGCATCGTGTGCGGGGCCGGCGATCTGCTGAGCATCCCGGCCTGGACGAAGCATTGGTTCGACATGGGGCCGGACCCGGATTTCACCGCCATCCGGTTCTTCACGCGCCCGGACGGCTGGGTGGCCTCCTTCACCGGCGACGTGATCGCCGACCGTTTTCCGAAGTTCGAACCGGAACCCGGCGCGGCTCCATGACGCGCCCGCGATGATCCGGCGAGGACCGTTACCTTTCGCCGCAGCCGATTGCCGGCGAAAAGCGGGGCTGTTACAAGCCCTTGGCTATCGGCGCCGATCCCATGGCGGCGCATCACCCGCTTCGGAGGCTCCATGACCACGGACGGCCACACCGTCCCGCGCACGGGCAACGGCTTCATCGATGCGGCCCACAGCTCGCTGATGGACCAAGTCGATGCCATCCGCCGCGAATGCGCGGCCGGCGCCTCCCGCGACTCGATGGTTCCCCGGTTCAGCCGCTTCGCGGACGAGATGCGCATGCATTTCGACCATGAGGAGGTCATCATCCGCGCCGCCGGGTTCGCGCGGTGGGAGGAGCATGCCGGCCATCACGCGATGCTGGACCAGCAGTTCGGCCGCCTGATCGACTATGTGCGCGAATGCGACGTCACCTCGGACTTCCTGTGCACGGTGGCGGGCACGCTGGACGCCGCCTTGTGCGGGCATGAGATTCGCCATGACGGCGACTACGCCGCGCTGGTGCGCCATGCCTCCCTGGCGCCGGAAGGGCAGACCCTGATCGCCTGGAACAGCGCGTTCGACGTCGGGGTGGGGCCGCTCGACGCGCAGCATCGTCAACTCGCCGAACTCATGAACGAACTGGACGCAATGAGCCGCCGCGGAGCGCCGGCCGGCGAGATCCTCGACCTTGTCGGGCTGCTGCACGACCATGTCCACGCCCATTTCGCCATGGAGGAAGGGGTGCTGCGCCGTGTGGCGCCCAGCCGTTTCGTGGCCCACCGCAACCATCACCGGTTGCTGGAGGGGCAGTTCGCCCACGTCCGCCAGCAGGTGGAGAGCGGCCGGCTCGACCCCGGCGTCGCGGTGCGGGGATTCCTGCGCTTCTGGTTCATGGATCATGTGCTCGGCTCCGACCGTCCGACCTTCGCCGAGGCGGCGGACGCGGCGCCCCGCTGATCGCCGCCGTCCTTGCAATTCCTGGCCGATCACAGGCCGCCGCCGGGGCAATCCGGGCCTGTCATCAAAAAATCACTTGAATCGCCGGGGAAAAAGCGTAATTCATCGGGCACGACGCACTCGCACGTGCCAATGGCCCTCTGTGGTTATGCAACGACGTACCGCGTCCTTTTTGGCAGAACCGGTCATCAGTGGGCCGGTCCCGAGAGGGAGGTAGGCATGTTGGCTCTCCACGGCAGGGCTCTCAGACGGTAGCCCATAGCCGGACATCGACGCTTTGAACCTGCGGAGCTGCTAGCCCGCTCGTGAGCGTTTGACCCGGCTTTTCTCCGTCGCCTTTCACCACAACCCGAATTCCGATCAACGGCTTCGACGGCCGTGCCGGATTCCCGTCTGTTCGCTGGACCGCCCCGCGCCGGGTGGCCCAGGGTAAGGAGTGCGCCATGGGCTTCATCCGTTCCCGTTCCGCCGTCGCCCCGCTGCGCCGCGGCGTTTCCGTCTCCGCCCCGTCCTTCGGCGCTTCGCCGGTGTCGGACCGCCGCACCTCCGTCCATCAGGCGGTGGCGCTGGCCCGTCCCGAGGAGCCGATGCATTGCATCCGTCCGGGCGTCCTGGCCGACACCGCGTCCAGCTTCGTCGCCGCCTTCGACGCCGCCGTGGCCGGCGACGTGCTCTACGCCGTGAAGTGCAACCCGGAGCCGGCGGTGCTGCGCGCCCTGTGGGCCGGCGGCGTGCGCCACTTCGACGTGGCCTCGCCCGGTGAGATCCGCCTGATCCGCCAGATGTTCCCGGACGCGGTGCTGCATTACATGCACCCGGTGAAGGGCCGCGAGGCGATCCGCGCCGCCTACCAGCAGTACGGCGTGCGCGACTTCGTGCTCGACAGCATGGAGGAGCTCCAGAAGATCCTGGAGGAGACGGGCGACGCCCCTGACCTCGGCCTCGTCGTGCGTCTGGCCCTGCCCAAGGGCAACGCGGTCTACGACCTGTCCGGCAAGTTCGGCGCTCCGGCGGCGGAGGCGGTCGAGCTGCTCCAGGCCGTGCGCATGGTGGCTCCGAAGGTCGGCGTGTCCTTCCATGTCGGCTCGCAGATGCTCGACCCGTCCGCCTATGAGCGGGCGCTGGAGCTGGCCGGCCGCATCATCGCGGAGTCGGGCGTGGTGATCGACGTTCTGGACGTGGGCGGCGGCTTCCCCGTCTCCTATCCGGGCGTCACGCCGCCGCCGCTCGGCGACTTCATGGAGGCCATCGCCCGCGGCGTGGCCAAGCTCGACCTGCCGGCCCATTGCCGCGTCTGGTGCGAGCCGGGCCGCGCGCTGGTCGCGCCGGGCGTGTCGCTGGTCGTGCAGGTGATCAAGCGCCGCGGCAACGAGCTGTTCATCAACGACGGCGTCTACGGCGCCCTGTCGGACGCCGGCGTCCCCGGCTTCCGATTCCCGGCCCGCATGATCCGTCCGTTCGCGCCGATGGGCGACGAGCCGGTGGAGGCCTTCGCCTTCTACGGCCCGACCTGCGACAGCGCGGACCGCATGAACGGCCCGTTCCACCTGCCCGCGGACATCCGCGCCGGCGATTGGATCGAGCTGGGCCAGCTGGGGGCTTACGGCTCCTGCCTGCGCACCGCTTTCAACGGGTTCGACCAGGCCCGCGTGGTCGAGGTTTCGGACGCGCCGCTGCTGGAAACCCCCGGCTACGTCCTCAAGAGCTGCGTGGCATAAGTCCCGCATCGCGGGAAAGCTGTGGATATCCCTAAAAAATCACCGTAAACCATCGTTGGTCCGCCACCCTCCGCCTCTGCAAGAGGCGCGAGGGTGACGGGCTGTATTTCTGTCACGCCAACCACGGGGGACCGTCTTAGATGACCCTGGACACCAAGCACATCACCTTCACCGGCCGCATGGTCATTGTCGGCTTCGGATCGATTGGCCAGGGAGTTTTGCCCCTGATTTTGCGCCACATCGGAATCACGAAGGACCAGATCACCATCGTCACCGCCGAGGAGCGCGGTCATGCCGAGGCCGATGAGCTTGGCGTCAAATTCATCAACCTGCCGCTGACGAGGGAGAATTACGTCCAGGTGCTGGAGCCCATGCTGGGCAAGGGCGATTTCCTGGTCAACCTGTCGGTGGACGTGTCCTCCGTCGCCCTGTTCGAGTTCTGCCACAAGGTCGGCGCGCTCTACATCGACACCTGCGTCGAGCCGTGGGCCGGCGGCTACACCGACCCGTCGCTGTCGCCGTCGCTGCGCTCCAACTACGCCCTGCGCGAGACCGCGCTGTCGCACCGCGCCGCCTTCGAGGGCGGGCCGACCGCCGTTCTGACCCACGGCGCCAACCCCGGCCTCGTCTCGCATTTCGTGAAGCAGGCGCTGCTCAACGTTGCCGCCGACACCGGCGAATCGACGGAGGTCCCGAAGGACCGCGCCGGCTGGGGCGCCCTGGCGGCCAAGCTGGGCGTCAAGGTGATCCACATCGCCGAGCGCGACACCCAGGTCTCCAACGAGCCGAAGAAGGTGGGCGAGTTCGTCAACACCTGGTCGATCGACGGCTTCGTCGGCGAGGGCTGCCAGCCCACCGAACTCGGCTGGGGCAGCCACGAGAAGCATTTCCCGGCCGATGGCCGCCGCCACGAGTTCGGCTGCGACGCCGCCATCTACCTGATGCGCCCCGGCGCCTCCACCCGCGTGCGCACCTGGACCCCGCTGGAGGGGCCGTTCCACGGCTTCCTCATCACCCACAGCGAGGCGATCTCCATCGCCGACTACTACACCCAGCGCGACGGCAACCACGTCACCTACCGCCCGACCGTGCATTACGCCTATCACCCCTGCGATGACGCGGTGAAGTCGGTGCATGAGCTGGCCGGTAAGAACTGGTACATGCAGCCGAGCCAGCGTCTGATGATGCACGAGATCGTCAGCGGCACCGACGAGTTGGGCGTGCTGCTGATGGGCCACAAGAAGGGCATCTACTGGTTCGGTTCCCGCCTGGGCATCGACGAGGCGCGCGCCCTGGTGCCCTACAACAACGCGACCTCGCTGCAGGTCACGGTGGCGGTCCTGGCCGGCATCGTCTGGGCCCTGGAAAACCCCAACCGTGGCCTCGTCGAGCCGGACGAGATCGACTTCCAGCGCATCCTGGAGATCGCCAAGCCCTATCTCGGCGAACTGGTCGGCGCCTATGGCGACTGGACTCCGCTGCAGGACCGCGAACGGCTGTTCCCCGAGGACATCGACCACGACGATCCCTGGCAGTTCAAGAACTTCCGGGTCGCTTGAGGCCGGCTTGTCTGACGCTGGTTCGTCTGTACAGGGAAGGGGCTCTTCGGAGCCCCTTTTCCTTTGGTGCCCTCAGAGGGTCAGCGCCAGCAGCAGCGCGCCGGCGACCAGAGCGATGCAGGCGCGCCGGTAGAGGTGAAGCGCGCGGGTGATGTCCTGCGCGGTGGCGGCGGTGCGGCCCGGCCCCATCCAGGCGTCCTCGATCCGCACCGCGCCATAGACCCGCGGCCCGCCGAGCCGGAGGTCGAGCGCTCCGGCCATGGCCGCCTCCGGCCAGCCGGCGTTGGGCGAGCGGTGGCGGTGGGCGTCGCGCCGCACCGACCGCCAGGACTCGGTGGCGTCGGCGCCCTCGGTGAAGCGGGCGGCGACCCAGATCAGCAGCGCCGACAGGCGGGAGCCGGGCAGGTTGACCAGATCGTCCAGCCGCGCCGCCGCCCAGCCGAACGCCTCGTGCCGGGGGGTGCGGTGGCCGATCATGCTGTCCGCGGTGTTGATCGCCTTGTAGAGCGCGATTCCCGGCAACCCGCCGACCAGCAGCCAGAAGGCCGGAGCCACCACCCCGTCCGAAAAATTCTCTGACAGGCTTTCGATGGCGGCCCGGCTGACGCCGTGCTCGTCGAGGCTTGCCGGGTTGCGGCCGACGATGCGCGACACCGCCTCGCGCGCTGCCTCCAGCCCGCCGTCGCGGAAGGCGGCGGCAACCGCGGCGACATGGTCGTGCAGGCTGCGCTGCGCCAGCAGGGTGGAGGCGAGCGCCGCTTCGAGAAGACCGCCGAGCGGCAGATGCCGGCACAGCCCCGCCACCGCCGACGCCGCGCCGCCCACCACCAGCAGCAGGGCGAGCAGGGCCAGCACCCCCGCCGCCTTGCGGACGGCGAAGGAATCACGCTCGCGGTTGAGCGCGCGGTCAAGCTGGGCGATAAGCGCCCCGATCCACACCACCGGGTGACGGATTTGGGCGTAGAGTGCGTCCGGATAGCCGGCGGCGGCCTCGATGAGGAGAGCGGCGGCGAGCACGGACGGATGAAGCTCCACGGGACGGAATCCTCTGGGGAAGGGAAGGGGCGGGATGATGGCGGAATCGGCGGCGGGGTCCAAGAGGATCGTCCGCGAAGGGATCGCGCAGGGTGGGATCATTCACGGCGGCGACCTCGACGCCGCGCGGGCGGCCTTTCCCGGAGCGCCCGAGCCTTGGCTGGACCTCTCCACCGGCATCAACCCCTGGCCTTGCCCGCTGCCGCCCATCCCGGCCGAGGCCTGGGCGCGCCTGCCGGGGCGCGCTGCCGAAACGGCGCTGCGGGAGGCCGCGGCGGCCTTCTACGGCGCGCCGTCGCCGGACCACGTTCTGGCGGCGGGCGGGTCCCAGGCGCTGATCCTGGTTCTGCCGCGGATGCGGCCTTTGGGAACGGTCGCCGTGCTCGGTCCGACCTACGCGGAGCACGCCGCGGGCTGGGCCGCGGCCGGCCATCGCGTGGCCGGGGCCAATTCGCTGGACGCCTGCGACGCCGACGTGGTGGTGGTGGTGAACCCGAACAACCCGGACGGCCGCATCGTCCCGAGCGAAACCCTGCTGGCCCTGGCGGAGCGGCAGGCGGCGCGGGGTGGCTGGCTGGTGGTGGACGAGGCCTTCGCCGAGGTCGCTCCGGCGTGCAGCGTGGCGTCGGCGGCCGGAAGACCCGGTTTGGTCGTCCTGCGCTCCTTCGGGAAATTCTTCGGGCTGGCCGGGGTCAGGCTCGGCTTCCTGCTCGGCGAACCGGCGCTGCTCCGGGATGCGCGCGCCGCCGTGGGACCCTGGGCGGTGTCGGGTCCGGGGCTGGCCGTCGCCACCGCGGCGCTGTCGGATTCGGCGTGGATCGCCGCCACCCGGCACCGTCTCGCCGACGCCGCGGCCCGCTTCGACGCTCGGTTGGCGGCGGCCGGGCTGCGCGTCGCCGGCGGGACGTCGCTTTTTCGTCTTGTGGACGATCCCCGGGCGCCTGGACTTTACGACGCGCTGGGTCGGGCCGGGGTTCTGGTCCGCCGCTTCGACTATCGGCCGGAGTGGCTGAGGATGGGGCTTCCGGCGGACGAGGCCGCGGAGGAGCGTGTGAAAGTTGCAATTGAAACGTTCACAAATCGATGGATTTTGCGCTCAAAATAGGCGATCACCACCATAGCGCGACAAGATGGCACACAGGGGCAAAAAGGCGCATCGGCTAACGTACTCGTGGTTTGCCCTATCGTGGCGCAAGAATCTTCCATGACGCTGTGGGGGCCATGCTGGATTCGGTCGGTTCAATGAGTCCTTCTGGGGATGCGGAGGAAACCCGGTCTGCGCTGTGGCGTGCGTTCGACACGCTGCCGTCGGGGGTCTGCGTCACCACGGACACGGGGACCATCCTCTACGCCAATTCGGCTTTGCACGGTCTGTTGCGCTACGCGCCCGGCGGCCTGACCGGCTGCGATCTCGCGGCGCTCGAGCCGGACGATGCCAAGCGCCCGGCGCTGCCCGACGCGTCGGGGGAACGGCCGCTGCGCTGCCTGGATGGCCAAACCGTCTGGGTGTCCGAATCGGTTGGCCCTCTGACCGGCCCGCTGGGGGAGCGGCATTCGCTGCGCGTCTACACCGACGTCACCCACCACCGGCAGGCCCAGGCCGCCCTGCGCGACCAGCTGCTGATGAAGGAGGTGCTGTTCGAGACCCTGCCGGTTCCCGTCTTCGTGAAGAACGCGGCCGGCGAATACACCGATTGCAACGACGCCTTCGAGCGCTACACCGGGCTGGAACGTCGCAGCATCATCGCCAAGACCGCCTTCGCGGTGATGGACCCGCGCATCGCCAAGGCCCACACCGACCAGGACCGCGAGCTGACCGTCACATGGGGGCAGCGCAGCTACGAGGAGGCGGTTCCCTTCGTCGGAGGTACCACCCGCCTGTCCAGCCTGACCAAGGCGGTCTTCTGCGACAGCACCGGAAATCTGGGCGGCATCGTCGGCGTGATCCACGACCTGACCGAGGGTCTGCCCAGCGAGGAGCGGCTCCAGGCCATCCTGGAGCAGAGCCCGATCGGCGTGTCGGTGTCCCGCCGCGATGACGGCAAGATCATCTTCGTCAACACCCGCTTCGCCGAGCTGATCGGTTTGACCCGCGAGGATCTGATCGGCCGACAGGCCCGCGACTATTATCTGGACCGGCACCAGAGGGAGCGGGTGATCGACCGCCTGCGCTCCTTCGGATCGGTGACCAACATGGAGGTGCAGTTCCGCCGGGCCGACGGTTCGTCCTTCTGGACCCTGTTCACCGTCAACCAGGCGGTGATCCAGGGGGTCCAGGTGAATCTGGCCTGGATCTACGATTACACCGACCGCCGGAACATGGAGGAGGCGCTGCGGGACATGGCGTCCCGCGATCCGCTGACGGGGATCTACAACCGGCGCTCCTTCATGGAGCTGGCCCGTTCGCAGCTGGCCCGCGCCCACCGCTTCAACGAGCCGATGTCGGTCTTCGTGCTGGACGTCGACCACTTCAAGCGCATCAACGACAGCTACGGCCACGCCACCGGCGACGACGCCCTGCGCATGGTGGCCGGCGGCTGCCAGGCCATCCTGCGCGAGTACGACATTCTCGGCCGGCTGGGCGGCGAGGAGTTCGTGGTCGTGCTGCCCGGCGCCACCGCGGAGGAATCCCGCGTGGTGGCGGAGCGGGTGCGCCGCCACCTGTCCCGCATGGCGATTCCGGGCCCCGAAGGCCGCTTCCACCTGACCAGCAGCATTGGCATCTCCACGCTGGACAGCGCCTACGACACGCTGGAAAAAGCGATTCACCGCGCCGACCTCGCGCTTTACCGGGCCAAGCGCGAGGGGCGCAACCGGGTGGTCGTCTACGAACCGGGCATGTGAGCCGCCGCAGTTCCAGCGGTGAGCGGTACAATTTGTCGCAGCTGGCGACGGCCCGTTTTTAAAGCCAACCGATTATTACGTACGCTATGAGTTATTAGCAAAACTTATTACCAGCGGTTGGGTTGGTGACCTGTTTTTCAGGTGTTCGAGAGGCGGACGGTCATGGCGGTCGGCATAGGCGGCACACACGGTGGCTTGACCGGACAGGAGCGGACCTTTCACCGCGACGAGATCATCGTCTCGAAGACCGACCTCAAGGGCTGCATCACCTACGCCAACGATGTGTTCCTGCGCGTCAGCGGCTACAGCGAGGCGGACCTCCTGGGACGGCCGCACAACATCGTCCGCCATCCGGCTATGCCCCGGTGCGTCTACAAGCTGCTGTGGAGCCGCATCGAGGCCGGGACCGAAATCTTCGCCTACGTGATCAACCGGGCGAAGAACGGCGACCATTACTGGGTGTTCGCCCACGTCACGCCGGTCTTCGGCAATCCCGACAGCGGGTCCGGGCGGACCATCACCGGCTACCATTCCAGCCGGCGCGTTCCAGCGCGGCCGGCGGTGGATGCGGCGGCGGGACTCTACGCCGCGCTGCTGGCGGAAGAGGCGCGGCACGCCGACCGGATCGCGGCGATGGCGGCCTCCGGCGCCATGCTGGAAACACTCCTGCGCGACAAGGGCACGAGCTATGACGAGTTTGTCTTCAGTCTCTAAATCGCTCGCCGCCATCGCCCTGGTCGCCCTGCTGTCAGCGGCGCAGGCGGTGCACGGCCTCGCCACCGGCAGCGTCACCGCCGCCGTGCCGGCCCTGCTGGCGGTCATCGCCTGTCTCGCCGCGATCCGCTGGCTGAGGCTCACCAACCGGACCATCCGGAAAGCCATGACGGTGATCGCCGCGGCAGAGAAGGGCGACCTTCAGCCGCGCATCCTGAACATCCAAGGCAGCAGCCCCATCGCGGACATGCTGCGCACCATCAACCGCCTGCTCGACCGCGTCGAGTCCTTCGGCAAGGAGGCCAACGCCGCGATGCAGCACGCGGCGGAGGGGCAATATTACCGGCGCATCGTGATGACCGGCATGGTCGGGGAATTCGGCGCCTATGCGCGCCAGATCAACGACGGGCTGGCCGCCATGGACGGCAAGAGCCGCGAATTCGTGGAAAGCGCCACCCGCATCGGCGCCAACATCAAGGAGGTCGCGCAAAGCCTGTCGGCCAGCGCCGCCCAGCTCGAAGCGTCCTCCACGGCCATGACGGCGACGGCCGCGACGGCCAGCGAGCAGTCCTTCTCCGCGGCCTCGGCGGCGGAGCAGGTGTCGTCCAACGTGGACGGGGTAGCGGCGGCGACCGGCGAAGTGTCGGGCGCCATCGGCGAGGTGGCCCAGGGCGTGTCCCGCACCGCCGATCTCGCCCGCAGTTCCGTGGAGAAGGTGCGGGAGGCGGATGCCACCATCCGCTCCCTTCTCGCCGCCTCCGACCAGATCGGCGCCGTCGTCCAGCTCATCAACGACATCGCCAGCCAGACGAACCTGCTGGCGCTCAATGCGACGATCGAGGCGGCGCGCGCCGGAGAGGCCGGGAAGGGCTTCGCGGTTGTGGCGACCGAGGTGAAGAATCTCGCCAACCAGACGGCCCAGGCGACCGAGGACATCACCGCCCAGATTTCCCAGGTCCAGTCGGTGACCCGCGCCACGGCGACGGTGATCCAGCATGTCGGCGGCATGATCCACGACATCGACGAGATCGCCGTGGGCATCGCCAGCGCCGCCGAACAGCAGAGCGCGGCCATTGACGAGATCAGCCGGTCCATCCGCGAGGCGTCGGCCGGCGTGCGCACCGTGGCCGACGCGGTGACCAGCGTGTCCTCGGGCGCCCAGGACGCCAGCGCCGCCGCCAGTCAGGTGCTTTCGTCGGCCGGAGAGCTGGCCCGGCGCGCCGTGACCCTCAACGGCGACATCGACAATTTCGTCGCCCGCGTCTGCGGCGGCCAGCGCTGAGGGGCGACAAGCCCCGGTTGTGCGACCGGGTGGTGTCCGACAGGAAGTGACTCTGTGGCTGGTCGGCCCCGGATGACGCTCCGAATGGTCCGGGGAGGCTAGGTCGTCCCGGAGCCGTCCGTCCGGGGACCGATCGTTTCCAGAGCAACCCGGTCAACGTCCTTCGGGGTGGCGGTGCGCCCTGCGTCCCTGGCGGCATCCTTTGCGGCCTCCTTCAGGGCGGCATCCAAACGCTGGATGCGATCGCCGCCGATGCCCGCGGCATCCCTACGGCGGGCGGCGGCAACCAGTTCGCCGGCCAGCATCGAAACCTCGGCAAAGCCCACATTGCCGGCCGAGCCTTTCAGGATGTGGGCCGAGCGTTCCACCGCCGTAAAGTCCTGATGCAGGGCCGCCAGCCGGAGTTGGTCGAGATGGCTTGGCGTCTCGCGGCGGAAGATGTCCATCAGAAGCGCGAAGCCTTCGTCGCCGATGGCGTCGCGCAAATCCCGGCGCTTGGCGTGGTCGATCGCGGATGGGAGGGCCGTTTCCGAACGCGGTGCCGGCTGGCTCGGCTCGCTTGGCTCCGGGAGACCGGTCCACCGCGCGACGGTTTGCAGCAGCTGTTCGGCCACGATGGGCTTGGCCAGATAATCATTCATGCCGGCGGCCAGGCAAACGGCCTGATCCCCCTCCATGGCGTTGGCGGTCATGGCGACGATCGGCACAAGCGCCGCCGGTCCGCCCATCCGGCGGATCGCCTGCGTCGCCGCCAGGCCGTCCATTTCGGGCATCTGGACATCCATCAGGACGAGGTCGTAGGGCAGGGCGGCGACGGCGTTGACCGCTTCCAGCCCGTTCGACACGGAATCGACCGCGTGGCCACCCCGGCGCAGCAGGGCGAGGGTCACCTGCAGGTTCACCGGGTTGTCCTCCGCCACCAGGACGCGGCGGCGGAGGGGGGCGGACAAGGCCGATCTGCCGGTCACAAGCGATCCGGATGGGAGCGATGGGGCCGTCGCCCGTCCATGGCCGACGGCGGCCGCCGGCGCCGAACCTCTCGGCGGGAAGGACCTCGGCGGCGTAGCGAACAGGCACGAGACGGCGGTGCGGAGCGCCGTTGCGCGGATCGGCTTGAGGATCCGCACCGCCACGCCGGCGGCATCCCCCTCCGGGTCCCCCATGCGGTGGGAGGTGGCCAACGCCAGGGGCAGGGTGGCCAGCGCCGGTTCGGCGCGAATGCGCATGGCAAGCTCCGGCCCGGTCAGGCCCGGCATGCAATGATCGAGGATGGCCGCGTCGAATGGGCGCCCTTCGGCGCCGGCGTCCCGAAGCCGGCGCAGGGCGTCCTCTCCCGTGGCGGCGGCTTCGGTTTCCAGCCCCAGCGCGGCGAGTTGGCGGGCCAGCAGGTCGCGATTCACCGCCAGATCGTCCACCAGAAGAACGCGCCGTCCGGTCCAAGCGTCCGGCTCCTCCGCCACGGGCGCGGTCTCCGCCGCCGCGCCGCGCCACAGCGGAATGACGGCCCAGAACACGCTGCCCTCGCCGGGCATGCTGTGGACGCCGATCCGCCCGCCCATCAGTTCGGTCAGGCGTTTGCAGATGGCGAGGCCCAGCCCGGTTCCGCCATGGCGCCGGGCCGACGAGCCGTCCACTTGGCTGAACATGGAGAACAGGCGCTTGTGGTCGGCCGCGGCGATGCCGATGCCGGTGTCCCGCACCTCGAAACGGACGGTCACCGGCGTTTCCTGCGGAGCCTCGCCCCCGCTGCCGTCCGCGTCAGCCCCGTCGGCTTCGGTGAACGGGCTGTTCGGCTTGACGGACAGGACGATGGTGACGCTGCCCTGATCGGTGAACTTGACCGCGTTGCCGGCGAGGTTGATCAGGATCTGGCGCAGCCGTCCGGGATCGCCGCGCAGCGGGCCGTGCAAGTCCGGCGGGACGTAGCTGGCCAGCTCCAGCCCCTTGGCGGCGGCGCGCGGGGCCAGCAATTCCACGACGCTCTCGACCAGCGGCACCGCTTCGAAGTCGGTGATCTCCAGCGTGAGGCGACCGGCGTCGATCTTGGAGAAGTCCAGGATGTCGTTGATGATGGTCAGCAGCGATTCCGCGGAGTCGCGGATGGTGTCGGCGTAACCGCGCTGCTCCTCGTCGAGGTTGGTTTCCTGGAGAAGCCCGGCCATGCCGATCACCCCGTTCATGGGCGTCCGGATCTCATGGCTCATGGTCGCCAGGAACTCCATCTTGCTGCGCTGCCCGGCCTCGGCCTTCTCCTTGGCCTCGGTCAGTGCCCGCTCCACCCGCTTGCGCTCGGACAGGTCGCGGAAGAAGGCGGCGAAGAGGATGCCCTGCTGCGTCTGCACCTCGGCCAGGGACAGGTCGAGGGGAAACACCTCCCCGCTCATCCGCAGGCCGCTCACCTCGCGGGAGAAATTCGGACCGATCCGCCGGGCGCCCGCGGCGATGGCCTCCATGACGCGGTTGTGGGCCACGTGATGCCGATGCTCCATCAGCTCCTGCACATGGCGTCCGACCAGGCCGCCGGGCGGGTAACCGAAAATCCGGTGGGCCGCGCTGTTGGCGGATTCGATGACGCCGTCCGCGCGCACCGTCAGGATGCCTTCCACGGCGGTTTCCAGAAGCGCGTTGAAGCGGGCGTTGCCGTCCTCCAGTTGGGCATCCCTGCGGCGCAGCAGGAGCAGCACGGCGGTGAACAGCAGGATGATAAGCCCGGAGCCCAGCGAGACGACCGCGATTTCGATCTGGTTGGTCCACCAGCTGGCCAGTTCCTCGTCCTCGCTGCGGCTGACCACCAGGACCAGAGGCCAGACCGGCGTGGCGCGATAGGCGGTGATGCGATCGATCCCGTCCGGGGTGGTCTCGTGGAACACGCCGCCTTCCGACACCGGAAGCTGGTTCCGGAACAGCTCCATCCCCGCCATCGGCAGGCCGGTGCCCTCGGCCCCGTCCTGGGGAAACCGGGTCAGGAGCAGGCCGTCGCGGCGGTAGAGGGACACCGTGCCGTGTAGCCCGTTGCGCACCGCGCGGAAGACACCTTGCAGATACTCGGGGTTGACCGAGGCGATCGCGACCCCGAGAAACGTCCCGTCCGCGCCGCGAATGGCCCGGCTCATCGGCAGGACCCATTTGCCCGACCGGTCCTCCGCGACGCCGGCCGGCGTCAGAAAACGCCCCCGCACCGGGATCCCGATATGAAGACCCTTGCTCTGGCCGGACAGGTGGGCGCGGAACAGATCCGTCTCCGCGAAGGGGGTGCCGAGCAGCCGGGAATCCTCCGTCGTCGCCACCATGACGCCCCGGCGATCGAGGACCGAGAAGCCGCGGATGTGCGGTGACCGTCGCAGCCGGTCCTGAAGCAGGGGGCCCAGCGCCCCATCCTCGCGGCCCTGGACCGGCGGGGCGTCCAGCAGATGGCCGAGGATCACCGCGTCGCCCACGGACGCGAGCATGATGTCCACGGTCTGGACCGTGCGGCTGACCGAGGATTCCAGAGCGCTTGTCAGATTGTCGATATTTTCCGCCGCATTCTTCAACGTCAGGGTGCGGTCGGCATGGATGTCGTAGGTGAACTCAAACAAAAGGGCCATCAAGGACAAGAAAGCCAACGCGAGAAGGGCGCCCCGATGCTGCAGCAGGGCAAGCTTGGCCATCACGCGCGGCTCCGTGGGGTATGATGAGTTCGCGCGAATCTTAACAGCGGGCGGGCGAAGCGCAAGCCCGCGCTGTGCAGACGGGGGGCAAGGTGCTATCCTGCCGCAGTGTGAGCCGGATTTCGGGGGACAAGGCCGTGCGGCGTCTTTTCATCGCACTGTCGGCGGTGGCGTTCCACGCCGCCCTCCCGTCCATGATCCTGCTGGGCGGCGCGGCGCCGGTCCGGGCCGAGGCGCGGCTCGACCGGGTGCAGCGCACGGGATTGATGCGCGTGTGCATCTGGCCGGACTATTACGCCATCTCCTTCCGCAATCCGTACAGCGGCGAGCTGCAGGGCCTGGATGTCGACATGGCGTGGGCGTTCGGCCAGGATCTGGGCGTGCGGGTCAGCTTCGTGGAAAGCGGTTTTTCGACCGTCGTCGCCGACCTGCTGGGCGACCGCTGCGACATCGGCATGTTCGGGATCGGCGTCACGGCCGCCCGTTCTGAAAAGATCGTGTTCAGCCAGCCTTACCTGCGCAGCGGCATCTACGCCGTCTCCTCCCAGACGCATCCGCGCATCCTGCGATGGGACGATCTGGACCAGGACGGCATGGTCGTGGCGGTGCAGAAGGGCACCGTCATGGACGATTATGCCAGCCGATCCCTCCGCAAGGCCAGCATCCGCATCGTCTCCGGCCCCCAGGAGCGGGAGGAGGAGGTGCAGTCGGGACGCGCCGACGCCTTTCTGACCGACTACCCCTATGGCCGCAGGGTGCTCGCCGTCCATCAATGGGCGCATTTGATCACGCCGGACGCTCCGGTCCAGCCCACGCCCTACGCCTACGCGGTGGCGCCGGGCGACCCGGTGTGGCTCGACCGGGTCAACCGGTTCGTCGAGACGGTCAAGCGCGACGGGCGGCTGGAAGCCGCCGCCGCCCGGTTCGGCCTGACCCCCATCGTGGCGCGGGACTGATGGGGTCGGGATCGGCCCGCTCGCGACGGGCGGTCAGATCTCCACCTGGGTGCCCAACTCCACCACCCGGCCCGGCGGGATGCAGAAGAACTCCGTGGCCGACAGGGCCGTCTTCGACAACAGGATGAAGGCGGGCTCGCGCCAGCCGGGCAGGCCGGTCGAGCGCGATGGGATCAGCGTCTCGCGGCCGAGGAAGAACGACGTCTCCATCATGTCCAGATGCAGGCCGAAGCGGCGGCATCGCTCCAGCGCGCGGGGAATGTGCGGCTGCTCCAGATAGCCGAAGCGCAGGACCACACGGAAGAAGCCCTTGCCCAGCTTCTCGACCAGGACGGCGCGGTCCGGCGAGACGCGGGGCACCTCCTCCATGATGACCGTCATGACGACCACCCGCTCGTGCAGCACCCGGTTGTGCTTGATGTTGTGGAGCAGGGCGTGCGGGACGACGTCGGGGTTGCCGGTCATGAACACGGCCGTGCCGGCGACGCGCTGCGGCGACTGCGGCGTGACACGCTGCAGGAACAGGTCCATCGGCAGGGCGTCGGCGTAGAGCCGTTCCGCCAGGATGCGGCGGCCGCGGCGCCATGTGGTCATCAGCGTGTAGACCGCCGCCGCGATCAGCAGCGGGAACCAGCCGCCGTCCGGCACCTTCAGCAGGGTCGCCCCGAACAGCGCGAGGTCGATCACCAGCAGGGTGGAGAAGGCGGCGACGACCAGCAGCGGGTTCCAGCGCCACAGCCGCCACGCCACCACGGCGGCCAGGATCGTATCGATCGCCATGGCCCCCGTCACCGACACGCCGTAGGCGGCGGCCAGATTGCTGCTGGACCCGAAGCCGATCACCAGTATCACCACGCCGATCAGCAGCAGCCAGTTGTTGCGCGGGATGTAGACCTGGCCCACCTCATGCTCCGAGGTGTGGCGGATTTCGCGCCGCGGCAGATAGCCGAGCTGCACCGCCTGCCGGGTCAGCGAGAAGGCGCCGGAAATCACCGCCTGGCTGGCGATGACCGTGGCCGCCGTCGACAGCAGGACCAGCGGGAGCTGCGCCCACTCCGGCGCCAGATGGAAGAAGGGGTTCTCCAGCGTTTCCGGCTGGTGGAGCAGCATGGCGCCCTGCCCGAAATAATTCAGCAGCAGCGCCGGCAGGACCAGATACAGCCAGGCGATGCGGATCGGCGCCCGCCCGAAATGCCCCATGTCGGCGTAGAGCGCCTCGGCCCCGGTGACCGCCAGGACCACGGCGCCCAGGGTCAGGAAGGCCACCCAGCCGTGGTCGACGAACAGCGCCGCCCCGTACAGCGGGTTGAACGCGCGCAGAACGTCCGGCCAATGCAGCACCTGCATCAGCCCGAGCACCGCCAGGGTGGCGAACCAAACCCCCATGATCGGGCCGAAGAAGATACCGACCCGCCCGGTGCCCTGCCTCTGGAACAGAAACAGCAGGGTCAGAACGGCCAGCGTGATCGGGACAACGTAGGGTGACAGGGACGGCGTGACGACCTTCAGCCCTTCGACCGCGCTCAGCACCGAGATGGCCGGCGTGATCAGGCTGTCGCCGTAGAACAGCGCCATCCCGAGAATCGCCAGGGCCATGATGGCCCGGTTGCCCGCGGTGGAACTGAGCCCGCGGTGGGCCAGGGTGCCCAGGGCCAGAACGCCCCCCTCGCCCTTGTTGTCCGCCCGCATCACGAGCAGCACGTATTTCAGCGTCACCACGATGATGAGCGCCCAGGTCGCCAGCGAGAGGATGCCGAGGATGGTCGGCTCGTCGAGCGGCAGGCCGGTGTGGGTGAAGGACTCCCGCATGGTGTAGAGCGGGCTGGTCCCGATGTCCCCGTACACGACGCCCAGGGCTCCCAGGACGAGGGCGGGCATGCGGTTGGCTTGAGGGGAATGGCCCTGGGAAGTGGGAACGGCGCCGTTCGGTCCGTCGCCGGTTTGCTGGTTGGCGCTGTCCATGGTGGTCCGTTCGTTCGGATCGCGGTCCGGTGTCTGGAAGTCCCTCCTTGCGGGCGGAACGCTTCGGCCGCGAACCTTCTCCTTACATCAACCGCTCACCACAAGACCATATGGTTCCGGTGGTGCGGAGGTGCCAGCCGCAGCGTGAAACGCGACGCCGGCTGCCAACGTCGGCGTTCCGCAGCGTCGGTACGGAGGGGGGGATTGGAACAAATAAGGAACATTGCGCTTGTCGTTCATTTTTTGTTCTGTTAGGTTTTCTCCATCGCCGCCGACATCTGGCGTTCCGATGGCGCCCGCCGCGGCGCGGCCAACCGATCAAGGGAGATTGCCATGACGATCCTGGTTTTCCTGCGCGAGCTTGCCGGCCTGACGGCGCTGTTCGGCACCCTGTTCGTCTGGACCCTGCTGGGTCACGCCGCCGGCTTCTGAGGCGTCGCCCCATCCGAAAGGAGTCGCCATAAGGGCTGGACCTCCTCCGGATAATAATCCGAAATCCCAGGCAACCCTTGGCGACGCATCGCTTACATCCGGAATGCGTTCACCGCAGCCGCCGGGCAGCCCCAGCCAAGCCGGGGCCGGCCGGAGCGGGGCGGGCGACGCGACGATCAGGCCACCGGCCAGGGCCGGCTGGTGACGACAACGCGGAATTCTGGGATCGGGACGGATGCGAAACTTCTTTCGGAAGCGGCGGGCGACCGCCGATGCGGATGACCGGATGTCCATGGGTGGCGGCATCACGGGTGGTGGAGCGGCCGGACCGGGCTCCACCCCGGGGAATGCGGCACACGGGCATCCGCCGATGCAATCCCAGAGCCCCCTCGCGGGCCGTCCGGCCCCGCACCTGCGCCCGGTCGGCGGAGCGGCGGGGAATGGGCTTGGCGGTGGGCTGGGCGAGACGATGCGCGGCCCGTCGGGGCTGCGGCACGATGCGCTGAACAGCCCGCTCGGCGGAGGCGGCGGCTTGGGCGGCCTGCGCGGTCAGGCGGCCCCCGCCGACACGGACCTCCCGCGCTTCACCATGACCGTCAATGGCGGCCTGCGCGGACCGGGGGCGGTCGGTGCGCCGGCGATGCTGAAGGGGCTCACTCCCGAACTGAACGGTCTGCTGCGCGAAGCCTTCACGCCGACGCGGCCCAAGCAGCAGCTCAACTCGCTGTTCATCGGCCGGACCGACACGCTGAAGCGCATCATCTCCGCCATCGAGGAGGAACGGGCGCACGTCATCCTGTTCGGCGACCGCGGCCGCGGCAAGACCTCCGTCGCCAACGCCATCGAGAAGATCGCCGGCCAGGCCGGCTACCTCTCGCTGAAGCTGACCTGCAGCGCGGAGCTGAGCTTCGAGGACATCTTCCGCCATTTCCTGAAGAAGATCCCCTCGACCTATTACCGGTCGGGGATCGACAACCCCTTCGCCTCGCGCCGCAGCTTCACCAGCTTCAATGAGCTTCTGCCCGAGGGCGGGTTCAGCGTGACGGAGCTGAACGAGGTCCTGTCGGGCATCCACGCCACCCATGTGCTGCTGATCCTCGACGAGTACGACCGCGTCACCGACGAGGACTTCCGCAACAAGCTGGCCGAGCTGTTCAAGAACCTGACCGACAGCTCCATCCCGGTGACCCTCCTGGTGGTCGGCGTCGCGGAGAACCTCGACCAGCTCCTGGGCAAGCACCCGTCGATCCAGCGCTCGCTGGTGCCGGTGCATCTGCCGCTGATGACCGACGTGGAGATCGGCCGCCTCATCAACGCCGGGGCCGAGAACGCCGGCATCGCCTTTGCGCCGGAGGCCGTGGACCGCGTTTGCGAGTTCGTCCGCGGTCTGCCCTATTACGCCCAGCTTCTCGGCCTGCACGCCGCCCGCAGCGCGGTCAGCCGCGGCTCGACGGTGGTGGAGCGGGACGACCTCGCCTACGCGGTCACCCGCTGCCTGCAGGAGGCGGAGCGCGGCATCGTCGACTCCTACGCCCGTGCCCTGGCCGCCGAACGCCGCGCCGAGCTGGAGGACGTGCTGCTGGCCTGCGCCCTGTGCCCGGCGGACTCCTACGGAACCTTCGACCCGAAGGAACTGGCCGGCCCGAACGGCGTTCCGCCGACCAAGGAGGCGCTCGGCATACTGGAGCGGCTCTGCCGGGAGGACTATGGCGGCGTGCTGGCTCCGGTGGTCGAGCCGGGCTGGACCCGCTACCGCTTCCGCAACCAGATGATGCGCCAGTATGTGCTGATGCGTCAGGCCCACGAGCGCGGCCAGATCTGACCGTCCATCCACGGCAGACCGGTCCGGGGAGGCCCCTTTCCGCCGTCAGGCGGGGAGGGGCCTTCGTGCGTTCCGGCCTGCCTCCGCGCCTCGCTTGCTGCGGCGTCCGGCTTGCCGGGGGTCAGCGCAGATCGAGCAGGATCGCGGCGAGGACCGCGCCGGCGACCAGCGCGCACAGGGCGAGCACGATGGCGAGGCTGCGCAGGAACTGGCGCATCTCCCCCTGCTTCCAGGCGCTTCGGGCGAGAAGCAGCAGGTAGCCGGCCGCCGCCGCGCCGATCATCGTCCACATCGAGTCACGCACCGCATCCGTCGCGAAGGCTCCCTCCGCATGGTGTTATGACCTACGGCGAGGGGGCTGTGGCGATCATAGGACGGGCGTGGCAAGGAGCGGATGCGCTTCTTCGGCATGAGTGCCTCCTGTCCGTTTGGGGTCGGGAACTTTCGGCAACTCCCATGAGCCGGCTTTTCCCCATGCGCACCCAAAGCGTGCGCCCCGCCGCAAGAAAGTGGTAGAGAAGTCGGCAAAGTATCCATTCGATTGGAGATGGTGTGTACTTTAAAAGAGATGCAGTAATCCATGATTAAAAGTAGCTTTGCGCATATGTCCAATGCGTTCTTCTTTTAATCCCACAGAGTGGTACCGTGTTGCACGACACAGGGGTAAGGTCATCCAAAATATCGGCACGTCAATGCCATCGGTGGGGCACGGGTGGGGAAACCTCGGGTGATTGGTAACCTACAAGATTGCCCAGGGAGTCAGAGCAATTTTCCAAAAATCGCGGGAGCTGACCAATGGAACCAGTGCGTGCTTTTCTGATCGACTCCAATAAGCTGTTCCGCGAAGGCCTGAAGAGGCTTCTCGACGACTCACCCTTTCAGATCGCCGCCGAGGCAGGGAATCTGCGCGAGGCGCTGAATTCCGTGGAGAACGGCCTGCGGCCGCAGCTCATCCTGCTCGATCTGGTGAACGGGGGCGAGGAGGAGGCCGACGGCATGCGGCGCCTGCGCGCCCAGCTTCCCGAGGCGCGCATGGTCATCCTGACCAGCGATCTGTGCACCCGCCGCCTCGCCAACGCGCTGGAGGCCGGGGCCGACGGCTATCTGATGAAGGACCTGTCCTCCGACGCGCTCGCCCAGTCGCTGCGCCTGGTGATGATGGGCGAGAAGGTGTTTCCGACCCATCTCGCGGCGCTGCTGATCTCCGGCCGGGTGAACGGGAACGGCACCGACATGCCGGTGTCGCGCAAGGGCCTGTCGCAGCGCGAGGTCCAGATCCTGCGCTGCCTGTTGAACGGCGACAGCAACAAGATGATCGCCAACCACCTGAACATCACAGAGGCGACGGTGAAGGTTCACCTGAAGAGCCTGCTGCGCAAGATCAACGCCTCCAACCGCACCCAGGCCGCCATCTGGGCGCTGAACAACGGCATCGGCGGCGAGCTGGCCGGAGCCGGTGCGGTGACCGCGGCGGCGGCTCACCAGTAACCGCTTTCCCGCGGTCATCTCCGCCGGCGCAGGCGCCGGACCGGCCCGCCATGCCCTTTCCGGGGTGGCGGGCCGGTCCGGCGTTTGCGCGTCTGATGACTTGCGCGTCCTTGCTTGCGCGTCCGGCCCCAGGGGAGAGGTGAGCCGCTTCGGCATGGCCGGGGGGCGATGAGAGCCCAAAGGGCGGACAGAAAATATCCCGGCACGGTGGCCGGGATTCTTTCGGTTGATCAGGGCGAAGCGCGTCCGACGTGACGTCAGGACGTGCCGGTCCGGTGGGCCGGGGCCGCGTGCATGTGCGGCGGCACCATGCCCTCCCGGGCGGACTGCAACGCGCCCTGCTGTCGCGCGGCGAAGACGCCGGCTTCCGTTCTGTTGCGGAAGTGCAGCTTGGACAGGACACTGCGCACCATCGACTTGATGACCGCCTCGGACAGATCGAGCTGGTTGGCGATCGTCCGGTTGTTAAGCCCCTGGCCGAGCAGGCGCAGGGTCTCGAA
This sequence comes from Azospirillum formosense, assembly GCF_040500525.1. Taxonomy (NCBI): domain Bacteria; kingdom Pseudomonadati; phylum Pseudomonadota; class Alphaproteobacteria; order Rhodospirillales; family Azospirillaceae; genus Azospirillum; species Azospirillum formosense. The sequence goes on along the minus strand of NZ_CP159402.1, from coordinate 1,315,758 downwards.
CTCCGGTTCCGACAACCGCGGCAGCAGCGTCAGCCGGATCTCATCGACGCCCAGCCGGGACAGGAACTGCTTGGGCATCAGACAGTGCCCCTCCAGCCCCAGATCCAGCAGTTCGTTGATGCGGTCCACGTTGATGTCCTCGAACACCCACGCATCGGCAAAGGCCAGGATGTGTGCGGCGTCCAGCAATTCCCGCGACGACAGCACCACGACGATCCGCGACCGGCGTGACAGCCGCAGATAGACCATCGGTTCGTTCTCGCGCAGCGCGGTGAACTGCTGAAGGCCGATCAGGATCGCATCGGGCGTCAGCGTGCTCTGCGTCAGTTCCGATATGTCGTGGAAGACGGTCACACGATGGCGACCGGCCCGGTCGAGCGCCTGCACCACGGTGTCGGTGAGGGAATTGTTGTCGAGAATCAGGCAGACGTGCATTGGGGTCACCGCGTTGCGGGTCGAGTGCGATGCTTTCTCTTGGGCGTACTCATGGTTCATGTGCATGGGTCAGCTCTGTTTGGAGGAGGCATCCACGGCAAGCCCTTGTCGGGCATTATCGCCGCCTGTGTTTTAGGCTTGTCTCGTGCTCTCTATCCGTCGGCGCTCTGTGTCTTCGCTTAAGTGATTTCGTTTAAAGACTGCATCGAATTTCTGGTATATATCCATCAAACCTGGAAAAAAACTTGACACTGTGACAAACAGTTTATAAATTAGTCGTGTAACACGTAAATCAAACGATAGATGATCACTCAAGATCGTCAAGCGCATCTGAATGGCGACAGGATCGCTCCAAGCGATAACTCTTTTGTGACGAGCTGCGCTGAAAGGCCAGTACAGGTGTGTGTCGCAAAGTGGGGTGTTCGCACAGGAAATGAGCCGGCCATTCGTACGGGACGGCGCACCGATCGGGTAGGTTCTCGCGCATTTCGATCATTGGTGCTAACCCTCTGCGCGCGGTGGGTGTTTTGCCGCCGGTGACCGCCGCCGCCATCGTTTTGAACAACCAAACATGGAAAGAATTCCGCTGCCGCTTTCTTTCGTGCAGAGACATAGACGCTAGGTCATAGTTCCCGTTTCGTTCAGTCGGCCTTCGCTGTATGGGACGGTGGTTCCCGGCCGCAAATGACCTATGGCCCTTGTCCGGATATTGCCCCTCTTCCGAATGTGGTAGCAGTTCTTCAAGCCACAGGGCGAAAGGGTTGGTGGATCGCCAATGGGGTGGCCCGGTTAGTCCGGGGAGGGCTGATCCGAAGCAACGGGAAAAACGAAGGCGGACGGGGCCATGAAGATTCTGATCGGTGACGACCATCTCCTTTTCCGTGAAGGCCTGCGCCGTCTTCTGGAGCAGCTTCACGGCGACGCGATCTTCGTCGAGGCGGGCACCTTCGACGAGGTTCTTCAGCAATGCCGCATCGGCGGCGGGTTCGACGTGGTGCTGATGGACCTGCACATGCCGAACTGGCCAGGCTTCGACGGGCTGCGCGAGGTGCAGAGTCTCCAGCCGGGCGTTCCGGTGGTGGTGATCTCCGCCTCCGAGGCGCTGAGCGACATCCGCGGCGCGCTCGACCACGGGGCCACCGGCTACATCCCCAAGTCCAGCAGCGTCAAGGTGATGATGGGCGCGCTGAACCTCGTCTTCTCCGGCGGCATCTATGTGCCTCCCGGCGCGCTCACCGCCGCGACCGCCGCCTCCGACGCCGCGCCGCGCCGTGGCCGCCTGGACGGAGCGGACCGCAGCGCCTACGGCCTGACCCAGCGCCAGCGGGAAGTCCTGGACTGCCTGCGGGCCGGCAAGTCGAACAAGCAGATCGCCTACGAACTCGGCCTGTCCGAGGGCACGGTGAAGATCCACGTCACGGCGATCTTCAAATCGCTGGGCGTCAAGAACCGCACCCAGGCGGTGATCGCCGCCGCCGCGATGGCCTCGTAAGGGGCCGGGATCGAGCGCGGCGGGGCAGGGCAGAACACAAGAACACGGGTTGGAGACCGGCAGGGCCGCGAGCAGGCACGAACAAGGTGCCGCCGCGGCCTTTCCGATTCCGGCTTTCGCCTCACCTCATATACTCATGCCCGACCCCGCGCCGGCGGCAGCGGCGCATTCATCGGCCAACATAAGCCAACATGGCCCAACGAGGAGGACAGACAGCGATGGCGGCGGAAACACCGGTGTGCGACTTCGGCCGGAAGGCGGAGGATTTCAGCCTGAAGGGAACCGATGGCAAGACCTACAGCCTGGCCGACGTCCAGGGGCCGAGCGGCACACTGGTCATGTTCATCTGCAACCATTGCCCCTACGTGAAGGCGGTGATCGGGCGAATCGTCGAGGAGGTCAACGCGCTGCGGCCCCACGGCATCGGCGCCGTCGCCATCATGTCCAACGACACCGACGCCTATCCCGACGACGGCTTCGACAACATGAAGCGCTTCGCGGCGGAGCATGGCTTCACCTTCCCCTACCTGCTCGACGAGACGCAGGAGGTCGCGCGGGCCTACGGCGCGGTCTGCACACCCGACTTCTTCGGCTTCAACGCCGACCTCTGCCTGCAGTACCGCGGGCGGCTGGACGCCTCCAAGCGCGAGCCGATCCCCGACGCTCCGCGCGAATTGTTCCATGCGATGGTGCGCATCGCGCAGACGGGGCAGGGGCCGACCGACCAGATTCCCAGCATGGGCTGCTCCATCAAATGGCGCAATCCCGCCTGATCACACCCGGCGCGCAGCCTCAGAGCGCGCCCTCCTTCGCTTCGGACTCCCATGGTATCATTCGCCGGCGGGTTCCGGTCGCCTGTGCGACCGGGACCGCCGTCGCGGTCCGCAGCGGGTCGCAATCCGCTTAAATGCCCGCACGGGCGCCGTTGCGCCTTGACCACGTGCGGCGCCCAATGCTATCCGGCCCTTTGAACCATCAGAACCGCCCGCCGCAGCCGCGCGCGGGCGCAATCCCCGCTGTAACGGTTTTCGTGCCGTAGGATGCCGCTGTAGAGCCATGAGCGATATTTTCCGCGAAGTCGACGAGGATCTGCGCCGCGACCGCATGGAGCGCGTCTTCAAGCGCTACGGCGGCATCATGCTGGCGGCCGCGCTGGCGGTCGTCGCCGCGACGGGCGGCACGGTCGCCTGGCGCAACTGGCAGCAGTCGCAGAAGGAGAGCGAGACGACGGCCCTGGCCGCCGCCCTGGCCCAGGCCGGGCAAGGGCCGGACAAGGGCGTCGAGGCGCTGGCCGCCTTCGCCGGCAAGGCCGATCCCGGCATGGCCGCGCTTGCCCAGCTGAACGCCGCCGCCCTGCTGGCGCGCGAGGGCAAGACGGCGGAGGCCGTGGCCGTTTACGACAAGCTGTCCGGCAATGCCGGCGCCGCCGCGGTCTACCGCGAGCTGGCGGCCCTGCTGTCGGTGATGCATCAGCTCGACTCCGGTGATCCGGCCCAGCTCCAGGCGCGGCTCCAGCCGCTGACGGCGGACGCCAATCCCTGGCGCTTCTCCGCCCGCGAGATGAGCGCCGTGCTCGCCGCCCGTGCCGGGGACAAGGACAAGGCTCGGACCCTGTTCCAGCAACTGGCCGACGACTCGCAGGCTCCGGCCGGCGTCCGGTCGCGCGCCGCCGATCTCGCCACCCTCTACGGCAAGAGCTGATGACCCGCATTCCCATGGCCGCCCCGACCGCGCACCCGACCGCGAAGCGCCTCTCCCTGCGCACCGCCCTGCTTTCCGCCCCGCTGCTGGCCGTGCTGCTCAGCGGCTGCGACACCGTCAGCGGGTGGTTCGGCAAGACCCCCGATCCGCCCCTGCCGGGCGAGCGGGTGTCCGTCCTGACCCGCGAGCGCAAGGTCGAGGTCGACCAGCGGCTGGTCGGCACCCCGGTCGCCCTGCCGACCGCCGTCGCCAACCCGTCCTGGGCGCAGCCCGGCGGCACGCCGGAACACGCCGGCGGGAACCTCGCCTTGTCGGCCACGCCCGCCGAGGCGTGGCGCGGCGACGTCGGCACCGGAGCCAGCAGCTCCCGCTCGCTTCTGGCGACGCCGGTCATCGCCGACGGGCGCATCTTCGCCATGGACGCCGACTCGCACGTCGCCGCCCTCGATGAGCGGACCGGGCGCCAGCTCTGGCGCGTCGACACCAAGCCGGAGAAGGAGCGCGGCGGCGCCAGCGGCGGCGGCGTCGCCTACGCCGACGGGCGCGTCTTCGCGGCCACCGGCTTCGGCGAGGTGGTGGCGCTCGATCCCGCCAACGGCTCGATCGTCTGGCGCAAGCGCGTTCCGGGTCCGGTCCGCGGCGCTCCGACCGTGGAGGGCGGGCGTGTCCTCGTCCTGACGCTGGACAACCAGCTCACCGCCCTGTCGGCCTCCGACGGCGCCGTCCAGTGGTCGCATCAGGGCATCCTGGAAACGGCGGGCCTGTTGGGCGCCGTCAGCCCGGCGGCCTCGCCGACCCTGGTCGTCGCCCCTTACTCCTCCGGCGAGTTGTACGGGCTGCGCCCGGAGAACGGGCGCGTGGCGTGGCAGGAGAGCCTGGCGGCGATCCGCCGCAGCGGCGCCCTGAGCAGCCTTGCCGACATCCGCGGCCTGCCGGTGATCGACCGCGGCGTCGTCTACGCCATCGGCCATTCCGGTCGCATGGTCGCCATCGACGAGCGCATCGGCATCCGCCTGTGGGAAGCGGAGATCGGCGGCACCCAGACCCCCTGGCTCGCCGGCGACCATCTGTTCGTCGTCACCAACGATTCGGAGCTGGTCGCCCTGACCCGTCAGGCCGGCCACGCGCGCTGGGTCGCCCAGCTCGCGCAGTTCACCGATCCGGAGGACAAGAAGGGGCCGATCACCTGGTCCGGTCCGGTCCTGGCGGGCGGCAAGCTCTACGTCACTGGGTCGAACGGCCAGATGCTCGCCCTGTCGCCCGCCGACGGGCAGGTGCTGACCCGCTATTCGCTGCCGGCCTCCACCTATTTGCCCCCGGTCGTGGCGAACAACACCCTATATGTCCTGGGCGAGAACGGTACGCTGGTGGCGTACCGCTGATCGCCGCCCCTGGTTCTTTATAAGGCCCCCGGCCCGATGTCCTTCACCGTCGCTCTCGTCGGTCGGCCGAATGTCGGCAAATCGACACTGTTCAACCGTTTGGCCGGCAAGAAGCTGGCGCTGGTCGACGACACGCCCGGCGTGACGCGCGACTGGCGCTCGGCCCCCGCCCGCGTGGGCGGGCTGTCCTTCACCGTGGTCGATACCGCCGGCCTGGAGGACGTCACCGACGACAGCCTGGAGGCGCGCATGCGCCGCCAGACCGAACGTGCCCTGGAACGCGCCGACGTGGCGCTGTTCATCGTGGACGCCCGCACCGGCATCACGCCGCTCGACCGCCATTTCGCGGCCCTGCTGCGCAAGGGCAAGACCCCCGTCATCCTCGTCGCCAACAAGGCCGAGGGCAAGGTGGGGATGACCGGTCTCTACGAGGCCTTCGAGCTTGGCCTTGGCGAGCCCCTCGCGCTGTCGGCCGAGCATGGCGAGGGCATGGCCGATCTCGTCCAGGCCCTGCTGCCCTATGCCCCGCCGGAGCCGGAGGCGGTCGAGAAGGCCCCGCCCCCCCTCAAGGGGGAGGATGGCGAGGAACTGCCCGTCGGCGACCAGCCGGAAACCGACGAGGAGCGCGCCCGCCCGATCCAGATCGCCATCGTCGGTCGGCCGAACGTCGGCAAGTCCACCCTGCTCAACGCCCTGATCGGCGAGGAGCGCGTGCTGACCGGTCCCGAGGCCGGCATGACGCGCGACGCCATCAGCGTCGATTGGGAGTGGCGCGGCCGCAAGTTCCGTCTGGTCGACACCGCCGGCATGCGCCGGCGCGCCCGCGTCGACGCCAAGGTGGAGAAGCTGGCCGTCGCCGACGCCCTGCGCGTCGTCCGCATGGCCCAGGTCGTCCTCCTCGTGGTCGATGCCAACCAGATCCTCGACAAGCAGGATCTGACCATCGCCCGCATGGTGGTGGAGGAGGGCCGCGCCCTGGTCATAGCCCTGAACAAGTGGGACGCCGTGGACGACCGCGCCATGGCCCTGCGTCAGGTCGAGGACAAGCTCCAGGCCGCCCTGGCGCAGATCAAGGGCGTGGAGGTCGTGACCATCTCCGCCCTGCAGGGCAGGAAGCTCGACACGCTGCTGGACTCGATCCTGTCGACGTACGGGCAGTGGAACCGCCGCATCCCGACCGCCCAGCTCAACCGCTGGATCGAGGGCGTGCTGGATCACCACCCGCCGCCCCTGGTCGAGGGCCGCCGCGTGAAGATCCGCTACGCCACGCAGGTGAAGACGCGCCCGCCGACCGTGGCGCTGTTCGTGAACAAGCCGCTGGACTTGCCGGAAAGCTACCAGCGCTATCTGATCGCGCATCTGCGCGACACGTTCGACCTGCCGGGCGTGCCGGTGCGGCTGCTCCTGCGCAAGCAGAAAAATCCGTACGCGGACGATTGATCGGGTGTGAGGGGTGGAGGCTCGTTGCCGCCACCCCTCGAAACTCTTGCCCCGAAACTCTTATCCCTGCGCCGACACGACCTCGCCGTGGCGGGTGCAGGAGGCCTCGGCCAGAGCCACGAAGGCCTCGGCCACGTCGTCCGGCTGGGCCAGCTTGGTCTGGTCCTCGCCGGGGAAAGCCTGCATGCGCAGCTTGGTCGCCACGATGCCGGGATCGACCAGATTGACGCGCAGGTTCGACGAGGCGATTTCCATCGCGTAGGTCTTCACCATCATCTCCAGCGCCGCCTTGCTGGCCCCGTACGGGCTCCAGTAGGGGTACGGCGCGTTCGCGGCACCCGACGTCACGAAGATGGCGCGCCCCGCGTCGGACGCGCGCAGCAGGCGGTCGAAGGAGCGGATCAGGCGGAAGTTGGCCGTGACGTTCACGTCCATCACGCGCTGCCACAGCTTCGGATCGTAATGGGCGACCGGCCCCAGCGCCTCCAGGACGCCGGCGTTGCTGACCAGGATGTCGAGCTTCCCGAAGCGCTCGAAGATCGAGTAGCCGAGCTGGTCGATCTTGTCGAACTGGCGCAGGTCCAGCGGGACCAGCGTGGCGTTGCGGCCGGTGGCCTGGAAGATCGCGTCGTCGGTTTCCTCCAGTCCGCCGACGGTGCGGGCGGCGAGGATGACGTGGGCGCCTTCGGCGGCGAAGCGCTTGGCGACGGCGGCGCCGATGCCGCGCGAGGCGCCGGTGATGAGGGCGGTGCGGCCGGAAAGACGGGACATGGCGGCGACTCGACGAAGTTCGGTAGCGGGATTGGCAAACGGGCCGGTCCGCTGGGTTGCGGCCGGCCCGTCGCGGCGGTGGTCAGGCGGTCAGGCGCGGATGCGGACGTTCGCCTCGACCGGCGGGTGATCCAGCGCGTCGGTCAACGCGATGGGGTAGTCGCCGGTGAAACAGGCGTCGCAGAAGGTCAGGTTTTGCGGGTCGCGCCGCTCCGCGCCCATGGCGCGGTAAAGGCCGTCCAGCGAGATGAAGGCGAGGCTGTCGGCCTGGATGAAGTCGCGCATCTCCTCCACCGACATGCGGTGGGCCAGCAGCTTGCTCTGCTCCGGCGTGTCGATGCCGTAGAAGCAGGGGTGCGAGGTCGGCGGGCTGGAGATGCGCATGTGCACCTCCTTCGCCCCGGCAGCGCGCACCATCTCGACGATCTTCTTCGAGGTCGTGCCGCGCACGATGCTGTCGTCCACCAGCACCACCCGCTTGCCCTCAATCATGGCGCGGTTGGCGTTGTGCTTCAGCTTCACGCCCAGATGGCGGATCTGGTCGGTCGGCTCGATGAAGGTGCGGCCGACATAGTGGTTGCGGATGATGCCCAGCTCGAAGGGCACGCCGCTCTGCGTGGCGTAGCCGAGGGCCGCCGGCACGCCGCTGTCGGGCACCGGCACCACCACATCGGCCTCGATCCCCGATTCGCGGGCCAGCTCGGCGCCGATCCGCTGGCGGGCGTTGTAGACGGAGGACCCCTCCATCACGCTGTCGGGACGCGCGAAGTAGATGTACTCGAAGATGCAGAAGCGGCGGCCTTGCGGCTGGAAGGGGCGCAGGCTCTGTACGCCCTGGTCGTTCAAAACGACCATCTCGCCCGGCTCGACGTCGCGCACGTAATCGGCGCCGACGATGTCCAGGGCGCAGGTCTCGCTGGTCACGATGTAGGTGTCGCCCAGCTTGCCCAGGACCAGCGGGCGGACGCCCAGCGGGTCACGCACGCCGATCACCTCGTTCGGGGTCAGCGCCACCAGGGAGAAGGCGCCTTCGACCTGCCGCACCGCCTCGATCAGCCGGTCCACCGGCGAGCCGCCACGGGCGATGGCCATCAGATGGACGATGGTCTCGGTGTCGGTGGTGGACTGGAACAGGCAGCCGCGGCGGACGAGCTGGCGGCGCAGCGTGTGCGCGTTGGTCAGGTTGCCGTTGTGGGCCAGCGCGAAGCCGCCGAACTCGAAGTCGGCGTAGAGCGGCTGGACGTTGCGGATCGTCGTGTCGCCCGTGGTGGCGTAGCGGACGTGGCCGATGGCCTGCGGGCCCTTCAGCTTGCCGATGATCGCTTCCGACGAGAAGTGATCGCCGACGAGGCCCAGGGTGTGCTCCAGATGGAAGCGGTCGCCGTCGTGGCTGACGATGCCGCAGGCTTCCTGGCCGCGATGCTGCAGCGCATGCAGGCCGAGCGCGGTGATGGCCCCCGCCTGCGGATGGCTGTGGATGCCGAACACGCCGCACTCCTCGCGCAGCTTGTCGTCGTCGAACGGATGCGTCGTCAGCATCGGAAGATCCTCGTCATACACAGCATCACCAAAGGGCATTGCCCCGGCGGCCTCTTGCCAGCGGGGCGTTACACACAGGCACTCTGCACCGCGCGGCGTTCAGCGTGCGTTCTGGATCAGTCGCTCAAGGTCGCCGCGGTCCCGGTCCTTATAGCCGGTATCGGATTGCGACGCACCACCGGTCTTCGGCGCCCCGGGAACCGGCGTGGACAGACGGTCCAGGGCCTCCTTGGCCTCCACCGCCTGCCGCGCGCGCTCCCGCGCCATGTCCATCTGGCCCAGCCCGTCCTTGCGCAGCGAGTCCGGCATGACCTCGTAAATCATGGCGGCGCCGGACACCAGCATCGGCCGGGTCTTGGCGCTCTGCAGCCACGCCGGATGCTCCGCCGGGTTCGGCACCAGCCAAGCGAAGAAGAGATAGGCGACGGAGGCGAGGATTGCACCCTTCAGCAACCCGAAGACAAAGCCCAGCGAGCGGTCGAGCGCCGAGAGGCCGGAATTCTGCACCCCGCGCGACACCACGCGGCCCAGGATCGTCAGAACCACAAGGCTGACGACGAACAGCGCCACCGCCGACGCGGCGTAGGCGGCCATCTCGACATGGATGTAGGTCTGCGCGATGGGCAGCACGTGGGGCAGGGCGTTCAGCGTGATCAGCGCCGCACCGACCCAGGCCGCGACCGACAGCACCTCGGCCACCATGCCGCGGGTGAAGGCCAGCAACGCCGACAGCAGAAGCACGACGATGACGGCCAGATCGGCCGGGTTGATCGGGAAGGTGTCCATAACGCCGCTACGCCTCGTGCGCTTTCGCTTCAGATGCTCGTGTCAAACCAGACGCTCTAATCCCGGTCGCGCGGCGGTCGGGTCCCCGATCCGGCCTGGAACAGCGGCAGCAGTTCACTGAGCTGCTGCAGCTCGACCGATTTCAGGCCGGTGTCGCCGCGCCCCGGCTTCTTGCCGTTCCGTCTAGCCGGAAAGATCGCCGTTGAAAACCCCAGCTTCGCGGCTTCCTTCAGCCGGGAATCGCTCTGGCCCACGGCGCGCACCTCGCCCGACAGGCCGATCTCGCCGAAGACCACGGCGTCGGCGGGCACCGGCTCCCCGGTCAGGGACGAGACCAGAGCCGCGGCGACCGCGAGGTCCGCCGCCGGCTCGGTGATGCGCAGCCCGCCGGCCACGTTCAGATAGACGTCGTTGGCGCCGATCTGCACGCCGCAGCGCGCCTCCAGCACCGCCAGGACCATGGCGAGCCGCGCCGAATCCCAGCCGACCACCGCGCGCCGCGGCGTGCCGAGCGGGGAGGGGGCGACCAGCGCCTGGACCTCGACCAGCACGGGGCGGGTGCCCTCCATGCCGGCGAAGACCGCGGCGCCCGACACGTCGCCGCGCCGCTCCGCCAGGAACAGGGCGGAGGGGTTGGCGACCTCGCCCAGACCGCCGTCGGTCATTTCGAACACACCGATCTCGTCCGTCGCGCCGAAGCGGTTCTTCACCGCGCGCAGGATGCGGAACTGGTGGCCGCGCTCGCCCTCGAAATAGAGCACCGTGTCGACCATGTGCTCCAGCACGCGGGGACCGGCGATGGTGCCTTCCTTGGTGACGTGGCCGACCAGAAGCAGGACGCAGCCGCGCCGCTTGGCGACGCGGATCAGCTCCTGCGCGCTCGCGCGGACCTGGGCGACCGTGCCGGGGGCGCTGTCCAGATTGTCCACATACATGGTCTGGATCGAATCGATCACCACGACCTCCGGCCCGTCCGTGCCGTCCAGCGAGGCGACGATGTCGCGCACGCTGGTCGCCGAGGCGAGCTGGACCGGTGCCGCGGCGCAGCCCAGCCGGACGGCGCGCAGCCGCACCTGATCCACCGCCTCCTCGCCGGAGACGTAGGCGCAGCGGTGTTCCTGGGACAGCCGGGCCATCGCCTGAAGGAGGAGGGTCGATTTGCCGATGCCGGGGTCGCCGCCGATCAGGATCGCCGATCCGGGGACGAGGCCGCCGCCGCAGACGCGGTCGAACTCCTCGATGCGGGTCATGCGGCGCGGCGGCGCCTCGCTGGAGCCGGCCAGCCCGACGAAGTCCAGCCGGCGTCCGCGCGCCACGCCCAATCCCTTGGGGGCGGCTTCCGGGGCGGCTTCCTCGACGAGGGTGTTCCATTCGCCGCAGGCGTCGCAGCGGCCCGCCCATTTCGGGAAGGACGCGCCGCAAGCCTGGCAGACATAGCGGGTTGTTGGCTTTGCCAAAGGTCTAGCGTTTGGTTGGAGCGGCAGCGCCCCACATATAGCAAGCTGACGTTCTAAATCCTATGGCAGAGGTGATAAAAAGCTGGGGCTTTTCTCGGCCGTTCCGGTGGTAGGTTCTCTTCCGGAATCACGATGAACAACGGATGTGAGGTGACACGGTGGCGGACAAGGACGCGCGGAAGATCCCGCTGCATGGCCCGGAGGAGTTCGAGGCGATTCGCAAGGCCGGGCGGCTGGCCGCGGCGACGCTCGACCACATCACGCCCCAGGTGGTGCCGGGGGTCAGCACGGGCCATCTGAACCGGCTGATCGAAACCTTCATGCGGGACAACGGCGCCATCCCCGCGACCCTCGGCTACCACGGCTATCCGGCGGCAAGCTGCATTTCGCCGAACCACGTGGTGAACCACGGCATTCCGTCCGACGACAAGACGCTGGTCGACGGCGACATCGTGAACATCGACGTGACGGTGATCCTCGACGGCTGGTACGGCGACACCAGCCGGATGTTCTTCGTCGGCGACAAGATCGGGGTGAAGGCGCGCAAGCTGGTGGACATCACCTACAAGGCGATGATGGCCGGCATCGCGCAGGCCAAGCCGGGCAACCATCTGGGCGACGTCGGCCACGCCATCCAGACCCTGGCCGAATCCCACCGTTACGGGGTGGTGCGCGATTTCGGCGGGCACGGCATCGGCCGGGTGTTCCACGACGCGCCGCACGTCGACCATTTCGGCAAGCGCGGCACCGGGGTGCTGCTGGTTCCGGGCATGGTCTTCACCATCGAGCCGATGCTCAACGCCGGCAAGCCGGACGTGAAGATCCTGTCGGACGGCTGGACCACCGTCACCCGCGACCGCTCCCTGTCCGCCCAGTTCGAGCATCAGGTCGGCATCACCGAGACGGGCTGCGAAATCTTCACCCTGTCGCCGGCCGGCTACACCCAGCCGCCCTACGAAACCGCGACCGGAGCCGCCGCGGCATGAGCGGGGACCTGAAACCCTGGACGGTCCTGGAGCGCCGGACCCTGCTGGACGCGGGGCCCTTCCTGACGGTGCACGCCGAGACCGTCGAGACGCCGGAAGGGAGGCGGGTGGAGAATTTCTATCAGGTCGAGCAGACGGACTTCGTCCAGATGTTCGTCGAGGACGAGGACGGGCGCGTCCTGATGCTGCGCACCTACAAGCATGGCCCGCGCCGCGTCAGCCAGACCTTTCCCGCCGGCGCCCTGAACCCCGGCGAGGAGCCGTTGGCCGCGGCGAAGCGGGAATTGCTGGAGGAGACCGGCTACGCCGCGGAGGAGTGGACCGCGCTCGGCTCCTACGTGGTGCAGGCCAACCAGCGCGGCTGCGTCTGCCACATGTTCCACGCCCGCAACGCCCGCAAGGTGGCCGATGCGGACTCCGGGGACCTGGAGGAGATGCGGCTGGAACTTCTGACCCGCGGGGAGCTGATCGCCGCGGCGGCCGAGGGCGATTACGCCCTGCTGCCGGTCATCGCCATGCTGGGCGCCGTCCTGCTGCCGGAGCTGCGCGACAACCTCGCGCGGTCGGCGGCGCGTCCGGCGCCCTGACGGTCACTTCCCGTCGGTCGGACCGGCGAAGAAATGGGCGAGCGCGTCGGCGGCTTCGAGCGACAGCTGGTTGTCGTTCTTGAGAAGCTGCTCGTGGGTGTTCTTGATGGTCTGCACCGTCTCTTCGTTGGTCAGCAGCCCCTTGGCCTGGAGCGTCTCCAGGATCTTGGCGCTCAGCATGAAGCTCGCGAAGGCCAGTCCGTTCGTGGTGATGTCCGCCATGATCGTCTCTCCGATGGGGCGCCGGCCTGTGGCGGCCGGCGTTCTTGGTGGCCGACCCTACCGGGCGGCAGGTTAATTTTGCACAAACCGGCCCTGGGGCCCGCCGGCCGGGCGCGTCAGAGCGCCCGCACCTGCATCTTGATCGGCCCTTCGCCCCGCCCGTGGACGAACTGGTCCACGTAGGGGTTGCCGGAGTTGTCGATGTCGTTCGCGTGGCCGGTCCAGATGATCCGGCCCTGGTAGATCATCGCCACGCGGTCGGCGATCTTGCGGGCCGAGGCCATGTCGTGGGTGATGGTCACGGCGGTGGCGCCGAGGTCCTTCACGCACTTCACGATCAGCTCGTTGATCACGTCGGCCATGATCGGGTCGAGGCCGGTCGTCGGCTCGTCGAAGAAGATGATCTCCGGCTCGTCGGCGATGGCGCGGGCGAGGCCGACGCGCTTCTGCATGCCGCCCGACAGCTCCGACGGGAACAGCTCTCCCACCTCCGGGCCGAGGCCGACGGCGCCCATCTTGGCGATGGCGATATCCTTGGCCTTGGCGCGCGGCATGTGCTCGCCCTGGATCAGGCCGAAAGCGACGTTCTCCCAGACCTTCAGGCTGTCGAACAGGGCGGCGCCCTGGAACAGCATGCCGAACTTGTGCAGCAGCTTCTCCCGCTCGCGCGGGCGCAGCTTGGTCGTCTCCTCGCCATCGACGCGGATGGAGCCGCTGTCCGGCGACAGGAGGCCGAGGATGCACTTCAGCATCACCGACTTGCCGGTGCCGGACCCGCCGATGACGACCAGCGATTCGCCGCGCCCGACCTCCAGGTCGATGCCGTTGAGCACCACCTTCGGTCCGAACGCCTTGTGCACGTTCTTCAGCGCAATCTTCGGCGGATGAGCGGGGGGAACCTGCGACATGGACTCGCTCATTGCTCTGCGCTCACTTCGTCGAGAAGAAGATGCCGGTGATGAGGTAGTTCCACACCAGGATCAGGATGGAGGCGGACACCACGGCGTTGGTCGTCGCCGCGCCCACGCCCTGGGCGCCGCCGCGCGAATGGTAGCCGTGGTAGCAGCCCATCAGCGACACCATGAAGCCGAACACCGCCGCCTTGACGAGACCGGAGATCACGTCGATCGGCTCCAGGAACTCCCAGGTCCGGCCGATGTAGGAGGCCGGGTTGAAGTCCAGCCGGTAGACGCCGACCAGGAAGCCGCCGAACACGCCGATGATGTCGGCGACCAGCACCAGCAGCGGCAGCATGGTCAGCCCGGCGATCAGGCGCGGCGCCACCAGATATTTGAACGGGTTGGTGGACAGGGTCGACAGCGCGTCGATCTGCTCGGTCACGCGCATGGTGCCGATCTCGGCGGCCATGGCGGCGCCGATGCGGCCGGCGACCATCAGGCCGCCCAGCACCGGCCCCAGTTCCCGCGTCACCGACAGGGCGACCACCGTGGCGATGGCGCCCTCCGCCTGGAAGCGGGAAAAGCCGGAATAGCTCTGCAGCGCCAGCACCATGCCGGTGAACAGGGCGGTCAGCCCGACCACCGGGAGCGAGTAATAGCCGATGTCGACCATCTGGCGCAGGATCTGCCGTGGATAGAACGGCGGGCGCACGCAGTGCGACAGGGCGGAACCGGTGAACATGGCGAGCTTACCGGTGGCTTCCAGAAAGATCAGGAAGGCCCGTCCGGTGGCGGCAAGGAAACCCATCAAGCGACCTCAGGCGGCGGCGGGTCGCGGTAGACCCTGTGGTAACGCGCGCCCAGCGAGGTCAGGATCTCGTAGCCGATGGTTCCGCCCTCGCTCGCCACGGTGTCCACCGGGCGGTTCGGACCGATCAGCTCCACCAGCCCGCCGGGCGTCACCGCCTCGTCGGGAAGGTGGCTGACATCCACCGTAACCAGATCCATCGAAACGCGCCCAACCACCGGAGCGGCCACGCCGTTGACGAAGACATGGCCGCGCCCGCTGAGCGAGCGCAGATATCCGTCGGCATAACCCACTGCGATGGTTGCGATTTTGCCTCTCGCCGCAACGCGGTGCGTCGCACCGTAGCCAACGGTCATAGGGCTGTCAACGTTGCGCACCTGAAGCAGCCGGGCGTCGAGCCGGATGGTGTCCCGCATCGGGTTCGCCGCGGCGGGCGTGGGATTCACGCCGTAGAGCGCGCAGCCGGGCCGCACGAGGTCGAAATGGAAGGCCGACCCGTGGAAGATCCCGGACGAGTTGGCGAAGCTGGCCTCGGCCGCGGGCAGCCGTCCGACCGCCGAGCGGAAGCGCCCGAGCTGCTGGCTGTTCATCACCGAATCCTCGTCGGCGCAGGCGAGGTGGGTCATCCACACCCGGACATCGACCCCGTCCAGCCGGGAGAGGTCGCCGACCAGCGTGTCCAGCTCGTCCGGGCCGAGCCCGAGTCGGTTCATCCCGGTGTCGATGTGGACCACGGCGGGCAGGGCGGTGCCCCGCGCCCGGGCGTGGGCCTGCCACGCGGCGATGTCGCCCAGATGGTTGAGCACCGGCAGGATGCGACGGGCGGTGAAGTCCGGCGCGGTGCCGGCGGGCAGGCCGCCCAGCGACAGGACGCGGGCGTTCGCCGGCGCCACGGCGCGCACCGCCAGCGCCTCCTCGAACTGGGCGACCACGAAGGTCCGGCAGCCGGCGGCGGCGAGCGCCGGAACGACGCGCTCCACCCCCAGGCCATAGGCGTTCGCCTTGACCACGGCGGCGCATTCCGCCGGGGCCACCCGGTCGCGGAGCTGCGTCCAGTTGGCGACGATGGCGCCGAGGTCGATGGTCAGGACGGCGCCGGCGCGGGCCAGCGGATCACTCAGTGGGGCCGAAGTCATGGGTCGTGTCGAGGTCGCCGAATTTCGTGAACTGTCCGTCGAAGAACATGCGGACGCTGCCGATCGGGCCATGGCGCTGCTTGGCGATGATCGCCTCCGCGGTGTTGTGCACCTCGGCGTAGCGCTTCTGCCAGTTGGCGTAGCGGTCGTTGTACTTGTCCTCCGTCTCCTCCGGCCGGCGGGCCGGCTCGGCGCGCTCAAGATAGTACTGTTCGCGGTAAACGAACATCACCACGTCGGCGTCCTGCTCGATGGAGCCCGATTCGCGCAGGTCGGCGAGCTGCGGCCGTTTGTCCTCGCGCATTTCCACCGCGCGGCTGAGCTGGGACAGCGCCAGCACCGGCACTTCCAGCTCCTTGGCGATGGCCTTCAGGCCGCGGGTGATCTCCGAGATTTCCTGCACGCGGTTCTCGTTGCCCTTGGTCGAGCCGCCGCGCAGGAGCTGAAGATAGTCCACCACCACCATGCCCAGACCGTGCGTGCGCTTCAGCCGGCGGCAGCGGGTGCGCACCGCGGCGATGGTCAAGGCCGGCGTGTCGTCCACGAAGAAGGGGACGCGGCTAAGTTCCTGGCTGGCCGCCACGAACTTGGGAAAGTCGCTGTCCTTGATCTCGCCGCGGCGGATCTTGTCGCCCGACACCTCGGCCTCGCCGGCCAGGATACGGGTGGCGAGCTGCTCCGCCGACATTTCCAGCGAGAAGAAGCCGACCGGCGCGCCCTCGCCGCCGTTGCTGCGCATGTGCGCCTTGGCGGCGTTGAAGGCGATGTTGGTCGCCAGCGCCGTCTTGCCCATGGAGGGGCGCCCGGCGAGGATGATGAGGTCCGACGGGTGCAGGCCGCCCAGCTTACGGTCCATGTCGCGCAGGCCGGTGGTCACGCCGGTGACGTGGCTGGACCGGCGGAAGGCCGTCTCCGCCGTGGCGATGGCCGCCTTCAGCGACTCGGAGAAGGCGATGAAGCCGCCGCGCACGTCGCCGGTCGAGGCGAGGTCGAAGAGCTGCTTCTCCGCCGTCTCGATCTGGTCCATGGCGTCGATGTCGAGGTCGTGCTGGTACGCCTCGTTCACCATGTCCGTGCCGACCTCGATCAACTGCCGGCGCAGGAAGAGGTCGTGGATCGTCTTGCCGTAATCGCCCGCGTTGACCACCGTCACGACGTTGGCGGCGAGCTGCGCCAGATAGCCGGCGCCGCCGTCCGGCGCCAATTCGGCGTCGTTGTCGAAATAGGCCTTCAGCGTCACCGGGTTGGCGATCTGGCCGCGCTCCACCATCTTGGCGATGGCCGAATAGATGCGCTGGTGCGCCGGGTCGTAGAAATGCTCGGCGCGCAGGAACTCGCCGACCTTCTCGTACGCCTTGTTGTTCACCAGGATGGCGCCGAGAAGCGCCTGTTCCGCCTCCTCGTTGTGCGGCGGCGTGCGGTATTCCGCCGTCGGCTTCGCGGCACCGGCACGGGACAGCCCGCCGTCGAGGGGGCGCGGCTCGAAAAGCTGGGTGGTCTTGTCATCCATGGCGGCACTTTAGCAAAGGGCGGGACGCAAAGCTGTGCGATCGGGGTAAATCTACCCACATTCCTGTGAGTAACTTTTGCCCACAGCCGGTGAAAGCTGGGGGTAAGCCGGAAACGGCACGTTTTATCAAAGCTTTGGACCCGTGCAAAACCTGTGGGTCGATGTGGCGCGGGCGCCTCTGGTCAAGCGTTGCCGGCACCGACGTTCCGGCCGGTGCGCAGGGGCCGCGGCACCGCGTCGGCCAGGGCCGTTTCGGCGCGCTGCATGTAGTCGCGGACGAGCGGAACGGCGCCCAGCGAGCGGGCCAACTGCATCTGGAAAACCATGTGCCCCTGGTAGCGGAAGCTGATCTCCGCCCCAGCCAGATAGAACTCCCACATCCGGCAGAAGCGCTCGTCGTGCATGGCGCGGGCCTCCTCGCGCCGGGCCGCGAAGCGCTCCCGCCAATGGCGCAGCGTTTCGGCGTAATGCAGGCGCAGGATCTCGACGTCGGTGTTCCACAGCCCGGCCCTCTCCACCGCCGGGATCACCTCCGACAACGCGGGCGAGTAGCCGCCCGGGAAGATGTATTTGCGGAACCATGGGTTGGTGGAGCCCGGCCCGTCCGATCGTCCGATGGAATGAAGCAGCGCCACCCCGTCCTCGGCCAGCAGGTCGCGCAGCTTGGCGAAGAAGGTCGGGTAATGGGGCACGCCGACATGCTCGAACATGCCGACCGAGACGATGCGGTCGAAGCGCCCCTCCATCTCGCGATAATCGCGCAGTTCGAAGCGCACCTGCCCGGCCAACCCGGCATGGGCTGCCCGCTCGCGCGCCACGGCGAACTGCTCGCGGGACAAGGTGATGCCGGTGACTTGGGCGCCGGTCATGCGGGCGAGGTAGAGCGCCATGCCGCCCCAGCCGCAGCCGATGTCGAGGACGCGCATGCCCGGCTGGAGCAGCAGCTTCGCCGCGATGTGCCGTTTCTTGGCCTCCTGCGCCTCGTCCAGACCGGTGTCGGCCGTGGGGAAATAGGCGCAGGAATATTGCAGGTCGCGGTCGAGGAACAGTTCGAAGAAGGCCCGCGACAGGTCGTAGTGATGGGCGACGTTGCGCCGCGACCGCCGCAGGGGATTGCTCTGCTGGATGAGCCGCAGCGCCGGGGAGGCGGCCTCCCGGAGACTGCCGAGAACACCCTGGACATTGTCCGAACCGGCGCTCAGCAGCGCCAGGAAATCATAGACCGTGCCTCCTTCGATGGACAGGCGGCCGTCCATGTAGGCTTCGCCGAAGCGCAGCCGCGGATTGACCACCAGGTCGCGGTGCAGCGCCCGGTCATGCAGGCGCAGGGTGAGCGACGGGCTGCCGGTCCCCACCCGGTGCCTCCGTCCGTCGGCACCGACGATGTCCAGGGCGCCGGCCGTCAGGGCCGGGCTGAGCAGGCGGGCAAGCAGCATCGCGCGTCTCCGCATCCGTCGAACACGACTCGGTACGGTTTCATCGCCACGGGCGAGCAACCGGGAACGAGAGTCGGGGACGGGGGCGGGGAGTGGCAACCCGCCGGACGGGGCAGGGCGCGGAGCGTCCGGCGCATCCGGAAGGAGGAGGGGCCGGAAGGAGGAAGGGCCGGACGACGCGGAGCGCCGAAAGCGGAAAAGCCGCCTCGCCCCCTGGGGGGCGGGCGGCTTCCGGACGAGCGGACTGGTCTCGTTGAGCGGGCGGTCAGCCCTCCTCGGAAACCTCGGCCTCGGCGGCCTCGGGGGCCTCCTCGATCTCGTCCTCGTCGTCGCGCAGGTCGGCCGCGGTGACCATGCCACCACGGGACAGCTGCAGCTCGGCCTCTTCCTGCGAGCGGGCGACGTTCACCGTGACGGAGACGCTCACCTCGGGGTGCAGGACGACGCGCAGCTTGAACAGGCCCAGCGTCTTGATCGGGGTCTCGATCGACACCTGCTTGCGGTCGACCTTGTAGCCGGCGGCGTCAAGGGCGTCCGCGACGTCGCGCGGGGTCACCGAACCGTACAGCACGCCGGTCTCGCCGGCCTGACGGATCACGACGACCGTCACGTCGTTCATCTTGGCGGCAACCTGCTCGGCGTCCTTGCGGCGCTCCAGGTTGACGGCCTCCAGGTGGGCCTTCTGCTTCTCGAAGAACGCCATGTTCGCCTTGGTGGCGCGCATGGCCTTCTTCTGCGGCAGCAGATAGTTGCGGGCGAAGCCGGGACGCACCTTCACGACCTGGCCCATCTGGCCGAGCTTCTCGACCCGCTCCAGCAGAATAACTTCCATCACTCGTCCTCCTGATCGGGGCCGGCGGGCCGGAGACGGCGACGCAGCCCAATCCATTGCTCGATCATGCCCAGACCGACCATCAGCACGATCGGCCAACCGAAAAGAAACAGGAACATGTAGAACCCGATGAGGATCGGCAGCTTGGCCGATCGGCTCCGGGCGAACACATGCACCACCGAAAGCCCGGCAAAGGCGAATGGCAAGGCCAGGACCAGCGCGGCGTTGACCGCGAGGAACCCGACCGGGTCCGACGCCAGCGAGGCAGCCACCATGGTCAGCAGGAACGCGGTGGTCAGCCACCGGGGCAGTTCCACGTCGTCCAGCCGCATGGCGGGGCGCCGGTTGCGGCCGAACCGCATCAGGACGCCCTGCGCCAAGGCACCGTTGACGATCGTCATGACGAGCCATGAGATCACCGCGAAGCCCGGCAACACCTCGGCCATCCAGATGTCCTGCGGGTCCGGGGCCGGCTGGCCCTGCGCGGAGAACATCTGGTCCGCCATGCGGCCCAGCGTCTCCCGCACCGCGCCCTCCAGCCCGCCGGGCTGATCGAGCGTCAGAACCGCGGCACCCAGAAGGCCCGCCAGTCCCATTCCGGTCAGCGCCATCAGGAGCCGGCCCGGAGGGTACCATTCCACACCCCCGTCGGCCGCCGCCCGCGCCAGCAGCGCCTGCCGCACCACCAGGATGACCGGGACAGCCGCGGTCACCAGATAGGCGAGAGACACCAGGACGCTGGACGACACCGCCAGGACCGCCACCGTTCCCGCCGCGCCGGCGAGAAGGGAGGCGGTGGAGCCGAGCCACAATCCCGCGAGGAACAGCGGCAGCGGCGCCAGATAGCCCAGGATCAGCGCCCCGAACCCGCCGAACAGAACGGCGAGGTAGAAGAAAGCGCTGACCACGCCGACACCGATGGCAGCCGCCAGAGGGGCGGCCAGGGGCGAGGCCATGGGATTACCTTTGCCTGTTGTCCGCTTCGGTCCTTACTTCACCACGTAGGGAAGCAGGGCCAGG
Organism: Azospirillum formosense; assembly: GCF_040500525.1. Taxonomy (NCBI): domain Bacteria; kingdom Pseudomonadati; phylum Pseudomonadota; class Alphaproteobacteria; order Rhodospirillales; family Azospirillaceae; genus Azospirillum; species Azospirillum formosense. Next base: position 1,295,319 of record NZ_CP159402.1, on the reverse strand, counting down.
AAACGGGCGCGCTTGATGGCGCGGGCGAGTTCGCGCTGCTTCTTCGCGGAAACCGCGGTGATGCGGCTCGGCACGATCTTGCCACGCTCGGAGATGAAGCGGGACAGGAGCTTGACGTCCTTGTAGTCGATCGCCGGGGCGTTCGCGCCCGAGAACGGGCAGGTCTTGCGGCGGCGGAAGAACGGACGGCGGGGACCGCCACCGGTGCGGGCCGGAGCGCCCGAGGTCTGCTTGTCGGACATTTAGGCGTTCTCCCCTTCGGCAACGGTGGGCTCCTGGCGGCGCGGCGGGCGCGGGCCACGATCCTCGAAGCGGCGCGGGCCGCGGTCGCCGCGATCGCCGCGGTCACCACGCTCGCCGCGGCTCTGCATCATCACCGACGGGTTGGCGTCCAGCGCATCGACGCGGACGGTCATGAAGCGCAGCACGTCCTCGTTGATGCTCATGTTCCGCTCCATCTCGAGGACGGCGGCGGCGGGGGCATCAAGGTTGAACAGGGTGTAGTGACCCTTGCGGTTCTTCTTGATCTTGTAGGTGAGCGTCTTCAGGCCCCAGTATTCGGTCTTGGCGACCTGGCCGCCGTTGTCGCGAATGATCTGGGCGAACTGCTCGCCGAGCTGCTCGGCCTGGGCGGCCGAGATGTCCTGGCGCGCGATCAGCACGCACTCGTAAAGAGCCATCGTACTCCCCATGGCTGTTCATGGTCCGGCGCTGCGCCCCATCCCCTATGGACAGGATCAGCCGCCCGGGCCTAGCCGACGGCACGCGGGCCACCGGCAAGGAGTTATGAAGCGGCGCAGTATGCACAAAAGCCCTATCCCGACAAGCGGAAACACGAGCCGCCGGGCGATTCCGCGGCCACGGCCTTCGGAAGGCCTTGGAAAGGCCCTTTTCTCCGTTCGCCTTTGCATCGCAGCAATGAAAAAATGCCGGAAATGCAACAGAAAGGCACCAATTCCAGCCCTTCAACGTTGAGCATCGCTTGACTTGCCCGAAAGGCCGGTTATGACTGTCGCCGAATTCAACGGCGGCGCCGCGGGTGGCGCGCCTTTTTACTAGGGTTCCCAGACAGCATGACCAGGGCGTTCGTCTTTCCGGGCCAGGGCAGCCAAGCCGTCGGCATGGGACGTGAGCTGGCCGAGGCGTTCGAGGTCGCGCGGCTCACCTTTGAAGAGGTCGACGACGCGCTGAACCAGCGCCTGTCCCGCCTGATGTTCGAAGGCCCCGAGGCCGACCTGACGCTGACCGAGAACGCCCAGCCGGCCCTGATGGCCGTCAGCGTCGCCGTCATGCGGGTGCTGAAGGACCAGGGCGGGCTCGACCTGGCCAAGCATGCGGCCTTCGTCGCCGGCCATTCGCTCGGCGAGTATTCGGCCCTGTGCGCCGCCGGCGCCTTCACGCTGGCCGACACCGCGCGCCTGCTGAAGCTGCGCGGCCAGGCCATGCAGAAGGCCGTGCCGGTCGGGCAGGGCGCCATGGCCGCCCTGCTGGGCGCCGAGCTGGAGCAGGCCCAGGCCATCGCCGCCGACGCCGCCAAGACCCCCACGGGCCAGAGCGAGGTCTGCACCGTCGCCAACGACAATTCGTCGGGGCAGGTGGTGATCTCCGGCCACGCCGAGGCCATCGAGCGCGCCATCGTGATCGCGGCGGAGCGCGGGCTGAAGCGCACCGTGCGCCTGCCCGTCAGCGCGCCCTTCCACTGCCCGCTGATGCAGCCCGCCGCCGACGCCATGGCCGAGGCCCTGGCCGCGGTGACGATCAACGCGCCGGCGGTTCCGGTGGTCGCCAACGTGACCGCGTCGGCCGTGTCGGACCCCAACGAGATCCGCCGCCTTCTCGTGGAGCAGGTGACCGGCATGGTTCGCTGGCGCGAGAGCGTGCTCTATATGAAGGAGCAGGGCGTCGACACGCTGGTCGAACTCGGCTCCGGCAAGGTGCTGTCGGGTCTCGCCAAGCGCATCGACAAGGAAATGGCCGGCACCTCCGTACAGGGCCCGGCCGACGTCGAATCGTTCTTGAAGACCCTGTGAGGCATTCCATGTTCGACCTGACCGGAAAGAAGGCGCTGGTCACCGGCGCCTCGGGTGGCATCGGGGCGCAGATCGCCCGCGCGCTGCACGTGCAGGGCGCCACCGTCGCGCTCTCCGGCACCCGCGTCGCCCCGCTGGAGGCGCTCGCCGCCGAACTGGGCGAGCGTGCCCTGGTGGTGCCCGGCAACCTCGCCGACGCCGCCGGCACCGAGCAGCTCGCCAAGGACGCGGAGGCCGCCCTCGGCCAGATCGACATCCTGGTGAACAACGCCGGCCTGACCCGCGACCAGCTGGCCATGCGCATGAAGGACGACGACTGGCAGTCGGTGCTGGACGTCAACCTGACCGCCGCCTTCCGCCTGTCGCGCGCCGTGCTGCGCGGCATGATGAAGCGCCGCTGGGGCCGCATCATCGGCATCACCTCGATCGTCGGCGTCACCGGCAACCCCGGCCAGGCCAACTACGCCGCCTCCAAGGCCGGCATGATCGGCATGTCGAAGTCGCTGGCCGCGGAGGTCGCATCGCGCGGCATCACCGTGAACTGCGTCGCGCCGGGCTTCATCACCACGGCGATGACCGACGCCCTGAATTCCGAGCAGAAGGACAAGCTGCTCACCGCCATTCCTTCCGGCCGCATGGGCGAGCCGGGGGAAATCGCCGCCGGAGTCGTGTACCTGGCGAGCGATGAGGCCGCCTATGTCACCGGCCAGACGCTGCACATCAACGGCGGCATGGCCATGATCTGAGGCGGATTCGCTGCCTGAACCACAGGTTCGGACCGGCTCCCGCGGGCGCTGGTCAAGGCTGTAAAAATGTGTTATCGGACGGGGCTTTTTGTGGCAGGAAGGCACGCAGCCGCGTGTTGAGCCGGCCGAATTCGCCCGAGCGGTCTCAAGGATTGGAAGGTCTTAAAAAATGAGCGATGTCGCCGAGCGCGTTAAGAAGATCGTTGTGGACCACCTCGGGGTCGAGGAGTCGAAGGTGACGGAGAACGCCTCCTTCATCGACGATCTCGGCGCCGACAGCCTCGACACGGTCGAGCTGGTTATGGCTTTCGAGGAGGAGTTCGGCTGCGAGATTCCGGACGACGCCGCCGAGAAGATCCTGACGGTGAAGGACGCCATCGACTTCATCAAGGCGAACGCCGCCGCCTGATCAGGCGCTGGCGTGAAAGGCCAGGCAGCTTTCCAAAGTGGCCTGGCCGTCGCTGAGTTTTCCGAGGAAAGGTCAAGGAATACCCCATGAGACGTGTCGTCGTTACCGGCCTTGGTCTGGTCACGCCGCTCGGTGTCGGCCATAAGCTCAACTGGGAGCGTCTGACCGCCGGCCAATCGGGCATCCGCGCCATCACGGGTTTTGACGCCTCCGATCTGGCCTCGAAAGTTGCCGGGCAGGTCCCGCGCGGCGATGGCGAGGGGTTGTTCAACCCCGATGTCTTCGTCCCGCCGAAGGACCAGCGGAAGATGGACGATTTCATCATCTTCGCCATCGCCGCCGCCCACGAAGCGATCAAGGATTCCGGCTGGGTTCCCCAGACCGAGGAAGAGCGCGAACTCACCGGCGTCATGGTGGGCTCGGGCATCGGCGGTCTGCCGGGCATTGCCGACGGTGCGGTCACGCTGGCCGAAAAGGGCCCGCGCCGCATCTCCCCCTTCTTCATTCCGGCCTGCCTCATCAATCTGGCGTCCGGCCACATCTCCATCCAGCACGGCTTCAAGGGCCCGAACCACGCGGTGGTCACGGCCTGCTCGACCGGCGCGCACGCCATCGGCGATGCCTCGCGCCTGATCATGCTGGGTGACGCGGACGTGATGGTCGCCGGCGGCACGGAAGCGGCGGTCAGCCGCCTGGGCGTCGGCGGTTTCGCCGCCATGCGCGCCCTGTCGACGAATTTCAACGACACGCCGGAAAAGGCGTCGCGTCCCTATGACAAGGACCGCGACGGCTTCGTGATCGGCGAGGGCGCCGGTGTCGTCGTCCTCGAGGAACTGGAGCACGCCAAGAAGCGCGGCGCCCACATCTACGCCGAAGTGGTCGGCTACGGCATGTCCGGCGACGCCTACCACATCTCCGCCCCGGCGGAGGATGGCAACGGCGGGTTCCGCGCCATGCGCAACGCGCTGAAGCGGGCCGGGCTGGAGCCGTCGGACATCGACTACGTCAACGCGCACGGCACCTCCACGCCGCTGGGCGACGAGATCGAGCTGGGCGCGGTGAAGCGTCTGTTCGGCTCGGCGATGGACAACCTCGCCATGTCCTCCACCAAGTCGGCCATCGGCCACCTGCTGGGGGCCGCCGGCGCGGTCGAGGCGATCTACTCGATCAAGGCGATCAACCACAGCCTGGTTCCGCCGACCCTGAACCTTGAGAACCCGTCGGACAGCTGCCTCGGCGTCAACCTCGTTCCGAAGGTTGCGCAGGAGCGCCGCGTGCGGGCCGCCCTGTCGAACTCCTTCGGCTTCGGCGGCACCAACGCCTCGCTGATCTTCAAGGAATTCGCCTGAGCGGCGAAGCATCGCGGAGAGCGCCGATGGGTTGGGGCCTCCGAATCGCGGCGGGGGCGTTGACCGTCCTCACCGCGGGCAGCGGCGTGGCGTTCTGGGGTGCCCTACGTGTGATGGCCCCCGGACCGCTCGAACATGCCGAGACGGTGGTCATCCCGCGCGGCAGCGGGCTGGAAGCCATCGCGCTGACGCTGGAGGATGCGGGGGTCGTCGACTCCCCGATCCTCTTCCTGTTCGCGGCCAAGCTTCAGGGGCCGCTGAAGGCCGGCGAGTATGCGTTCCCCGCCGGGATCAGCGTCGACGGCGTTCTGGAGATGCTGCGCCAGGGCAAGACCGTGGTCCGCCGCTTCACGGTGCCGGAGGGGCTGACCTCCGCCCAGGTGGTGGCCCTGCTCGACGCCGAGCCGGCGCTGAACGGCGAGTTGAAGGCGCTTCCGAAGGACGGAACGCTTCTGCCGGAAACCTATCACTATTCCTTCGGCGATTCGCGCTCGGCCCTGGTCGAGCGGATGCAGCACGCCATGACCCAGGCCTTGAACGAGGCGTGGAAGAACCGTGGCCCGGATCTGCCTTACGAGACTCCGCAGCAGGCGCTGACCATGGCGTCCATCGTGGAGAAGGAGACCGGCGTCGCGGCGGAGCGTGCCAAGGTGGCCGGCGTCTTCGTCAACCGCCTGGAGACCGGCATGAAGCTCCAGTCGGACCCGACGGTGATCTACGCGCTGACCGATGGCAGCGGGGAGCTGGGGCGGGCCTTGACCCGCAACGACTGGAAGTTCGAGTCGCCCTACAACACCTACGTCGCGGCGGGACTTCCGCCGGGGCCGATCGCCAACCCGGGGCGGGCGTCCATCCAGGCGGCTTTGCACCCGGAAAAACACGACTTCCTGTATTTCGTCGCCGATGGCACCGGCGGGCATGTCTTTGCGAAGACGTTGCCGGATCACAATCGGAACGTCGCCAAATGGCGCGAGGTGCAGCGCCGTCAGTCGGGTGGCGCGGGCAACGGGGACACGCCGCAGGATTAGCGGTCCCCTGTTCCCGAACGGAAGGCCGACCCGAACGCCAAGCCCTTGGTCAGGCGGCGTTCGACGCCACCACCTCCAGGGCGACGACACCACCCAGGGCGCCGTAGCTCTTGCGGGCGGCGCGCATCTTCTCCAGCGATTCCATGAGGCTTTCCTCGGCGAAACCAGGGGCGAGCTGCGCCAGTTCCTGTTCCGTCAAGGTGATGAAGGCGTCTAAAAGGCGCGCGTGGATGCGGCACGCCTGGCGGACTTCATCGGCGACCATCGGTGCTGGCATGGTAGGCTCCCAATCACGGAATAAAGAGAAACACGGTCCGTCCGTGCGTGGGAATTCTCTCGTCTTGTGGTTAATAGAGCATTAAATGCAATTCATCTTCCGGATAGGAAGAAGAGTTACCACTTCGGACGAAAAGGGCGAAAATTGGACGATTTCGATTTCGGTATGTGACAGAGTTAAGCCGGCTTTCGGGACTTTCGAATATTCGTTTTTTATCGTTGCGCCGGTCCTTCGTCCGGTGGGGACGAAGGACCGGCGGGGGATCAGCGACGGATTTCCTTGTCCAGGTTCAGCTCCGCCTTGGCGCCCTGGATGCGCGCCCGGTAGACCAGCATGGCCTCCATCACCCGCTGCACGTAGTTGCGGGTCTCGTAGATCGGGATCAGCTCCAGCCAGTCCACCGCGTCGATGGCCTCGCCGCGCGGGTCGCCGTAGGTCTCGATCCACTGGCGGACACGGGTCGGGCCGGCGTTGTAGGCGGCGATGGCCATGATGTAGGAGCCGTTGAAGCGGTCGATCATGTCGGCCAGATAGGTCGAGCCGAGCCGCACGTTGTAGTCCGGGTCGCTGATCAGCTTGGCGTTGTCGTGCTTGACGCCCAGCTTGCTGGCGACCAACTGCGCCGTCCCGGGCATGAGCTGCATCAGGCCGCGCGCCCCGGCGGACGACACCACGCGGGTGTTGAAGGTGCTCTCCTGGCGGATGATGGCGTGCACCAGGGCGATTTCCGGAGCGGACGGGCGGCTTTCGATCATCGGGTAGCCGGCTTCGACCAGGAACACGTCGTTTTGCGCGGCGTCCTTGGCGGCGGCGACGGCGAGGTCGCGGCGCCCGACCTCGCGGGCCAGCTTGGCCGCCAGCACGTAATCCGCCGGCTCCTTGGCGTCGAGGCTGATGCGGCGCACGAAGGCGGTCACCCGCTCGTCGGTGTTGCCCTCGATCTCCGCCAGCAGCTTGGTCACGCGGACCACCTCCCGACGCTCGAAGGCGGTGGCGTCGGCGTTCGACACGCGCGGCTCGGCGGGCAGGGCGATGCGCCCGGTCCCGGTGTGGCGGGCGGCGAGCTGGCCGTAGAAGGTCGTCCCGTACTGGGCGGCCTTGGCGTACCAGTCCTTGGCCTGCGCCGTCTGGCCCAGCGCCTCCGCCGCGCGTCCGCACCAGTAGGCGCCGCGCGCCTTGCTGATCGGCGCGCCGACGGAGCGGTAGAGCTTGTGGAAATGGTTGAAGGCGCTCGACGGGTCGTCGAGGAAGCGCAGCGCCAGGAAGCCGGCGAGGAACTCCGCCTCCGCCGCGCCGCTTCCCTCGGTCTGTCCGTGCGCCGTCACCAGACGGTAGGCGAGGTTGTGGTCGCCGTTCACCATGGCGCGGCGGGCCAGGATGTGGCGCTCCGTCCACCAGGCCTGCGGGCGGCCCATGTCCTTGGGCGCCTGGGCGATGATCTCCAGCGCCCCCGCGTCGTCGCCCTTGCGGCGGCGATAGCGGGCGCGGTCGAACAGCAGGCCGGGGTCGTTGCGCAGGGAGGCGGGGACGCGGGCGAGGGCCGCGTCGGCGTTCTTGGCGTCGCTGTCCAGGGCGATCCGCGCCTCGATCAGCAAGTCATAGGCCTCGTCGAAGAAGGGCAGCATGCGGCGCACCGCCGCTTCCTGGCGCTCCCACAGGAGCCGGTCGATGCGCGCCTTGTGCTCCTGCGGCCGCAGATGCGAGCGGTAGCGGGCCAGGAACTGCTCCTCGTCCGCGGAGGTGAAGTTCGCCTCCACCCAGCGGTCGCGCACCATGCGCACCGCCCGCTCCGCGTTGCCGGTCGCCAGCAGCGTGTCGGCGTGCCGCATGAAGCCTTCGTTGGACAGCGGCGGGTACTGCTTGAACCAGGCGAGCACCCGGTCCTCGTCGAGGTCGATGGGCATCGCCTTTTCCGCCTGGCGGCGGAGCTGCGCCTGGTTGGGCCAGTCGCCGTTCTCGCGGATGAAGGCGGCGATCTCGTCGAAGCTGCCACCGCCGGGAGTCGCCAGGGCCATCCAGCGGATCACCTTGGCCGGCAGCTTGTTGGAGGCCTGGGCGGCGATGCGCAGCGCCTCGTCGTGGCGGTCGTTGTCGGCGGCCTTGAAGGCCTGCCGGTAGACGGCGAGGTCCTGCGCCGTCAGGCTGGCCGCCCCGGCGGGCTGGGACAGCGCGATCAGCCCCAGCAGGGTGGCGGCAATGGCGGAACGGGTGGCATGTCGGATGATCATCCGGGCGCTCTTGCTCGGGGGAACGGGTGCGGCTAAGGTGCGCGACACTTTTCTTGTAGTCCGTCGGAGGTGGCAGGCATGTTGTACGGTTCCATCGTCGCTCTTTTGACCCCGTTTAAAAACGGGAAAGTGGACGAGGCCGCCTTCCAGTCCTTCGTCGAGTGGCAGGTTGCGCAGGGCACCCACGGTCTCGTGCCGTGCGGCACCACGGGCGAGTCGCCCACCCTCTCCCACGAGGAGCACAACCGGGTCGTCGAGCTGTGCATCGAGGCCGCGGGCGGGAAGGTTCCGGTCGTCGCCGGCACCGGGTCGAACTCCACCGAGGAGGCGATCTCGCTGACCCAGCACGCCAAGAAGGCGGGCGCCACCGCGGCGCTGGTCGTCACGCCCTATTACAACAAGCCGACGCAAGAAGGTCTGTACCAGCATTTCAAAGCGATCCATGACGCGGCGGATTTGCCGATCGTTATCTACAACATTCCCGGCCGCAGTGTCGTGGATATGTCGGTGGCAACGATGGCCCGCCTCGCCAAGCTGCCGAACATCATCGGCGTGAAGGACGCCACGGCCGATCTGGCCCGCCCGGTCCGCCTGCTGCAGGAGGTCGGTCCCGACTTCATCCAGCTGTCGGGCGAGGACGCGACGGCGCTGGCCTTCAACGCGCAGGGCGGCGTCGGCTGCATCTCGGTGACGGCGAACATCGCGCCGGCCCAGTGCGCCGCGATGCAGGACGCCTGGCGGAAGGGCGATCTCGCCACCGCCTACAAGTACCGCGACCTGCTGACCCCGCTGCACGATTCCATGTTCGTGGAGACGAGCCCGGCCCCGGTGAAATACGCCGCGAGCCTGCTCGGCAAGTCCTCGGACGAGGTTCGCCTGCCGCTGGTCGCCGCGTCGGAGAGCACGCGGACCACCGTCCGCGACGCGATGACGAAGGCCGGGCTGCTGTCCTAAGGGACGGCAGCACCCCGCCCCAGGGAAGGAGGATACGTGGCCGCCCGCGAGCCCGAACCAAGGCGCATCGCGGCACAGAACCGCCGCGCACGCTTCGACTATTTCATCGAAGACACCATGGAGGCCGGTCTGATCCTGACCGGCACCGAGGTGAAGTCGTTGCGCGGCGGCCGTGCCAGCATCAACGAGGCGTACGCCGGCCTCAAGAACGGGGAACTGTACCTGTTCAACGCCTACATCCCGGAATACGGGCAGGCGGGCCGCTGGCTTCAGCACGAGACCAAGCGGCCGCGCAAGCTGCTGGTGCACCGCCGCGAGCTGAGCAAGCTCATGGGGGCCATCAAGCAGAAGGGGATCACGCTGATCCCCATGTCCGTCTATTTCAACGACCGCGGCATCGCCAAGGTCGAGGTGGGTCTGGCCGCCGGCAAGAAGAAGCACGACAAGCGAGAGTCCGAGAAGGAACGGACGTGGCAGCGCGACAAGGCGCGCCTGATGCGCGACCGGGGATAAGAGGAAGAAGCCTGTGAGCCGACTGTCCAACCGCGCGACCGACCGCGATTCCACCGTGGCCGGCGTCGCCGCGGAGGCCCTGGCCGAGCGCCGCCCGCAGGGCCGCATCCTGGTGGCCGGCGACACCGACGGCGCCATGGAGGAGGCCCTGGCCGACGGCGGGGCGGAGGTCGTCTCCTGGCACCGCCTGGGGCTGGACGGCAAGCCGGCCACGCCCTGGCCCGCCGACGGCGCCTTCGACGGTGCCGTGCTGCGCCTTCCGCGCGGCTGGGCCGCCTTCGAGATGGCCCTGCACGCCCTGGCCGCCCGCCTGCCCTTGGGGGCGCCGCTGTGGATCGCCGGCAGCAACGACGAGGGCATCACCTCCGCGCCGAAGCGCTTCGACGGTCTGGCGGAGGGCGTCGAGACTCTGACCATCAAGCGACGCGCCCGCCTGCTGGAAACCCGCAGGACCAGCGATTCGGCCAAGGGCAATCTGGAGGATTGGCGGGAAACCGTCGCCCTGCCGCTGCCGGGGCGTGACGGCGCGCTCGATCTGGTGTCCTATCCCGGCCTGTTCGCCCATGGCCGTCTCGACACCGGCACGGAATGCCTGCTCCAGGTCCTGCCGGAGATCGCGGCGGGCACCGCCGTCCTGGACTTCGGCTGCGGCGCCGGCGTGATCGCCCGGGCGGTGCGGGAGCGCACGCCGGACGCCCGGCTGACCCTGCTGGACATCGACGCGGTGGCGCTGCACGCCGCCCGCCAGAACGTGCCGGACGCCGAATGCGTGCTGAGCGACGGGCTGGCCGGGCTCGGCGCGCGGGAGCGCTTCGGGCTGATCGTCTCGAACCCGCCGCTCCACCGCGGCAAGGACGAGGATTTCGGGATGCTGGAAGCCCTGGTCGCCGGCACCAAGCAGTATCTGAAGCTGCGCGGCTCTCTGGTCGCGGTGACGCAGCGGACGGCGGGGGTCGGCAAGCTGTTCAAGACGGCCTTCGGCCACGCCGACCTGCTGCTGGAAACGCCGCAGTTCCAGGTGTGGAAGGGCACGCCGAAGTAACCGGCCGAACTTGATGGACGGCGAGGGGGCCGTGCCGCAGCGCGGCCCCGCGCGGGCGGATCACCCCTCCTGCAGCCGACGCGCCGCGTCCACGGCGCCGTAGGTCAGGATGGCGTCGCAGCCGGCGCGCTTGAAGCCGGTCAGGGTCTCCAGCAGCGCCTTGTCGTAATCGAGCCAGCCGTTCTGCGCGGCGGCGCGCAGCATCGCGTATTCGCCGGAGACGTGGTAGGCGAAGGTCGGAACCGCGAAGGTGTCCTTCACCCGGCGGATGACGTCGAGATAGGGCAGGCCCGGCTTGACCATCACCATGTCCGCCCCTTCCTGAAGGTCGAGGGCGACCTCGTGCAGGGCCTCGTCGGTGTTGGCGGGGTTCATCTGGTAGGTCTTCTTGTCGCCCTTCAGGAAACCGCCGGAATTCACCGCGTCGCGGAAGGGGCCGTAGAAGGCCGAGGCGTATTTGGCGGCGTAGGAGCACAGCCGCACCAGCTCGTGGCCGTGGCTGTCCAGCCGGTCGCGGATCAGGCCGATGCGGCCGTCCATCATGTCCGACGGTGCGACGATGTCCACGCCGGCGTCGGCCTGCGACAGCGCCTGCCGGGCCAGCACCTCGACCGTCTCGTCGTTCTGGATGTAGCCGTCGCGCATCAGCCCGTCGTGGCCGTGAGTGGTGTAGGGATCCAGCGCCACGTCGCCCAGGATGCCGACGTGCGGCACCGCGGCCTTCAGCGCGCGGATGGCGCGGTTCATCAGGTTGTCGGGGCGGTAGGCTTCCGCCGCGTCCTCCGACTTGCCCTCGGCGCCGACGACCGGGAACAGGGCGACGCAGGGGATGCCAAGGTCGCCGGCCGCGGCCACCGCCTCGGTCAGCAGGTCGATGGTCAGCCGCTCCACGCCGGGCATGGAGGCCACGGGCACCCGCTGGTTCTGCCCCTCGATGACGAAGACCGGCCAGATCAGGTCGTCCACGGTGAGGCGGTTCTCGGCGACGAGGCGGCGGGTCCAGGCGTCGGCGCGGTTGCGGCGAAGCCGGGTGCGCGGGAAGGACGCCGGGGACCGGAAATGCGAAGCGGACATGCGGGGGACCTGATGTGCTCTTAATACTTGCGGCGCGATCCTACGCCGCATGGCCGCCGCGACTCAAGCCGCACCGCTCACAGGTCTGAATCCCGAGTCCTGCATTTCCATGACCCAGCGGTGCCCGTCCTTGCGCCATTGCGAGACGAGGCCGCCGGTGAAGGCCGCCCCCTCCCACGACCGCACCTCGAAGGTGACGCGAGGCTGTTCGATGGTGATCAGGTTGTAGGCGTTGGCCTCGTTGCGCAGCCGGGTGGAGGTCGCCGTGGAGGCCTGGGCGACCAGGATGGAGCGGGCCACCTGGGTGTGGTGGGTCATGATGTCGCCGGAATAGGCGCGGTGCAGATGCCCGGCCAGCAGCAGGTCCACCCCGCAGCTTTCCAGCGCCGGCAGGGCCAGCTTGTGCCGCCCGACCAGCTTCGTCTTCGGCGCGTCGGGCGGCGGCAGGAAGGGGTGGTGGGTGAACAGCACCTTGAAGACGGTGTCCGGCACCTCGCAGAACACCTCGCGGACGCGCTTGATCTGGGCCTTGTTCATGCGCCCCTCGGAGAAGTCCGCGATGACCGAGCGCGCCGTGTTGATCCCCAGCACGGCGATTTCCGAATCGATGTGGAAGGGGCTGAGGTCTTTGGTGATGTAGCGCTTGTAGTTGCCGAACGGGTCGAGGAAGCGGCGGACCACATTGTAGACCGGGATGTCGTGGTTTCCCGGGACGACCAGATAGGGGAAGGGCAGCTTCTCCAGGAAGGCCCGTGCCTCCAGGAAATGGCGGGCCTTGGCGCGCTGGACCAGGTCGCCGGAGATGACGATCAGGTCGGGCCGCGCCGCCGTCAGGTCGGCCAGCAGGCCGTCGACCACCAGCGGGTCGATCCGCCCGAAATGCAGGTCCGAGATGTGGGCGAGCTTCTTCACGACACCTCCCTGACGAATTCTCTGCTCACGCGCCGTCCGCCGGTCCATCCCCCTCGGCCGGCGCCTTGGGCAGAAGGATCTTCAGAGCCTTGTGACGGATGCGGTAGTTCAGCGGCGGCTCCATCTGCAGGATTTCGCCGTCGTTAACCATCTTCAGCCGCCTCCGCCGGCTGTGCACCGTCAGTTGCGTGGCCGTCAGCGTTTCCAACTCCTCATCATGCTGCCAGGTTCCGAGCACGGTGCGCCCCATCAGCCGCAGCAGCCCCCAGGGGTCGCGCTGCCGCGCCACGTAGACGCCGAGCTTGCCGGACGCCAGCGTGTTGCGGCGCAGGAGCATGCTGCCCGCCTCGCCGTCGAAGGGGTTGTTGGACACCACGAGGATCGGCGTGCGCACGCGGCGCGGGCCGTCGCCCCAGTCGATCCGCACGTCCAGCAGGGGCAGGCGACGGAAGGTACGGACCATGGCCAGCGCCATCGCCGGCCATTTCAGCAGGCGGTGCCGCTTGCGCTTCTCCTCGCGCTCCTGGACCACTTGGGGGTAGAAGCCGAGGACGGAGCTGTTCAGGTAGACCTCGCCGTTCACCTCCGCCACGTCGATGCTGCTCACCTCGCCGGCGGCCAGGGCCTCGTAGGCTTCGTCGAGGTCGAGCGGGGTCTTCAGGTCGCGCGCCAGCAGGTTCATGGTGCCGAGCGGCAGGATGCCCAGGATCTTGCCGGTGGGCAGGATCATGTTGACCGCGGTGTGGATGGTCCCGTCGCCGCCGCCGACGATGACCAGCTCCGCGTCGGAGTCGATGGCCTTGCGGATTTCCGATTCGCAATCGGACGGCTCCACCGCGGTCAGCGACACCTCCGCCCCGTGCCGCTCGAAGGCGCTGCGGATCGCCGCCACCGTGTCGTCGATCGGCTGTCCGGCCAGCGTTCCCGCGGACCGGTTGAGGACGATGGCCGTCTTGCGGCCCGCTCCCTCCTGACGTGACGCTTGCGCTGCTGAAGCTGCCATCATGGAACTGTCCCGCTCATGACTGTGGGTGCGGCAACGGCTGAGGCCGGGGCGGTGTTCCGCGACGCTGCGCTGCGAAACGGCGGTTTGACACGCCGCCCGCCGCCCGTATCATCGCCCGAAACCAACAAATTCGCCCCACAAACGAACAAATGGAAACGACCGGAACCATGAGCGAACCCGCCGAGATCCTGTTCGAACGCCGCGGCGCCATCGGGCTGGTGACGCTGAACCGCCCGAAAGCGCTGAACGCCCTGACGCTGGGCATGATCCGCCAATTCGATCCGCAGCTGCGCGCCTGGATCGCCGACCCGGAGGTCAAGGCCATCGTCGTGCAGGGCGCGGGGGAGAAGGCCTTCTGCGCCGGCGGCGACGTGGTGAACCTGTACGAGACGGGCAAGGCCGCCAAGGCGGGGCAGGACGACGGCGCGTCCATCCGCGCCTTCTTCAGCGAGGAGTACGTCCTCAACCGTCTGATCCACACCTGCCCGAAGCCTTATGTCGCGCTGATCGACGGCATCAGCATGGGCGGCGGTGTCGGCCTGTCGGTGCACGGCTCGCACCGAATCGTGACGGAGCGGACGATGTTCGCCATGCCGGAGACGGGGATCGGCCTCTATCCGGACGTCGGCGGCACCTATTTCCTGCCGCGCCTGCCCGGACAGGTCGGCATCTGGCTGGGCCTGACCGGAGACCGTCTTAAGGCGGCGGACATGATCGAGGTCGGCGCCGCCGACGCCTTCGTTCCCAGCGCCAGGCTGGAGTCCCTGATCGCCGAGCTGGCCGATGGCGTGCCGGCCGACGAGGCGGTCGCGCACCATCGCGGGGACGCCGGCGAACCCCCGGTCGCCGCCCACCGCGCGGCCATCGACCGCTGCTATGCCCACAACGCGGTGGAGGCCATCGTCGCCGCCCTGGAGGCCGAAGGCACGGAGTGGGCCGCCGGCCAGCTCGCCACGCTGAAGCGGGTGTCGCCGACCAGCCTGACGGTGACGCTGGAGGCGCTGCGCCGCGGCGCCAAGCTGGACTTCGACGGCTGCATGGTCCAGGAGCTTCGCCTCAGCCTCGCCTTCCTCGCCCGCCATGACTTCTACGAGGGCATCCGCGCGGCTCTGGTCGACAAGGACCGGAATCCGCGCTGGTCGCCGGCCTCTCTGACCGACGTGACGGCTGAAGAGGTGGCCGGTTACTTCGCCGAACCCGTCGGCGGGGATTTGCGCTTTACCGAATGAAGAGGTCCGCCCCCCTTTATTGCACTCTGAACGTGCACGGATACGGGCACATTCCGCGCGTTTCTGCGTTAGTATCGGGGAAATCCTTGCGGGACTTGTCTCAAACCTGACCGTTGTTGTTGCCTGACGGTTGCTGTCGGGGGTCGGGTGGGACGGGTCGGCTTGCCGCCCGGTTCGCCGGGCGGGAATGCCGCCGGGACGCCCGGATTCCGGGCACCTTCCGGCACGCGACGGGGCTTGGCACGGCAGGACGGGGGTATTCCGCAGGGCCAGGCTGTTCTACAACCCGGGCTGTGCTTTTGGGGCATTATTGAGGTGATTGCCGGACAATGATCGGTTAATCTCCCCTTAAGGACCCCGGAAAGGCCACAGGTCGGCCCATGTCCGGTACGAGCCAAAGGAGACCGCGGTGCGCAAACCCTATTATGAAAGCATCCTCTTGATCGAACGGCTTCACCGCCACTTTCTCGAGGTGCTGAAGACCGAGCTTGACCGGCTCGGTATCCAGGACATCAACAACGTCCAGAGCCTGATCCTCTACAACATCGGCGAAGACGAGATGACCGTCGGCGAACTGACGGCGCGCGGCTACTATCTCGGCTCCAACGTGTCCTACAACGTGAAGAAGATGGTCGAGAACGGCTATCTCGGGCAGGAGCGCTCGCCGCACGACCGCCGGTCGGTGCGCGTCCGCCTGTCGGAGAAGGGTCTCGATCTGCGCGAGAAGATCAGCCGCATGTTCGAGCGCCACCTGACGGCGCTGGAAAAGGCCGGCTTCAGCGACGAGGAACTGGTCAAGGCGAACGAGACTCTGCGCAAGCTCGAGCGCTTCTGGTCCGCGTCGCTCGACTACAGCGGCTTTCCGCTGACCTCGGCGGCCTGATCCGCTACCGCCTGAGTCGTATCGGTACCGCGGTTTCCGGCTCCTGCGTCGAAAGAGAAAGGCACGCCTCCGGCCTCGGGTTCGGAGGCGTGCCGCGAGTCGGTGTGCGGCCCTGCGCGGCCGCTTTTTTCATGCTCGCGTTCCGGCCTCCCACACACCCGTTTCCCCAGCCGGACTCGCTGTCCGGCACCGCATTGTCGCGCCTCGACCGCTTCCGGATGGACGGGATTAAGTTCTTTCCGTAAGCTGTACGTGTGACAGATTGCTGCTAACCTGAACCAAACAACAGGCGGCCTCGCGGAAGGCTGCTGAAAAACAGGGGATGGGGAGGATATGGCAAGTGACGTCATTCTGGAGACGCGCGGACTGACCAAGGAATTCCGGGGCTTCGTCGCCGTCCGCGACGTCAGTCTCCGGGTAAGGCGGGGGTCCATCCATGCGCTGATCGGTCCCAACGGGGCCGGAAAAACAACCGTTTTCAATCTGCTCACCAAGTTCCTTCAGCCCAGCAACGGCGCCATCCTCTTCAACGGGCGCGACATCACCGCGGTGAAGCCGGCGGACGTGGCGCGGCTGGGCATCATCCGTTCCTTCCAGATCTCGGCGGTGTTCCCGCATCTGTCGGTTCTAGAGAATGTGCGGGTGGGCCTGCAGCGGCCGCTCGGCAATTCCTTCCAGTTTTGGACATCGGAATCGGTGCTCGACCGGCTGAACGGGCGGGCGATGGAACTGCTGGAGGATGTCGGGCTGTCCGGCTACGCCCATCTGCCGGCGGCGGAGCTTCCCTACGGCCGCAAGCGCGCGCTGGAGATCGCCACGACGCTGGCCCTGGAACCGGAGATGCTGCTGCTCGACGAGCCGATGGCCGGCATGGGGCACGAGGACATCGACCGCATCGCCGCGCTGATCAAGCGGGTCTCGGCCAACCGCACGATCCTGATGGTGGAGCACAACCTGTCCGTCGTCGCCAACCTGTCGGACTGGATCACCGTCCTGGCCCGCGGCGAGGTGCTGGCCGAAGGCCCCTACGCCGAGGTGTCGCGCCATCCGAAGGTCCGTGAAGCCTATATGGGGAGCGGTCATGCCTGACGGCGCTGCGGTGAGGACCGCGATGCTGGAGGTCTCCGATCTCCAGGCCTTCTACGGCGAGAGCCACGTCCTGCATGGGGTGAACCTGGAGGTCCGCCAGGGCGAGGTCGTGACCCTGCTGGGCCGCAACGGCGCCGGCAAGACGACCACCATGCGTTCCATCATGGGAATCGTCGGCAGGCGCACGGGCTCCATCCGCTTCCAGGGGCAGGAACTGATCGGCATGGCGCCGCACAGGATCCCGCGCCTGGGCATCGGCTATGTGCCGGAGGAGCGCGGGATCTTCGCCTCGCTCAGCGTCGATGAGAATTTGACGCTGCCGCCCGTCGTCAAGGACGGCGGCATGACGGTCCAGCAGATTTACGAGCTGTTCCCCAACCTCCAGGGCCGCGGCTCGACCCAGGGCACCCGCCTGTCGGGTGGCGAGCAGCAGATGCTGGCCATCGCGCGCATCCTGCGCACCGGCGCCACCATGATCCTTCTCGACGAGCCGACGGAAGGGCTGGCCCCGGTGATCATCGAACAGATTGGCGTGGCCGTGCGCAAGCTCAAGCAGCGCGGCTTCACCATCCTGCTGGTTGAGCAGAACTTCCGCTTCGCCGCCACCATCGCCGACCGCCATTACATGATGGAGGAGGGTCATGTGGTGGACATGATCCCGAACAACCAGCTCGCCGCCAACATGGAGAAGCTGCACACGTATCTGGGTGTCTGAATCAACAAGCAGAAACGTTCGAATTCGAACCGGGAGGAATGGAATGATTGCACGTCTGCTTGCCGGAGCGGCGCTTGCCGCGCTGGCCGTCGGTTCCGCGCAGGCCCAGCAGGGCAAAGTCTCCGGCGACGTCGTGAAGATCGGCGTCCTCAACGACCGCTCCGGCCTCTACGCCGATCTGGGTGGCGAGGGTTCGGTGGTCGCTGTCCGCATGGCGGTGGAGGAGGCGGGCGGCAAGGTTCTCGGCAAGCCCATCGAAGTGATCGCGGCCGACCACCAGAACAAGCCGGACATCGGCTCCAACCTCTCCCGCGAATGGATCGACCGCGACGGGGTGGACGTCATCGTCGACGTGCCGAACTCCGGCGTCGCCCTGGCGGTGCAGGAGGTGACGCGCGAGAAGAAGACGATCTTCCTGATGCAGGGGCCGGCGACCTCGCGCCTGACCGGCGACGCCTGCTCGCCCACCGGCTTCCATTGGGCCTACGACACCCGCGCGCTGGCCGTCGGCACCGGGCAGGCCATCGTGAAGGAGGGCGGCAAGAGCTGGTTCTTCCTGACCGCCGACTATGCCTTCGGCCACCAGCTCGAAACCGACACGGCGGCGCAGGTGAAGAAGGCCGGCGGCACGGTCGTCGGCGCGGTGCGGGCGCCGCTGAACACGGCGGACTTCTCCTCCTTCCTGCTGCAGGCGCAGTCGTCGGGCGCGCAGGTCATCGGCCTCGCCAACGCCGGCGGCGACACCATCACCTCGATCAAGCAGGCGTCGGAATTCGGCCTGACGCAGAGCGGGCAGCAGAAACTGGCCGGGCTGCTGATCTTCCTGTCGGACGTGCACGCGCTGGGGCTCCAGGTCGCCCAGGACCTCGTCCTGACCACCGGCTTCTATTGGGACATGGACGACGAGAAGCGCGCCTGGTCGGAGAAGTACAAGGCGAAGACCGGCAAGATGCCGACCATGGTGCAGGCCGGCAGCTATTCCTCGGTCAAGCACTACCTGAAGGCCGTCGAGGCGGCGGGAACCGACGACGGGCCGACGGTCGCCGCCAAGATGAAGGAGATGCCGGTCAACGACATGTTCGCCAAGAACGGCAAGATCCTGCCGAACGGGCGCATGGTGCACGACATGTATCTGGCCCGCGTGAAGAAGCCCAGCGAGTCCAAGGGGCCGTGGGATTATTACGAGATCATCCGCACCATCCCCGGCGACGAGGCCTTCGCCACCATGGCGGAAAGCGGCTGCAAGCTGCCGGGCTGATCCCCGCCCGCCCCGGCGTTACGTCCGCCGCCGCATGCGGGCACGGAACGCCGGGGCGATCACCCGCCGCGCAGAACGGCCGGAAGCGAGCGACATGTCCACAATCTTCGGCATCCCGCCCCAGGCGCTGTTCGGGCAGCTTCTTCTGGGGCTGATCAACGGGTCCTTCTACGCGCTGCTCAGCCTCGGGCTGGCGGTCATCTTCGGCATGCTGAACGTCATCAACTTCGCCCACGGCGCGCTCTACATGCTGGGGGCCTTCGTGGCGTGGCTGCTGCTGACCATGGCGGGGATCGGCTACTGGTGGGCGCTGCTGCTGGCGCCGCTGGTCGTCGGCGCCTTCGGCGTGGTGTTGGAAAAGACGCTGCTCAGCCGTCTCTACAAGCTCGACCATCTCTATGGGCTGCTGCTGACCTTCGGTCTCGCGCTGATCGTCGAGGGCGCCTTCCGCCATTTCTACGGCGTGTCGGGCCAGCCCTATCCGATCCCGGACGCGCTCAAGGGCGGGCAGAACCTGGGCTTCATGTTCCTGCCCAACTACCGCGGCTGGGTCGTCGTCGCCTCGCTGGTCGTCTGCCTCGCCACCTGGTACGCCATCGAGCGGACGAAGCTCGGCGCCTACCTGCGCGCCGCCACCGAGAATCCGGTGCTGGTCCAGGCCTTCGGCATCAATGTGCCGCTGATGATCACGGCGACCTACGGCTTCGGCGTCGCGCTGGCCGGGCTGGCCGGCGTGCTGGCCGCGCCGATCTATCAGGTGTCGCCGCTGATGGGCTCCAACCTCATCATCGTCGTCTTCGCCGTGGTGGTGATCGGCGGCATGGGGTCGATTCTGGGGGCGGTGCTGACGGGATACGGCCTGGGGCTGTTGGAAGGTCTGACGAAGGTGTTCTATCCGGAGGCGTCGAACATCGTCGTCTTCGTCATCATGGCCGTGGTGCTGCTGATCAAGCCCGCCGGCCTGTTCGGGCGGGAGAGGTGACCCATGGCGACCGAGATCGACGCCGTCCGCCGCGAAACCGCGGCCCCCGCCACCGGCAGGCCGGCGATGCCGGGCCTGCTGGCGCTCGCGGTGCTGCTGCTGGTCCTGATCGCCGCGCCCTACGTGCTGTACCCCGTCTTCGTGATGAAGGTGCTGTGCTTCGCGCTGTTCGCCTGCGCCTTCAACCTGCTGATCGGCTTCGCCGGTCTGCTCAGCTTCGGCCACGCCGCCTTCTTCGGCGGGGCCGCCTACATCACCGCCCACACGGTGAAGGTCTGGGGGCTGCCGCCGGAAGTGGGAATCCTTCTCGGCACCGCCTTTTCCGCGACGCTCGGGCTGGCCTTCGGGGCGCTGGCGATCCGGCGGCAGGGCATCTACTTCGCCATGATCACGCTGGCGCTGTCGCAGATGGTCTTCTTCATGGCCCTGCAGCTCAAGTTCACCGGCGGCGAGGACGGCATCCAGGCGGTGCCGCGCGGCCATCTGTTCGGGGTCATCGACCTCAGCCAGCCGATGGCGATGTACTACACGGTTCTGGCGGTCTTCCTGTTCGGCTTCGTGGTGATCTGGCGCACCGTCCATTCGCCCTTCGGCCAGGTCTTGAAGGCGATCCGCGAGAACGAGCCGCGCGCCATCTCGCTCGGCTACCGCACCGACCATTACAAGCTGATGGCCTTCGTCCTGTCCGCCACCCTGGCCGGTCTGGCCGGCGGCACCAAGGCCATCGTCTTCCAGCTCGCCACCCTGACCGACGTGCAGTGGCAGATGTCCGGGGCGGTGGTGCTGATGACCCTGCTGGGCGGCATCGGGACTCTGTTCGGCCCGGTGGTCGGGGCGGCGCTGGTCGTGACGCTGGAGAATTATCTGGCGGCGAGCAACCTGCCGGTGCCGGTGGTGATCGGCGTGATCTTCGTCGCCTGCGTGCTGCTGTTCCGCCGCGGCATCGTCGGGGAGATCGCCGCCCGGTTCGGCGGGAAGCGCCCGTGAGCCGGCCGGGGCCGACCGACCGCCAACGAAACCGACCGCCTTCGAGAGTGTGGGAGAGGACGCATGACCGGGACCATCCATCCCTTCTACGAGGAGCATCGCGGTGCGATGGAAGCAGCCATGCGCCAACGCCTCGACCTTGCCGAGGGCATGGTGCGCGCGCATGTGCATCCGTCCGGCATCGAGGGGATCAAGCGGGAGGTGATGGACGAGTTCGGTCTCGTGCTTGCCCAGATGCCCTATGTCGGGGGCGCGGAAAGCCGCATGAGCGACTTCTTTATGCGTCTCCTGGGGTTCATGGCCATCAGCCGCGTGCTCCGGCGGCATCGCGTGCCGCTGCCGGTGATCGGCGATATCGAGCGGGAAGCCTACAAGGCCCAATTGCTCACCGTTCCCGAGGCGGAGCGTCTCGCCGCGGGGCGTGAGTTCCTGTCACCGGAAAATCAGGCGTTTCTGCGCGAGCAGGCGGAGAAGAGCCGCCGGGAGCGATTTGCCGAGGATTTCGTCTACGACTTCGTCGAGCCGGGTCCAGGGGACGATTTCGAGTTCGGCATCAACTACAGAGCCTGCGGCTTCTGCAAGTTCGCGGCCCGGCACGGCGACAAGGACCTTCTGCCGAACCTTTGCGGTCTCGATTTCGACGCCTATGCGACACGTGGCATCCATCTGGAACGAACGCAAACCCTCGCGGGCGGCGCCAGCCACTGCGATTTCCGATTCTCGCGGCTGCCGTCAGCTTGAGAGTCATCCCCCCGGAAGGAGCGGTCGCGGCCGCCCCCTCCGGCAACGCTCGTCAAAGCCGCAGCGCCTCTTCCGCCGGCTGGTGGCCCAGCCCCTGGGCGTCGGCCACCGCCTTGCAGGTGACGGCCCCGGCGTGGATGTTCAGCCCGGCCCGCAGATGCGGGTCGCGGGCCAGCGCCGCACGG
Organism: Azospirillum formosense; assembly: GCF_040500525.1. Classification (NCBI taxonomy): domain Bacteria; kingdom Pseudomonadati; phylum Pseudomonadota; class Alphaproteobacteria; order Rhodospirillales; family Azospirillaceae; genus Azospirillum; species Azospirillum formosense. The sequence goes on along the minus strand of NZ_CP159402.1, from coordinate 1,273,682 downwards.
TAGCCCTGGTCGGCGAGCGCCAGCGTGAAGGGCAGGGTGGCGTTGTTCAGCGCGAAGGTCGAGGTGCGCGCGACCGCCCCCGGCATGTTGGCCACGCAGTAATGGACCACTCCGTCCACCAGATAGGTCGGCTCGGCGTGGGTGGTGGGACGCGAGGTCTCGAAACAGCCGCCCTGGTCGATGGCGACGTCCACCACCACGGCGCCCTGCCGCATCCGTTTCACCATCGCCCTGGTCACCAGCTTCGGCGCCTCGGCGCCCGGCACCAGGACCGCCCCGATGACGAGGTCGGCATCGAGCACATGCTCCTCGATCGTGTCGACGGTCGAATAGAGCGTCTGCAGCTTGGCGCCGAATTGCAGGTCCAGCTCCTTCAGGCGGGGCAGCGACCGGTCGATGACGACGACCTTCGCCTCCAGCCCCATGGCCATGCGGGCGGCGTTTGTGCCGACCACGCCGCCGCCCAGCACCACCACCTTCGCCGCCGGAACGCCGGGCACGCCACCGAGCAGGACGCCCCGCCCGCCCTGCGCCTTCTCCAGGCAATGGGCGCCGGCCTGCACCGACATGCGGCCGGCCACCTCGCTCATCGGCGCCAGGAGCGGCAGGCCGCCGCGGGGATCGGTCACCGTCTCGTAGGCGATGGCGACCGCCCCGGAGTTCAGCAGCAGCTTGGTCTGCTTGGGATCGGGGGCCAGGTGCAGGTAGGTGAACAGGACCTGCCCCCGGCGCAGCATCGCGCATTCCTCCGGCTGGGGTTCCTTCACCTTCACGACCATCTCCGCGCGGGCGAAGACCGTCGCGGCGTCCGGGGCGATCTCGGCGCCGGCGGCCTCATACTGGCCGTCGTCCAGCCCGATGGCGGCGCCGGCTCCCGCCTGCACCAGCACGCTGTGTCCGTGAAGAACCAGTTCGCCGACCGAGGCCGGGGTCAGCCCGACGCGGTATTCATGGTTTTTGATTTCCGTCGGTACGCCGATGAGCATGGGCATCCTCCGCGGGTGGGCCGGTGTCGGACCAGGACGGGCAGCGCACCGGCTCAGGGTTGCTTACCTCAAAATTTGGGGTGTGCCCGGGCTCGGCGCATCTCACTTATGGCGTTGCAGTGGCGATTTCTTCGGATCAATGAAAAGATTCCACGAAATTTGATAAAAATTTCTTTGCAATAAATGCTGGCGGAGACTTGACGATCACTGCAAAAAAGTAGGGAAGACTATTTTTTAGAGTTGTGGAACCATTCTTCGCTACCATGGTATATGGATGCTTGTGTCGCACTGCACAAAATTCGCGGCATCCAAGAAAAATTGGGGGGAGCGTCCGATTCGGACGGAACGAAACCAGGAGCAAGGCAGATGGCTTCAGAGAAGGACGCGCAGACCATCGCGCGCGACACCGCCGCCAAGGGCCGGAATGTTGCCGAGGACACCACCCGCCGCATGGCGGAGACCGCCGCGGAGACGACCCAGCGCGGCGCCGACACGGCCAGCGACATGATGGGAAAGGCGACCCAGGTGGCCGGTCAGGTCGCCGGACAGACTTCCGACCAGCTCAACCGCATGATGGGCCTGTCCGCGCAGGCCCAGGGCGAGGTCGCCCAGCAGGCCCGCGAGAACATGGACGTCATGACGCAGTGCGGGTCCGTGCTGATGGACGGTATGCAGTCCATCATGCGCGAATGGATGAGCTTCGCCCAGGAGGCCATGGCCCGCAACGCCGAGGGCGTCAACGCGATGATGCGCAGCCGGTCCGTCCAGGACCTCTACGCCGCGCAGAGCAGCATGGTCAAAGACGAGATGGAACTTCTGCTGAACCGCAGCGTCAAGATTTCGGAGCTGTCGGCGAAAACCGCGAACGACGCGGTGCGGCGGCTGAACGCGCGGGCCGAAGGGGCCGCGCGCCACGTTCGCCGCAGCGCCTGACGCTTCACCAACGATCCATCCTGGCCTTGCGCCCCCGGACCAGCCGGTCCAGGGGCGTTTTTTTGCGCGCGCTCCGGTCACTTCGCGACGATGCGGCCTTCGACCTTCGGGGCGACGGTTTTGTTCGCCTCCACGTAATCCATGACCATCGTCGCCATCAGCACGGCGCCGGAGGCGTCCACCACCGTCCGGCCCCGGGTCAGCGCGGCGTAGCCGTCGCCGCCCTTCAGCATGTAGTCGTTGGTCGCCACGCGGTAGGTCTTGGCGGGGTCGAGAGGCTGGCCGCCCACCGTCACGCCGGTCACGCGGGTGCCCGACGGCAGCTTCGGGTCGTAGGTGAAGGTCAGGCCCGACACCTGCGGGAAGCGTCCGGCCTTGTCCTCCACCTTCGACACGCCATGCTCCAGCGCGGCCAGCAGGTCGGCGCCGGACAGCAGCGTCAGCACGGCGACGTTGCCGAAGGGCAGCTCCGCGAAGATGTCCTTGCGGGTCAGCGCGCTTCCCGCCGGGTGCAGCGTGTCGGCGCGGATGCCGCCGCCGTTGGTGATGGCGACATCGGCCTTCAGCCCGTCGCGCAGCGCGTCGGCGATCAGGTTGCCCATCGTCGTCTCCTGCGAGCGGACGACGTCCTTGCGGCTGTCCAGATCGGTCTCCGTCCGTCCGATCACCCCGGCCAGCGTGGCGTCGAGCTGGTCGGTGTAGCGCTTGACCAAGGCCCCGACCTCGGCGTCCGGGGCCACCCCGGCGGTGCTGACGAAGCGCCAGCCGGCGGGCGCCACGCTGGTCGCCGGCCCCTTGTCGGTGGCTTTCGTGCTGACCGCCAGATCGATGACGCCGAGATAATGGCCGTCAGCCCCGGCCTTCAGGATCAGGGTCGAGCCCTCGTAGAAACTGATCGGGTCATGGTCGTGGCCGCCCAGCAGCAGATCGATGCCCTTCACCTTGACGGCCAGATCGCGGTCCTCCGCGATGGTCTGGTGGGTCAGCGCCACGACGACGTTGGCCTCGTCGTCGCGCAGCGCCTTCACCGCCAGGGCCGCCGCGGCCTGCACGTTGGTGAAGGTCGCTTCCGCCCCGCCGCCGGACAGATGCGCGGTTTCCGGAGTCAGGACGCCCAGGAAGCCGACCTTGACGTCGCCGACCGTCTTCGTCCAGGTGACGACCGAACCGGGGAGCGGCTGGCCGTCCGGCCCGGCGATGTTGGTGCCGACCCAGGGGAATTTCGATTCGGCGATGCGGGCCTTCAGCACCTCCGTGCCGAAGTCGAACTCGTGATTCCCGAAGCCGACGACATCGACGCCCATGGCGTTGAACAGGTCGGGCATCTGCGCCCCCCGCGTCGTCCCGGACAGCAGGGATGGGGAGAGGAAATCGCCGCCGACCGTGGTCAGGGCTCCGGCGTTGCGCTCCCGCTCCGCCTTCAGAACCGTCATCAGGGGAGCGAAGCCGCCGCGGCCCTTGACCGGGGAAATTTCGTAGATGTCGTTGAAATGCAGGAAGGTCACCGTGCCGTTCTGCGCCGCGGCCAGAGCGGGGAAAAGCAGGGTGCCGGCAAGGGCGGCCGCCCCCGCCAGCGTGCGAATCCGGGTCAGCATCAATCTCGTCTCCCTGGGGAAGTTGCAGGCTTCCTTCGCGTCCCCGCACTCTACGCCGTCCCGCGGCGCTGCGCATAGCCGCCTTGCGCTGCTTGATTTCGCCGCCTCCGCCGCTCATGAACGGGGCATCCGCTTTCACCGACGTGGCCCCTCCATGCGCATCCTGGTCGTTCAGAACAACCGAAACGCCCCCGCCGGACTCGTGGGGGACGCGCTGGCCGAGTTCGGCGCGACGTTGGTCACCATTGCCGCGGACGAAGGGGAGGCGCTGCCCGCCACGCCGGAGGGTTATCACGGGCTGCTGGTTCTCGGCGGACCGCAGGACGCCTGGAACGACGCGCAGGGTCCGCACTTTCCGCAGGTCATGGAGCTGATCCGCGCCTTCGCGGCGGCGGAGCGCCCGGTGATTGGCATCTGCCTGGGCGCGCAGTTGGCCGCCCGCGCCTTCGGCGCCCGCGTCTACCGCCATTCGGTGGCGGAAATCGGCGTGGGCGCGGTCCGGCTGTTCAACGCCGCTTCGGACGATCCGCTGCTCGGCGGGCTGGGGCCGGAGTTGCACATGGTGCAGTGGCACTACGACACCTTCGAATTTCCCGAGGGTGCCGTGCCGCTGGCCTGGAGCGAAGCCTGCATGCGTCAGGCCTTCCGGCTTGGCCGCAACCTCTACGCCTTCCAGTTCCACCCGGAGGCCGACGCCGCCATCGTCCGCGGCTGGGCGGAAAAGTTCGGCGTCGACTCGCGGGAGCACAACCGGGCCGTCCTCGACGGGCTGGACGCCGCGCTGGAGCGCCATTTGCCAGCCGCCGAGACGGTGGCCCGGACGATCTCCCGCCGCTGGCTGGATCTGGTGATCGAACGGGCGGCCTGAGCCTTACCCGCGCAGCTCCGCCAGCAGGTCCGGCGTGTCGACGTCGTAGAGGATGCCGCCATCCTCCACCGGCACCTCCACCACCTGATCGGCGTGGGTTGCCAGCAGGGTCTTGGCCCCGGCGTCGCCGCTCAGCTTCGCCATCTCCGCGAAGAAGCCGCGGTCCCACAGGACCGGGTTGCCGCGCTTGCCCTGGACGGTCGGGACGCAGACGGTCCGGCCCTCCAGCGGGTTGTAGGCGGCGATCAGCCGGTCGATGGCCTGCGGCGTGACCCGCGGCATGTCGCCGAGGCACACGACCACCCCGTCGACATCCGCCGGCAGGGCGGCCAGCCCGGCGCGCAGCGAGGCGCTGAGCCCGTCGGCGAAGGACGGGTTGTGGACGATGGTCAGCGGGCGCCCGGCCAGCGGCGCGGACACCGCCTCCGCCATGTGGCCGGTCACCACCACCACCGGCCTGGCCTGCGAGGCCAGAACCGCTTCGACCGTGCGGACGACCAGCGGCTCACCCCCGACATCGGCGAGCAGCTTGTTGCTGCCGCCCATCCGGCTCGACCGTCCGGCCGCCAGCACCAGAGCGGCGATGCGCGGCGCGCGCGGTGGCTCCTCCGCGACGGCGCCGGCACGGGGCAGGGGCCGGCTGGGGATCTCGGCCAGCAGGCCACCGACCCCCATGCGCATGACGTCGGCCCGCGTCACCGGAATCCCCGCGGCAATGCGCTGGAGCACCCAGTCGAAGCCGTTCAGCTTGGGCGACCGCGCGCAGCCGGGCAGGCCGAGCACCGGCGTTTCCCCGATGCGGGCGAGCAGCAGCAGATTGCCGGGATCGACGGGCATGCCGAAATGCTCGATCACGCCGCCCGCCCGCTCGATGCCCGCCGGCAGAACGTCGCGCCGGTCGGTGATGGCCGAGGCCCCGGCGATCAGCAGCAGGTCGACGCGCCCCGCCGCGGCGATGGCGTCGGCCAGAGCCGCCTCGCCGTGGTAGCAGCGTGAATCCCGGACCAGCCGCCCGCCCATCGCCTCCAGACGCTGCCGCGTCACGGTCACGGTCTTGTCGAGGACGCTGTCCTTCACGCCGGGCAGGCGGGTCTGGATCAGCGCGGCGGTCACGGGGCGGAAGGGGGCGACGCGCAGCGCCGGCATCCCGGCGGACGCCTCGACCTCCGCCCCCTCCACGGCGCCGCGGGGGGCGGCGAAGGGGATGATCTTGACCGTGGCGACCATCTGGCCGGGCTCGACCGGCGCGAAGGCGGGCAGGGTGGCGACCGTTACGCTTTCGTCGATGAGGTTCAGCGCGTTGATCCGTTCGATATCCGGAACGAACAGGCCGCGCGACTCCGCGAACAGGTTGACGCGGCCGGTGAAGGCGGCGCCCACCGTGATCTCCTGCCCCTTCAGGGCGGCGGCGATGCGGGCCGCCGCCGCGTCCTCCCCCACGTCGTCGGGACCGGGCTTGGCGGCGGTCACCGTGGTGAAGCCGGCGTCGCGCAACGCCGTCACGTCCTCGGCGCTGAGGATGCGGCCCTTCTTGAAGCTGACGGAGCCGCGGCGGACCGAATGCGCCAGGATGGCGCCCTCCAGCTCCCGCAGGGGCAGCGGGCCGAAAAACATGGCGATGAACTCCTGTCAGGCCGCGCCGGCCTTGCGCCGCACGGCGGTAATCTGGGCCATGACCGACAGGGCGATTTCCGCCGGTGTCACGGCGCCGATGTCCAGCCCGACCGGGGCGTGGATGCGCGTCAGTTCCGCGTCGGTCACGCCCTGCTCCTTCAGCCGCTCCAGCCGCTTGGCGTGGGTGCGCTTGCTGCCGAGCGACCCGACGTAGAAGGCCGGGGAGCGCAGCGCCACCAGCAGGGCCGGGTCGTCCAGCTTGGGGTCGTGGGTCAGGGTCACCACGGCGGTGCGATTGTCGATCTTCAAATCGGTCAGGGCCTCGTCCGGCCAGGAATCATGCAGGGCAACGCCGGGGAAGCGCGATTCCGTGGCGAAGGAGCCGCGCGGGTCGATCACCGTGACGGCGTAGCCGGTCAGGGCGGCGAGGGGGGCCAGCGCCTGGGCGATGTGCACGGCGCCGACCACCAGCAGGCGCAGCGGCGGGTTGTGGGTCTGGACGAACAGCTGGACGCCGTCCTCCTCATCCTCCGGATCGGTGAGGAGGCCGGACCGATCCTGGCGCAGCCGCTCCCGCACCTCGGCCAGAAGATCGTCCTCCAGCCCGAAGCCGCCGTGGACGGCGTCCTCGTAGACCAGCGTCTGCAGACCGGTGCCGAGGTCGGTGACCAGGGCCACGGGGCGCCCGGCCTTGCGGGCGGCCAACAGCCGTTCGGTGATGTCGCGCTTCATTCCACGGCCTCGACATAGACCTGCACCCGGCCGCCACAGGCCAGCCCGACCTCCCAGGCCATCTCGTTGCTGACCCCGAAGGAAATCATCCGGGGCTCGCCATCCTCCATGGTCTTGCGCGCCTCGTGCACCACGGCACCCTCGATGCAGCCGCCGGAGACCGAGCCGATCATCGAACCGGCGTCGTCCACGGCCATCTGACTGCCCACCGGACGGGGGGATGAGCCCCAGGTGGCGACCACCGTCGCCAGAGCCACCTTGCGGCCCTCCGCGCGCCAGCCCGCGGCCTGCTCCAGAATATCGTCCCTCATGCGGCCTCCTTCAGCCACTTGCGCAGGCTTTCGGCCCGTCGCGGCCCGTCGCGGTTCAACGCGTCGGCGAGCCCGGCCAGACTGTTCAGGTTGTGGACCGGGCGGAAGTCGTCCACATGCGGCAACAAGGCCCGGATACCGCTGGATTTTGGTGCGAACCCCTCCCACCGCAAGAGCGGGTTCAGCCAGACCAGTCGGCGGCAGCTCTTGTGCAGCCGTTCGGCCTCCGCCGCAAGCCCTTCGCCGGCATCCCGGTCAAGCCCGTCGGTGATGAGCAGGACCACCGCCCCCTGGCCGAGGACCCGGCGCGCCCAGGTCCGGTTGAAGGCGTGCAGCGCCGTGCCGATGCGCGTCCCGCCCGACCAGTCGGCCACCGCCGCCGACACGGCGTCCAGCGCCACGTCCACGTCCTTGTGCCGCAGATGGCGGGTGATGTTGGTCAGGCGGGTGCCGAAGACGAAGCTGTGCACCCGGTCACGGTCGTTGCTGACCGCATGCATGAAATGCAGCAGCATCCGCGAATAGCGGGTCATGGAGCCGGAGATGTCGCACAGCACGACCAGCGGCGGCGGCCGCGTGCGGCGGCTGCGCCGTGCCAGATCGGCGAGATCGCCGCCGGAGCGCAGCATCCGCCGCAGCGTCGCCCGCGGGTCCACGCGCGTCCCCCGCGGGTCGGGGCGGTGGCGGCGGGTCGTCACCTCGGCCACTGGCAAGGCGATGCGGGCGAGCATCCGCTTGGCCTCGGCCATCTCCGCCGCCGACATCTTCTCGAAATCCTTCTCCTGCAACCGTTCCTGGGCCGAAACGGTGAAGGAGGCGTCCACCTCGATCTCAGACTTTTCCGGCCCCTCGGCCTCCGGCGCGGTGCCGCGCAGCGCGTCGGCGACACGGCGGGACATTGGGTCCTGGGTGTCCGGCGACTCCGTGCGGATGGTCGGCAGCATCAGCCCCATCATCCGCTTGAGGATGTCCGGGTTGCGCCAGAAGACGTGGAAGGCCTGGTCGAAGACCTCGCGCTGGTCGCGCCGGTTCACGAAGACGGCGTGCAGCGCCCAGTAGAAGTCCGTCCGGTTGCCGATCCCCACCGCTTCCACCGCCTCGACGGCCTGGAGCAGCTTGCCCGGCCCGACCGGCAATCCCGCCGCCCGCAGCGCGCGGGCGAAATGCATCAGGTTGATGGCGAGGCCGCCCTGCATGGCCTTGTTCACCGCGCCGTGGAGGCGGCGAGTTCCGTCTTGACCTGGGCCAGGATGCGCGCGGCCTCGCTGCCCTGGATGCGGGCGATGTCGTCCTGGTACTTCAGCAGCGTGCCCAGCGTGTCGTTGATGACCGAGGGCTCCAGCTCCAGCTGGTTCAGTTCCACCAGCGCCTGCGCCCAATCCAGCGTCTCCGCCACGCCCGGCGCCTTGTAAAGGTCCATCCCGCGCAGGCTCTGCACGACGCCGACAACCTGGGCGGCCAGCCGGGCGTCGGCCTCCGGCGCCTTCACCGCCAGGATGGCGCGCTCGCGCTCGGCGTTGGGGTAATCGACCCAATGGTAGAAACAGCGCCGCTTCAGCGCGTCGTGAATCTCGCGGGTGCGGTTGGAGGTCAGGATGACGATGGGCGGCTCTGGCGCCGTGACCGTGCCGAACTCGGGAATCGATACCTGGAAGTCCGAGAGGATTTCGAGGAGATAAGCTTCGAACGGTTCGTCGGTGCGGTCCAGCTCGTCGATCAGCAGGACCGGCGCCCCGGCCGGATCGGGCTCCAGCGCCTGGAGCAGCGGGCGCTTGATGAGGAAGCGTTCGGAGAAGAGGTCGGCGCCGAGCGCCTCCCGGTCGCGGTCGCCTGACGCCTCGGCCAGCCGGATCTCCATCATCTGCCGGGCGTAGTTCCATTCATAGACCGCCGCGGCGACGTCCAGCCCCTCGTAGCATTGCAGCCGCAGCAGGCGACGGCCCAGCGTGGCGGACAGCACCTTGGCAATCTCGGTCTTGCCGACCCCGGCCTCGCCCTCCAGGAACAGCGGGCGGCGCAGCTTCAGGGCGAGGTACAGCGCCGTCGCCAGCGAGCGGTCGGCGACGTAGTTCCCCCGCCGCAGCAGGTCCAGCGTGTCATCGACGGAAGCGGGGAGGGTGTTGGGCATGATGGGCAGAACGCCTTACGGGTTGATGTAACCCTCTCCCCTCCGGGGAGAGGGTGGCCCAGAGGGCCGGTGAGGGGGATGTGCGTTACGGAACATTCGGCAAAAGCGCACCCCCCTCACCCTGACCCTCTCCCCAGAGGGGAGAGGGGACTTTGGAGGTTAAGGGCCTTACCCACACGCCTCCACCGCGCGCCGCGCCATCACCCGTACCAGATGGGCGCGGTAGTCGGCGCTGGCGTGGATGTCGGCGTTCAGCCCGTCCGCCGGCACCGACGCGCCGTTGAGGGCGTCGGCGCGGAAGTCCTGGGCCAGCGCCGCCTCCATGTCGTCCGCCCGGAAGACGGAGGGGCCGGCGCCGGTCACGGCCACGCGCACCTCGCTGCCGAACACGGCCACGAAGACGCCGACGATGGCGTAGCGGCTGGCCGGGTTGCGGAACTTGGCGTAGGCAGCCTTGTCCGGCGTCTGGAAATGCACGGCGGTGACGATCTCGCCGGACTCCAGCGCCGTCTCGAACATGCCGGTGAAGAAGTCGTCGCCCGCGATCTCCCGCCGGTCGGTCCGCACCGTGGCCTTCAGCGCGACGACCGCAGCCGGGTAGTCGGCGGAGGGGTCGGCGTTGCAGATCGACCCGCCGAGCGTGCCCATGTTGCGCACCTGCCGGTCGCCAATGCCCTCGGCGAGGCTCGCCAGAGCCGGGATGACGCGCTGCACGACGTCGGAGTGGGCCACTTGGGCGTGACGGGTGAAGGCGCCGATGGTCAGGCCGCCGGCTTCCTCCCGGATGCCCTGAAGCTCCGGAATCTGGCCGAGGTCGATCAGGTCGCTCGGCCGGGCGAGGCGCTGCTTGAGCGTCGGCAGGAGCGTCTGCCCGCCGCCCAGCAGCTTCGGTTCCTCGAACTGGCCGAGCAGGGCGACGGCGTCGGCGACGCTCTTGGGGCGGTGATAGGTGAAGGCGTACATGATGTCTCCTCCCTCTTACTCGGCCGCCTGGGCGGGGGTGTGGCGCCGGATCGCCTGCCAGACCCGCTCGGGGGTCGCCGGCATGTCGAGATGCGTGACGCCGTACTCGGACAGGGCATGCACCACCGCGTTCATCACGGCGGCCGACGCGCCGATGGTTCCAGCCTCGCCGCAGCCCTTCACGCCCAGCGGGTTGTGGGTGCAGGGCTGGTCCTCGTGGTAGCGCACCGTGAAGGACGGCACGTCATCCGCCCGCGGCATGCAGTAGTCCATGTAGGAGCCGGTGATGAGCTGCCCGGACTCCTCGTCATAGACGCAGTTCTCGTAGAGCGCCTGCCCGATGCCCTGGACCAGCCCGCCATGGACCTGCCCCTCGACAATCAGCGGGTTGATGACGCGCCCGAAATCGTCCACGGCCGCGAAGCTGACCACCTGCACCACGCCGGTGTCGGGGTCGATCTCCACCTCGCAGACGTGGCAGCCGTTGGGGTAGGTAAAGTTCTTGGGATCGTAGAAGGCCTGCTCGTCCAACCCCGGTTCCAGCTCGTCGAGCGGGAAGTTGTGTGGGACGTAGGCCTGGAGGGCTATGTCGCCGATGGTCAGCGCCTTGTCGGTGCCGGCCACGACGAAGCGCCCGTCCTTCACCTCGATGTCGGCCTCGGCGGCCTCCAGCATGTGGGCGGCGATCTTCTTGGCCTTGCGCTCCACCTTGTCCATCGCCTTGACGATGGCCGACCCGCCGACCGCCAGCGAGCGAGAGCCGTAGGTGCCCATGCCGAAGGGGATCTTGCTGGTGTCACCGTGGACGATCTCCACATTTTCGATGGGCACGCCGAAGCGCTCGGAGACGAGCTGCGCGAAGGTCGTCTCGTGCCCCTGCCCATGGCTGTGGGAGCCGGTGAAGACCGTCACGGAACCGGTCGGGTGGAACCGCACCTCCGCCGACTCGTACAGACCGGCCCGCGCGCCCAGCGCGCCCGCGACGTTGCTCGGCGCGATGCCGCAGGCCTCGATGTAGGTGGCGAAGCCGATGCCGAGTAGCTTGCCGCGCCGGGCGGATTCGGCCTTGCGCGCCGCGAAGCCGTCGTAGTCAACCAGCGGCAGGGCGATGTCGAGATTTTTGGCGAAGTCGCCGGTGTCGTACTGCAGCGCCACCGGGGTCTGGTAGGGCATGGCGCTGGCCGGCACGAAGTTGCGGCGGCGCAGCTCTGCCTTGTCGATTCCCGTCTCGGCGGCGGCGACCTCGACCAGCCGTTCGATCAGGTAGCAGGCCTCCGGACGGCCGGCGCCGCGGTAGGCGTCCACCGGCACGGTGTTGGTGAAGACCGCCTTCACCTCGGCGTAGATCGCCGGGGTCTTGTACTGGCCGGCCAGCAGCGTGGCGTAGAGGTAGGTCGGGATCGAGGGCGCAAAGGTCGACAGGTAGGCGCCCATGTTGGCGATGGTCGCGACGCGCAGCGCCAGGAAATTGCCGTCCTTGTCCATCGCTAGCTCGGCGTGACTGACATGGTCGCGGCCGTGGGCGTCGGTCAGGAAGCTCTCGGAGCGCTCGGCGGTCCATTTCACCGGGCGCCCGACCTTCTTCGCCGCCCAGGTGACGACGGCTTCCTCTCCGTAATGGAAGATCTTGGAGCCGAAGCCGCCGCCGACGTCGGGCGCGACGACGCGCAACTTGTGCTCCGGAATGCCCAGCACGAAGGCGCCCATCAGCAGGCGGATGACGTGCGGATTCTGGCTGGTGGTGGTCAGCGTGTGCTCGCCGGTCGCCCGGTCGTACTCGCCGAGCGCCGCCCGCGGCTCCATGGCGTTGGGGACGAGCCGCTGGTTGACCAGATCGAGCTTCGCGACATGGGCCGCCTGCGAAAAGGCCGCGTCCACCGCCGCCGCGTCGCCGAGATGCCAGTCGAAGCAGAGGTTGCCGCCGACGTCGTCATGGACCAGCGGCGCGCCACCCTCCAGCGCCTTCAGCGAGGTCACCGCCGCCGGCAGCTCCTCGTAATCGACCATGACCAGCTCGGCGGCGTCCTTCGCCTGCTCGCGCGTCTCGGCGATGACCACGGCGACGGCGTCGCCGACGTAGCGGGCGCGGTCGCGGGCGATCGGGAAATGCGGCGGCTCCTTCATCGGGGAACCGTCCTTGGAATGGATCTGCCAGCCGCAGGGCAGGCTGCCGACCTTGTCGGCCTCCATGTCGGCGCCGGTGAGCACGGCGATCACGCCGGGGGCCTGCATGGCCTCGGCCGCGTCGATGCCGGTGATGCGGGCGTGGGCGTAGGGAGACCGGACGAAGACCGCGTGGGTCTGGCCGGGCCGGTTGATGTCGTCGGTGTAGGTGCCGCGCCCGGTCAGGAAGCGCGCGTCCTCGCGCCGGCGCACGGAAGCGCCGATGCCGGTGGGGTTCGCCATCTTCGTGTTCCTCCCATGAGAGCCTTTTTCCGACCTTTATTCGGCGGCGGCCTTCATCGTGCCGCCCTGCATCGCCTCCGCCCCGGCCATCACCGCCTTGACGATGTTGTGGTAGCCGGTGCAGCGGCAGATGTTGCCCTCCAGACCTTCGCGGACCTCATGCTCGCTGGGGGAGGGGTTGGTGGTCACCAGATCAACGGCGCTCATCACCATGCCCGGCGTGCAGAAGCCGCATTGCAGGCCGTGATGCTCGCGGAAGGCCGCCTGCATCGGGTGCAGCGTGCCGTCGGCCGCCGCCAGACCCTCGATGGTGGTGACCGCGGCGCCGTCGGCCTGGGCGGCCAGCATGGTGCAGGACTTCACCGACCGCCCGTCGATGTGGACGACGCAGGCGCCGCACTGGCTGGTGTCGCAACCGACATGGGTGCCGGTCAGGCCAAGCTGGTCACGGAGGAAGGTGACCAGCAGGGTCCGCTCCTCCACCTCGCGCGAGACCGCCTTTCCGTTGACGGTCATGGAAACGGTACACGGCATCCGCTGTCCTCCCATTGTTGGTGACGTTCTGTTGCCCCGACCTTCGCGACGCTTCTTTCGACGGTTCTGCCAAATCTGCGCGATAAAGTGTGGCGCAGGACCAACCGCAACAAGGATAGAGGGGCGCCGTCCCGTCCGGTCAAGACGCCGTTCGGCCTCCTCCGAAGGGAGGGGGCTTGTGCCGAACCGCCGCGCGCCTATCGGTTCCTACGGACTGGCGGACCCACCGACCACAAGTTAGGATAGCCAACAATCCGACGCAAACCAACGCGTCTTACGAACGATCCGCTACGGACAGCCTTTTGGGAGGATAGAAGAATGAAGCGTTTCCTGGCCGCGGTCGGCGTCTGCATGCTCACCGCGCTGCCGGCCCAGGCCGAGCAGTTCGTCACCGTCCTCACCGGCGGCACCAGCGGCGTCTATTACCCGTTGGGCGTCGCGCTGTCCGGCATCTACGGCAAGGCCATTCCGGGGGCCAAGGTCACCGTCCAGGCGACCAAGGCCTCGGTGGAGAACCTGAACCTCCTCCAGTCGGAGCGCGGCGAGATCGCCTTCTCGCTCGGCGATTCGCTGAGCGGCGCCTGGAAGGGCGACGAGGAGGCCGGCTTCAAGACCAAGCTGACCAAGCTGCGCACCGTCGCCGCCATCTACCCCAACTACATCCAGATCGTCGCCAGCAAGGATTCCGGCGTGAAGACGCTGGCCGACCTGAAGGGCAAGCGCGTGTCGGTGGGTGCGCCGAAGTCGGGGACGGAGCTGAACGCCCGCGCGATCTTCGCCGCCGCCGGGCTGGGCTACAAGGACTTCTCCAAAACCGAGTATCTGCCCTTCGCCGAATCGGTGGACCTGATCAAGAACCGGCAGCTCGACGCGACGCTCATCTCCGCCGGCCTCGGCGTGGCGGCGATCAAGGATCTGGCGACCTCGCAGGACATCACCATCGTCTCGATCCCGGCCGACGTGATCCAGAAGGTCGGCGACCCGGCCTACATCGCCGAGACCATCCCGGCCAACAGCTACAGCGGCCAGAGCGAGCCGGTGCCGACGGCGGCGGTGCGCAACCTGCTGGTCACCCACGCCGGCGTGTCGGACGACGCGGTCTATGCGATGACCAAGGCGATGTTCGAGAATCTCGACGCCATGGCCGCCGCCCATGCCGCCGCCAAGCAGATCAAGCTGGACGCGGCCACCATCCAGTCGCCGGTGCCGCTGCATCCGGGGGCGGAGAAGTTCTACAAGGAAAAGGGCCTGATGTAAGCGCGCCCCGTCGTCCCGGAACCCCCGTGCGATGAGCGCATCCTCCCAAGACGCGGACAACAAGATCCGCCAGGCCATCGACCGCGAGAATCCCTCGACGGTCGTTGCCTTCGAAGGCGTGTCCGGAAAGGCCGTCTTCGCCATCGCCGTCGCCTTCTCGCTGTTCCAGATCTGGACGGCGGCGTTCAACCCGCTGTCCAGCATGGTCGTCCGCTCGGTCCATGTCGGCTTCCTCCTGCTGATGACCTTCACCCTGTTCGGCTTCCGCTCGCACGGGGAGAGGCGCAGCGTGCCCTGGTACGACTGGCTGCTCGGCCTCGGCGCCTTCACGCTGGGCTTGTATCACTACGTGTTCGAGGTCGATCTGATCCAGCGGGCCGGCGATCCGAACATGACGGACCTGATCGTCGGCGCGATCACCATCGCGCTGGTGTTCGAGGGCGCCCGGCGCATCATGGGTTGGGCGCTGCCGATCATCTGCGGCGTCTTCATCCCCTACGCTCTGTTCGGGCGGCATCTGCCCTTCGGGCTGGCCCACCGCGGCTACGACATCGATCAGGTCATCGACAACCTGTACCTCTCGACCGAGGGCATCTACGGCACGCCCACCTTCGTCTCCGCGACCTTCATCTTCCTGTTCATCCTGTTCGGCGCCTTCCTGGAGCGCGCCGGCATGATCAAGCTGTTCAACGACGTGTCGCTGGGCCTCGTCGGGTCGGCCAAGGGGGGGCCGGCGAAGGTGGCGGTCATCTCCTCCGGCTTCATGGGGACGATCAACGGCTCGGGCGTGGCGAACGTGCTGACCACCGGCCAGTTCACCATTCCCCTGATGATGCGCTTCGGCTACCGCCCGGCCTTCGCCGGGGCGGTCGAGGCGACGGCCAGCATGGGTGGGCAGCTCATGCCGCCGGTCATGGGGGCCGCCGCCTTCATCATGGCCGAAACCATCGGCGTTCCCTTCAGCGACATCGCCATCGCCGCGGCGATCCCGGCCATCCTCTATTTCGGCAGCGCCTTCTGGATGGTCCATCTGGAGGCGGGCAAGCGCAACCTCATCGGCTTGCCGAAGGACCAATGCCCCAGCGTGTCCCGCGCGCTGATCGAGGGCTGGTACCTGATCCTGCCTCTGGCGGCGCTGGTCTACCTCCTGTTCTCCGGCTTCACGCCGCTGTTCGCGGGGGTGATCGGCATCGCGTTGACCATCGCGCTGATCCTCGGCACGACAATCGTCGGCTCCATCGGGCCGATGGCCCTGCGCGTTGCCTTCTGGGTCGTGCTGGGGCTCCTTGCCGCGGCGCTGTGGCGGATGGGCTGGCGGACGGAGCATCTGGCCTTCGCCATCGTCGGTCTTCTGGTCATTCCCTGCCTGATCGTGAAAGGCGGGCGGGAGACTCTGGCGATGCTGGTGAACAGCCTCGCCGACGGCGCCAAGAACGCCGTGGGCGTCGGCGTGGCCTGCGCGCTGGTGGGCGTGCTGATCGGGATCCTGACCCTGACCGGTCTGGCCTCCAGCTTCGCCGGGACGATCGTCCAACTGTCCGGCGGCAATCTGCTGGTCGCGCTGATCCTCACCATGCTGGCCTGCATCCTGCTGGGCACCGGGCTGCCGACGACGGCCAACTACATCGTCACGGCGGCCATCGCGGCGCCGGCCCTGCTGCAGATGGGCGTGCCGCTGATCGTGTCGCACATGTTCGTCTTCTACTTCGGCATCATGGCCGACCTGACCCCGCCGGTGGCGCTGGCGGCGCTGGCCGCCTCGTCCATCTGCCGGGCCGGGCACATGCAGGTCGGATTCATCGCCACGCGGATCGCCATGGCTGGCTACGTCGTGCCCTTCATGGCGGTGTATTCCCCCGCGCTGATGCTCCAAACCACCGATCCGCTGGCCGTAGTCTACGTCCTGTTCAAGGCGCTGATCGCCATCGGCCTGTGGGGAGCGGCGACCATCGGCTTCTTCTGGACGCCTCTCAACCTGGCGGAGCGGGTGTTCTCGGCCGCCGCCGCCTTCCTGTTCGTCGTGGCCTTGCCGGTGACGGACGAGGTCGGCTTCGCCATGACGGCGGCGTTCCTGCTGTGGCAGCGCCATCGCCTGCGGCGCCTTGGGCGGAGCAGCGCCCCGGCATGATGAAGACGGCATGAGCGTGGCCTTGTGCCTGTCGGCGCTCGGCGGGGCGGTTCTCGCCGCCCTGCCGGGACCGGCCTTCACCCTGTCCTGGACCCATTCGGTGGAAAGGACCGAATGGAGGGAGGATTGGCGCATCGAGGACGGTCGTCTCGTCCTGATCGAAGCCCGCGTGAAGGGCACCGGCGCCGGGATGGAACCGCCGCAGGGTGCCCGCCTCGCCGAAGGCTGGTGGATATGGGTGCCGGCGGTGCCGCCGTTGGAGCGGCTGGTGCTGGCCGCCTCGTCCCACACGCCGGACCACAGGCTGTGCGCGGGGGAAGAGTGCCGCCCGCTTCACGGCTGGATCGGCGGACCGGTCCCGAGTCCCCTCGAACTGAAGCCCTGCGGCTAGAGACACGTTTTTCACGCACGGCGGGTAAGGTGATTCCGTGGGGGCGATCCGGCTTGGCTTAGCCCTTTCGGAGACGCATACTTCGGTAACTGATATTACAGATGAATGCGTGTTATGACCGACGCCCGACCCACCCGACACCGCCTCACCCGTTCACTGTCCGTACCCCTGGCCGCACTGGCAGGCCTCGCCGCCGCTGGACTGCCAGGGGTGGCCCTGGCGGCGGAAGCGGCGGGGGCTCCGCATCTCGACGGGCGGGATCTGAGCGTGTTCTGGGTGATTCCCTTCGCCGGGATTCTCCTGTCCATCGCGCTGATGCCGCTGCTGGCGCCGTCCTTCTGGCACCATCATTTCGGCAAGGTCGCCGCCGGCTGGGCCATCGCCTTCCTGCTGCCCTTCGCGCTGACCTTTGGGGCGGGGCTCGCCACCTACGAACTGCTGCACACCCTCCTTCTCGAATACATCCCCTTCATCGTGCTGCTGACCGCCCTCTTCACGGTGGCGGGCGGCGTGCGGATCGCCGGCACCCTGGTTGGGACGCCGCTGGCGAACACGCTGGGGCTGGGGCTTGGCACGCTTCTGGCGAGCCTGATGGGGACCACCGGCGCCTCCATGCTGCTGATCCGGCCGCTGATCCGCGCCAACGAGCACCGGCGGCACAAGGTGCACACCATCGTCTTCTTCATCTTCCTGGTGTCGAACGTCGGCGGCTCCCTGACGCCGCTGGGCGATCCGCCGCTGTTCCTGGGCTTCCTGAAGGGGGTCAGCTTCTTCTGGCCGACCGTGCACCTGTTCTGGCCGATGATGCTGGTGGCCGGCTGCCTGCTGGCGATCTATTTCCTGGTCGACCTCTATCTCCACACCAAGGACCCCGGCAAGCACCCGTTGATCGAGGGCGTGCATGAGCGGGAGCCGGTGCGGATCGAGGGGGCGGTCAACCTGCTCCTTCTCGTCGCCATCGTCGGTGCCGTCCTGCTCAGCGGCGTCTGGCATCCGGGGGTGGGGGTGGAGATCTACCACATCCATGTGCCGCTGGAGACGATCGTCAGCAACCTGCTGCTCCTCGGCATCACCGGGCTGTCGCTGAAGCTGACCAGCGCGCACAGCCGCCGCCTGAACGCCTTCACCTGGGGGCCGATCCTGGAGGTGGCGAAGCTGTTCGCCGCGATCTTCCTGACCATCATCCCGGCCATCGCCATCCTGCGGGCGGGCACGGACGGTGCGCTGGGCGCCATCATCGCGGCGGTGAACCAGAACGGCCAGCCGGTGCCGGCGGCCTATTTCTGGGCGGCGGGCATTCTGTCCAGCTTCCTCGACAACGCGCCGACCTATCTGATCTTCTTCAACACCGCCGGCGGCGACGCGCAGGTGCTGATGACCGACCTCGCGGTGACCCTGGCGGCGATTTCGGCGGGTGCGGTGTTCATGGGCGCCAACACCTACATCGGCAACGCGCCGAACTTCATGGTCAAGGCCATCGCCGAGGAGCGCGGCGTGGCGATGCCAAGCTTCTTCGGCTACATGCTGTGGTCCTTCGGCATCCTGGTGCCGCTGTTCGTCCTGGTGACCTGGGTGTTCTTCCTCTGAGGCGACTTTTCATTCGCTTCAGACTGATATGGCCTCATGTGCCGGCCGGGCTTCGGCCGCCGCACTGGGTCCGAAACTCCAAGTACGGATGCCGGGCGGCCCCTCGCCGCCCGGCAATTCGCCGGTCAGTGCGACATCAGCACCGGCACCTCCAGCTTCGCCAGCACCGTCCGGGTGGCGCCGCCCAGCACCATCTCCCGCAGGCGGGAATGGCCGTAGGACCCCATCACCAGCAGGTCGCCGCCCACCTCGCGGCAGGCGCTGATCAGGACGTCGCCGACGTCGCCGCCCCGGAAGATGTTGGCCTGATGCTGGCTTCGCACGCCGTGGCGCTCCAGCCAGATCATCAGATCGCGCCCGCTGTCCAGCCTGTGGCCCGGCGGGTCGATGGTGACCACGGTGACCTTCTCCGCCTCCTTCAGGAAGGGCAGGGCGTTGCGCACGGCGCGGCCGGCCTCCCGCGTGTTCTTCCATGCAACCACCACATGACGCCCGATCGCCGACGCCGTCGCCGCGGCGTGGGGCAGGATCAGCGCGGGGCAGGGGCTGGTCAGCGGCAGCCGGTCGGGCACCTGCAGCGTCACCCGCTCGCCGCGCTCGTCGTCGTGGCTCTGCGTGACCACGGCCAGATCGGCATAGACGGCGCGGGCGGCCAGCAGTTCCACATGGTCGCCTTCCTCGATCGTCCAGGAGTAGGAGCAGTCCTTCAACGCCTGCCGAACCTCCTGCTCGATCTGTTCGGCCTTCTCGTGGGCGATGGCCGTGGCCTCCGCGATGAAGGCGTAGGACGCGGCGCGGCCGGTCACCGCGGCGGGCATGGACACCGGCGTGGCGACGAACAGCACCTCGACAAAGGCGGAAAAGCGTCTGGCGAGACCGACCGCGACCTCAAGCCGCTGGGTGTGGCGGTCGTCGTTCGACATGTGCAGCAGGATCGTCTTGATCGGCATGGTCTCGCTCGCAGGTTTCGAACCGGATGACCGGCCTTCCATAGGTAATGTTTGTTGAGCCAATGTTGCAACGATCCGGCTAGCGGCTGGCGAGGCCCGTGCGTGCGTGCGCGTCGGGGTCGGGAGGAAGTCCGGAGATTTCCAGAAGCAGCTTGCTCAGGATGGCGTCGGCGAAGGCTTCGAAGCTGACCGCGGGGACCAGGAATGCGCCGGGCCCGCCGATCACGTGCTCCTCGTAATAGCCGTCAAGGTTCGTCGGCGCCGCCCCGCCCCAGGGGTTGGGCCGGTCGTTCAGGATCGGCAGGCCGTTGATGGTGATCCCCGCGGCCACCGCCTCGTCGCGCGCCCATTGCACCGGACGGCCGCGGTTGTTGACCCCGTCGCCCGACACGTCGATCACCCGCCGCGTCCCCTCGAAGCCGTTGTCGCTGAACAGACGGGCGCTGAAGTCGATGGCCGCGCTGATCGAGGTCCATTGCGCGCTCAGCGTGGGCGATTCGGCGATGGAGGAGGCGAAGGCCTCGACGCTGCCCGTGTCGCTCAGCAGGGTCCAGGGAACGGTGATGCGCTGGAAGCTGTCGCCGGCCCATTCGACGTAGGTGACGGCGATGCGCCCAAAGGGGCCGCCGCGGATGGCCGCCTGGACCTTCGGATCGGTGAGGGCGGCGACGTAGCCCTCGCGCTGGAGGCGGCCCTCCTCCGCGTCCACGCTGCCGGACACGTCGACGGCCAGCACCAGTTCCAGATCGACCGGCGTGTCGGCCAGGACCGGAGCCCCCAGCCCGCCGGTCACGAGAATCGCGGCGGCCACCCCCGCCAGACGCCACGCACCGTCCATGCCGTGCCTCCCCCGCGGAAGTTTTCGCCCATACCCCTCAAGAAAAGAGATCGCCGCGCGGCCACGGCAAGGGGCGATGAGGGGCTTCGTGCGCGGGACGTTGACGGACGGGCGTGGCCGCTCCACCTCTCCACCCCATGCCGACCGAATCGCCACCCGACTTTCCGCCCGACTTCCCCGCCCGCCCGCTGTTCCTCGGCAGCGAGATCTACAGGGGGTCCAGCTACGGCGCGAAGCACCCGCTGGCCATCCCGCGGGTGTCCACCGCCATCGACCTCAGCCGCGCCATGGGCTGGTTGCCCGACGCGGTCTACCGCGACAGCCCGATGGCGACGCCGGGGGAACTGGCCCGCTTCCACGCCCCGGACTACATCGCCGCCCTGCACCGCGCCGAGGCCGACCAGCGCGTGGACGCCGCGACGGGGGAGCGCTACAACCTCGGCCGGTTGGAGAATCCCATCTTTCCGGAGATGTACCGCCGTCCCGCCATCAGCACCGGCGCCGCCATCCTGGCCGGGCGCCTGCTGGCGGAGGCGCCCGCCGGCATCGTCTACAGCCCGGCCAGCGGCACCCATCACGCCCGTCCGGGACGGGCCAGCGGCTTCTGCTATCTCAACGCCCCGGTGCTGGGCATCCTGGCCCTGCTCGATTCCGGGATCGACCGGGTGCTCTATGTGGATCTCGACGCCCACCATGGCGACGGGGTGGAGGAAGCCTTCGCCGATGATGACCGCGTGCTGACCTTGTCGGTCCATGAGGACGGGCGCTGGCCCTTCACCGGCAAGGCGGAGGACCGCCCCGGCGCGATGGCCGTCAACCTGCCGGTTCCTCCGGAGTTCAACGACACCGAGATGGATTACCTGCTGGAGACGGCGATCCTGCCGGTGGGGCGGGCGTTCCGCCCCCAGGCGCTGGTCATCCAGACCGGGGCCGACGCGCTCGCCGAAGACCCGCTGAGCCGGCTGGAGCTGTCGAACGGCGCGCTGTGGCGGGCGGTCCGGGCGCTGATGGGACTGGCGCCGCGCCTGATGGTCGTCGGAGGCGGCGGCTACAACCCCTGGTCCGTCGGGCGCTGCTGGGCGGGAATTTGGGCGGTGCTGAACGGCATCGACCCGGCGGTGCCGCCGACGCCGCAGGCGGAGGGCGTGCTGCGGGAGCTGACCTGGTCGCGCGCCGCCGGGCGCAACCCGCCGGAGCATTGGTTCACCACCCTGGCCGACGCGCCGCGCCCCGGCCCGCTGCGCGACGAGGTGCGGCGCGTTGCCGCTGCGGCAATCACGAAGATGGTCCGAACCGGATAATCTTTGGAAAGTTTTGCGTTCACAGAGGTCACGCAGTTGACGTAATGGAACGAATCGGCCAGCCTGATTCGCGCGACTCGCGCTGTCCGCAGGCCGGTTCGACCGGCCACGTCAGGCTGAGACCGGGAGCCGGAAAGACGGAGAGGGGGCAGGCCGCCGATGTCCAACACCACCTTGCTCCTGCTGACCATCGCCGCGATGATGCTGGCCGCCGTTCCGGTCGCCATGATGCTGAAACGCTTCCTTCCCGATTTTCTCCATCGCTCCGCAGGCCTCGACCAGCTTGAGAATCGCATCTACGTCCTTCATTCCGAGATCCACGAGCTTCAGGACCGGGTGAACGGCAAGGTGCAGCGGCGCAACCAGGTGTCCGCCGAGAAGCACCGCGCCGAAACCGAGAACCGCAAGATGGAGCGGGCGATCGCGGAGATCGCCCTTCAGCCCCCCGTGTTCGTGCATGAGGTGGGCGATCCCCAGGCCGGCCTGTCGAAGTTCCTGGTGAATGTCGCCCAGGAGAAGGCGTCCTCCGGCGGGGACAAGTCCCAGGTCAACCCGATCTGGCGCTGCGCCAACGTGGCGGAGGTCTGGGCGTCCAACGCGGAAGAGGCCAGGCAACTCGTCGAGGTGGCGTTTCCCTTCAAGATGGGATTCACCAAGACGTTCCAGAAGACCCAGGGCCGCCCCAACCCCGGCCGGATCAGGGCGCCCGCCAAATGATGATCAACTTCCTCATCATTCTTGGCATCATCGCCATCGGGGCATGGCTGGGCAACGTGATGCTGGCGGTCGATGCGCAGGTGGCGCAGAGCCGCAGCCGTCTGCGCGCCGCCAAGGACTCCATCGGCAAGCTGGAGGCGACGATCCGCCGGCTGCAGCGGGAAGAGGAGGCCATCGTCAAGGAGATCGACGAGTGCATGGCCGACACGGTCGAGGCGCGGCGCAAGCAGTCGGAGATCCAGCGGCGCCTGTCCGAAGCGCAGACCAAACAGCGGCCCCAGCTCCTGATCCTGACCGACCGCCGGAATCCGAACGACAAGGAATGGCTGGTGACCGTCGTCAACACCCAGGTTGGCGAGATCGACGCGCTGCACCCGCTGGCCGTCGAGTGGGCGCGCGGGCGCGACTATCTTGTCTGGGCCGAGAGCGACCGCGAGGCCGGGGAGCGGGCCATTCGCCGCTTCAGCGCGCGCCCCGGTTATCAGATCAAGCAAATCAAGCCGCTGACCAAGGACATCTACACCACCGCCACCGACCGTACGGCGGCGTGACGCCCTCCACGAGACGCCTCTGGACAGGCGTGCGCCGCGGCGGCATCGTCCAGGCTCTTGAACGTCAAGGGATGGGTTGGTCGCGATGATCGGACGGGCTGTGCGTGTCCTTTTGGGTGGGCTTCTGATGGGGGCCGCTATTCTGCTGTCGGCCTTGCCGGCGACGGCGCTGGAGAGCTTCGCCCGCTCCTCCCTGACCGTCGAGACGGCGGGCGGCGGCAAGTACCGCTTCGACATCGAGCTGGCGGAAACCCCGGCGCAGCAGGCGCAGGGGCTGATGTTCCGCGAGAAGATGGCCGCGGACGCCGGCATGTTGTTCATCTACGACCGTCCGCAGCCGGCCAGCTTCTGGATGAAGAACACGCTGATCCCGCTCGACATGATCTTCATCGGGGCCGACGGCCGCATCGTGAACATCCACGCCAACGCCGTGCCGCAATCGCTGGACGCGGTGAATTCGGCCGGCCCGGTGAAGGGAATCCTTGAGATCAACGGCGGCATGAGCGCGCGGCTGGGAATCCGGCCGGGTGATCGCGTGGTGCACGCGACGTTCGGCACCGCGAAGTGATGGCGCCGCCGCGTTAAGGGCGCCCGTCGGGGAGCCCGAAGGCGGTCAGGAAGAGCCGGGCGGCTGCGTCGGGATCCGTGGTCGCACCGTTCACCACAGCGGCGGCGCGCGGGTGCAGCCATCCCCGCAGGGTGCGCCGCAACCCGTCGCCGGGATGCGCCGCGTCCTCCGGCACCGTCTCCAGCACCGCGGCCGGCGTCCCCTGCCGCGCCAGCCAAGCGGCGGCCAGGGCGACGGTCCCGGCGTCGGTTCCCACCCCGATCAGCCCGGCCGGTCGGCGCTCCGCGACGATCCGAGCGAGGGCGAGGACGGAGGTGCCCGTGTGCCGCTTGGCGAGGTCGATCTGGCCGATGCCGGGGTGCAGCGCCGCCCGCAGCGGCCCGCCTCCCATCGGGGCGATGACGTCGAGCCCGCAGCCCCGCCGCTGCAGGGCATGGGCGATGCCCACGACGGCGCGTCCGGCCGGGGAGTCGTCCAGCCCGGAAGCGAAAACGGCAAGACGGGGAGGGGGCATGGAAGGGCTGTTCATGGCGAGTGTTCGGCGGCGTCGAAGGGGGTGGCATCATACGGAAGCCCCACCCTGCGGGATAGATGCGGCTGCGTCTTGCCGTCCGCGCGGGGTTCGTGTATTCCACTGCGCGACGTCGGGGCGTAGCGCAGTCTGGTCAGCGCGCCAGTTTTGGGTACTGGAGGCCCCCGGTTCGAATCCGGGCGCCCCGACCAACGAATTTCGAACGATGCACCACGCACGTATCAGAGGAGATGCCGCGTCATGAAGGTCCGGATCTACCAGCCGAGCAAAGCGGCCACTCAGTCCGGGCGTGCCAAGACGCATCGTTGGCTGCTCGAATACGAGATCGAGACCCCGCGCCGTCCGGAGCCGCTGATGGGCTGGATCAGCTCCGGCGATACGCTGAACCAGGTGCGCATCGGTTTCGAGACGTCGGAGGAGGCCGTCGCCTTCGCCCAGCGCAAGGGGTGGGACTACACGGTCCAGGACGCTCCGGTGCGCCGCGTCCGCCCGCGCAACTACGCCGACAACTTCCGCATGGACCGTCCGCGCTTCTGATCCGGACCGGGGCCCCATAGCTCAGTTGGATAGAGCAATCGCCTTCTAAGCGATAGGTCGCAGGTTCGAATCCTGCTGGGGTCGCCATCTCCTTTGCAGCACAGTCCGCCCCCCATCGGTTCGGGCCAGCCGCTGATCTCCATCAGCGGACGCCGTGCCGATTCCTGAATTGGTCAACACAGTTATCCCCATATTCCTTTCGTTATATACAAGGGAGTAGGGAAACCTGTGTCTGTGGTCCCGACCTGACGATTTGCAGTGTATCCAACGGTTTCGCACCGCAATGACTATGCCCAATTTGGGGGCGTGATGGCAATTGGTCGCCACTCCAACGGGCTTGACCAACCATCCACAATGTTATCCACAGAAAATGGGGATAACTCCAAAGCGCCGATATGAGGTGGGTCTAAGGCGTTATCATGCGCCGCCGTCATTACCATCTTCCGCAAGGAACGGTTTCCGTGCCGGAGACGTTGCACGGGGCGCGTGAGCAATCCCACGCCGTTCGGCGTCAGCACGAGGTGATGTCTTGGTCGGTTGGATCATCAAAACGCTTCTGCTGTGCTTCGTGGTCGGACTGGTCCTGTCCTTCCTGGACATCAATCCGGCGAGCATCCTGACCAACAGTTGGGACACGATCCAGGACATCGCACGGTTGACCGCGGATCTCTTCCATTGGGCGTTGCCCTACATCCTGATCGGCGCGGTGATTGTCGTGCCGCTGTCGGTCATCGGAGCGCTCATGCGCTGGACCCGCACGCGGCACCGTCCCTGATGCGGGCCCCATGCGGCCCAATGCCCGCCACCCGCACAAGAAAAAACCGGAGATCCAATGGATCTCCGGCTAAGTGAATACAGGGAGGGTTAGAGACAAGGACTGTTTAGCTCTTCGGCCCTCCCGCTTCGTTGATCTGCGTCAATCGACGATAATTTTATCAGAGCCCTGCAACCGGGCCGGTCTTGTCTTTGGGCAAAAAAATAGCCGGGGGTTCCATTGGAACCCCCGGCATAGGCGAATACAGGGAGGGTTAGAGACAAGAGCGTTCTACTCCCTCGGGACCCCGCCTACTTTGACATAGATCAAACACATTTCGCATTGCAGCGAAGGTTTAGCGTCTTAATTATTACCGCCTTATTTATGCGTGTGCCCGTAGAGAACCGAGGGATCGGTCTCAACATCTTGAATAATTTCGAGTTTCCCATCACGCAGGGCGCGGTAGAAGCAACTGCGCCGCCCGGTGTGGCAGGCGACGCCGTCCTGCTCCACGATCACCAGCAGGGTATCGCCGTCGCAGTCGACGCGGAAATCCTTCAGCCGCTGCGTCTGGCCCGAGGTCTCGCCTTTTCGCCACAACCCCTTGCGGGACCGCGACCAGTAGCAGACGCGGCCCGTCCTCAGCGTTTCCAGCACGGCCTCGCGGTTCATCCAGGCCATCATCAGGATCTCGCCGGTTCCTTCGGCCTGGGCGATGGCGGGAACCAGCCCGTCGGCGTTGAAGGCGATGGCGGCAATCACCTCGTCAAATGCGGGATCGATGGAGGGGCCGGGCGCGGTGGTGTCCGTCATGGTGTCCAATCCTCGTGCTTGTGCCGCGGGTCCGGACGCGCCCGTTAGCGGGCGGCCCTCAGGCGGGTGAAGGCGCCGTCCAGGTCGCGGATGAGATCGTCGACGTCCTCCAGCCCGGCGTGCAGGCGCAGAACGGTGCCGGGATCGGTCCAACGGGTCGCGGTGCGGACGGCGCCGGGACGCGTCGGAAGGATCAGGCTCTCGAATCCGCCCCAGCTGTAACCCAGCCCGAACAGCTCCAGGGAATTCAGCATGGCCGACAGGGCCGGCTTCGGCACCGCGTCCATGACGATGGAGAAGAGGCCGGAGGAGCGCCCGATGTCGCGCTTCCACAGCGCATGGCCCGGGCAGTCCGGGAAGGCCGGGTGCAGGACGCGCGTGACCTCGGGCTGCTTCGACAGCCAGCCGGCCAGGGCGAGCGCGCTTGCCTCATGCTGTTTCAAACGGACGGACAGGGTGCGCAGGCCGCGCAACCCCAGGAAGATGTCGTCTGGGCCGGCGCAGGTGCCCGTCCGCGTGGCCGCCTTCTTGACGGCCAGCCACTGCGCCTCGTTGGCGCAGGAGATCACGCCGAGCATCGCGTCGGCATGGCCGACGATGTATTTGGTGGCCGAGTGGATCGACACGTCCACCCCGTGGTTCAGCGGCTGGAAGAAGAGGGGGGTGGCCCAGGTGTTGTCGATCATCACCGTGGCGCCCACCGTCTTGGCCGCGGCGGCGATGGCCGGGACGTCCTGCACCTCGAAGGTCAGCGAGCCCGGTGATTCGAGGAAGACCACGCTGGTGTTCGGCTTCAGCAGGGCGGTGATGCCGGCGCCGATGGTGGGGTCGAAATACTCCACCTCCACGCCGTAAGGGACCAGCGTGTCGTTGGCGAATCGGCGGGTCGGACCATAGGCGCTGTCGGTGATCAGCACATGGTCGCCCGCCTTGGTGAAGGCGAGGAGGGCCGTGGCGATGGCGTTCAGGCCGGACCCCGTGTTGACGGCACGATAGGCGCCTTCAAGCTCCGCCACCGCCTGTTCGAAGGCCAGCGTGGTCGGCGTGCCGACGCGCCCGTAGTTGATGCTGTCGAAGGGGGTGCGGTCGCTGGCCTCCAGCTCCTCCAGCGTCGGGAAGAGCACCGTCGAGCAATGATAGACCGGCGGATTCACGATTCCGTGATTCTCGCGCGGGCTGCGCCCGGCATGCCCGAGGATCGTATCTTTTCGTGCGTCTTTCATGGGTCTTCCCGCAACAACAGTGATGGCGGCCGTATCGCGATATTCCAAGTCGGACCCGGCCGCCAAAGATTCTTTTCCCTAAGCCTCTGTAAGGGATAACCAATCCAAATGCACGGCTTAAGGATGATTCGACAAGCCGGATGCTGTTGGTGCACTCTTGTCACACGCGCGTGTCCGCCATGCGGGGCGCGCATTGCATGAACCTAAGCGTAAAAACGCAAGAACAGGGTGGAGCTTAATATGAAATCGGGAATCCTCGCCGCGGCTGCCGCGGCCGTGGTGTTCGGTGCCGTCACCGGCGCGCAGGCCGGTCCGACGCTGGACGCCGTCAAGGGCCGCGGCTTCGTTCAGTGCGGCGTGAACGCCGGCCTTCCGGGCTTCGGCAACCCCGACAGCTCGGGCAACTGGACCGGTCTCGATGTCGATTACTGCCGCGCGGTCGCGGTTGCGCTGTTCAACGACCCGAACAAGGTCAAGTTCACCCCGCTGTCGGCCCAGCAGCGCTTCCCCGCCATCCAGTCGGGCGAAGTCGATCTGCTGTCGCGCAACACCACCGTCACGCTGACCCGCGACACCTCGGTCGGCCTGAACTTCGCCCCGGTCACCTACTATGATGGCCAGGGCTTCATGGTGAACAAGAAGCTCGGCGTGAAGAGCGCCAAGGAGCTGAACGGCGCCACCGTCTGCGTCCAGGCCGGCACCACGACCGAACTGAACCTGGCGGATTACTTCCGCACCAACAACATGTCCTACAACCCGGTCGTTATCGAGTCGAACGACGAGGTGAACGCCGCCTACTTCGCCGGCCGCTGCGACGTGCTGACGACGGACGCCTCCGGCCTGGCCGGCACCCGCGCCGGCGTGGCCCCGGTTCCGGACGACCACATCATCCTCCCGGAGATCATCTCCAAAGAACCGCTGGCCCCCGCCGTCCGCCACGGTGACGACCAGTGGTTCGATGTGGTGAAGTGGACCGTCTACGCCACCATCCAGGCCGAAGAGATGGGCATCACGTCCAAGAACGTCGATGAGTTCGTGAACAGCAAGAACCCGGAGATCCAGCGCATCCTCGGCACCTCGCCGGGCATGGGCAAGGCGCTGGGCCTTGACGAGAAGTGGGCCTACAACATCATCAAGACCATGGGCAACTATGGTGAGATCTTCGAGCGCAACGTCGGCATGAAGACCCCGCTGAAGCTGGAGCGCGGCCTGAACGCGCTGTGGACCAACGGCGGTCTGCAGTACGCGATGCCGATCCGCTGAGGACGGAAAGGGGGACCGCGGACCACAGGGAGGCCCGCGGTCCTTCCTTTTTTGACGACGGGCGGGGCGGTTGCAGGGCGACAAGAATCAATGCCCGTGCCGCAGGCCCGTTTGGGAGACGATATACGTGGCGCAGGTTGCGGCGGACGTTCGGGAGGCGGCCGGCGCGCTCACGCCATGCTGGTGAGGGGAGAGAACCGTGGCCAGCGAGACCCGGGACACCGCGCGCCCAAGCGCGCCTGGCGGTGTTTCATTTTCCCTCAGCGACCCGACGGTCCGTGCCGTGTTCTACCAGGTTCTGGTGGTCGGCATCGTCATCGCGGTCGGCTGGTTCCTTATTCACAACACGCTCGACAACCTGTCGAAGCGGTCCATCGCGACGGGGTTCGGATTCCTGGAGCGCGAGGCCTCCTTCGGCATCGGTGAGAGCCTGATCGACTACCATCCGCGGGACAGCTACGGCCGGGCCTTCCTGGTCGGCGTGCTGAACACGCTGAAGGTGTCGATCATCGGCGTCGTCCTGGCCACCGTGCTGGGCACGCTGATCGGCGTGGCCCGCCTGTCGAGCAACTGGCTGATCGCCAAGATCGCCTCCGCCTATGTGGAGATCGTCCGCAACATCCCGCCGCTGCTCCAGCTCTTCTTCTGGTACGCGCTGGTGTCGGAGAGCATGCCGCCGGTGCGGCAGGCGCTGAACCCGATTCCCGGCGTGTTCCTGTCGCAGCGCGGCCTGTTCGTGCCGGTGCCCTCCGCCGACCCGGTGTGGGGCACGATGGGCTTCGCGCTCGCCATCGCGGTGATCGCGGTCATCTTCCTGCGGCGCTGGGCCAAGTCCCGGCAGGAACGGACCGGCCAGCCCTTTCCGATCGGATCGGCGAGCCTGGGCCTGCTGATCGGCCTGCCGCTGATCGCCTACATCGCCGGCGGCGCGCCGACGGCGCTGGACGTGCCGAAGCTTCAGGGCTTCAATTTCGTCGGCGGCGTGGTCATCACCCCGGAATTCTTCGCGATCCTGGTCGGTCTGGTCGTCTACACCGCCGCCTTCATCGCCGAGGTGGTGCGCAGCGGCATCCTGGCGGTCAACTGGGGCCAGACGGAGGCTTCGCGGGCGCTCGGCCTCGACAGCGGCAAGACGCTGCGGCTCGTCGTCCTGCCGCAGGCCCTGCGGGTGATCGTGCCGCCGCTGACCAGCCAGTATCTGAACCTGACCAAGAACAGCTCCCTGGCGCTCGCCATCGGGTACCCGGATCTGGTGTCGATCGCCAACACGACGCTGAACCAGACCGGTCAGGCGATCGAGGGCGTGGCGATGATCATGGGCACCTATCTGGTCATCAGCCTGGGCATCTCGATCTTCATGAACTGGTACAACAAGCGCATCGCGCTGGTGGAGCGCTGACGGCCATGACAGACAACGTCCATACCGGCAACGTCCCCACCGGAAGCATTCCCGACGAACGCCCGCCGTCCAGCACCGTCGGTCCCGTGGCGTGGCTGCGCAACAACCTGTTCAACACCTGGTACAACGCGCTCCTGACGATCCTGATCGCCTGGCTTTTCTTCAAGGCGATCCCGCCGCTTCTCGACTGGCTGATCTTCAACGCCAACAGCTTCGGCACGCCGCCCCATGTGTGCCGGCAGGAGGGCGGCGCCTGCTGGACCTTCGTTAGCGAGAAGCTGCGCTTCGTCATGTTCGGCACCTTCCCGTACGACGAGCAGTGGCGGCCGCTGATCACCATCGTGATCATCATCGCGCTGGTCCTGGCGAGCTGCGACCGGCGCTTCTGGAAGCCCTGGCTGGCCCTCGTCTGGATCGCCGGCCTGACCGCGGTGGGCGTGCTGATGTGGGGCGGCGTGCTCGGCCTGACCTACGTCGAGAACACGCTGTGGGGCGGCCTGCCGCTGACGCTGATGCTCTCGGTGGTCGGCCTGTCGGTGGCCTTTCCGGTGTCGGTCCTGCTGGCTCTTGGCCGGCGGTCGCAGCTTCCGGCCATCCGCGTGATTTCGGTGACCTACATCGAGCTGATCCGCGGCGTGCCGCTGATCAGCCTGCTGTTCATGGCCTCGGTGATGTTCCCGTTGTTCCTGCCGACCGGCGTGAACTTCGACAAGCTGCTGCGCGCTCAGATCGCCTTCATCATGTTCGCCGCCGCCTACATGGCGGAAGCGATCCGCGGCGGCCTCCAGGCCATCCCGAAGGGCCAGTACGAGGCGGCAGACGCTCTCGGCCTGAACTACTGGCAGGCGATGGGCAAGATCATCCTGCCGCAGGCGCTCGCCATCTCCATCCCGCCGCTGGTGAACACCTTCATCAGCTTCTTCAAGGACACGTCGCTGGTCATCATCATCGGCCTCTACGACCTGCTGGGCACGGCCAAGGCGGCGCTGTCCGACCCGGCCTGGCGCGGCTTCTACCGCGAGGCCTACCTGTTCATCGGCGTGATCTACTGGGTGTTCTGCTTCTCGATGTCCAAATACAGCCAAAAGCTCGAACGCGACCTGCGTCGCGGTCACCGTCGCTGAGGGAGAGGGAAAAGAGATGACCATGACCCAAACCGCCGGCGCCGCGCGCAGCTTCCCCCAGGGGGAGCCGATCATCCAGTGCCAGGGCGTGCACAAGTGGTACGGCGAGTTCCACGTCCTGAAGAACATCGACCTGTCGGTCGCCAAGGGAGAGCGGATCGTCATCTGCGGCCCCTCGGGCTCCGGCAAGTCGACCATGATCCGCTGCCTGAACCGGCTTGAGGAGCACCAGAAGGGCTCCATCGTCGTCGACGGCATCGAGCTGACCGGCAACCTGAAGAACATCGAGCTGGTCCGCCGCGAAGTCGGCATGGTGTTCCAGCACTTCAACCTGTTCCCGCACCTGACCGTGCTGGAGAATTGCACGCTCGCCCCCATATGGGTCCGCAAGAAGCCGAAGGCCGAGGCGGAGGAGATGGCGATGCGCTACCTGAAGCGGGTGCGCATCGCCGAGCAGGCGCACAAGTACCCCGGCCAGCTCTCCGGCGGGCAGCAGCAGCGCGTCGCCATTGCCCGCTCGCTGTGCATGAGCCCGAAGGTCATGCTGTTCGACGAGCCGACCTCGGCGCTCGACCCCGAGATGGTCAAGGAGGTGCTGGACGTCATGATCGGTCTGGCCGAGGACGGCATGACCATGCTCTGCGTGACGCACGAGATGGGCTTCGCCAAGTCGGTCGCCGACCGCGTCATCTTCATGGACCGCGGCGAGATCGTCGAGCAGAACACGCCCAACGAGTTCTTCAACCACCCGCAGTCGGACCGGACGAAGCTGTTCCTCAGCCAGATCCTGAACCACTGATGCTCACAACCGCGCCGGAACGGCTTGTTCCGGCGCGGTAAACCAGCGCAACCCGCAAGGAACGCTGGCGGGTTGCCCCGGTTTCGGGTTGAATGCAGTCCGTTCGTGCTGTTTGCCGCTGCGCACAACGGAGCCTGCCTGATGGAGCTGCTGAGTCCCCGTCCCGGAATTGGCCAGATCAAGCCCTACCGTCCCGCAAGACCACCGGAGGACGGCGGCGCCTGGGTGGATCTGTCGCTGACGGTCAATCCGCTGGGACCCGGCAAGAAGGCGCTCACCGCCTACCGCCACATGGCGGCGCAGATCCACCGCTATCCCGACTGGTCGCAGGACCGCCTGCGCCACGCCATTGCCCGGCGCTACGATCTGGACGCCGGACACATCACCTGCGCCAACGGCTCCGACGAGATGATCCACCTCGTCACCCAGGCCTTCGCCGGGCCGGGGGACGAGGTTTTGTGCCACGAGCACGGCTACCGCGGCTTCATGAAGGCGATCCGCGCCGCCGGGGCGACGCCGGTGATCGCGGCGGAGCGCGATCTGGTCGTCGATGTCGAGGCAATGATCGACCGGGCGAACGAGAAGACGAAGCTCTGCTTCCTCGCCAACCCGAACAACCCCACCGGCACCTACATCCCGTCGGAGATGGTCCTGCGGCTGCGCGCCGGCCTGCCATCGCACACGTTGCTGGTGCTCGATTCGGCCTACGCCGACTATTGCCGCCGTGACAACTACAGCGACGGGACGGAGATCGTCGAGAACTCCGACAACGTGCTGATGGTGCGCACTTTCTCCAAGCTGCACGGGCTGGCCGGGCTGCGAGTCGGCTGGGCCTACGGCCCGGCGGGGGTGATCGAGGCGGTCAACCAGACGCGCGGCCCCTTCAACGTCGGGATCGCCGCCCAGGCCGCGGCGGAGGCCGCCGTCGGCGACACCGAGCATGAGGAGGCGACCTTCGCCCACAACAGCGCATGGCTGCCCTGGCTGAGCCATGAGCTGGAACAGCTCGGCGTGCGCGTCTATCCCAGCGTCTGCAACTTCATCCTGGCGCGCATCCCGACCGACCCGTCGCTCGGTGTCCAGGCGGTGCTGGACCATCTGGCGCGCCGCGGCATCCTGGTGAAGCCAACCCAGGACTACGGGCTGGCCGACTGCCTGCGCATCACGGTCGGGCGGGAGGACGAAAACCGGGCTCTGGTCGCCGCTCTGGGAGAGATTCTGAGCTGACCTCCGGCTCCGCATCGGGAGCCGGGCCAGGGATAGGGTCGGGATGCCGGGCGTGCTCGCGGGCGAAGATGAACAGCCCGGAGCCGACTACGATCACGATGCCGACCAGCGACAGCAGGTCCGGCCACTCGTCGAAGAAGATCGCCCCGATGGCCAGCGCCCACAGGATCTGGCTGTACTGGGCCGCCCCCACGCGATCGGCCGGGGCGAAGGCGGCGGCCAGGGTGAAGAGGGCCTGGGCGGCGAAGGTCGTGGTGGCGAAGCCCACCGTCAGAATCCATTGCTCCCGCGTCGGCCACTCGAAGCCGGGGATCATCAGCAGGCCGGACGCGACGGCGGTGGACAGAAAGACCGTCCCGATCAGGGTGAAGCGCTTCTCGGAATGCCCGATCATCCGCCCGGTGATGACTACGACGGCGGAGCTGAAGGCGCAGCCCAGCGCCGCGAAATGGCCGGGCAGCAGCTCGCGGAAGCCGGGGCGGGCGACGATCAGCACACCGATGAAGGCCGCGCCGATGGCCAACCGGCGACGCCAGCGCACCGGCTCCTTCAGCACGACGATCGCCAGCAGCGTCACCAAACTGGGCATCAGGAAGATCATAGCGAAGGCTTCCGCGAAGGGAAGGCTGCGGAACGACATGACGCTGAGCGGGGTAGAGGCCGCCACGAAGACCAGCCGCACCGTCATCAGCCAGGGCCGGTTCCAGCGCAGCAGGTCGCCAAGCCGGTCGCCCCGGGTCATGAAGACCGGGGAGAGCAGCAACGGCAGAATGTATGCGAAGAAGGTGACCTCGAAGGGGTCCAGCCCATGCCCGATCGCCTTCACCAGCGCATCGCCCCAGGCGAAGAAGGCGAAGGCCAGGAACGCGAACAGA
Organism: Azospirillum formosense; assembly: GCF_040500525.1. Lineage (NCBI taxonomy): Bacteria > Pseudomonadati > Pseudomonadota > Alphaproteobacteria > Rhodospirillales > Azospirillaceae > Azospirillum > Azospirillum formosense. The sequence continues at coordinate 1,239,778 of NZ_CP159402.1, read as the reverse complement.
ATGCCCTTCGTCATGGCGTCGGTGTCCTGGCGTTCGGAGCGGCGTGGAGCGAACTCGGGCGAGCGGGCCGGGTCGGCCCGTCACTCGTTGATCGGAATGTGCGGGGCCGAGGTCCGCGGCAACCAGCCGAGGAGGCGCGGATCACGGATCTCGCGGGTCACATGCCGGATCGGCACGAACCCCATCGACTGGTAGAGCGGCAGCGCCTTCGGATGGTCGAAGGTGCAGGTGTTGACCAGAAGCCGCGTCGTCCCGCCCTGCCAGGCCAGCCGGATCGCCGTGTCGAGCAGCCAGGGGCCGAGCTTCAGGCCGATGAAATCGGGGATCAGCCCGAAATAGGCCAGATCGGTGTCCTCCTCCCGCCGGTCGATCTCGGCGTAGCCGGCGGGCGTGCCGTTCACGTAGAGGACCCAGATTTCGATCCGCGGGTCGGTGACGATGCGTCCCAGTTCCGGCATCGGCATGCGCCGCCGCTCGTGCCACAGCCAGGGCTCGCCGACCGTGTCGTAGAGATAGCGGTAGTAGGAAGCGGTTGGCGGGTTGGCCCGCACCAGCGCCACGTCACCCGCCGGGCGGGGCAGGGGCGAATGGGCCGGCGGTGCCGTCATCTCCAGATAGGTGACGATGACGGACAGGCAGCCCGGCGGCACCGGCGCCGCGATCCGGGACTGCGGCAGGGACGTCCGGGGCGGCGGTGTCAGGGAGAATCGGTCTTCAGCCATTTCTGCATCACGGTAACGGGACCGGTGGCATAGCCCAGCCGCTCATAGAACGCCACCACGGCGTGGTTCGTCGTGCGCACCATGAGTTGCGCCTTGGGCATGCCGGACTCGACAAGCCAGCCCTCCGCCGCCCGGACCATCGCCCGGCCATGGCCGCTTCCGCGGCAGGCAGGATCGACCGCCAGATAGTAGAACCAGCCGCGGTGACCGTCATGGCCGACCATGACGGACGCCACGGTCCGGTCGTCCACCCGGCCGATCAGGATCGTGGCGTTCGGTTTCGACACGGCGAGCGCGATGTCGGCCACCGGGTCGTTCCACGGCACCACGAGGTTGCAGGCGGTCCACAGCGCCACCACGTCGTCGCAATCCGCCGCCTCGTAGGGACGGATGCCCAGAGCCTCGCTCACCGCGTCACCGGCTTGCTTTCCAGGGGGCCGGTTTCCAACGGCAGATCGGGGCGCAGCCCCCATTCCGCCCAGGACCCGTCATAGACGGCCACATCGTCCTTGCCGGCCGCGGCCAGCCCGAGCGCGAGCACGCAGGCGGTCACGCCGCTGCCGCAGGAGGCGACGATCGGGCGCTCCAGATCGAGGCCGGCGCCCTTCGCCCGCTCCGCGATGGTGTCGGGCGGCAGCAGCGTCTTGCTCTCCGCGTCGATCAGGTCGTTGAAGGGCAGGTTGAGGCTGCCGGGGATGCGCCCGCTGCGGCGGCCCGGCCAGGGCTCGGCGACGGCGCCCTCGTAGCGGTTGGCGGCGCGGGCGTCCACCACCTGATCCACCCGCGAGTCGATGTTGGCGAGCAGCTCGTCGGCCCGGCGCAGCAGGCCCGGCTGCAGGGTCGCCGCGAAATCCGCCGGGACCGGGTCGGCGGGTCCGGAGTCCAGGGGGCGGCCTTCGGCGATCCATTTCGGCAGGCCGCCGTCCAGAACGGCGACGCGGCCATGCCCGAACAGGCGGAACATCCACCAGACGCGCGCGGCGGCGGTGGCCATGCCGGCGCTGTCATAGACGACCACCGTGTCGCCGCTGCCGACCCCGAGCGCCCCGACCTTGGCGGCGAAGGTCGCCTCGTCCGGCACCATGTGCGGCAGGGGATGGGTGTCGGGCTGCGCCACGTCGTCGATGTCGATGCGCACGGCGCCGGGGATGTGGCGTTCCAGGAACTCGGCGCTCGGATCGCGGCCGGAGCCGGGCATGAACCAGGAGGCGTCGAGGACGCGCAGGCCCGGCTGGCCCAGGCGCTCCGCCAGCCAGGCCGTCGCGACGATCGGGCCGGGGAGGGTGAGCGTGGTTTGCGTATCGGTCATCGGATGTCCCCCGTTCAATCCCGCAGCGCGACGATCACGCGCCGGTTCTGCTTGCCCTTGTTCTCGATCTTCACGACGTCGAGCCCGCCGATCTCGCCCAGCCGCTTCACGTGGGTGCCGCCGCAAGGCTGCCGGTCGACCCCGGCGATGTCCACCAGCCGGACGCGGCCGTGGCCGCGCGGCGGCTTCACCGTCAGGGTGCGGATCAGTTCGGGGTTGGCGTCCAACTCCGCGTCGGTGATCCACAGCGAGCCGACCGGCGTGTCCGCGGCGACCAGCCGGTTCAGGGCCGCCGCGATGGCCTCCTTGTCGAGCCCCTCGGTCGGGACGTTGAAATCGACGCGGCTGCGCTCCGCCCCGACCTGGGCGCCGGTGATCGAGGCACCGGGCAGGACCGCGCAGACAAGGTGCAGCGCCGTGTGCATCCGCATGTGGCGGTGCCGGCGGTCCCAGTCGATCTCGGCCTCCACCGGGGTGCCGGGGGCGGGCAGGGCGGCGCCGGGCTCCGGCACATGGATCACGTCGTCCGGCCCGTCGCCCTTCACCGTGTCGACGATGCGCAGCGTGGCGTCAGCGAAGCGGAGCCGGCCGGTGTCGCCGGGCTGGCCGCCGCCGTTGGGGTAGAAGACGGTGCGGTCGAGCCGGATGCCCCGCTCGTCCACGGATGTCACGGTGGCGGTGCAGGAGGCGGCGTAGGCGTCCTCGCGGAAGATCAGCTCCATGGAACCTCGGGTGCGTTTACGAATCCAGCCAATCGGGCACAGGCAGATTCTTCTCACGCAGGAAGGCAGGATTGAAGAGTTTCGATTGGTAGCGCTGCCCTCCGTCGCAGAGAATCGTCACGATGGTGTGGCCCGGCCCCATCTCCCTGGCGATGCGGATGGCCGCCGCCACGTTGATGCCCGACGAGCCGCCCAGCACCAGCCCCTGCGACTTGATCAGGTCGAAGATGACCGGCAGCGCTTCCTCGTCGGTAATCTGCAGCGCCTGATCGACCGGAGCGCCCTCCAGGTTGGCGGTGATCCGGCCCTGGCCGATGCCTTCGGTGATCGAGCTGCCCTCGGCCTTCAGCGTCCCATGGGCGTAGTGATGGTAGAGCGAGGCGCCCATCGGGTCGGCCAGGACAATGCGGACGTCCGGGTTGCGCTCCTTCAGCGCCAGCCCGACGCCGGCCAGCGTGCCGCCGCTGCCCACCGCGCAGGTGAAGGCGTCGATCCGCCCCTCGGTCTGGGTCCAGATTTCCGGCCCGGTGGTCAGGCGATGGCCCTCGCGGTTCGCCACATTGTCGAACTGGTTGGCCCAGACGGCGCCGTTCGGCTCGGTCTTCGCCAGCTCCTCGGCCAGACGCCCGGAATAGCGGACATAGTTGTCGGGGTTGGAATAGGGCACCGCCGGCACCAGACGAAGGTCGGCGCCGATCAGGCGCAGCATGTCCTTCTTCTCCTGGCTCTGCGTCTCCGGCATCACGATGACGGTGCGGTAGCCGAGCGCGTTGCCGACCAGCGCCAGCCCGATGCCGGTGTTGCCCGCCGTGCCTTCCACGATGGTGCCGCCGGGGCGCAGCAGGCCCCGGCGTTCGGCGTCGCGGACGATGGCCAGGGCCGCGCGGTCCTTCACCGAGCCGCCGGGGTTGAGGAATTCCGCCTTGCCCAGGATCTCGCATCCCGTGGCCTTCGACGGCCCTTCCAGCCGAATCAGCGGCGTGTTGCCGATGGAGCCGATGAAGCCGGTGCGGATGTCCACGGACTGTCTCCCGAATCGAATGATGAACCGGGCAACACTATCGGATTGCGCATCAGGGAATTCAAGGTCGGCTTGTGAAATGCAGCATTGAACGAAATCAAATCGTTCTTTCTATTTCCCAATCCACTGGCCGCGCAGCCGGTCACGATTCCGCGCGAACCAGCCGAGCGCGATGATGGCGATGGAATTGTTGAGCCGGTTCTCGTCGAGCAGCCGGATCGCCTCGTCCGCCGGGACGACCATGATGCGGATGTCCTCGTGCTCGTCGGCGCAGCCGCCCGTCGCGGCAAGGCCCCGGCTGTCCACCCGTCCGCAGAAGACGGTGACATGCTCGTCGTAGGCGCCCGGGCTGGGGTAGTAGTCGCCGATCATCTCGATGTCCTGGACGGTGCAGCCGGCCTCCTCCATGGCCTCGCGCCGCGCCACCTGCTCGGGCGTCTCACCCTCGTCCAGAAGGCCGGCGACGATCTCCGTCAGCCACGCCCGCCCGCCCGCCGAGGCCGAGCCGACCCGGAACTGTTCGATCAGAACCACGCTGTCGCGGTCCGGATCGTAGAGCAGTACGCCCACGGCCTCGCCGCGCACGCAGACCTCCCGCGGCGGCAGGACGCCGCTCCAGGACCCGTCGAACTTCCTGTGGCGCAGGCGGTAGACGTCGACCTTGAGATAGCCGTCGTAGGCTCTCTTCTTCTCCTGGACCTCGATGTCGGGGTGATCCACGGGCGGGACTCCTTGGCTGGCGGTGCGGGCACGGTCCAAGGATGTAGCGCATCCGCCCGGCCACGGCGAGGCGGCCGGACGGCCTTTCAGCCGGATAGCCTCTCAGAAGGTCGGGTTCAGCTTCAGCGTGCTGTAACGGTCGGCGGAGGGAACGGCGACCGGCTCCAGCTTTGGGCCGCGCAGAAGCTCCAACGGCACGGTGACGCCGGCGGGGCCGAGATCCCAGACCTTCCGATAGAAGTCCGCCAGCCCCTTCGGCCTCTGGCCGGCGACCCCGACGATCATGTCACCCGGCTGGATTCCCACGGTCGCGGCCGGGCTCTGCGGGGTGACCCGCTCGACCATCAGGCGGCCCTGCTCCTCGCGCAGCGTGACGCCCAGCCAGGGCCGCGCCGGCTCCTGCCGCCGCCCGAAGGCCAGCAGATCGGCCAGGATCGGCTTCAGGGCGGAGACCGGAACGAACATGTTGCCGGGGATGCCGCCATGGGCCGGCACCGCGTCGCGCACGATCAGCGAGCCGATCCCGACCAGTTCGCCCTTGCGGTCGATCAGGGCGGCGCCGTTGAAGCCCATGATCGGCGGCGTCGTGAAGATCGCCTCGTCCAGCAGATATTCCCAGTAGCCGGCGAACTCGCGTTTGGCGGCGATCAGCACCGGCTGCACCCCGGTGGACCCCTGCCGGGTGAGCACCATGGCGCGCTCCCCCTCCTTGATCGCGTCGGAATCGCCGAGCCGGACCGGAGCGGCGCTGAAGCCCATGCCGGCGCGCAGCAGACCGAATCCGCTGGCCTGATCATAGGCCACGAACTCAGCCGGGTAGCCGCGCCCTTCGCCGGTGGTGACCTGAAGCTGCGAGGCCTCCAGAATCGTGTAGCCGATGGTCAGGATCAGGCCGGAGCCGTCGATGACGACGCCGGTTCCCTCACGCTCCGTGCCGAGCGAACGGGCGCTCTGGCTGTCGGGCAGGATCGTGGCGGAGATGCGGACCAAGGCCCCCGCCAGCTTCGCCGCGTCGAGCTGGTCCGCCCGCACCGCGCTCAGGGGAAGAAGCGCCGCCATGACGGCGGCAAGGACACTGGCATGGAAGGCGGTTGTCCAGGGGATGCGGCGCCAGCGACCCGTCATGCTTCCCTCCCTTGCCGGAGTCGAGTCGGGCGGGACGCCGGATAGCTCGATCCCCGAATTAAACATGAGGGCCGCCGCGCAACCATCAAGGGCCTCTCCGATGCGACCGGCGTTCGCTGTGGGAGCGGTGAAACCTCCACCGTCCGCGCGACGTTACCCATGGCAGCGACACGACGAAGGAAGGGACCGATGCCCATCAACAACGAACGCGAACTCGAACAGGCGGTGGCGGAGTTTCAGCGTCTCGCCGACGAGCCGGCCGGTTCGTCCGGCGAGCGCCGGAAGCTCGAACTGGATGCGGATATCAAAGCCTTCTACGCCCAGCATTCCGACGACATGCGCAAGGGCAAGCCGCGGCACGAGTGACGCTCCACCCTTCGGGGCGCGCATTTCTTGATCGACGCGGAGGGGGCGGCTGACCGACACTGCCGCCGCTCCCGGGCCGGGCCGCCGGACCGGGACGCCGCCGTTGAAGGAAGGAGCGCGTCCCCACGATGAAGCGAATCGACAATTGCTACACCTGCCTGTTCTGGGAAGGGCAGGGCATCCGCCAAAGGGGACCGAAGGGCCTGTGCCGCCGCTTTCCGCCGCAGGTGACGCCGCGCGACACGGAAGGGCGCTTTCCGATCACCCTCTCCACCGACTGGTGCGGCGAGTGGAAACGCGACATCGGTGACCCGGCCGGCGAGGCCGCGGACAACCGCCTGATCTACGACGACCCGCAACCCCGATAGACGGGCAGGCCCAAGCGATGGGGCGTTGGCCCGGCCGGTCATCGGACCAACGCACCGCCGCTTGGACGGCGGTTCAGCGGGGCATGGGCGTGACCACCATGGAGCGCTGGTTTTCCGGCAGCACCGATTCCCCGCGGACCAGCATCCGATGCCAATCGACGCCGAGCAGGGCAACGGCCAGGGCCATGGACAGGACGATGACGGCCACCGCGCCGATCCACCCGTCGCCATCCTGCCGTCCGCCGGGCCGCGAAGGATCGTTGTGGGAGGTGAGTGGCCGCGAGAGGGGTGGGAGATTCATCATGGGTCGCCTCCACCGATGAACAGGCGCAATCCCGACTCGAACTGTAACCGACGTCAGTGTAACGCCGTGGGGCCGGCGGGCACATCAAGCCTTCGGTCGGAACGCCCATTCCTTCGGATGATGCCGGAAGCGATGGCGCGGAATTCCGCTATGAGAAAAGGCCGAGCCCGCGAGGACTCGGCCTTTTCATCGAAGTGGCTCCCGGTGCTGGACTCGAACCAGCGACACGCGGATTAACAGTCCGCTGCTCTACCGACTGAGCTAACCGGGATCAGTCTGACCGGCCCTTGCGAGGCGCAACGTCCGGCGTGGGCGGCTATATAGCGGACCCTCAGGCGCTTGCCAAGTCTTTTGATGGCAAAAAATCGACCGTCCGGGCAGGGCAGGGGATCGGCGCTTCCCGCGATGCGGAAAACGCAAAAAGCACCGGGCCGTTCAGGCGCGATGCTTTTGGAACGCTTTGATTTTGCTGATCTCTCAGCCGCATCAAGGATGGAGGCACGGGCGGGAATCGAACCCACGTACACGGATTTGCAGTCCGCTGCATCACCACTCTGCCACCGCGCCATCCTTGCGTCCGGCACCCCCTAGCGGGAGCGCCGCGGCGTGGGAGCGGACGTATACTGCCGTTCCCACAGGCGGTCAAGCGTCTTTATCGCGTTTTCCGACAAACCGGTGCGGCGTTGTGTTCGTGAGACTTTGAAGATATATACGCGACAAGGCAGCGAGGCCGCGCAACACGGCTTGGTGCCGCGCTCCGTCCACCAGATTGTAAGCGACCGCCATGTCCGAATACGCCGCCGCCCGCCTCAACATGGTCGAAGGGCAGATCCGACCGAACAAGGTGACCGACCAGCGTCTGGTCGACGCCATGCTCGACATTCCCCGTGAACAGTTCGTGCCGAAGGCGGCGCGCGGCATTGCCTATGTGGACGAGGATCTCGCCATCGGCAAAGGCCGCTATCTGATGGAGCCGATGGTCTTCGCCCGCATGCTCCAGGAGGTGGGGGTCGACGAGACCGACGTCGTGCTCGACATCGGCAGCGGCTCCGGCTACTCGACCGCCGTCCTGGCCCGCCTCGCCGCGACCGTCGTCGGCATCGAGTCCGATGCCGATCTGGCCCGTCAGGCCACGGAATCGTTGACCGCCGTCGGCGCCGACAACGTCGTCATCATATCGGCGCCCCTGGCCGAGGGCTATCCGCAGCAGGCCCCTTACGACGTGATCGTGATCGAAGGCCTGGTGGCGGAGGTGCCGGAGGGCATTCTGGGCCAGCTGACCGAAGGCGGACGCCTGGTCACCACCGTCATGGGCGACCGCGGGGTCGGCGAGGTGAAGCTCTTCCAGCGCAGCGGCGGCGTCACCTCGGCCCGCACGCTGTTCGAGGCGCACACGCACCCGCTGCCCGGTTTCGAAGCCAAGCCGAAATTCGTATTCTGATCCAAGAGTGAGTGATCCCAGGGGCTCCGGCCCCTGTCGACCGCCCCCCAGCCTGTCACCTTGCCTTTCACCGGCCGCCGTTCCGCGGCCCGCAGCGGAGAATCAAGGCATGCCGGCGCCGTTTGATATGGAAGTCGAAGACCTCGATCGCATCCGGACATCGGGCGGCGATCCGCTGGTGCTTGACGTACGGGAAGCGGGGGAGGTGGCCATCTGCGCCCTTCCCGACAGTCTCCACATTCCGATGGGGGCGCTGCCCGCCCGCGTCGGGGAGTTGCCGCGGGACCGCGACATCGTGGTCGTCTGCCACCACGGCGGGCGCAGCGCGCAGGTGACCATGTGGTTGCGTTCCCAGGGGTTTTCCCGCGCCACCAATCTGAATGGCGGGGTGGATGCCTGGGCGCGCCGAATCGACCCGAACATGAAGGTCTATTGAACATGACTGTGCGAAGCCGTTTCGCGCGCCATTTGATGGCGACCGCCCTCACGCTGGGGGTTGCCTTCGTCGGGGGCATCGACACCGCGTCGGCCCAATCCCTCGAAGACGCGCTAGCGCAGGCCTATTCCAACAATCCGGCGCTCGCCGCCCAGCGCGCCCGCCAACGCGCCGTGGACGAGACCGTCCCGCAGGCCCTGTCCGGATACCGGCCGACGGTGCGGGCGACGGCGGGCATCACCCGCAACGCCACGAACAGCACCTTTCAGGGCGGTGAAACCGGTTCCGAAAACAACGCCAAGAGCGTCGGCGTCACCGCCACCCAGCCGCTCTACGACGCGACCGTAGGCCCGGCCGTCCGCCGCGCCGAGCGCACCGTCGAAGCCCAGCGCGCCACCGTGCTCGCCAACGAGCAGCAGATCCTGCTGAACGCCGCGGCGGCCTACCTGGACGTCGTGCAGAACCAGGCGGTGCTGGAGCTTCAGGCCAACAACGAGCAGGTCCTGCGCCGCCAGCTCGACGCAGCCCGCGACCGCTTCCGCGTCGGCGAATACACCCGCACCGACGTCAGCCAGTCCGAATCCCGCCTGGCCGCATCCATCGCCGCGCGCATCTCCGCCGAGGGCACGCTCCAGGCGTCGCGCGCGACCTATGAACGGGTTGTCGGCTCGATGCCCGGCAAGCTGAAGGCTCCGAAGCCGAAGTTCAAGCTGCCGGGGACGTTGGACGAGGTCGTCGAGATGGCCCGCTCCAACAACCCGTCGGTGTTGTCGGCCACCTACACGGAAGCGGCGCAGCGCGAGGCGGTGGACCAGCAGTTCGGCCGCCTGCTCCCGTCGGCCAACCTGTCGGCGCAGGCCAACCGCACCATCGACGCCGGCCGTTCGTCGGGCATCGACATCAAGCGGCAGGACGGCGCCCAGCTGACCGCGCAGATCACCATCCCGCTCTATCAGGCCGGCCTGCCGGAAGCGCTGACCCGCGAGGCGAAGCACACGGCGAATCAGGCCCGCCTGCAGATCGACGACACCCGCCGCCAGGCGGTGGAGGCGGCGATCAGCGCGTGGCAGGGGCTGCAGGCCGCGCGGGCGAGCATCGAGTCCTACAACTCCCAGATCCGGGCCGCCGAAATCGCGCTGGAAGGCGTGCGGCAGGAGGCCCAGGTCGGCTCGCGCACCGTGCTCGACGTGCTGAACCAGGAGCAGGAACTGCTGAACGCCCGCGTCAACCTTGTCCGCGCCCAGCGGACCGAGATGGTCCAGGCCTTCACGGTCCTCGGCGCCATCGGCCAGTTGACGGCGCGGCAGCTCAACCTGCCGGTCCAGTATTACGACGCCGATACGCACTACAAGCAGGTGCGCAACAAGTGGATCGGAACCGGCGTGCCGGAGTGACCGCACTTGAACGCCGCTTCCTGGGTGATCGCCCCCAGATGATCGAAACGGCCCGCCTCGGCGGGCCGTTTTTGTCTGGTGGCTTTTTACCCAGTCCTGCCCTAGTGTCCGCGTCAGGATGACGTCTCCGGGTTTGCCACGATGAGCGATAAAGGCCAGCAAGAACCGTCGATGGAGGAGATCCTCGCCTCCATCCGCCGCATCATCTCGGAGGATGGCGAACCCGCGAAGGCGGAAGCGGCGCCCCCTCCGCCGCCCCCGCCACCACCTCCTCCGCCACCGCCGCCCCCACCGCCGCCGCCGCCCATGGAGGAGGACGACGACGATGTTCTGGAACTCACCCAGATGCTCCAGGACGACGGGCGGAACGAACCCGACGAGCCGGAGCCCGATCCGTGGCGCGACGAGCCGGCCTTCGGCGGCATGGCCGACCCGGAGCCGCCGTTCCACGACCCGGACCCCGAACCGCCGCCCCCGCCGCCGCGTCAGGCGGCGAAGCGTCCGGCGCCGGCTTTTGACGATTTCGACGATGACGAGCCGCCCCCGCCGCGGCCGCGCATCCGCCCGTCGGATCTGGACAACGGGCTGATCTCCCGCCGGGTGGCCGAGGAATCGTCCCACCACTTCACGCATCTGGCGCGCCAGCTCGGCGACGACCTGTCCATCGGCCCGATGCCCGTCGGTGTGCGCACCGTGGAGGAGGTCGTCCGCGAGCTGTTGAAGCCGTTGCTGAAGGAATGGTTGGACGAGAACCTGCCGACCATCGTCGAACGGCTGGTCCAGCAGGAAATCGACCGGATGATCCGGCGGTCCCAGAAATTCTGAGCGGCGCCACGCCCGCCACGCATTCCGTTTGAATTCGTAAGCGAAAGTTCCTGGTGATGTTGGAAAAGACGTACCGGCCCGCCGAGGTCGAGGAAAAGCACTACCGGCTGTGGGAAGAGTCGGGCGCGTTCGCGGCGAAGACCGAGTCGAACGGCAAGCCCTACACCATCATGATGCCGCCGCCGAACGTGACCGGCAGCCTGCACATGGGCCACGCGCTGACCTTCACGCTCCAGGACGTTCTGACCCGCTACAACCGGATGCGCGGGCGCGACGCCCTGTGGCAGCCGGGCACCGACCACGCCGGCATCGCGACCCAGATGGTCGTGGAGCGGAACCTCGCCAAGGAAGGCAAGACGCGCCACGACTTCGGCCGCGAGGCCTTCATCGACAAGGTGTGGGAGTGGAAGGCCGAATCGGGCGGCACCATCACCCGGCAGCTGCGCCGGCTGGGCGCCTCGCCCGACTGGCCGCGCGAGCGCTTCACCATGGACGAGGGGCTGAGCCGCGCCGTCCGCAAGGTGTTCGTGGAACTGCACAAGCAGGGCCTGATCTACAAGGACAAGCGGCTGGTCAACTGGGACCCCAAGCTGCACACCGCCATCTCCGACCTCGAAGTCGAGCAGAAGGAGATCAAGGGCAACCTCTGGCACTTCCGCTACCCGATCGAGGGCGAGGCGGACCGCTTCATCGTGGTCGCCACCACGCGCCCCGAGACGATGCTGGGCGACACCGGCGTCGCCGTGCATCCGGACGATGAGCGCTACAAGGACCTGATCGGCAAGAACGTCGTCCTGCCGCTGGTCGGCCGGCGGATTCCGATCGTCGGCGACGAGTACGCCGATCCGGAGACCGGCTCGGGTGCCGTGAAGATCACCCCGGCCCACGACTTCAACGACTTCGAGGTCGGACGGCGCAACAACCTCGCGGCCATCAACATCATGGACCGCGACGCCCGCATCACCGGCGACGAGGTCCCCGAGGCCTACCGCGGGCTCGACCGCTACGAGGCGCGCAAGAAGGTCGTGGCCGAGCTGGAGGCGTTGGGCCTTCTGGAGAAGATCGAGCCGCACACCCACATGGTGCCGCACGGCGACCGCTCCGGCGTCGCCATCGAGCCCTGGCTGACCGACCAGTGGTACGTCGACGCCGCCACGCTCGCCAAGCCGGCCATCGAGGCCGTGGAAACCGGCAAGACCGTGTTCGTTCCCAAGCAGTGGGAGAACACCTATTTCGAATGGATGCGCAACATCCAGCCCTGGTGCATCAGCCGCCAGATCTGGTGGGGCCATCAGATTCCCGCCTGGTACGGCCCGGACGGCCATTTCTTCGTCGAGGAGACCGAGGAGGCGGCCATCGCCGCGGCCAAGGCCCACTACGGCGAGGATGTGGCGCTGACCCGCGACCAGGACGTGCTGGACACCTGGTTCTCGTCGGCCCTGTGGCCCTTCTCCACGCTGGGCTGGCCGGACCAGACTCCGGAGTTGGCGCGCTATTACCCGACCGACGTGCTGGTGACGGGCTTCGACATCATCTTCTTCTGGGTCGCCCGGATGATGATGATGGGCCTGCACTTCATGAAGGACGTGCCCTTCCGGACGGTCTACATCCACGCCCTGGTCCGCGACGAGAAGGGCCAGAAGATGTCGAAGTCCAAGGGCAACGTCATCGACCCGCTGGACCTGATCGACCAGTACGGCACCGACGCGCTGCGCTTCACCCTGACGGCCATGGCCGCCCAGGGCCGCGACATCAAGCTGGCGGTCAGCCGCGTCGAGGGATACCGCAACTTCGCGACGAAGCTGTGGAACGCCGCGCGCTACACCCAGATGAACGGGGTGGCGCCGGTCCCCGGCTTCAAGCCGGTCGGGCTGACCCAGACGGTCAACCGCTGGATCGTCGGCGCCCTGGCGGAGGCGGCGAAGAAGGTCGGCGAGTCCATCGACGCCTACAAGTTCAACGAGGCCGCCAACACCGCCTACGCCTTCACCTGGGGCACCTTCTGCGACTGGTACCTGGAGTTCACCAAGCCGATCCTGAACGGTTCGGATGAGGCCGCCATCGCCGAGACGCGGGCGACCACTGCCTGGGTGCTGGACGAGATCCTGCACATGCTCCACCCGCTGATGCCCTTCATCACCGAGGAGCTGTGGGAACAGCTGTCCGCCGACCGGGCGAACCGCCTGATCTCCGCCCGCTGGCCGGAGCATGGCGCGGAGCTGATCGACCCCGCCGCCCGTGACGAGATGGATTGGGTGGTGCGCGCCATCTCCTCGGTCCGGTCCATGCGGTCGGAGATGAACGTGCCGCCCGCGGCGCAGATCGAGCTGAAGCTGAAGGACGCCGGTCCGGAGAGCCTGAAGCGGCTGGACACGCACCGCGACCTGATCCTGCGCATGGGCCGTCTGGCCAGCGCCGAGCCGCTGTCCGGCCCGGTGCCGAAGAGCGCCGTTCAGGCCGTGCTGGACGAGGCCACGCTGATCCTGCCGCTGGAAGGCATCGTCGACCTCGACAAGGAGCGGGCGCGCCTGACCAAGGAGATCGAGAAGCTGTCCGGCGAGATCAAGAAGATCGACGCCAAACTGTCGAACGAGCAGTTCGTCGCCAAGGCGCCGGAAGAGGTGATCGAGGAGCAGCGCGACCGCCGCGACACCGCGGAGCAGGCCCGCGACAAGCTGCAGAAGGCGCTGGAGATGCTGGCCGCGTAAGGCCGGGATCCGGGCTGGAAAACAAGAGAGGGCAGGGGCTTCGGCGCCTGCCCTCTCTTTTTGTCCGAAGACCGCTGGCTTGTCCGAAGACCGTCGGACCGGCCGTCGCCTCAGATCTTGATCGAGGACACGAAGCGGTCGGCGTCGGCTTCGAGCTGCCGGAGTTCGTCGGCGAGCTGGGCGGCGGAGTAGATCATCTCGATGGCCGACTTGCCGGTCTCCGCGGCGGTGATCGCCATGGTGCTGACGCTCTCGGTCACCTCGTGGGTGTTGTCGTTGGCCCGGCCCACCGCGCCGACGATCTCCTCGGTCTGTTCGAGCTGGTCGCGCACCGCGGCGGACACGTCCTCCGACAGGTGGGCGACCTCCTCCACGGTGGTCCGGATGGCCCGGATCGCCTCGACGACGGAGCCGGTGGCCTCCTGGATGGCGCCGACCTGACCGGCGATGTCCTCGGTCGCCTTGGCGGTCTGGTTGGCCAGCACCTTCACCTCCGACGCGACGACGGCGAAGCCCTTGCCGGCCTCTCCGGCACGGGCGGCCTCGATGGTGGCGTTCAGGGCCAGCAGGTTGGTCTGCCCGGCGATGTCGTTGATCAACCGGACGATCTCCCCGATCCGCTGCGAGCTGTCGGCCAGAGCGGCCACCGCCGCGTCGCTCTGCCGGGCGTGTTCCACGGCGCGGCGGATCGCGGTGCTGGAGGTGGTCACCCGCCCGCCGATCTCCCCGATGGAGGCGGAGAGGGTGCGCGACACGCTGTTGACGATGCCGACCACCTCGGAGGTCTGCTCCGCCTTCTCCGACGTGTCGAGCGCCTGCTCCTTCATCTTCTCCGCGGTATCGCGCAGGATATGGGCGCCGTTGCGGATCTGGTCGGCGGCGTGGCTGACGGTGTGGAGCACGCGCCCGAACGCCGAATCGAAGTCATGGGCGATGGCGCGCAGCGCGTTCTCCCGCTCCTCCTCGGCCCGCCGCTCGGCCCGGCGCGACTCCTGCTCCAGCTCATGCGTGCGCTGAAGATTCTCCTTGAACACGCTGACGGCGCGGGCCATCGCGCCGATCTCGTCGCGCCGCCCGGTTTCCGGGACGGTGGCCGTCCGGTCGCCGCCGGCCAGCCGCTCCATCACGCCCTCGATCAGGCGCAACGGTCGTGTGATGCTGCGGGCGACGAGCAGGCTGATCACCGCGAAACCGGCCAGCAGGACGGAGCCGACCTGGAGCACGTTGGCGATCACCTCGCCGCGCACCCGGTTCTGGGTTTCCACCGCGCCGGCCATGCCGGCGTTGGCCGACTCCAGAAGGGCTTCGAAACGCGGCACCATCGCCTGGAACGCGTCGTTGAAGGTCTGCACCTCGGCCCGGAAGGCCTTGGTGGCGTCCACGAAGCGGCCGAGGTCGGTGCGGTAGGTGCGGGCCTGCTTCTCCAGCCTGGTCTGGGTCGCCGTGTCCAAGCCCGAATCGGCCAGGAAGAAGGTGAATTCGTTGAAGGCCTTGCGGTGGCCGGACAGCAGCGATTCATCGCTGTAGATGATGAAGTCCTTCTCCATTTTCCGCATGGACTCCATGCGTCCGGTCAGCTTGTCGGCGTTCGGCCACTGCTTCAACTCGTCCTCGATGGCGCGGGCCGAGGCGCGCAGGACGCCGCGCAGGCCGCTGTCGTCGGACAAACCCAGCTCCTTCGCCCGCGCGACGACCGACGAGAAGCGCTCCTTCAGCGTGCCGATGCCCTGCGACAGGTTGTCCAGTTCCTCCGGCGGCAGGCGTTCCGCGCCGCGTTCCTTGAGGTTGTCCAGCAGGCGGGAGGCTTCCTCCGCGTTCCTCGCAAAAGACTCGGCCGCCGTCTCGTCGCGGTCGGCCACGAAGCGCAGCGCCTGGAAGCGCAGACGGCTGGCCCGGCGCTCCACGGCGGCGGTGTGCTCGTAGGCGTCGCGGAACTGGTCCAGTTCGGCGGTCGCCTCGAACATGCGCTGGGCGCCGACCGTGACGGTCCCGCCCAGAAGGCCCAAGGTGACCACGGACGCGGCGACCAGCAGCGCGATTCGCGTGCCGATGGAAATGTTCGACAGCATATGCGGTAAATCCTTGGTTGCGCCGCGGACCTTACCCGCCGCCGAAGACGCCGCTGTTACGGATTGATGGCGGATTCGTTACCGCGCCGTCGCCTCTGGGCAATCATGGTGAACGTCCGTATCTAGAAACCGCGGAAAATCAAAAGGGGAGGTCGGCTGTTGTCCTTCGTGCTGTCGAAGCTGCTGTGGCTCCTGGTGTCGCCGGGCAATCTGCTCGTGCTCATCCTCACCGCCGGGACGGCGCTGCTGTTCACCCGCCGTCTCGCTCATTGGGGGCGGCGGCTGGTCGTGGCGGTCACCGTCGGCTTCGTCATCGTCATGGTCACGCCGATCGCCTCGTGGGTCGCGCTGCCGCTGGAGGAGCGCTTTCCCCGCCCCGACCTGCCGGACCGGGTGGACGGCATCATCATGCTGGGCGGGGCGGTGAACCCGCCGATCACCCGCGACCGCGGCGAGCCGTCCGTCAACGACGCGGCGGAGCGTGTCCTGGGCTTCGCCGAGCTGATCCGCCGCTACCCCCAGGCCCACGCGGTCTTCACCGGCGGCTCGGGGCGGCTGGCCGGGCAGGACGCCCTGGACCTGCGCGAGGACATCGCCGTCCGCGGCGCGCTGCGGCAGGTCGGCATCGATCCGGACCACGTGACTTACGAGAACGAGTCCCGCAACACTTGGGAAAACGCCCTGTTCAGCCAGCGGCTCGTCCGGCCGAAACCGGGGGAGACCTGGGTCCTCGTGACTTCGGCCATGCACATGCCGCGGTCGGTCGGCATCTTCCGGCAGGTCGGCTGGGAGGTGATTCCCTACCCGGTCGATTACCGCACGCGCTTCGGCGGTCGGCCCTTCGTCCGCTTCGAGTTCGACAAGCAGATCGACGCGCTCCAGGACCCGATCCGCGAGTGGATCGGCCTCGTCGCCTACCGCCTGATGGGGCGGACCGACACGCTGTTTCCGGCGCCCGCCCATGAGCGCAGCGCAGCGTCGGCGGGCTCCTGAGCGGCGCAGCGCGGTTGGCGCGGCGAGGTAACTCGGCTAGAGTGGCGCCACCAGATTTAGGGGGGTGGGGCCATGCGACGCGCGCACATGCTGAGGGGGGCGGTCGTGCTCGCAGGGGCGCTGACTCTTGCCGCCTGCGCGTCCGCGCCGTCCTCGCCATCCCCGTCCGGACTGCCGCGCAGCGGCGTCTACAAGGTCGGCAAGCCTTATCAGGTGAACGGCGTCTGGTATTATCCCGCCGAGGATTACTCCTACAGCGAGACCGGAATCGCCTCCTGGTATGGTCCGGGATTCCACCAAAAGGTCACCGCCAATGGCGAGGTTTACGACCAAAATGAGCTGACGGCCGCGCACAAGACCTTGCCCATGCCAAGCCTCGTGCGCGTCACCAATCTCGACAACGGCCGGTCGCTGGTTGTTCGCATCAACGACCGCGGCCCCTACGCCAACGGGCGAATCATCGACATGTCGCGGCGCGGCGCGCAATTGCTTGGGTTCGAAGGCACGGGCACGGCCAAGGTGCGCGTGCAGATTCTGGCGGAGGAAAGCCGCGCGGTCGCCGCCGCGGCCCGCCAGGGCACGCCGGCGCCGATGCTGGCGGAGCTGGACGGCCCGCCGCCGAAGGCCGCGCCGCGCGGTTCGGTGGAGGTCAACGGCACCGTCCGTCCGACCCCTGCCGCGGTCACCCGCGCCCCGGTGCCGCCGCCCGCGACGGTGGCCGGCGACATGGTGGACGGGCGCTTCGTTCCGGCCCCGGTGGTCGCCGAGCTGCCGGTGAAGCCCTACGAGCAGATCTATGTCCAGGTCGGCGCCTTCGGCAGTCCGGAGAACGTCACCCGCGTGCGCGCCCGTCTGGCCTCGCTCGGCCAGCCGGCGCAGGTCACCCAGACGGTCGCCGGTCGGCAGCGCCTGCAGCGGGTGAGGGTGGGGCCGTTGGCCAGCGTGGAGTCCGCCGACACCGTTTTGAACCAAATCCTCCAAGCCGGCCTTACCGACGCCAAAATCGTGGTTGATTGATCACCCCCGAGCTCAGTCCAAGCTTGGCCCGATGCCGGGCCTCGTTCCGTTTCACGTCTTGTCCAGTCCGCGTTTCGAAGGGAGTTGTCATGGTCGCTGTCGTCCGCACCCGCGTTGCCCGCACCCGTTTCGCCATGGGCCTTGCGGTCGCGCTGTTCGCGGCGGGGGTGGGGCCGGTGGCTCACGCCGCCAGCATCGAAACCATCGCCAAGCAGGCGATTCTGGTCGATATCACCTCGAACACCGTGCTGTTCGAGAAGAACCCGGATCAGCGCATGGCGCCGTCCTCGATGAGCAAGATCATGACGATGTACATGGTCTTCGACGCGATCAAGGAGGGCCGGCTGACGCTGGAGAGCACGCTGCCGGTGTCGGAGCGCGCGTGGCGGATGCAGGGCTCCAAGATGTTCGTGGAGCTGCACAACAACATCAAGGTGGATGACCTCATCAAGGGCGTGATCGTGCAGTCGGGCAACGACGCCTGCATCGTTCTCGCCGAAGGTCTGGCCGGCTCCGAATCGGCCTTCGCCGAGCGCATGACCAAGCGCGCCCGCGACTTGGGGCTGAAGGACACCAACCTGACCAACGCGACGGGCTGGCCGGACCAGAACCATTACATGACCGCCCGCGATCTTTCGATCCTGGCCGAGCATCTGATCAAGGATTTCCCGGAATACTACCACTATTACTCGATCCGGGAGTTCAAGTACCACGGCATCAACCAGGGCAACCGCAACCCGCTGCTCTACCGCGGCATGGACGTGGACGGCATGAAGACCGGCCACACCGAGGCCGGCGGCTACGGCCTGACCGCCTCGGCGGAGCGGGAAGGGCGCCGTCTCATCCTGGTGGTCAACGGGCTGCCGAACATGCAGGCCCGCGCCGACGAATCGGCCCGGCTGATCGAGTGGGGCTTCCGCGAATTCGCCACCTACGCCCTGTTCAAGGCGGGCGAGACGGTCGACCAGGTGCCGCTGTGGCTGGGCGCGCAGGACACCGTTCCGGTCACCGTGCCGGAGGACATGAAGGTCACCATGGCCCGCGCCGACCGCAGCGGCATGAAGGTGTCGCTGGTCAGCAACGCCCCGGTCGCCGCCCCGGTCAAGAAGGGCGACGTGGTCGGCAAGGTCGTGGTGTCGGCGCCGGGCTTCCCGGGCAAGGAGTTCCCGGTGGTCGCCGCCCAGGACGTTGAGAAGCTGGGCTTCGTGGGCCGCGCCCTGGCGGCGGCGAAGTTCCTCATTTTCGGGGCGAGCTGATTGGTGTAAGCCGGCCCGTCACCGCCGGAATCCGGAAGGCGGCGGGCCTCATCACCATCGGGAGCAGACCATGACGCGCGGGCGGTTCATCACGCTGGAGGGCGGCGAAGGGGCGGGCAAGACCACCCAGATCCGCCTGCTCGCCGACGCGCTGATCGGTTGGGGGAAGCGCGTCGTGCTGACCCGCGAGCCGGGCGGCTCACCGGGTGCGGAAGAAATCCGCGGCCTTCTGGTGTCCGGGGAGACCGGGCGCTGGGGTCCGGTGACCGAGGCGCTGCTGCACACCGCCGCACGCCGCGACCATCTGGAACGCACCGTCTGGCCGGCGCTGGAGGCCGGGCACTGGGTCATCTGCGACCGATTCTTCGACAGCACCATGGCCTATCAGGGCTATGGATTGGGGCTGGGGCGCGATCTGGTCGCCGCGCTCCAGGCCACCGCCTTGGGCGACTTCCGCCCCGACCTGACCCTGATCCTCGACCTGCCGGTGGAGGAGGGGCTGGCCCGCGCCGCCGCCCGCCGCGGCGGCGAGGATCGCTACGAGCGCATGGACGTCGCCTTTCACCACCGCCTGCGGGACGGATTCCTCGACATCGCCGCGCGGGAACCGGAGCGCTGCGTGGTCGTCGATGCCGGCCACCCCGTCGAAGCGGTGCAGGCGGCCATCCTGGACCATGTGACCCGTCGCCTGGGAGCCTCCTGAGGTGAGCCGCGCCCGCGCGCCCGAACCGGTCGCGGAGGAGGATGCCCTCGCCCCGCGCCGCAACCCGGAGCTGACCGGCCACGACGACGCCGAGCGCCTGTTGCTCGACGCCTGGAACTCCGGGCGCCTGCCGCACGCCTGGCTGATCGGCGGCCCGCCGGGGATCGGCAAGGCGACGCTGGCCTTCCGCTTCGCCCGCTTCGTCCTGTCCCAGGGGCTTGAGCCGCCGGACGCCGGCCTGTTCGGCGCGCCGCCGCCGCCCGCCTCGCTGGCGCTGCCGCCGGATGCCCCGGTCTTCCGCCGGGTGGCGTCCGGCGGGCACGCCGACCTGCTGACCGTGGAGCGCCAGCGCGATGAGAAGCGCGACCGGCTGAAGCGCGACATCGCCGTGGACGACGTGCGCAAGATCGGCCCCTTCCTGCGCAAGACCGCCGCCGAGGGCGGCTGGCGCGTGGCCGTGATCGACGGCGCGGATCGTATGAATCTCAGCGGCTTGAACGCTATTCTTAAGATTCTGGAAGAGCCGCCGCCGGGTGCTCTGCTGCTTCTGGTCAGCGACAACCCCGGTGGCATGCTGCCGACCATCCGCTCCCGATGCCGCAAGCTGACGCTTCAACCGCTTCCTGAGGAAACGGTCCTCAACCTGTTGGCCCAGCATCGTCCTGACCTCGGCGGCGAGGACCGGGCAGCGCTCGCTCGGCTGGCGGAGGGCAGCATCGGGCGCGCCATCGGTCTGGCCGAGGCCGGCGGGCTCGACCTGTACCGGGAACTGATCGGGCTGCTCGGCACCCTGCCGCGGCTGGACATCACCGCCGCCCACGCCTTCGGCGACAAGCTGACCCGCAAGCAGGACGACGGGCTGTACGAGACGGCCACGGACCTGCTCGTCTGGTGGCTGGCCCGCTTCGTCCGATCGCTGGCCCGCGGCGCCTGGCCGGCGGAGGTGGTGGCCGGGGAGGCCGCCCTGATGACCCGTCTGGCCAACGCCCGCGGCCTTGAACGTTGGGTGGAGGTGTGGGAAAAGGTCCAACGCCACTTCGCCCGTGCGGAATCCGCCAATCTCGACCGCAAACAGGTGGTCCTGAACGCCTTGGCGACGCTGGAAGCGGCTGCTACTTAACACGGACGACACACCACGCCCACCCCGGGCCGGCGACGCGCCGGGCCGGCGCATTCTCGGGAGAGCCTCTGACATGACCGGGTCGAAGACCTTCTACCTCACGACTCCGATCTATTACGTGAACGACGTGCCGCACATCGGGCACGCGTACACCACGCTCGCCTGCGACGTGCTGGCCCGCTTCATGCGGCTGGACGGCTATGACGTGAAGTTCCTCACCGGCACCGACGAGCACGGCCAGAAGGTGGAGAAATCCGCCATGAACGCCGGCATCGCGCCGCAGGAGTTCACCGATCGCGTGTCGAAGAATTTCCGCGACCTCGTGTCGCTGATGAACTTCTCCAACGACGACTTCATCCGCACCACCGAGCCGCGGCACATCGCGTCGGTGCAGGAGCTGTGGCGCCGTCTGGAATCGGCCGGCGAGATCTATCTCGGCAGCTACGCCGGCTGGTACTCGGTGCGCGACGAGGCCTTCTACGGCGAGGACGAGCTGACCACGTCGCCGTCGGGCAAGAAGATCGCCCCGACCGGCGCCGAGTGCGAGTGGGTGGAGGAGCCGTCCTATTTCTTCCGCCTGTCGGCTTGGCAGGACCGCCTGCTTGAGTTCTACGAGCAGAACCCGGACTTCATCGCCCCCGCCGGCAAGCGCAACGAGGTCGTCGCCTTCGTCAAGTCGGGGCTGAAGGACCTGTCGGTCAGCCGCACCACCTTCAAATGGGGCATCCCGGTGCCGGGCAACCCCGACCACATCATGTATGTCTGGCTGGACGCCCTGGCCAACTACATCACCGCGGTCGGCTTCCCCGACGAGGGCGGCGAATACGCCAAATACTGGCCGGCCAACCTGCACATGGTCGGCAAGGACATCCTGCGCTTCCACGCGGTCTACTGGCCGGCCTTCCTGATGGCCGCCAAGCTGGCCCCGCCCAAGCGCGTCTTCGCTCATGGCTGGTGGACCATCGAAGGCCAGAAGATGTCGAAGTCGCTGGGCAACGTCATCGCGCCGGAAACGCTGGTCAACACCTACGGCCTGGACCAGACCCGCTATTTCCTGCTGCGCGAGGTGCCCTTCGGCAACGACGGCGACTTCTCCCACAAGCAGATGGTGCAGCGGATCAACGGCAACCTCGCCAACGATTACGGGAACCTCGTGCAGCGCTCCCTGTCGATGATCGGCAAGAACTGCGGGGCCGCCGTGCCGCAGCCGGGCGCCTTCACCGAGGCCGACAACGCCCTGCTCGGCGCCGCCCGCAACCTGCTGCCGCTCGTCCGGGCGGAGATCCAGGCGCAGGCCTTCCACAAGGCGCTGGACGCCATCTGGGCGGTGATCGGCGACGGCAACCGCTATGTCGACGAGCAGGCGCCCTGGGCGCTGAAGAAGACCGATCCGGCGCGCATGGCCACCGTGCTGTATGTGCTGGCCGAGACCATCCGCCATCTCGCCATCCTGACCCAGCCGATCATGCCGGAAGCCTCGGCGAAGATCCTGGACCAGCTGGCGCAGGGGCCGGAGGCCCGCGGCTTCGACCGGCTGGGGGCGGACGGGGCGCTGGTCCCCGGCACGCCGCTGCCGACGCCGCAGGGCGTGTTCCCGCGCTACGTGGACGAAGCGAAGAGCTGACGAACGATGCTGGTCGATAGCCACTGCCATCTCGACTTTCCCGATTTCGCCGAGGAGCTGGACGCGGTCGTCGACCGCGCCCGGCAGGCGGGGGTGGGGCGGATGGTGACCATCTGCACCTACCTGTCGCGCTTCGACCGCATCCTGGCGGTCGCCGAGCGCTATGACGATGTCCTATGCTCGCTCGGTGTGCATCCGCATCAGGCGGCGGAGGAGATCGCCGGGGTGACCGTCGAGCGCCTCGTCGAACTGTCGAAGCATCCGAAGGTGATCGGGCTGGGCGAGACCGGGCTCGACTACTTCTACGACAAGAGCCCGCGGGACGTTCAGCAGGAGTGCTTCCGCCGGCACATCCGGGCCAGCCTGGACACCGGCCTCCCGCTGATCGTGCACACCCGCGACGCCGACGACGACACCATGCGGATCGTCCGCGAGGAGGCCGCCGGCCAGCCGGTCAACGGCCTGCTGCACTGCTTCAGCTCCGGTCGGCAACTCGCTGAAGAGGCTTTGGATTTCGGCTTTTACATTTCCCTGTCAGGGATCGTCACCTTCAAGAAGTCGGAAGACCTCCGCGCCATCGTGAAGGACGTTCCTCTCGACCGGATTCTGGTGGAGACGGACGCGCCCTATCTGGCGCCGGTGCCGTTCCGCGGCAAGCGCAACGAGCCGGCCTACGTCGCCCACACCGCGGCCTGCGTCGCCGAGGTCAAGGGCGTGGACGCGGTGGAGATGGCCCGGATCTCCACCGAGAACTTCTTCCGCCTGTTCCCCCGCGCCGGGACGCCCCGACAGGCGGCCGCATGACCGGCCAGCGGGTCACGGTCCTCGGCTGCGGCGGATCGCGGGGCGTCCCCGTGATCGGCCTCGGCTGGGGCTCCTGTGACCCGTCGAACCCCAGAAACCATCGGCTGCGCCCGTCCATCCTGGTGGAATGGGAGCAGGAGAGGGACGGGCAGGGCGGTGACGTCAGCGTCCTGGTCGACACCTCGCCGGACCTTCGCCAGCAGCTTCTCAACGCCGATGTGCGACGGCTCGACGCCGTGCTGTGGACGCACCAGCACGCCGACCATTCCCATGGAATCGACGAACTCAGGGAACTGTGCCGCGCCATGCACGCTCCCATCGACGCCTTTGGCAGCGCCGATGACTTGGCTGGACTGGAACGGCGTTTCGGCTATTGCTTCGAGCCTCTGCGCCCCGGCGATCCCTTTTACCGCCCGGTGTTGACGCCTCGTGTCGTGGAAGGCCCGTTTGAGGTGCGCGGTCACCGGATCCTGCCCTTCGAGCAAGATCACGGCTACTTGAAGACCCTCGGCTATCGCTTTGATAACTTTGCCTATTCAACCGATGTTGTGAGATTGGATGAAGACGCCTTCGCGGCGTTGGAGGGCGTCGAGGTGTGGGTGGTCGATTGCGCCCGGATCGAGCCGCCGCACCCGGTCCATGCCCATCTCGCCCTGACGCTGGAATGGATCGCGCGGGTGCGTCCCAAGCGGGCCTACCTGACGCACATGGACCAGACCATGGATTACGACACGCTCCGCCGGTTGCTTCCCGCCGGTGTCGAGCCCGCCTATGACGGGCTCGTCATCGAGCTTTGAGGTCCATTCGGTGACGGGATGGGGCAGGGCGACGGTCAGTCATCCGGCATGATGAGGCCCAGCCGCCCGGCGATGAATCGGTCCGCGGCGGCCTTGGCCGCCTGATCGGCCGTTTGTGGATTCAGCTTGAACTTTTCCCTGTAAAGCTTTGCTGTTGCAGTGATCGCAGCGGGCAGGGCGTGCAGGGCCGCGCTATAGTCCTTTTCCGGCCAAATCTCGAAGTCGTCCCAGGACCGAAAGGCGGTCACGGCCTTTCCGCGCTGTTCGGCCATCTTCCTGGCCTCGGCCGACATCGGCGCTTCCAGAAGCGTGCTGGGCACCAGAGACGCCTGAAGGTCGTCGACCTCGAACTGGCGCTCATAGCCGTGACGGATGCTGCCACGCTCCACCAGGGCCGGTTCGATGGCCGGGTCGATATGGGCGGAGACAGCCTTCCATTCCGGCAGATCGAACACCGACGACGGCGGAGCGCACAGGCCGGGTGTCTCGTCGCGCGCGTTGCCCCAGAAGGCACCGAAGGCCTCGAAGGCCGGTTGCCCATGCTTGGTGAACAGGAAGCAGGGCGCGTCCATTTCCGTGGTCGACAGGACGTGGCGCAGGAACAGCAATGCCGTGCCCAGCGGCGCGCTCGGGACGTCGCCGAGATTCGCCATCTCTTCAAAGAGGTAAGGGTCTTTCGGGAGATCCTGCTTCAGGATTTCATCGACAAGGCGGCGCACCGTGGCGTCCTTGTCGGGCACGGGCACCGCGCCGCTTTGATAAAGATAGACCAGCCATGCCTTGGCCGGCGCACCGCTGTAGCGTTGAAGCGCGGCCGCGGCGGCCTTGGCGTCCTTCGGGATGCCCGCGACAATCGTGGCCAGCGTCTTCTGGCCCGCCGAATTCCGGGTGGCGAGGTCGGCGGCGCGCGTCTCGTACAAGGCGCGGCAGGCCGGGATGGCGGACGTGTCGGCGCAGCGGCCGTCACGCTCCGCCAGAAACGCCTTCTGCGCACGCTCGATGGCATCCCGGCCTTCGGCCGGCGTGTTTCCCAGGGTATCGCGCAGGAGCGTCGCCATATCCTCGGCGGCGACCTTCAGATCGGCGCTGGCGCAAATGGTGCGCTCGGCTCGACCGGACGGCTTGGCGCAATCGGGTGGCGTCTGGGCTGCGGCGGCAACGGGGATCAGGCAGAGCGACAGCATAGGGCCGAAAAGCCACGAGGAACGAGGCATAAGGCGCAGCCTTCATCGACGGGGATGGAACGGGGAGCGGGCACGGAAACGAGGCGAGACGATAGTGCATCGACCGGAACGCCGGAAGGGACGGATTGGTGCCCTGCTCTCTTCCTCCCGATCTTATTTTCCATAATACAGATTATATGATCGACCTTGGGCTGGGCGGCAGGGACCCTCTGCCCTTGGCGATGCCCGGATGGCGCGCTACATAAACCGCAGTTTATACCCAACGGTCAGGTTCCGGTGAACGACGCCTCCGCGCCGACCTTTGCGCCGACGACATGGCGGCATCGATTCGCCGCGACGGTGCTCGCCGCCATCGGGATCGCCGCGATCGCCGTGTGGCCGGTCCATGCCACCACCGCCTCCGATGTGGCCAAGTCCGACGCTCCGGCGGACGGCGAAACCGCACCGGCGGCGGCGCTCCCCACACCGGTCGAGCCGCCGAGTCCCGCCGTTCCCGACCTGTCGGCGCTGCGGACCGCCTTGGCGGAATTCCAGTGCGCCGAACTGGAGGTCGCCGTCGGCAAGGACCAGAGGGTTGCGATTTCCGGCCTGACCGCCGGCGACACCGACCCGGACAGCCTCGCCCTGCTCGCCCAGGATTACGTCACTGGCCAGCGGGCCGCCGTGGAGATCGAGCGGGCATCCCCTGCCCTGTGCGAACCCCTGACCCTGATCGGCGCGCTGCGGACCAGCAACGCCGGCTTGGCGGCGCCCGTGTCGATCCGCCTTGAGGGTGGAGCCGGCACGGTGTTCAACGGCGGCCAGGATTTGGTGTTCGACGTGGCCGCGCCCGACTTTCCGGCGCATTTGCAGGTGGATTACTTCACCGCCGACGGCGATGTCATTCATTTGTTGCCCAACCCGCTGGAAGTCAGTGGGCGGGTGGACGCCGGCTCGGTCCGCCGTCTGGGGGAGCGCGGCGCCGGTGGGCGATTCTGGAGCATCGGGCCGCCCTACGGTCACGAGTTGATCGTCGTGATCGCCAGCCCCACGCCGCTGTTTGCGGCGCCGCGGCCCGAAGCCGAACCGGCCTCGTCCTATCTCCCGGCCTTGAAGCAGGCCTTGGACGCCGCCCCGCCGGCCACCGTGGCCACCGCGCGTTTCCTGAAGACCAGAGCGCCCTGAGATTCGGTCAGGCCGGAACAAGGACGAAGCGGGCGAGGATAAGGGTGATGTTGTCCGGCCCGCCCGCACCGTTGGCGAGGTCGATCAGACGGGCGCAGGCGTCCTCGGCGATGGGAGGCGGCTGCTGGGTGAGGAACCGCTGGATCAAGCCCTCCGGCACGATGCCGGTCAGGCCGTCAGAGCACAGTAGGTAGAGGTCGTCGGGCTGCAGATCATGGATGGCGATGTCGGGCTCGACCTGCTCCCCGGTGCCCAGGGCGCGGACGATGATGTTGCGTTGAGGAGCCTGCCCGCGCCGGCCGTTGTCGAGCCAGAGCTGATAGAGACTGTGATCGCGCGTCAGCGGACGAAGTGC
The DNA here is from genome assembly GCF_040500525.1 of Azospirillum formosense. Lineage (NCBI taxonomy): Bacteria > Pseudomonadati > Pseudomonadota > Alphaproteobacteria > Rhodospirillales > Azospirillaceae > Azospirillum > Azospirillum formosense. The sequence continues at coordinate 1,213,231 of NZ_CP159402.1, read as the reverse complement.
GCCGTCGCGCAGACGGTAGAGCCGGCTGTCTCCGGCATGGAAGACGACGATGCGGCCGGTTCCCGGCACCCGCCAGAGCCCCACCAGCGTGGTGCCCATGCCGCGCCCTTCGGCGAAGCCGCGCTGGCGGTTCAGGGCGTTGATGCGGCGGTTGGCGGCCACCACCGCGGAGCGGACCGTCATTGCGGCTTCGGCCGCCGCCCGGTTCTCCTCCGCCGGGGATGGCGCCCGATCGCCGTCGGCGTGGCCGCCGCTGGCAGCCCCATCGGCATCATCCCGGGACGCGATGACCGCCGCCACCACCTCCACCGCGGTGCGGCTGGCAATGTCGCCGCCGGCATGCCCCCCCATGCCATCGCAGATCACCGCCAAGCCGCGGGCCGTGTCGAGGTGGAAGAAATCCTCGTTGCGCGAGCGGACACGGCCGACATCCGTTTGTCCGGAGGCGATCATCTCGATCAGGGCGGAGTGCATCACGCGAACGGCTCCAGCGCGTTACAGCCGAACCAGATTCCTGGAAACAGCCTTCGGCAACGCGAAAAACCGCCTCGGCTTTGCATACGATAATGGCGGAGAGCGTGAGAATTGAACAGCGGGAAAGGACGCGCGAAAACGCCTCAGACGCTGACGTCGAGGAGCGTGCCGCGATGCTTGCCACCGTAGCCGGTGCCGTTCGTCCGCGCCTGGACAGCCGCCGTCTGCGGGTCGATGGCCTGCCCCGACTGGGTCGCGTTGCGCGTATCCCGCGTCTGGTCCAATTTGCCGACCGCCTGGGTCGCCTGGACCGTCTGGGTCCGAACGGTTGGCGTGGTCTGCTGCGCCGCCTGCACCGCCGGAGACATGGCCATCTGCATCGCCGGTGTGATCGGCGCCTGCGGCTTTGCCATCGGGGGCATATTGAGCGGGTTTACCTGCATGACAAAAAGATGAGCCCGAACCTTAGCCGATTCAAGGTCCGAATCGACGCAGTTCCTGACTCAAAGGCGAAGACCGCCCCGATCTTCGCCTCTTCGCGATCAGAAGAAAGGGCTGCGTCAGACCGTCGGCTGCTGCTGGGTGATGCAGTGGATGCCGCCGCCGCCGCGCACGATGTCCAACGCCGGAACCTGCACGACCTCGCGGTCCGGGAAGGCCCGGCGGACGATGCGGAAGGCCTCGTCGTCCGCCGGGTCCTCAAAGGCCGGCATGACGATTCCGCCGTTGGCGATGTAGAGATTCGTATAGGACAGGGTCAGCCGCACACCGTTCTCGTCCCGCCGCGCCGGCTGGCGGACCGGGATGACCTCCAGTTCTCGCCCCTGGGCGTCGCGGGCGCGCTTCAGACGGTCGAGGTTGTCCTGGAACGCTTTGAAATTGGCGTCGCCGGGATCGTCGGTGGTGATCGCCATGACGACGCCGGGCTTCACGAACAGGGCGATCTCGTCGATGTGGCCGTCCGTCTCATCGTCCTGGTAGCCCTCGCCCAGCCAGATTACCGTGGAGATGCCGAGATGCTCCTTGAGAAGCTCCTCGATCTCCGCCTTGCCGAGATTCGGGTTGCGGTTGGGGTTCAGCAGGCACTGTTCCGTCGTCAGCAGCGTCCCCTCCCCGTCCACATGGAACGAGCCACCTTCCATGACGAGAGGGGCTTCGAAGCGGCGCAGGCCGAGATGCTCCAGCATCAGACGGCCGACCTGCTGATCCTTGGCGCTGTCCGGATAGTTGCCGCCCCAGGCGTTGAAGCGCCAATGGACGCCGGCCAACTGCCCTTTCCCATCGGTGACGAAGCTGGGTCCGGTGTCGCGAATCCACGAATCGCTGATCGGCAGAGGCAGGATCTCAACCCCCGGCCCGCAGGCCAGGGAAGCGTCGGCAACGTCGGCGGGATCGCAGACCATGGTCACCGGTTCGAACCGGCTGATGGCGCGGGCGACGTCGGTGTAGGCGGCGGCGGCGGCGTCGAAAGCCCCCTCGGGCCACGTCTCGGGCCGGCACGGCCACGCCATCCAGCAGCGGGTGTGCCGTTCCCATTCGCCCGGCATGGTGAAGCCTTCCGCCGCCGGTGTCGTCATCTTTGAATCTCCTGCCAAATCCCTGAATGGCCCGGCTCTTGTGCGTGGCCGGAGCGGGTCGTCACGGCGTCACCGGCGACCCACGGTCACCCTAACCACGGAGCGGAGGATTTGGCAACGGCCACCAAGGAGGCCTCTGGAATGCCCGGAAGGGCAGCGCGCTCGACCGCTCAGCGGCGGGAGGGCGGACGGTCCGAATAACGGCGCTTGGGCGCCGAAAAAGGCATCGAAAAACCAAGACGAAGCATCGGGAACCATAAGAGCGCGCGCACGATACGACCTCATTCGCTGTTGCAGATGCCAATACACTAGCAAATGCAACGGCAAACGGCCACCCCGCCGTCTGCGGCCTAACGGCATAGCCCCTATGAGACGGTGCTTTGGGGTAAAAGGGGGCTCTTCAGCCCCCCTGCACCGCCATCTGCTCGTCCCGCTTCCGCTGACGCTCCTGCCGCGCCATCACGAGGCTGGCGATGAAGATGCCGGTGGCGACCACCATCATCATCAGCGTCGCCAAGGCGTTGATCTGCGGGCTGATGCCGAACTTCACGCTGGAGAAGATGACCATCGGCAGCGTGGTGGAGCCCGGCCCCGACACGAAGCTGGCGACCACCACGTCGTCGAGCGACAGGGTGAAGGCGAGCAGCCAGCCCGACACGATGGCCGGCGCGATGATCGGCAGCGTGATGACGAAGAAGACCTTGGCCGGGCGGGCGCCCAGGTCCATTGCCGCCTCCTCCAGGCTCTCGTCCAGACTGACGAGGCGCGACTGGATGATCACCGCCACATAGGCCATGGTGAAGGTGGTGTGGGCGATGGTGATCGTCGTCATGCCCCGCCCGTCCGGCCAACCGATGGCCTGCTCCAGCGCCACGAACAGCAGCAGCAGCGACAGACCGGTGATGACCTCCGGCATGACCAGCGGCGCGGTGATCATGCCGCCGAACAGCGTCCGCCCGCGGAACCGCCCGAAACGGGCCAGCGCCAGACCGGCGACCGTGCCGAGCACCACGGACGCGGTGGCCGACATCGCCGCCACCTTGAGCGACAGCCAGGCCGCCCCGAGAAGCTGGTCGTTCTGCAGCAGCTCCGCGTACCATTTGGTGGAGAAGCCGCCCCACACCGTGACCAGTCGCGACTCGTTGAAGGAATAGAAGATCAGCAGCGCGATCGGCACGTAGAGGAAGGCATAGCCGAACCACAGCGCCCAGGCCAGTTTTCCCATCTGCTTCATCGCCCGGCCTCCGTCTGGCGCCCCTGGACATGCTGGAAGACCATGATCGGCACCACCAGGAACAGCAGGAGCGCGATGGCCACCGCCGAGGCGACCGGCCAGTCGCGGTTGGCGAAAAACTCGTTCCACAGCACGCGACCGATCATCAGCGTGTCGGGACCGCCCAGCAGCTCCGGTGTCACGAACTCGCCGACCGAGGGGATGAAGACCAGCAGCGACCCGGCGATGATGCCCGGCAGCGACAGCGGCAGCGTCACCGTCAGGAACGCTTTCCAGGGCCGGCAGCCAAGGTCGGCCGCCGCCTCCAGCAGCGTCGGGTCCAGCTTCTCCAGCGTCGCGTAGAGCGGCAGCACCATGAAGGGCAGGTAGCAATAGGTCATGCCGATGTAGACGGCCCAATCCGAGTAGAGCAGCTCGAACGGCTCCGTCGTCAGGCCGGTCCATTGCAGCAGGTTGTCCACCACCCCGTTGGCCTTCAGGATGCCGATCCAGGCGTAGATGCGGATCAGGAAGCTGGTCCAGAAGGGCAGGATGACCAGCATCATCAGCGGCCCGCGCTTGGACGGCTCCGCCCGGGCGATGGCGTAGGCCATGGGGTAGCCCAGCAGCAGGCAGCAGACGGTGGTGACCAGCGCGATCTTCACCGAGTTCAGATAGGCCAGGATGTAGAGGTCGTCCCCGCCCAGCCGCAGATAATTGGACAGATTCAGCAGGATCTGGAGCTTGGTCGTGCCCGCGTCCTCGTCCACCAGCCAGTCGATCAGCGGCGCGTAGGGCGGCTGCGCCAGCATCGCCTCCGACAGGCTGATGCCGAACACGATCAGGAAGGGCACCAGGAAGAACAGAAGAAGCCACAGGTAGGGAATGGCGACCACCACCCCCCGCCCCCACAGGCCGATCCGGCGCAGAAGGTCGATCATTGCGTCAGCACCACCCCGGCGAAGGGACGCCAGCTTAGATACACCTCGTCGTCCCAGGTGATGGGCATCTCGGTGCGCCGCACCACGTTGGGCGCCGTCACGCGCACCGTCTTGCCCGTCTTCAGCTCGACCAGATAGATCGACACGTCGCCGAGATAGGCGATCTCGCGAACGATCCCGCTGGTGACGTTGCGCCCATCGGCGTTGGTCGCGGCGCTGGCCGGCGGCTCCTTGCTCAGCGCGATCTTCTCCGGACGGACGGCCACGCCCACCGTGGCGCCGGCGGGGACCGCCACCGCGTGGTTGATGTACAGATCGCAACCGGCGTCCTCGGAGCGGATCAGAACATGGTCGGCCTGATCCTCCACCACCCTGCCCTCGAACATGTTCACCGAGCCGATGAACTCGGCGACGAAACGGGACTGCGGGTATTCGTAGATCTCGGTCGGCGTGCCGGTCTGGGCGATGACGCCGTGGTTCATCACGGCGATCCGCGAGGACATGGTCATCGCCTCCTCCTGGTCGTGGGTGACCACGATGAAGGTGACGCCCAGCTTCTCCTGGATGTTGACCAGCTCGAACTGCGTCTGCTCGCGCAGCCGCTTGTCGAGCGCGCCCAGCGGCTCGTCGAGCAGCAGCAGCTTGGGCCGCTTGACCAGCGAGCGGGCCAGCGCCACGCGCTGCCGCTGGCCGCCGGAGAGCTGGTGCGGCTTGCGCTTGGCGAAGCGGCCGAGCTGGACGAGGTCGAGCATCGCCCCCACCCGCTCCTTGATCTCCGCCTTGGCGACGCCGTCCTGCTTCAGGCCGAAGGCGACGTTCTGCTCCACCGACATGTGCGGGAACAGGGCGTAGGACTGGAACATCATGTTGACCGGCCGCTCATAGGGCGGGATGCCGGCCATGTCGACGCCGTCGATGAAGATCTTGCCCTCGGTCGGCGTCTCGAACCCGGCCAGCATGCGGAGCAGGGTCGTCTTCCCCGACCCGGAGCCGCCCAGCAGGGCGAAGAACTCGCCCCGGTAGATCGACAGGCTGACCTCGTCCACAGCGACGAAATCGCCGAAGGTCTTGGTCACCTTCTCGATTCGCACATAGGGCTTCTGTCCCGGGTCCTGCCAGGGTTCCAGGCGCGTGGGCTTGCGGATCGGCTGGACGGCCATGCGGCTCCTCTCGGCGTCCTTTTCTCATACGGCCGACGCATGATCGCCGGCCGTATCATGGGAACGCCCCGGCCGCTCCCGACATGGGAAGCGACCAGGGCGCGTGTCGTTGCAGGCCTGTGCGCGGCGCGCTTACTTGCCGGTCTTGACCTTGGTCCAGACGCGGGTACGGGCGCGGTCGGTGGTCTGCTTGATCGACTTCAGGGCGAACAGCTTGACGTTGCTGTTCTCCGGCAGGAAGACGGCGGGGTTGGACTTCACGCCCTCGTCAACCGAGGCCAGCGAGGCCGGAACGGCGTTGGCGTAGCTGACCGTGTTGGACACCGCGGCGATGTTCGCCGGGTCCAGGATGAAGTTGATGTAGGCGTGCGCGCCCTCCTTGTTCGGCGCGTCCGCCGGGATGGCCAGCGTGTCCCACCACACCTGCACGCCTTCCTTCGGCGTGATGTACTCGACCTTCACGCCGTTCTTGGCCTCCTCGGCGCGGGCGGCACCCTGGATGGCGTCGCCGTTGTAGGCCATGACGACGCAGGCGTCGCCGCCCGCCAGGATGTTGATGTTCTGGCCGGTGACGAACTGCTTGATGTAGGGGCGGACCGCCAGCAGCGTCTTCTCGACCTTGTCCAGATCCTCCTTCTTCTCGGAGTTCGGATCGAGGCCGAGGTAGTTCAGCACCGACGGGATCACGTCGATGGCCGAATCCATCACGGTGATGCCGCAGGCCGCGACCTTCTTCGCCACCTCCGGCTTGAAGATCAGGTCCCAGCTGTCGAGCGGGACGTCGGGGGCGACGGCCTTGATCTTCTCCGGGATGATGGCGATGCCGACCGTGCCGCCCAGATAGGGCACGGAGAACTTGTTGCCGGGGTCGGAATTCTCGAGGAGCTTGAGGACCTTCGGATCGACGTTCTTCAGGTTCGGGATCTTCGCCTTGTCGAGCGGCGCCACGACCTTCGCCTGGATCATGCGCGACAGGGTCGGCTCGGCGGTGGGGACGATCACGTCGTAGCCCGACTTGCCGACCAGAACCTTCTGCTCCAGCAGCTCAAGGCTGTCGTAGAGGTCCACCTTGGTGTCGTAGCCGGTGGCCTTGGTGAAGTCCGCCAGCGTCGATTCGCCCAGATAGTCGTTCCAGATGTAGATGTTGACCGGCTTCTTGGCCTGGGCCAGCGCCGGGCCGGCGATGGCGATCGCCGCGACGGCGCCGATGACGCTGAGAGCGAAACGTTTCATGCAGAAAGCCCCCGAATTCTGGATCGTTCGTCAGTTCGTGACGGGTCGACTTTTTTCCATTCGACGTGAGGGGCGGCGTGCGTCGCACGGCGTCCCCGGCGCGAGCGCTATTGCACCCACGGGGGGGTTGGTTGTCAACGGTTTGCGGGGGGTTTTCCGGGCTTTTGCGGAACGCAAACGCCCCCTTCCGCGGCAGCGGCGGAAGGGGGCGGAAAAAATGCTCAAACGTTCAGCAGGAGATTCTCGCGCTCCCAGGAGCTGATCACGCGGTGGTAGGCCTCGTACTCCGCCTCCTTCACGCAGGTGACCGCGTCGAAGAACTTCTCGCCCAGCACCTCCTTCAGCGGCTTGCAGGCGTTGAACTTCTGGAGCGCGTCGCCCTGGTGGCGCGGCAGGGTGAAGGCGAGCCGGTAGGCGGAGCCCTTCACCGGGTCGGTCGGCTCCAGCCCCTGGGCCATGCCCAGATAGCCGCAGGCCAGCGACGCGGCGATGGCGAGGTACGGATTCGCGTCGGCGCCGGCCACGCGGTTCTCCACCCGGCGCGAATCGGCGGGCGAGACGGGAACGCGCAGGCCGGTGGTGCGGTTGTCGCGGCCCCAATGCACGTTGATCGGCGCGTCGGAGTTCGGCACCAGCCGCCGGTAGGAGTTCACGTTCGGCGCCAGCAGCGGCATCGCGTAGGGCAGATACTTCTGGAGCCCGGCGATGTGGGACATGAACAGCGGGGTGTCCGCCCCGTTGGCGTCGGAGAACAGGTTGCGCCCGGAATCCGCATCGACCACCGACTGGTGGATGTGCATGGCGCTGCCCGGCTCGTTCTGCATCGGCTTGGCCATGAAGGTCGCGTAGACCTGATGGCGCAGCGCCGCCTCGCGGGCCGTGCGCTTGAACAGGAAGGCCTGGTCGGCCAGCTCCAGAGCGTCGCCGTGGTTGAAGTTGATCTCGATCTGCGCCGCCCCGGCCTCGTGGGTCAGGGTGTCGATGTCGATGTCCTGCGCCTCGCAGAAGTCGTAGACCATCTCGAAGATCGGATCGAACTCGTTCACCGCGTCGATGCCGAAGGCCTGCCGTCCGCTCTCCACGCGCCCGTTGCGGCCGATCGGCGGCACCAGCGGGTAGTCGGGGTCCTTGTTGACCTGGACGAGGAAGAACTCCAGCTCCGGCGCCACCATCGGCTTCCAGCCGCGCTCCTCGTAGAGCGACAGCACGCGCTTCAGCACATGGCGGGGCGAGAAGTTCACCGGGCTGCCGTCGGCGTAGACGCAGTCGGTGATGACCTGGGCGGTCGGCTCCTCGTACCAGGGGACGAAGCGGATCGTCCGCTCGTCGGGAATCATGTAGATGTCGGAATTCTCATCCGAGGTGACCGAATCGTCCTCCGGATACTCTCCGGTCACGGTCTGGACGAAGATCGCCTCGGGCAGCCGCAGACCGCGGTCGCGCAGGATGCGCAGGAACTTCTCGGCGGGCACGATCTTGCCGCGCGCGATGCCCGACATGTCGGGCACGAGGCATTCCACTTCGGTGATGCGGTTCTTCTTGATGAAGTCTTCCATGAAACCCATGAACGTATGGACCGCACCGGACGGTGGGCAGCCCCTCCCTTCTGTGAACGACCGCCATACTATGATCCCGCACCCCCTCCCCGCGCCAGAGGGGAACAAAGATCCTGCCCATTTGACCGCTGGAATCATTGACGGGGCGGGGGTCCCTCCCCTAACTCGGCGGTCATGCCGACATCATCCCACATCCGCTCGTGGTACGCCGACACCGCGACTCCGCACCCCCAGCACCCGGCGCTGGAGGACTCGCTGTCCTGCGACGTCTGCGTGGTCGGCGGCGGCTACACCGGGCTGATGACCGCCCTGGAGCTGGCCGAGCGTGGCTACGATGTGGTTCTGCTGGAGGCCCACCGCGTCGGCTGGGGGGCGTCGGGCCGCAACGGCGGGCAGATCATCACCGGCTACAACAAGTCGATGAGCACCATCGAGCGCTGGGTCGGGGCGGAGGACGCCCGGCGGCTGTGGGACCTCGGCGAAGACTCGAAGACGCTTCTGGCGGAGCGGGTGGCGAAGCACGCCATTCCCTGCGACCTCACCTGGGGCTTCGCCCACGCGGCGGTGAAACCGCGCCACATGGACGACGTGGCGGCGATGGAGCGCGAAATGCGCGACCGCTACGGCTACGGCAAGGTCCGCGCGCTCGACCGCGAGGCCATGCGGGCGGTGGTGGGCAGCGACGCCTATGTCGGCGGTCTGGCCGACGACGGGAGCGGCCATCTGCACCCGCTGAACTACGCGCTGGGCCTCGCCGCCGCCGCCGCGGAGGCCGACGTGCGAATCTTCGAGGACAGCCGCGTCACCGCCATCGACACCGGGGACCGCCCGGTCGCCACCACCGCGAAGGGCCGGGTGACGGCGCGCTTCCTCGTGCTGGCCGGGAACGCCTATCTGGGGGCGCTGGCGCCGCGCCTGTCGGCCGTGGTGATGCCCGTCGCCACCTACATGATCGCCACCGAGCCGCTTGGCGAGGCCACCGCGGCGTCCCTGCTGCCGACCAATGCGGCGGTCAGCGACATGAACTTCGTCCTGAACTATTTCCGCCGCTCCGCCGACCACCGTCTCCTGTTCGGCGGCGGCGTCAGCTACTCCGGACTGGACGCGCCGGGTCTGAGGATCGCCATGCGGTCCAAGATGCTGGCGGTCTTCCCGCAGCTCCGCGGAGTCGCGGTCGACCATTTCTGGGGCGGCCACGTCGCCATCACCATGAACCGCATGCCGCAGGTCGGACGGCTGACGCCGACCGTCTGTTTCGCCCACGGCTATTCCGGCCACGGGGTGGCGCTGGCCGGGATGGCCGGACGGGTGATGGCCGAGGCGATCCGTGGCACGGCGGAGCGGTTCGACGTGTTCGCCCGCGTGCCCCACCTGCCCTTCCCCGGCGGGCGGCGGTTCCGCACTCCGGCGCTTGTTCTCGCGATGCTCTGGTTCCGGCTGCGCGATCTGCTGTAACCTGCCCGTCCCAATCGCCGCTTCCGGTCCCCGCCCATGTCCGACGTCCCCGATCCCGAAACCGGAAGCACGGAAGCCGATGCCGAGGCGGTGCCCGCCGCGGCGACGCCGCCCGATGCCGCGCCGCCCGATTCCTCTCCGGCCGCGCCGATGCGGGACACGCATTTCGATTTCGAGCACAAGGTCTTCAGCCTGTCCGGGGCCTTCTTCTGCATCGACCCCTCCTCCAAGCAGCCGGTGCTGCACATCCTGCTGGGCGATCTGAAGGCCGCCCTGCCCTTCAACACGCTGATGGAATCCTTCGACATCAAGGAGGAGAGCCGCGACGCCAAGCTGCTGGACACCGTCGCCAAGGGCCTCGCCTTCGTGAAGCAGATCCGTCCCGGCGAGCAGATTCCGGGTGAGCTGCTGGACGGCCGGGCTTCCTGGTCGGTGGAGGAGAAGCACCGGACCATCGCGCGCGGACGCCTGACCGTCCAGCTCGTCTCCTCCATCTCCGGGACCGAGATGATCGTGGTGAAGGCCGACGAGCTGGAACAGATCGTCGAGGACCCGCAGACCAAGCAGCGCGTCAAGGCCGCCTTCAAGGACATCGCGGCGAAGCTCGGCCTGAAGGACAATTACGAGCAGTATCTGACCGACCGCATCGAGGACCTGACCCAGGAGCTGTCCTACATCGAGGCGCTGCGCGACCGCTTCAACGCCATCCGCGCCATCAGCGGCAAGCTGACCCGGCTGACCCAGATCTACCGGACCGACCGGACCCTGTGCAACGAGGTCGCGCGCATGCAGGGCCTGCTGAACAAGCCGCTGAAGGACTACGACGCCATCTTCGAGCAGGCGGACGCCCAGACCGGCGAGATCTTCGGCGCGCTGAAGTCCTTCGACACCACCGTCACCTTCATCCGCAAAATCCGCGACGACCTGCGCGCCCGGCTGCTGGAGTGGGAGGACATCCTCCAGTCCTGGGACACCACCCCGGTGGAGAAGTCGACCGCCATCGAACAGCTGCAGAAGCAGACCTACCGCTTCCTCGCCAACCGCTTCATGGAAACCAAGGTCTGGATTCGCAAGTAGCCGAATTTCCCGTCTACCCCCGTCGTTGCCGTGGCCGAGGATTCGAATGGCTGCGATGATCGGAATCGGCTTGTCACCGGAAGGGCGATCGCAAAACATCCCTCCATCCACACCTTGACGGTGGCCGACACGGAGGATGTCGCCATGAAAACAATCAAACTGTCTTTATGGTGGATTTTAGCCCTTCTCACGATTTTATGGATTGCCGCCGAGCCCGGCGTGTTTTTGGCGGACAGCTTTTTCGGTCTTCGCGCCCAATTGGTTCAATACAGCGGAATCATTGCCATGGGCTGCATGGCCGTGGCGATGATCCTGGCGCTGCGGCCGCGCTGGCCGGAGGCATGGTTCGGCGGCCTCGACAAGATGTACCGCCTGCACAAATGGCTCGGCATCGCCGGCCTCGTCGCGGCCGTCGTCCATTGGTTGTGGGCCCAGGGACCGAAATGGGCGGCGGGCTGGGGGTGGCTGGCCCGACCGCAGCGGGGACCGCGGGCGATTCCCGACAGTTCGCTCGAACAGGCGCTCCGCAGCCTGCGCGGCACCGCCGAATGGCTCGGCGAATGGGCCTTCTACGCGGCGGTCCTGCTGATCGCGCTGGCCCTGTTCAAGCGCCTTCCCTACCGGCTGTTCTTCAAGACGCACCGCCTGCTGGCGATGACGTACCTCGTGCTGGTCTTTCACGCCGTCGTGCTGACCGACTTCGCCTACTGGAGCGCGCCCATCGGCTGGGTGATGGCCCTGCTGCTCGCCGCCAGCGCCTGGGCCGCCGTCGTCGTGCTGCTCGGCCGGGTCGCCGCCGACCGGCGGGTTCCCGGTACGATCGATGCGCTTCACTACTTTCCGGGCGTGCGCACTCTGGAGATCGCCATCGACGTTCCGCAAGGCTGGCCGGGCCACAAGGCGGGCCAGTTCGCCTTCGCCACCTCGGACAGGGCGGAGGGCGCCCACCCCTACACCATCGCCTCGGCCTGGAACGACGCCGAGCGCCGGATCACCTTCGTGGTCAAGGAACTGGGCGACCACACACGGCGGCTGCGGGAACGGCTGGCGGTCAGCCAGGCGGTGATGGTGGAGGGACCCTACGGCTGCTTCACCTTCGACGATTCCTGCCCGCATCAGATCTGGGTGGGTGGCGGCATCGGCGTCACGCCCTTCATCGCCCGCATGAAGTTCCTGGCGGCCCTTCCGGAACGGCCGCGGCAAACCATCGATTTCTTCCACACCACCGGCGAGTATGACGAGGAGGCGATCGCAAAGCTCACCGCCGACGCGGCGGCGGCGGGAGTCCGCCTCCATGTCCTGGTGGACGAGCGCGACGGCCGCCTGAGCGGCGAGCGCATCCGTTCCCTGGTGCCGGGGTGGCGTGACGCCAGCGTCTGGTTCTGCGGCCCGGCGGGCTTCGGGGAGGCGCTGCGGCGGGACTTCGCGAGCCATGGCCTGCCGGTGGAGCAACGCTTCCACCAGGAACTCTTCGCGATGCGCTGACCTCCCGTCGCGGGCCTACGCCTCCGGCTCGCGCAGCAGGGCGCCCTGGCGCAGCAGCTCGCGCTGGATGGCGCCGACCGGGATGTCGCGGGTGCGCTCGCCCCGCCGCGCCGCCATCGAGGCGCAGACCCCGGCGGCCTGCCCCGTCGCCATGCAGGTGGGCGTCACCCGGTAGGAGGAGTGGGCCTCATGGCTGCCGGAGATGCAGCGGCCCGCCACCAGCAGCTTCTCCATCCCCTTGGGCAGCAGGGCGCGCATCGGCACCTCGTACCATTCGCCCGAGGGCACGCGCTTCAGCACCGTGCCGCGGCCGGTCGGGCTGTGGATGTCCACCGGGTAGGTGCCGCGCGCGATGGCGTCCTTGAACTTCGCCGCGCCCAGCACGTCGTCCGCGGTCATGGCGTAATCGCCGACGATGCGCCGCGTCTCGCGGATGCCGATTCCGGTGCCGGTCTGGCAGGTGTAGGCGTCGGCGAAGCCGGGGGCGTATTTGCGCAGGAAGTTGGCGATCTGCGCGGCCTGCCGGTGGCTCTCCCACTCCGCGCGGGTCAGGTCGAAGACGTTGGTGCCCAGCGCGCCGGTGACCCGCGTGCAGTTCAGGGCGATCTCGCCGGGGTGGGTGGTGGCGAAGAACAGGATGTCCTCGCGCGCCAGATCGAGGTCGCCGTTGGCCGTGGCCTTGGAGACAAGGTCCCACAGCCCGTGCACGCCGCGCCATTGCGTCGGATGCTCGCGCACATAGCCGTTGAAGGCGTCGTGGTCGAAACCGACCATGCGGAACATCAGCGTCATGGGCTGGGTCAGCCCGTCCTCCTCCCGCCCGACCTCGTAGTCGCAGCCGGCCAGCGCCGCGATGTCGCCGTCGCCGGTGCAGTCGACGATCACGTCGGCCTCGATGACCACCGGGCCGGACTTCGTCTCGAAAACCACCGCGTCGGGCTTGCCCGGCTCGCCGAGGACGGTGGAGGCGAAGGCGTGCAGCAGCACCTTCACCCCGGCCTCGTCGAGGATCTGCTGCGCGGTGATCTTGAGCACCTCCGGGTCGAAGGGAACGGTGAATCCGGTGTCCGGCGAGGGCGGGATGGCGCCCTGGTTGGTGTAGAGCCGTCCCAGGAAGACGGCCAGGGCCCCGCCCACGACCGGCTCGCCGGGGCCATGGTCCTGCGGCATCAGCCGTGTGTTGTCCACCACGGCCACCGAACCGCGCTGGGTGTAGAAGCTCATCCAGGGCATGACGAGCGCCGCCGTGGCGTTGCCGCCGAGGAAGCCGTAGCGCTCCACCAGGATCGTCTCGGCCCCCGACTGGGCGGCGCCGATGGCCGCCCCCATGCCGGCGGGGCCGCCGCCGACGACGAGGACGTTGCAGCGCGCCACCTTCATGGCGCGGCGCGGCGGCAGCGTGACCGATTCAGGGTTCGGGGGACAGGGCAGAACGGGCAAGACTGGCTCCTTTCGTCATTCCGCCGACCATCATTCCGCCGGCTCCACCGCCGGTTCGGCGCGCGGGGCCACCGTCCGCAGTGCCAGCGGCGCCGTTTCGCGGGCGCGTTCCATCAGTACGGGAATCCGGTCGCGCAGCAGACCCTTCTGCTCCGCGCGGTGGTCCCACAGGCGGTCGAGGTCGGCGAGGAAGGTCCCGGCGGTGGTGTGGGACACGGTCGCCCGCGGCTCCAACCCGACCGAGGACAGGAAATCCGACACCTTGGAGGCGTAGGGCAGAGCGATCAGCGGCGTACCGGTGACGGCCGCGAAGATCAGGAAATGCAGCCGCATCCCCACGGCCATCTCGAAATGATCCATCAGCCCGATGATCTGGCGGGGCGTGTAGCGGTACTGTAGCAGATGGGCGCGCTCCGACACGGCCATGCGGCCCATGACGCGGTGCGCCTCCCGCACGTCGGCGCGCTCCATCGGAACGAACACCACGTCGGCGCCGAAACGCTGCACGATGTAGTCCGCCGCCTCGGCCAGAAGCTGGTGGTAGGCCGCGTCGGTGAGTTCGGGGGCGGCGGCGCCCTGCTCGCGCACCGACAGGCCGACCAGCGGGCGGCCCCGCGGGATGCCGGCCTCGGCCAGCATCTCCTCGGTGAAGGGTTCCGGCTTGAGCAGAAGCGCCGGATCGGCGGTGACCGTCACGGGAACCTGCACGCCGATCTCCTCGATCAGCCGCTTGGCGCTCGGTTCGCGGACGGTGATGCCGGTCATGCGGTCGAGCCCCTCGCGCACCGCGTCGCGCTCCACCCGGTCCCTCAGCGGGCCGACGCCGATGGCGAAGGTGTAGGTCGGCACCCCCAGCCTCTGCGCGATGGTGACCTCGCGCAGGTAGGTCTGCGCCTCGCTGTCGTAGAGGATGCCGCCGCCGCCCAGGAGCAGCAGGTCGAGCCGCTCCACCTCCGGGGTGATCTCGTCCTTCATGGCTTCCCGCGGGTTCAGGACGCGGTCCACCGCATGGTTCTCGCGCGTGTGGGCGGCGTTGCGCGAGAAGACCACCACCTCGACCCCCGGCACCGTGCTGCGGAGTTGCTCGATGGCCGAGGTGAGGATCGCCTCGTCGCCCAGATTCAGGCCGCCGTAAGATCCTGAAATGCCTATGACCGTCATCCGTATCCCCCTGCCGCACCGAAGCCGTGCGCCTATGCCTTCGGGTGCAACCCGACCGGCTGGCGAAGGTTCCGCGCGACCGGTATTCTTCGGGCGCCCTCCCGGGAATACAGGGCGGGATCGGCAGGGAAAGACAGGCTGGACGATGCAGAGACCCAAGCTGTTCCTCGACCTCGACGGCGTTCTGGCCGACTTCGACCGCGGCGTGAAGGCGGTCACCGGCAAGCGCCCGGAGGAGATCCCGATGAAGGTCATGTGGCGGGAACTGTCGCGCCACCCCGACTTCTTCGGAACGCTGGAGTTCATGCACGACGCGCAGGACCTCTGGCGTTTCTGCGAGCCTTACGGACCGACCATCCTGACCGGCCTGCCGCTCGGCTCCTGGGCGCCGGAACAGAAGCGGCGCTGGGTCGCCCACATGCTGGGGCCCCATGTGCGGGTCATCACCTGCATGGCCCGCGACAAGCACCGGCACGGCGGGCCGGGCACCGTTCTGGTGGACGACCGCGAGAAGGCCCGCGCCCCCTGGACCCAGGCGGGCGGCGACTTCATCCTCCACACCAGCGCGAAGGAGAGCATCGCCGCCCTGAAGCGCCTGGGCTTCACCGGCTGACCGGGGTCATTCCGCCGGCAGCCGCTTCGCCTCGCTGCGCGTCTTGAGAAGCGAAACGACCACGCCGCCGGCGATCAGCGTCAGCGTCACCCCAAGCGAGACCAGCGGGTCCGGCTTGCCGAAGAACTGGGTGTAGAAGATCTTGCCGCCGATGAAGACCAGCACCAGCGCCAGCGCGTATTTCAGGTAACGGAAGCGGTGGACCATCGCCGCCAGCGCGAAGTACAGCGCGCGCAGGCCGAGGATGGCGAAGATGTTGCTGGTGTAGATGATGTAGGGGTCGGTGGTGATGGCGAAGATCGCCGGGACGCTGTCCACCGCGAAGATCAGGTCGGCGAACTCGACCATCATCAGCGCCAGGAACAGCGGCGTGGCGTAGAGCGCGGTGCGCCCGTCCGGCCCGGTCTCGCGGACGAAGAACCTCTGGCCTCGGAAGCCGTCGGTGATCCTCAGGTGCCGGTTCAGGAAGCGCAGCGCCGGATTCTCGGCGAGGTTCGGCTCCTTGTCCACGGCGAACAGCATCTTCACGCCGGTGAGCAGCAGGAAGGCGCCGAAGACGTAGAGCACCCAGTGGAACTCGCTGACCAGGGCGGCGCCGGCGGCGATCATCAGGCCGCGCATCACGATCACGCCCAGGATGCCCCAGAACAGCACGCGGTGCTGGTAGGCGCGCGGAACCGCGAAGTAGGTGAAGATCAGCGATATGACGAAGACGTTGTCGAGCGACAGGCTCTTCTCGATGAAGAAGCCGGTGTAGTACTGCGCCGCCGCCGCGTCGCCCATCGACCACCAGACCCAGCCGCCGAACAGCAGGGCGACGGCGATGTAGAAGGCGGAGAGGCGGAGGCTTTCCTTCACGCCGATCTCACGGTCGCGGCGGTTGAGGATGCCGAGATCGAAGGCCAGCAAGGCCAGGACAAGGCCGACGAAGGTCAGCCAAACCCACGCCGGCTTTCCCATGAAATCAAGAAAGACAGGGGCGATAAGGGAATCCATAACAAGACCCACTTGATTGCGCTGCGTCTGCAGTGAATTCAAGCGGTATCCGACATCACGGCTGACGCCTCAGCCGTCAGAGGGGCCCGGACCCGAACGCCACGCAAATGGTGTTGCCGATCGACCGTTCAAGAACCGCCTCCCGCGAGTCGATCAACTTTTGCCGGAGAACTTCCTTCCTTTGCCGGTCGTGCCGCACCGTTGAACGGTGCAAGACGGTCTTTTTGATGCATCCAAGCCACAGTGAAGGCAAGAATTCATAACTCTCGATACACTTAGGGTTGCTTTCCGGTCCATCTCTCTTGTGCCGATGGATTCGTTCTGCCAAGAACACGGGAAAATCCACACGCGCGAAGGCGCCAGGAGTTCCGCATGAACCAAGCCGAGCTCATCGAGACCATCGCGACCAACGCCGGCATCCGCAAGTCCGACGCGGCGAAGGTCGTCCAATCGGTGTTCGAAGGCATCTCTTCGGCGCTCGCCCGTGGCGAGGACGTGCGCCTTGCCGGGTTCGGCATATTCGAAGTGGCCGAGCGCGCCGCCCGCGAGGGGCGCAACCCGCGCACCGGCGAGGCGGTGCGGATCGCCGCGTCCAAAGCGCCGCGCTTCAAGCCGGCCAAGCAATTGCGCGACGTGGTGAACGTCTGATCGACATCGCCCAATCCAAGGCCGTTCAAAAACGGCCGACTCACAGGGGAACGGAGCTGAACGCGGCCATGACCATCGAAGCATCGGAACTGCAGGCCCTGACCGCCAAGGTCGTATCGGCCTATGTCGGCAACAACACGGTGCCGGTCGCCGACCTGCCGGCGCTGATCCTGAACGTCCAGGCGGCCTTCAACGGCCTGGGCGAGGAAAAGGCCGCGCCGGCCAAGGCCGAGCAGGTCCCCGCGGTGCCGATCAAGAAGTCGGTCACCCCGGAATACATCATCTGCCTTGAGGACGGAAAGAAGCTGAAGATGCTGAAGCGGCATCTCAAGACCGTCTACGACATGTCCCCGGACGACTACCGCGCCAAATGGAATCTGCCGGCGGAATATCCGATGGTCGCTCCGAACTACGCCAAGGCCCGGTCGGAGATGGCCACGAAGCTCGGTCTGGGCCGCAAGCGGGTCGTGCAGGACTGATCCCCGGCCCCTTGCCCTCGGTCGACGGCGGGCGCATCCCCAGGATGCGCCCTTTTTCTTTCGGCGCCCGCCGACCGACGACCGGAAACGATTCCGTCAAGGATCCTCGGGCAGAGCCGTCTGCCCATGGCCGAGCGGGCGCTGCATCAGGACGCTGTCGACCCAGCGCCCGAACTTGAAGCCGACCGCCTTCAGCAGGCCCGCCGATTCGAACCCCAGGCTCCGGTGCAGGCCGATGGACGCCGCGTTGCCGCTGTCGCCGATCACCGCGAGCATCTGGCGGCACCCCGCCGCCGTGCAGCGGTCGATCACCGCCGCGAGCAAGGCCCGGCCGGCGCCGCGCCCCGTACGGTCGGGGTCGAGATAGATCGAGTCCTCAACGCAGTAGCGATAGGCGGTGCGCAGCCGGTAAGGACCGGCATAGGCGTATCCTATGACCCGCCCATCCATCTCCGCAACGACATAGGGCATGCCCCGGGACAGCACGTCGTCCCGTCGGCGGGCGAGTTCCTCCAGGCTTGGCGGCACCTCCTCGAAGCTGGCCGTGCCGGTCAGGACATGGTGGGTGTAAATCGCGTGGATGCGGGGCAGATCGTCCGGCCGGCTGTCGCGGATGTGCATGGATGGCCTCTCGCCTTGTTCGGACCTGGAATAGCATGTCCGCAACCGGAGAGAACACCGGCTTCGCCGCGGGGGGAGACCGCGTCGCCGCCGAACCCCTGAAGAACGTCATAGGCCGAGCAGATCATCCCCTTAGCCTGTATGGCCAGAGCTTATGCAGAAGATAAAGCCATATGGCCGAGTGATGACCAAGCGGAGAGAACCGCATCTGCCTTAACTCCAAACGAAAATCGTCATCTTTTCGCCAATCTTCCAAAAGTTCTTCCGATCTTTTCGGCATTCATAAGGCCCGAATAGTCCGGACATAGGCCAAAAAATATTGCTGCACCGCCGTTTCAAGGCTTGATCCAACTTGGAGGTGGCGGCACAGTATCAATGTCTGATTGACGTGTTCCCGGTTAATTTCGGCAAATCCCCCACAAAAAAAATGCCGAAACGGTGGGCGTCCTCGAACGGCCATCGAAAGGGTTCCACGGCAAGAGACGGTGGAGCGTTGGAGAGAGGAGGCCGGTGTGCTCAAGAAACTCCTGACTGGTGAAAACGCCAGCCTGACCCGCTATGTCGAGGAGTCGAAGCGGTTCCCCATCCTGGCCCCCGACGAAGAGCGCGAGCTTGCCGTCGCCTGGCGTGACCGCGGGAACGGCCATGCGCTGGAACGTCTCGTGGGCAGCCACCTGCGGCTGGTCATCAAGATCGCCCGCGGCTTCGGCGGCTACGGCCTGCCGCTGCCCGACCTCGTCGCCGAAGGCAACGTGGGCCTGATGCAGGCCGCGCAGAAATTCGATCCGGAACGCGGTTTCCGTTTCGCGACCTACGCCACGTGGTGGATCCGCGCCTCCATCCAGGAATACATCCTGCACAGCTGGTCGCTGGTGAAGATGGGCACGACCGCAGCGCAGAAGAAGCTTTTCTTCAACCTGCGCCGCCTGAAGAGCCAGATGCAGGAGCTGGAGCAGGGCGACCTGTCCCCCTCGACCGTCACCGCCATCGCCACCGAGCTGGACGTGCCGGAGCAGGAGGTGGTGGAGATGAACCGCCGCCTGTCGTCCAACGACAGCTCGCTCGACGCCGCCCTGTCCAGCGACGGTGAAACCAACTGGCTGGAACTCCTGGCCGACGACCGTCCGACCCAGGAAAGCGTGATCGCCGATGCCGACGAGTTGGCTCTGCGCCGCCGGCTGGTCGGACAGGCCCTGGAGCGTCTGGACGACCGCGAGCGCCGCATCCTCTTCGAGCGCCGCCTGAAGGACGACCCGTCGACCCTGGAGTCGTTGAGCCAGCAGTTCTGCGTGTCGCGCGAACGGGTGCGCCAGATCGAGGTGCGCGCCTTCGAGAAGTTGCAGAAGGCCGTCCTGAGCGCCGCCCAGGCCCTGCGCCGTGCCCCGGCCCACATGGCTGCCTGATGTAGACGAACAGTCCTTTTCACGACGGTTTGCAACATACCGGCGGATGCCATACGGCTCCGCCGGTTTTCTATTTTCATCGGCGTTTAATGATTTGGCGGCCTGCGACAACTCTGCCGGTTTTCACACCGATCATAACCCTCCATAGTGCCGCCCGCAGGTTAGTTACTTTGCATTAAAAACAAATTACGCTAATCTGATGCGGACCTTTTTTCGCGGGGAAGTCGATCCATGTCGCATTCTGCCCAGACGCAATCCATTCTCGACCGAATCTCCTTTTTGCGAATCGACGAACCCACGAAGGCCATCCTTCGGGACTTCCAACCCCATCTCGCCCAGCGCATCGATCATATTCTTGAAGAATTCTACGGCTACCTGCGCTCGGTCCCCCAGGTCGCGACGCTGCTCGTCAATCCGACGGTGGTCAGCCGGGCGCGCGACATGCAGAAGCAGCATTGGCTGAAGAACGTCTTCACCGGCACCTTCGACGACGCCTACATGGCGCAGGTGCTGAAGATCGGGCAGGCCCACCAGCGCATCGGTCTGGAGCCGCGCTGGTACACAGGCGCCTATTGCTTCACCCTGAACAAGCTGATCGACCTGGCTTATCAGGTCTACCGCAAGAAGCCGGAGAAGCTCGCCCAGCTCATGCAGGCGATCAACAAGGCGGTCTTCCTCGACATGGATCTGGCGACCTCGGTCTATGTCGACCTGAACACCGCCGCGATCATCTCGCGCGAGTTGGGCACCACCGCCGACTCGTTCGAACGCGAGGTGAAGAGCGTCGTGCAGGCCGTGGCGTCCGCCGCGCACCAGCTTCAGGGCACCGCCCAGAACATGAGCCGCACCGCCGAGGAAACCAGCGCGCAGTCCACCCAGGTCGCGGCCGCCGCGGAGGAGGCTTCCGTCAACATCCAGACGGTCGCTGCGGCCGCGGAGGAGCTGACCGCCTCCATCGGCGAGATCAGCCATCAGGTGACCCAGTCGGCCGCGATCGCCGGCGAGGCCATGTCGCAGGCGGAGCGCACCAACACCACCGTGCAGGGGTTGGCCGACGCCGCCAGCCGCATCGGTCAGGTGGTGAAGCTGATCCACGACATCGCCAGCCAGACCAACCTCCTCGCCTTGAACGCCACCATCGAGGCCGCGCGCGCCGGGGAGGCCGGAAAGGGCTTCGCCGTCGTGGCGTCGGAGGTGAAGAGCCTCGCCAACCAAACCGCCAAGGCGACGGAGGAGATCAACTCCCAGATCGGCGCGGTGCAGGGGGCAACGCAGGACGCGGTGCTCGCCATCCGCTCGATTTCGGAAACCATCGCGCGGATCAACGACATTTCGACCTCCATCGCCTCGGCCATGGAGGAGCAGGGTGCCGCCACCACCGAAATCGCCCGCAACGTCCAGCAGGCGTCGATCGGCACGCGCGAGGTCAGCGAGACCATCGTGCGCGTCAATTCCTCGGCGTCGGAAACAGGGTCGGAGGCGCGCAGCGTCCTGTCGGCGACGAACGAGCTGTCCATCCAATCGAACAATCTGCGGACCGAGGTCGATCGCTTCCTGGCACGGGTCCGGGCCGGCTGATCGCGGGAGCCCAACTGGTATCCGAAACGCTGGTATCGGAAACAACGTGGGGCCGGCGGCCTGAAACCGTGCCGCCGGCCCCCCAGATTGACCGATCCGCTGTTTCGGAACGCGGGCGCTGCCGTCAGAGAACGGTGCGAAGAACCGTGTCGCTGATCTTGAGCTTCGCCGCGCTGGCGGCCGAACGGATGTCGTCGAGCGAACGCCAGTGCGTGCGGCCGCCGATGGTGGTCAGAGCACCATTCTGCATCGCCACGAAAAGGCCGGTGCGTCCCAGGTTGACAATCTTGATCATCGCACGCCCTCCCCTGTCTCCGGGCGCCGTCCCTCGGCCTGAGGGTCATGCGCCGTCACCGAACGGGCGCACCCGCGCCCCATTTCGTTTAGAGACTTACCAAGAGGCATCCCAATCCGTCAACAAGGACGATCGTCATATTCTTTGGGTTGTCAAAGCAGGACAATAGAACCGTTTAAAAAGGCAATTTGTCTAAATTTTTCGCCTTTGTGCGATTCGCACGAAGGCTTTGCTTGCCAAGACTTTCATCGGGCGCGGGGAACGCCGTCTGCGCCGACCCGTTCACTCCCTCAAATGGTTTGAAGTCCGGAGGAGGAATGGACGCCGCCACCGCGTCGCAGGATGTCATCAGCCTGCCCGTCGCAATTCGCCCGGCCTGCCGGACCGATCTGCCGGATCTCGAATGGTTCGGGCTGCACACGCCGCATCGGGAAATCCTCGCCACGGCGTTCCGCGCCCAGGAACGCGGAAGCGGCGCCCTCCTGGTGGCGGAGGTCAACGGCTTCCCCGCCGGCCAGATTTGCATCGACTTCCAGCGAAAACGGCACCTGCGTCGCGCGACGCTGTGGGCCTTGCGGGTGTTCCAGCCCTTCCGCAACCGCGGCATCGCGACACGGCTGATGGCTGCCGCGGAGGGCACCGCGCTCGACCATGGCTATTCGGAAGCGGAATTGGGCGTGGACCGGGACAACGCCGGGGTCCTGCCTTTCTACGAGCGGCTGGGCTACGAGCTGCGCGGCACCGAACGGGGGCGTTATTCCTACCGCACCCCGGCCGGCGAACTGGTGCAGGTGCCCATCGATCAGTGGATCATGCGCAAGCCGCTGCTCCGGCGGGCGGCGTGGCAGACCGGGGCCGGCTTCGCGCCGGTCATTCCGCCGCCAGCGCTATGAGCCGGGCCGGGCGGCGCCGCGGCAGGCGGATGCGCGCGCCGTCCAGGATGTCCGCCAACTCCCGTGCGGAATCCGCGGCCATGGTCAGGGCGACCAGGGGAAGCCAGCGGTCGAAGACCTGGGTCGTCACGTCGCCTTCCCCGGCCTGCATGGCGGCGAGCGCGTCAAGCACCGCCATCTCATCCATCCCGACCCGCGAGCAGGACGGGCAACGGAAGGACGGACGGCCGGCGTTGGTCACGGCAAAGGTGCCAAGCAGAGCGAACAGCGGCAGGAGTGCCGACGAAGGCACGCCGGCGACGCCGAAGCTGGCCCGCATCGCGGCCATGGCGCCGGCGGTTCCGTGACGGAACCACTGCCGGAAGCCGGTCAGCAGAGCGCGCTCCGCCGTCGTCAGATCGGACACCGTCCAGGGGGACAGCCTCCCCTCGCCCACCGAATCGCACATGGTGACCCCTCCCGACTGAAGTGACGGAACCGACCTTAGACGATTCTCGCCTGAATTGCGAGTCATTCGCATTTGCAATGGGAGACCTTCTGACGCAGGGTCCCCGCACCGCTGGCAGGCTGTGACAACGTTCCATGACGACGCCCCGCGCGTCCCGATGGAAAGGTTGGGTTAACCATATTCCGGGACCCTCTCCACGCCCGCAGACAGGAGCGTGGAAGGATGAGGCGGACAGTCGGACAGGCGCTGCTTGGATTGGTGGTGGCGTTGGCGATGCTCGGATCGGCGCAGCCGGCGGCGGCCCAGATTCACCTGAACCCGGCCTATGGCGACGGCGCCCTGCTCGGCCCGACCATGGCCCGCGGCGCGGTGGTGTGGAGCCATGGCCGGTCGGTGGATGTGGAGGATTCGAACGCCCCCACCCCGCTCTACATGAAGACCATGAAGGATGCGGGCTGGGACGTGTTCCGGCTCGACCGCATGCGCGTCAGCGACACCCTGCCGAACAGCTCCCGCGCGCTGGCGGGCTACGCCGATCAGTTGAAGGACCGCGGCTACCGCAAGGTCGTGCTGACCGGCCAGTCCTTCGGCGCCTTCCTCTCGCTGATGGCCGCCGGGCAGAGCGACCGGGTGGACGCCGTCGTCGGCACCGCCCCCGCCGCCTTCGGCAACTTTTCCGACTCCTACGACAGCTTCCGCGACAACGCCGCTCAGCTCTGGCCGATCCTGCGCGGCATCCACAACGCGCGTGTGATGCTGTTCTTCTTCCACGGCGATGATTTCGATCCCGGCGGGCGCGGGGAATCGGCGCGCAGCATCCTGTCCTCGCGCGGTCTGGACCACATCGTGGTGGATCAGCCGGCCCTGTTGACCGGCCACGGCGCCGCAACGACCGGCATGTTCGTCCGGCGCTTCGGCGCCTGCATCCTGCGCTTCGCCGAGGCCCCGCCGCGCCGGGGCGACCCGTCCTGCGACGAATCCTGGGGCCGCACGCCGAGCGCCGAGCTGATGCGGGCCGCGGCCCCGGAGCCGCGCACCGGCAGCGGCACCTCCTCCCCGGCGGGCACGGGCGCCCGCTCCTTCCTCGGAGTCTGGTACGGCGCCTACATCAACGGGCGGGAAATCGCGCTGGCGGTGGACCGGGTCGACGGCGACGCCGTCTATGCCGACTATGTGCTGGGGCCGGGCATGGAGGCCGACCAGCCGATGGAGCGCGCCCAGCGCAAGGGCCGCATCGAGAACGACGAGCTGGTCTTCGACGAAAAGGGGCGCAACGTGCTGCGCTACAGCATCCGGACGGACGGGCGCCTGTCCGCCACCTGGCTGGACCGTTCCGGCAAGGGCCGCCTGGAGACGACCCTCCGCCGGATGGACTGAGGGATCACAGGCGGCGGGCGAGCGCCAGCAGCCCGCCGGCGCCGATCATCAGGCCCCCGGTCAGGCGGTTGAGGGTGCGGGCGGCGGACCCGCTGGTCAGGCGGGCGCCGATGCTGTTGCCGCCGGTGGCATAAGCCATGATCCAGCCGAACTCGATCACCACCATGATCGCCACCAGCGCGACGAGCTGCGGCACCAGCGGGGCCGCCGGGTCGATGAACTGGGGGAACAGCGCGGCCATGAAGACCAGCGCCTTCGGGTTGCTGAAGGCGACCAGCAGCCCGCGCAGGAACAGGCGATGGGCCGGGGCCTCCTCCGCCGCCGCGGCGCCGCTGACTCGCGGCGAGCCGTCCGGCACCGGCGCCCGCCACGCGGCGATGCCGAGCCAGGTCAGATAGGCGACGCCCGCCCATTTCACCGCCTGGAAGGCCGGCTCCGACGCCGCCAGCAGGGCGCCGAGGCCCAGCACCGACAGGGTGGCCATCGTCGTCAGCGCCACGCACATGCCGAGCCCGCCCCAGGCCGCCCGGCGGACGCCGTAGCGCAGGCCAAGGCTCATCGCGAGCAGCATGTTGGGGCCGGGGGTCATCGACAGCACGAAGGCCGTCGCGAAGAAGAATCCGAGAGTCTGCCAGTTCATCGCCGTCATCCGAAGGGGGCTCGCGATGTCACCACGGCGCGGCGCGTCTGGCAAACGCCGCCTGCGCAGGGCTGGTCAACGCCGGTTCGCACCGCCCGGCGCCGGATCGCGGTAATCCCACGGCGGCGTGCGCAGCCACTCCTCCAGGCTTCCCGGCGCCGCCCGGCCCTTCGGTTCCGGCCGCTCGGCCGACTGGATGGGATCGGGAGGCTTCGTCCCGAGAAGCGCGCCGGCCCACACCCGGCCGTCCCGGTCGACCTGGGCGCGGTAGCGCAACCCCATGGACGCGATGAACACCCCCTGTCCGGTCGGGAGCCCGAACGCGAAGGTTCCCTCGTAGCGGTGACCGTCCGGCAGGGTCAGAACCCCCACGCCGGTGGCGAGGCCGTGCCGGAATCGCCCCTGGAAGATCGTCCCATCCTCGCTCCCGCGGCGTCCCGGCCCCTCGGCCCGGCCATCGACGAAGTCCGCCTCGACCCAGTCCGCGGGGTCCTCGCCCTTGAACGTTTCGAGAACACCGGCGCCATGGGCGAAGCCGTCGCGGCAGGGGCCGGTCCAGCGGACGGACCGCCCCCGGCTCACATCATGGTCGCGGACGCGGCAGCCGCTGACCGGATCGGCCCGAATCCGCTCCGCTGCTTGCCGCTCCTTCCCATGAACCGGGCACGACAGGAGCGCGCCCAGCAACAGGACCAGTCCGGCGGGCGGGAACCGGATTCGCATGATCGGACACTCCGCAAGCGCGCACAGCTTGGCGCGGGAGCGGATCCAACCATCGCGAGGAGGGCGCCGTCTGTGCCCTGCCTCTCACCTCACGCCGGATTCGTCCAGCGCTCCGCCGCCTTGTCGTCGGACTCCTTGGCCTCCACCCAGCGCTCCCCCTCCGGGGTGGCTTCCATCTTCCAGAAGGGCGCCTTGGTCTTCAGCCAGTCGATCAGGAAATGGCAGCTTTCGAAGGCCGCCTCGCGGTGGGCGCTGGCGGTGGCGACCAGCACGATTTGATCGCCCGGCTCCAGCCGCCCGTAGCGGTGGATGATCAGCGCGTCGTCCAGCGGCCAGCGCTCCCGCGCCTCGGCCTCGATGGCCTCCAATTGCCGCTCAGTCATGCCGGGATAATGCTCCAGCGTCATGGCGCTGACGGCTTCGCCGCCGGCCATGTCGCGGACCAGCCCCACGAACAGGGTCACCCCGCCGATTCCCGTCTTCCCGCCGGTCAGCGCGGCCAGTTCGGCCCCGACGTCGAAATCCTCGCTCTGCACCCTCACCGTCACGGCAACACGTCCTTCCTCAGCCGCCGGTCACCGGCGGGAACAGGGCCACCTCGTCGCCGGAGCCGACCGGGTGATCGTAGGGCACATGCTCCTGGTTCACCGCGACCTTGACCACCGTGCTGTTGGCGAGCGCGTCGGCGTGCTTCGCGCTGCGGGTCTTCAGCCAGTCCACCAGGGCGCCGACGTCGCGGACCTCCGCCGGCGGGTCCACCGTCTCGGTCGCCACGCCGATCTTGGTGCGCAGCCAGGCGAAATAGAGGATCTTCATCACCGAACCTCACTGAAAGGCAGGAAGTCCACGATCATACCCGGTTCGACGCGGGTGATCTCTTCCGGCAGTTCGACGAGCCCGTCGGACTCGACCATCGACGACAGGATGCCCGCCCCGTCGCGCGGGTGCTTGACCGCGGTCAAAACCCCGTCGGCGGCTCGGGCGAGCGTGGCCCGCACATACTCGCGCCGTCCCACCTTCTTCTTGTAGGTAAAGCCGGCGCGCAGCGGGAACAAGGCGGGCGCCTCGTCCGCCGCCCCCATCAGCCGCAGCAGGATCGGCCGGGCGATGCGCAGGAACGTGACCATCACCGCCACCGGGTTGCCCGGCAGGCCGACGAAGACCGCGCTCCCGGCCCCCGCGTTGACCGTGCCCAAGGCCACCGGGCGCCCCGGCTTGATCGCCAGACGCCAGAAATGCAGCCCCCCCAGAGCCTCCACCGCCGCCTTGACATGGTCCTCCTCGCCGGTGGACATGCCGCCGGAGGTGATGAGGACGTCATGGGTCTCCGCCGCTTCGGCCAAGGCGCCGCGAACGGCGTCGAGGCGGTCGGGCAGGATGCCGAGGTCGGTCACCCGGCAGCCGAGCTGGCGCAGCGCGGCGATCAGGGCGAAGCGGTTGGCGTCGTAGATGCAGCCGGGCTCCAGCGGCACGCCCGGCTCCCGCACCTCGTCCCCGGTGGAGAAGACGGCGACGCGCAGCGCCGTGCGCACCGTCACCTCCCGGCGCCCCAGCGAGGCGAGCAGGCCGATGTCCTCCGCCCGCAGCCGGCGGCCGGCGGTCAGGACGGTGCTGCCCCGCGCCATGTCCTCGCCGGCGCGGCGGCGGTTGGCGCCGCGCCGGATGCCGGGGGGAATGACGACCGTGCCCTCCCCCGCCTTGCAGTCCTCCTGCATCAGCACGGTGTCGAAGCCTTCGGGCATCGGGGCACCGGTGAAGATGCGCACCGCCTCGCCGCGCCGTCCCGGTCGGTCCAGCGCATGGCCGGCGGCGACACGCGCCGTGACCGGCAGCCGCGTCGCCGTGTCCGGGGTCAGGTCGTCGAAGAAGACCGCGTAGCCGTCCACCGCCGAATTGTCGTGCGGCGGCACGTTGAACGGGGCGACGACATCCTCAGCCAGCGCATGCCCCAGCGCGTCGGCAAGACCGATCCGGCGGGTCTCCGTGACGGGGTGGAGGCGGCCGGAGAGAAGCTCCAGCGCCCGGTCCACCGCCATCATCTCCCCGCCGAAGGCGAAGCAATCGTCGCTAAGCTGAGCCATCGCTCCACTCCACCTCCGCACACCGCCATCGGGCCGCCTTGCTCGGACGGCCCGCCGTCTCAGACAGCCTGCCCCGTCGCCCCGCAGCGTTCCAGCGCGCAACGCGCGATGATGAAGGCGGCGATGCCCTCCTCGTCGCTCAGGTCGAAGACGGGCACCTTGGCGTCCGGGACCGGCCCGTCGCTGGCGATCGCGACGATGCTCGGATCGTCCCGCGCGATCAGCGGCTTGCCCACCGAGGCGCGCCACACCTCGATCTTCTCGTGCGGCTCGCGCTTGAATCCCTCGATCAGCAGCAGATCGACCGGCGACATCTTGGGCAGCAGTTCCGCCAGGGACAGCTCCGGCTCGTCGTTCCGGATCTCGTGCATCAGCGCCCAGCGGCGGGGCGAACTGACCAGAACCTCCGTGGCGCCGGCCTCGCGGTGGTTGTGGCTGTCCTTGCCGCGATGATCGATGTCGAAGCCCTTGTGCGCGTGCTTCATGGTCGAAACGGTCAGGCCGTGCCGGATCAGCGCCGGGATCAGGCGAACGATCAGCGTCGTCTTGCCGCTGCCGCTCCACCCCGTCAGGCCGAACATCTTCATGGAAGCCTCTATCCTCCGCCTTGCCGCCCGTCGCCGCGCGGGCGTTCCCCGGTCACATAGCAGAAACACACGGGCATGCGAACGGACAAACCGGAATGGCGGCCCGCTCTGCCATGTGCCGGAAAAAATACAGACCGCGGCGGATCGGACCGCAGGAGACGCGAGTCAGCCCGGCGTGCGGGCCGGGTTGCCCGGAGCGCCCTTTTGCGGCTTGGCGGGCTGGTGGGCCATCATGTGCTTCAACCCGGCGCGCATGTAGTCCCAGCCGGTGACGAAGGTGAGGATCGCCGCCACCCACAGGCCCAGCGTGCCGATCAGCGTGACCGGGATGTGGACCGGTCCGTAGTCGCCGACAATCAGGAAGCCGATCGCCACCATCTGGATCGTCGTCTTCCACTTGGCCATCCAGGTGACCGGCACCCCGACGTTCAGCCCGGCCAGATACTCGCGCAGACCGGAGACCAGCACCTCGCGCAGCAGGATGACCACGGCCGCCAGCACCGACAGCCCGGACAGGCGGGCGAAGGCCACCAGCATGATCAGGGTCGCGGCGACCAGCAGCTTGTCCGCGATGGGGTCGAGGAACTTGCCGATGACGCTTTCCTGCTCCCAGGCGCGGGCCAGATAGCCGTCGAACCAGTCGGTGATGCAGGCCGCGGCGAACAGGGCGCAGGCCGTGTAGGCGGCCCACGCCTCGGGCACGTAGAACAGCCCGACCACGACGGGAATCACCGCGATGCGCGACAGGGTGAGCAGGTTCGGCAGGCTGGTCAGCATCGGTCGCAACTCTGGAATCGGGGGAAACGCGCGGCGGGCGGCGTCATTCTAACCGTCTGAATGGAAATGATCGTATATCTTTTTCGCCACCGTCTTGCTGATCCCTTCGACCGACTCCAAATCCGCCAGTCCGGCGCGGGAGACGGCGACGGCGCTGCCGAAATGGTGAAGCAGGGCCTTCTTCCGGCTGGGTCCGATTCCAGGAATCTCGTCGATCATCGATTTGCCCAACGCCTTGGTGCGCTTCGCCCGATGGGTGCCAATGGCGAAGCGGTGCGCCTCGTCCCGCAGCCGTTGCAGGAAATAGAGCACCGGGTCGCGCATTTCCAGCTGGAACGGCGCCCGGTCCGGCATGAAGAAGCGCTCCCGCCCGGCGTCGCGGTCCGGCCCCTTGGCGATGCCGACCAGCGTCACGTCGTCGATCCCCAGATCGGCCAGCACGCCCAGCGCCATGTTGAGCTGCCCGATGCCGCCGTCGATCAGCACCAGATCCGGCCAAGTGCCCTGCGTCCGCTCCGGGTCCTCCTTGATCGCCCGGCCGAAGCGGCGGGCCATGACCTCGCGCATCATCGCGAATTCGTCGCCGGCGGCGCCCTCGGTCTTGATGTTGAACTTGCGGTAGGCGTTCTTGATGAAGCCCTCCGGTCCGGCGACGATCATGGCGCCGATGGCGTGGGCGCCCTGGACGTGGGAGTTGTCGTAGACCTCGATCCGCTGCGGCGGGCCGTCCAGCCCGAAGACCGCCGCCACCCCGTCGAGAAGCCGCGCCTGCGACGAGCTTTCGGCCAGCCGCCGCCCATGGGCCTCCCGCGCGTTGGTCAGGGCGTGTTCGACGATGCGCCGCTTGTCGCCGCGCTTGGGCGCGGCCAACTCGACCCGGTGGCCGGCGCGCAGCGCCAGGGCCTCGGTCAGCAGCTCCTGCTCCGGCAGGTCGTGGCTGACCAGGACGAGGCCGGGGGCGGCCTTGTTCTCGTAGAACTGGGCGATGAAGGCGGCCAGCACCTCCGGGGTCTCGGCGCTCTTGTCATGGCTGGGGAAATAGGCCCGGTTGCCGTAGTTGCGCCCGCCGCGGAAGAAGAACACCTGCACGCAGGTCATCCCGCCTTCCGCGTAGGCGGCGATCACATCGGCATCCTCGACCACGCCTTCGACGTTGATGTCCTGGTGCGCCTGCACCGCCGTCAGGGCCCGGATGCGGTCGCGGTAGCGGGCGGCGGTCTCGTAGTCGAGGTTCTCCGCGGCCTTGGTCATCTCCGCGACGAACTCGGTCTGGATGTCCCGGCT
Source organism: Azospirillum formosense (assembly GCF_040500525.1). Taxonomy (NCBI): domain Bacteria; kingdom Pseudomonadati; phylum Pseudomonadota; class Alphaproteobacteria; order Rhodospirillales; family Azospirillaceae; genus Azospirillum; species Azospirillum formosense. The sequence continues at coordinate 1,183,016 of NZ_CP159402.1, read as the reverse complement.
CTTGCCGGACAGGAAGGCGCGGGCCTGATCCACCTGCGCCTGATACTCCGCCGGGCTGACCCGCTCCACGCAGGGCGCGGTGCAGCGCTTGATCTGGTACTGCAGGCAGGGCCGGGTGCGCGCGGCGAAGACCGTGTCGGCGCAGTTGCGCAGCAGGAAGGCGCGCTGGAGCGCCGTGATCGTCCGGTTGACCGCCCCCGCCGAGGCGAACGGGCCGAAATAGTCGGCGTCGCGCGATCGCGCGCCCCGATGCTTGGTCAACTGCGGATAATCATGATCCTTGGTGATCATGATGTGCGGGAAGGTCTTGTCGTCCCGCAGCAGCACGTTGTAGCGCGGCATCAGCCGCTTGATCAGGTTGGATTCGAGGAGGAGCGCCTCGACCTCGGTGTGGGTCGTGACGAACTCCATGGTCTCCGTCTCCGACACCATGCGCTGCAGCCGCACGGGCAGACGGTTGACCTGGGTGTAGTTGAACACCCGCCGCTTCAGGTTCTTGGCCTTGCCGACATAGAGCACGGCCCCGTCGCCCGCGAGCATGCGGTAGACGCCGGGCGTCTGCGGCAGGGTCTTCAGATGCTCGCGGATCACCTCCGCCCCCCGGGCGAGGTCGGCGGGGCGCCGGCGTGCGCGCGGCGTGGCTCCGGGGGCATCGGCGTCTGGAGCGTCGGCGCCCGGGGCATCGATGCCATCCGTCTCCGGAAGGACGAGGTCCGTGGGGGTGTCTGCGGTGTCGGCCATGTCTCGAATGTCGTCGGGTCCCAGGGATGGATCAACCACCCCCTGCCCTGAATGGTTACGTCGAACGACACACCCATCGGCGGTCATTCATCGGGATATCCACGACTCCTGTGGATAAGTGTGTCGATAACTCAAGGGTTACCCCAACGGAACCAAGGCGGCCCAAGGGATTCCAAAGCTATGCACAAAAAGTGAGCATTTCTGCTAAGTCTTTGTTTTTCCTAATTTCGCCTCGAGTCAATACGGCAGTTTGGCGCTGTGCCGCTATTTTTCCGGTTCGTGCAAACAGCCCCTTGCGTCGATGGGGCCGGATGTGTACAACGCGCGGTCCTTTTGCTTGGGCGGGCGACCGATCCGGGCGCGGGGCTCCAAACGGCATGGCGCCGCTGGGCCGAAACGCCTATTCCGTCGGAACGAAGCCCAACGACGGCTGCGCCCATCCCAAATGCTCGCCACCGTCGAGCGCGACCATCTGGCCGGTGACCGACGGCGCGTCGATCAGGAAGCGCAGGGCCGCGCAAATCTCCTCCGGCGACGGGCCACGCTTCAGCGGAGTGGCGTCCCGCTGCGCGGCGAACTCTTCGTCGGTCTGCCGGACGTTCTTCAACGTCGGCCCCGGCCCGATCGCGTTGACCCGTATGCGCGGGGCAAGCGCCATGGCGAGCGTCTGGGTCAAGGTCCACAGGCCGGCCTTCGACAGGGTGTAGGAAATGAAGTGGGGGGTGAGGTTCCACACCCGCTGATCGATCATGTTGACGATCAGCCCTTCCATGTCACGGGGCACCTGCGCCGCGAAGGCTTGGCTCAGAACGAAGGGGGCCCGGAGGTTCGCCTCCATATGGCGGTCCCAGGACTCCCGCGTCACGTCCTCCACCTCGTCCCGCTCGAATCGGGAGGCGTTGTTGACCAGCAGCGACAGCGTGCCCAAACGTTCGACCGCTTCGGGCACCAGCGCCTGCGCGTCCAGTTCGCGCTCCAGGTCGGCTTGAAGCGCCACCGCAACGCCGCCCTGTCCGACGATATGCGTGACCACCGCGTCGGCCTCGCTGCGGGAATGCCCGAAATGGACGCCCACGCGCCAGCCACGCGCCGCGAGATCGAGCGCGATGGCGCGTCCGATCCGCTTTCCCGCCCCGGTGACCAGGGCCGCTTTCCTCTTGATCTCCACCATGCCGCCATAGGTACCCTGCCACCCGTTCCGGTCAAGGGGGTTCCCTCGGGTCAAGCTCCGGACCGGCACAAGACGCGCGGAGCGGGACGGATCATGCTGAGGGAAGCCTTCGAATATCTGACGACGCCCTGCCCGCCGCTGGCCCGCCGCTACGGCTATCTGGCGGAGATGGTGGCCCTTGGGGCGCGCCATCGGCGCCAGAGGCGAGCCTGGGCGCCCCATGTCGAGGCGTGCCGCCGCTTCGCACAAGAGGCCATGGACCGGGCGCCACGGGGCGGGCGGGCGCTGGTGGCCGGGTCCGGCTTGCTGATCGAGGTTCCTCTGTCGGCCCTCGCTGAACGATTCGGCGAGGTGGTGTTGATCGACATGCTGCACAGCCGGTCCGTTCGCCGGCGGGCGCGGCGCCATCCCAATGTCCGCCTGATGACCCTCGACGTCACCGGAACGCTGGCCCCGCTGGACGCCGCCCTCTCCAGCGCGTTGCCGCTTCCTTCACCCTCGCCACCCGACCTGCCGGGAGAACGCTTCGCCTTCGCCCTGTCCTGCAATCTCCTGTCGCAGCTTCCCCTGCTGCCCTTGGACGCCATCGACCGCAAGGCGCCGACCACCCCTTGGCCGGAGCGGGAACGGTTTGCCAAAAGCCTGGCGCAGACGCATCGCACCTGGCTTGCCCGCATGGCAGAACAGGCGAGTCTCTTCACCGATACGGAAAGTCTCTGGTTGGAGGACGGCGCGGTCCGTGAGCGCGAGGATTCCCTGTGGGGGCTCGACCTTCCTCCTCCCGACCAAGCCTGGGACTGGGACATCGCTCCGGCGCCGGAGGAGGACCGTCGGCGCAGCCTGCGTCATCGGGTCGGCGCGTGGTTCAGTCTTCCGGTTCCGACCGGTCCAGCCCCAGCTGGGCCCTGACGGCGTGGCAGGCGTCGCTCCCCGCGGTGAACTCACGACACACCAAGGGGCGGTGTTCGTAGACGCTGCAGAAAACCGACTCGCCAAGAGTCCCGTTCAGCGCGGCGCAGCGGTTGCCGTTGCAGCGCATGCGACCGTCCTCCTTCAAATGCTCCATGATCCCGTCGCCGTCCCAATCACCGATGAAGGTCGGCCATTCCCAGGAAAAGGCGCAGCAGGCCCCGCAGCTTTCGCAATCCGGTGCGTCATCCTCCGTCAGCATCGCTCTCCCAGCCCTCCTGCTTTGCCTCGTCCGCGTGCCCCGGCCCCAACGCAAAACCGGCGCTTCCCGTTGGGAAAGCGCCGGTCCTGTCGTTCATGAAGCCGATTGTCAAGCGTGTTTGAGCCTTGCTGCGTCCGCGCCCATGGATGGCGTGGCGTGTGCCGTGGTGACCTGGCGGCGACCTACTCTCCCACGTCTTAAGACGCAGTACCATCGGCGCTGAGGCGTTTCACGGCCGAGTTCGGAATGGGATCGGGTGTTGGGAACCTCGCCATGACCACCAGGTCACCAAGGCACACGCGAACCATCCGGACGGGACGGCAGAGGGGTATCGTTGATCGAGGACGTTGCTGTGCGTTCTTGCGGTGTTGGCTCGTTGCGTCCAGGGCTTGCCGCTGCGCGCGGGCCGCCACTGGGAAGGATCAAGCCGATCGAGCGATTAGTAAGGCTCAGCTTCAGGCGTTGCCGCCCGTCCACATGCCTCCTATCGACGTGATGGTCTGTCACGGCTCTCAAGGGAGTTCTGGTTTAGAGGTGGGTTTCCCGCTTAGATGCTTTCAGCGGTTATCCCGTCCATACTTAGCTACCCGGCCATGCCACTGGCGTGACAACCGGTGCACCAGAGGTATGTCCATCCCGGTCCTCTCGTACTAGGGACAGATCCTCGCAAAACTCCGACACCCACGGCAGATAGGGACCGAACTGTCTCACGACGTTCTAAACCCAGCTCACGTACCACTTTAATCGGCGAACAGCCGAACCCTTGGGACCTGCTCCAGCCCCAGGATGTGATGAGCCGACATCGAGGTGCCAAACGACTCCGTCGATATGGACTCTTGGGAGTCATCAGCCTGTTATCCCCGGCGTACCTTTTATCCGTTGAGCGATGGCCCGTCCACATGGAACCACCGGATCACTATGGCCGACTTTCGTCTCTGCTCGACTTGTCTGTCTTGCAGTCAGGCGGGCTTATGCCATTGCACTCGACGAGCGATTTCCGACCGCTCTGAGCCCACCATCGCGCGCCTCCGTTACGCTTTGGGAGGCGACCGCCCCAGTCAAACTACCCGCCATGCAGGGTCCCGGCTCCGGATGAACGGAGCGCGGTTAGATGCCAGAGACCTCAAGGGTGGTATTTCAAGGATGGCTCCACCCGAGCTGGCGCCCGGGCTTCCTAGCCTCCCACCTATCCTACACATGAGATCCCTAGCACCACTGCAAAGCTGTAGTAAAGGTGCACGGGGTCTTTCCGTCTGACCGCGGGTACTCCGCATCTTCACGGAGAGTTCAATTTCGCTGAGTTGGTGTTGGAGACAGCGGGGAAGTCGTTACGCCATTCGTGCAGGTCGGAACTTACCCGACAAGGAATTTCGCTACCTTAGGACCGTTATAGTTACGGCCGCCGTTTACCGGGGCTTCAATTCGGAGCGTGAACCCCTCCTCTTAACCTTCCGGCACCGGGCAGGCGTCAGACCCTATACGTCGCCTTGTACGGCTTCGCAGAGCCCTGTGTTTTTAGTAAACAGTCGCCACCCCCTGGTCTGTGCCCCCCGCCATGGCTTGCGCCACAACGGGGCCCTCTTCTTCCGAAGTTACGAGGGCAATTTGCCGAGTTCCTTCAACACCATTCTCTCAAGCGCCTGGGTATGCTCTACCAGTCCACCTGTGTCGGTTTGGGGTACGGTCTGATGCGGGGGCTGTTTCCTGGAACGGGTCCCCAGCCGGGCCAATCCGATAAGGCCCGACACGCTTTCCCATTCGTCACACACCCGCTGGCCCACGACTATTAACGTGGTTCCCATCGACTACGCCTTTCGGCCTCGCCTTAGGGGCCGGCTCACCCTGCGTGGATTAACCTTGCGCAGGAACCCTTGGACTTTCGGCGACAGTGTTTCTCACACTGTTTGTCGCTACTCATGTCAGCATTCTCACTTCCGATACCTCCAGGCGGCCTCACGGACACCCTTCGCAGGCTTACGGAACGCTCCGCTACCACGTGATCAGAGATCACATCCGCAGCTTCGGTACACGGCTTGAGCCCCGATACATTTTCGGCGCAGGCCGGCTTAACTAGACCAGTGAGCTATTACGCTTTCTTTAAAGGATGGCTGCTTCTAAGCCAACCTCCTGGTTGTCATGGCCTTCCCACATCCTTTCCCACTTAGCCGTGATTTGGGGACCTTAGCTGGCGGTCTGGGCTGTTTCCCTCTCGACGATGGACCTTAGCACCCACCGTCTGTCTGCCGGGCTGTGCTCCACGGTATTCGGAGTTTGGTTAGGTTTGGTAAGCCGCGAGGCCCCCTAGCCCATCCAGTGCTCTACCCCCGTGGGCAATCGCCCGACGCGCTACCTAAATAGCTTTCGCGGAGAACCAGCTATTTCCCGGTTTGATTGGCCTTTCACCCCTAGCCACAGGTCATCTCCGACTTTTTC